>NZ_LNHM01000028.1:0-825785 GCF_001462935.1 Enterobacter sp. 50588862
AGCCGTTGTCCATCGTCATCCTGTCCGGCAGGCCGTAGCGTTCAAACACGCTGACCAGCTGCTGCTGCACGGTCTCGCGCCGTTCATCGGTACAGTGCGCCAGGCACAGGGAAAAACGGGAGTGGTCGTCCAGCAGGGTGAGCGGATGGCAGCGGCCACCGCCATAGGGAAAGTGGCCCTTAAAATCCATCTGCCAGAGCCGGTTCGGCGCGTCATGTTCGAAGCGTCCCGTAGCCGGAACGCCCGGTGATGCGCCCGGCAGCAGACCGTGACGGGCCATCAGGCTATGGACGGTGCTGAAGGCGGGCATACGGTCCCCCTGGTCTTCAAGCCAGCGCTTAATCTTGCGGGCGCCCCAGCGTTGATGACGGTCATGCGCCATGCGCAGCAGGGCCGTGATGTCGTCAGATGAGCGGTTCGGGGAATGATGAGGTGCGCGGGAGCGGTCCTGAAGATCGGAGGCACCTTCCTCAGCCCAGCGCTGAAGCCACTTGTAGCCGGTGGCAGGAGAAATGCCGAACTGACGGCAGAGGAAACGGATGTTCGCCCCGTCCTGCGAGGCGAACAGTACAAACTCGGTACGTAATGACATGGTATCTCTCGCATCCCAGGGCATAAGCGACTCCATAAACGGGTTCTTATGCCTCAGTTGTAAGTGTCTACCATGTCCCCGAACAAGTGTTCACTATGTCCCCGGACCGTACAGTGGGAGAGGGCTGGGGTGAGGGCATCAGGCCGCACAAAGCGAACCTAACCCAACGCCTGAATCGCTTTCTCCAGCGCCTCGCGCAGCAGGTGGCGGTCGTGACGATATTTAATATCGCTGGCTTCCAGCGGCTCCTGCACCACCACGCGATCGCCAATCCCTGTCACATCCACTTTTGGCCCAACCACGACACCGTCGATAATTTTCTTACCGACGTACTGCTCCATCAGGTCCAGCTTGTCCGCCAGCGACAGGCTCGCCGCTGCCGGGCTCAGCTCACGGCCCAGGTTACCGATATAGACCATCGGGGCAGGGGTGCGACGTAGCGCCTGCGCCAGCTCTTTTACCAGCAGAATGGGCATCAGGCTGGTATAAAAACTGCCTGGACCGATCAGGATAAGATCCGCTTCACCAATGGCCTCCACCGCTTCCCGCGTGGCGGGCACGCTCGGATAGGTCATCAACTCCGTTGGCGGCAGGAGGAGCTGGTCAATATTCACCTCGCCGTAAACTTCATGCCCTTCGGCATCGATTGCCATCAAGTCAACCGGTTGTTCAGACATGGGGATCAGGAATGCATCCACCTTGAGCAGATTACGGATTAAGTTGATGGCTTCCAGAGGCCTTACGCTCAGATGATCCAGCGCCTTTAACATCAGATTTCCGAGGTTATGCCCGGAAAGTTCGCCATTGCCGCCAAAACGGTACTCAAACATCGCCGACGCGACGCTCGGCTCGGTAATTAACTGGTTCAGGCAGTTGCGCATATCTCCCCAGGCAATGCCGCCTTCAGCCCGCCTGATCCGCCCGGTTGAGCCGCCGTTGTCGGTGGTTGTCACTATCCCTGTCAGCCGTGAGCCCAGTGACGACAAAGAGGACATGACGCGGCCCAGGCCGTGGCCTCCGCCAAGAGCGACCACTCGGTCAAGATCCGCAAAAGTGCGATTGCGCATACGTATTCCTTATCACGTTCGATCGCGTAACAGTAACCTAACTACCCCCAAAAGACGATGCCTCACCCAATGCAAAATGACGTATATCAATGCGAAAATGCGGTTTTTAGGTATTCTGTAGCGAAAATGCAGGACTGAATCGCTATATACATAATTATATAGCGAAAAGCGACAATGGCGGAGTGTCGATTTCCACGCTACTATCGCCATAACCACGTTTTCAAAACTGAAAACATACACTCTAGCCCTGGCGCCTGTGTCGAATGATATGGCGCCCTGGCCGTGGCGGATTTGCCACCAGGGTACAGAAAGAAATGACTGTGCCTCCCGATCTGGAAAGGTGTACATGGCTTCACAACTTACTGATGCTTTCGCGCGTAAGTTTTACTACTTGCGTCTGTCGATTACCGATGTGTGCAACTTCCGTTGCACCTACTGCCTGCCCGATGGCTACAAGCCGGGCAGCGTCACCAATAATGGCTTTCTCTCCGTGGATGAAGTGCGCCGCGTCACGCGTGCGTTCTCTGAGCTCGGTACCGAAAAAGTCCGTCTGACCGGTGGCGAACCCTCCCTGCGCCGCGATTTCCCCGACATCATTGCCGCCGTACGCGAAAACGAACGCATCCGCCAGATCGCGGTGACCACCAACGGTTACCGCATGGCGCGTGACGTGGCCAACTGGCGCGACGCTGGCTTAACCGCGATCAACGTCAGCGTGGACAGCCTTGATGCCCGGCAGTTTCACTCCATTACCGGTCAGGACAAGTTCCGCCAGGTGATGGACGGCATCGATGCGGCGTTTACCGCCGGGTTCGAAAAAGTCAAAGTCAACACGGTGCTGATGCGCGACGTAAACCACCATCAGCTGGACACCTTCCTGGCGTGGATTAAATCCCGTCCCATTCAACTGCGTTTTATCGAGCTGATGGAAACGGGCGAGGGCAGCGAGCTGTTCCGCCGTCACCATATTTCCGGCATGGTGTTGCGCGATGAGCTGCTGAAACGCGGCTGGATCCACCAGATCCGCCAGCGCAGCGACGGCCCGGCACAGGTCTTTTGTCACCCGGATTACGAAGGCGAAATTGGGCTGATCATGCCCTATGAGAAAGACTTCTGTGCCAGCTGCAACCGCCTGCGCGTCTCTTCCGTCGGCAAACTCCATCTCTGCCTGTTTGGCGACGGTGGCGTGGATCTTCGCGATCTGCTGGAAGACGATGCGCAGCAGGCCGCGCTTGAAGCGCGCATTTCTGAAGCGCTGACGCACAAAAAGCAGACCCACTTCCTGCATCAGGGCAATACCGGCATTACTCAGAACCTGTCCTACATCGGCGGGTAATCAGTCTTTAGAAGGAACCAGAAGATGAGTCAGGTCAGCGCAGAATTTATCCCGACACGCATTGCTATTCTTACCGTTTCCGACCGCCGTGGCGAAGAGGATGATACCTCCGGCCACTGGCTGCGCGAGGCGGCCCATGACGCGGGGCATCACATCGTCGATAAAGCGATCGTGAAGGAGAACCGCTACGCCATTCGCGCGCAGGTCTCTCAGTGGATCGCCAGCGATGAGGTGCAGGTGGTGCTGATCACCGGCGGCACCGGCTTTACCGCAGGCGATCAGGCGCCTGAAGCGCTGATCCCGCTGTTCGACCGCGAGGTGGAAGGCTTCGGCGAGGTGTTCCGCATGCTCTCCTTTGAAGAGATTGGCACCTCCACGCTGCAGTCGCGCGCGGTGGCCGGCGTGGCAAACAACACGCTGATTTTCGCCATGCCGGGCTCGACCAAAGCCTGCCGCACCGCATGGGAAAATATTATTGCCCCGCAGCTGGATGCCCGTACCCGTCCGTGTAATTTTCATCCCCATTTGAAGAAGTAAACTATGTCACAACTGACCCACATTAACGCCGCTGGCGAAGCGCATATGGTGGATGTCTCCGCCAAGGCCGAAACGGTGCGCGAGGCGCGTGCTGAGGCATTCGTCACCATGCTGCCTGAGACGCTGGCGATGATTATCGACGGCAGCCACCATAAGGGCGACGTCTTTGCCACCGCCCGCATCGCCGGTATTCAGGCTGCAAAACGGACCTGGGACCTCATCCCGCTCTGCCATCCGCTGATGCTGAGCAAGGTGGAAGTGAACCTGCAGGCGCAGCCGGAGCACAACCGCGTGCGTATTGAGTCCCTCTGCCGCTTAACCGGCAAAACCGGCGTGGAGATGGAAGCCCTGACGGCGGCCTCCGTCGCCGCGCTGACCATCTACGACATGTGCAAAGCGGTGCAGAAAGATATGGTGATTGGCCCGGTTCGTCTGCTGGCAAAAAGCGGCGGCAAATCCGGTGATTTTAAGGTGGACAGCCATGATTAAGGTGCTCTTTTTCGCCCAGGTGCGTGAGCTGGTTAATACCGACAGCCTGACGCTGGACGGCTCTTTTGAAAACGTCGCCGCCCTGCGCGCGCACCTGGCGGCACAAAGCGACCGCTGGGCGCTGGCGCTCGACGAAGGCAAGCTGCTGGCGGCCGTTAACCAGACGCTGGTGGAGTTCACCCACCCGCTGACTGAAGGGGATGAAGTGGCCTTCTTCCCGCCGGTCACAGGGGGCTAAGATGGCTGAAACCCGAATTCTGGTCGGTCCCGAGCGCTTTAACGTCGGTACAGAATATGACTGGCTGGCGGAGCGCGATGAAGACGGCGCGGTCGTTACTTTCACCGGTAAAGTGCGTAACCACAATCTCGGCGACAGCGTAAAAGCGCTGACGCTGGAGCACTATCCGGGCATGACGGAGAAATCGCTGGCGGCAATTGTGGATGAAGCGCGAGGCCGCTGGCCGCTCGGGCGGGTCACGGTGATCCACCGCATCGGCGAGATGTGGCCCGGCGAAGAGATTGTCTTTGTCGGCGTGACCAGCGCGCACCGCGGTAGCGCCTTTGCGGCAGGGGAGTTCATTATGGATTACCTCAAAACCAAAGCGCCGTTCTGGAAGCGCGAAGCCACGCCGGAAGGCGAGCGCTGGGTGGAATCTCGCGACAGCGATAAACAGGCCGCCAGCCGTTGGTAGTCGGTTTACGTGGATGTGTTACTCTTAACGTGTGTGTCTTCTTAACCTTAATCAGGAGTGAATCATGGACCGATTTCCGCGTTCCGATTCAATAGTACAGCAGACCCGTAGCGGCCTGCAGACGTATATGGCTCAGGTGTACGGCTGGATGACGGTCGGCCTGCTGCTTACCGCGTTTATTGCGTGGTATGCGGCGAACACGCCTGAACTGATGATGTTTATCTTCTCCAGCAAAATCACCTTCTTTGGGCTGATTATCGCGCAGCTTGCGCTGGTGTTTGTGCTTTCTGGCCTGGTACAAAAGCTGAGTGCCGGAATGGCGACCACGCTGTTTATGCTCTATTCGGCGCTGACCGGTTTGACGCTCTCCAGTATTTTCATCGTCTACACCTACTCCTCCATCGCCAGCACCTTCGTGGTGACCGGCGGGATGTTCGGCGTGATGAGCCTGTACGGTTACACCACCAAACGTGACTTGAGCGGCTTAGGTAATATGCTGTTTATGGGGTTGATCGGGATTGTGCTGGCATCGCTGGTGAACCTGTGGCTGAAGAGCGACGCGCTGATGTGGGCCGTGACCTATATCGGGGTGGTGGTCTTCGTTGGCTTGACGGCCTACGACACCCAGAAGCTGAAAAACATCGGCGAGCAGATCGACGTGCGCGACAGTTCAAACCTGCGCAAATACTCGATTCTGGGCGCGCTGACGCTCTATCTGGACTTCATCAACCTGTTCCTGATGCTGCTGCGGATTTTCGGCAACCGTCGCTGAGGTTGCTTTGCCGGGTGGCGGTGCGGTCTGGTGCCCTCACCCTGACCCTCTCCCACGGGAGAGGGAACAAACACTAAAAACGGCAACAAAGTTGCCGTTTTGCTTTTATTTCGCCATTGCCTTTTCATTTTTCGCCCGTAACTTTTTCGCCCGGCTCTCCAGCACCAGATAACAGACCGTTGCCAGCGCCAGCGGCAGGAAGTAATAGAGCATGCGGTAGGCGAGCAGGGCGGCAATAATCGTCCCCTGTGAAACATGTTCTCCGGCCAGCAGCGCGATAAACACCGCCTCCAGCACACCAATTCCCGCCGGAATATGCACGATAACCCCGGCGATACTGCTCACCAGCAGCACGCCCAGCACGAAGAAGTAGTTCACGTCCTCGCCAATCAACAGCCAGATGATCGCCCCCATCGCCATCCAGTTGGCGCTGGATACCGCCATCTGCAGCACCGCGAACTTCCATGACGGCAGTACCAGTTTCTGCCCTTTAATGGTCATATGGCGGCGTTTGGCAAAGGCGCAGGCCCACAGATACACGGCGATGATCAGCAGCAGCACGATGCCGAGAATGCGCAGCGTGGCCTCGTCGATATACCAGTGCGCGGGCAGCTGCACCACGCCGATGGTGAAAATCACCCCGCCCAGCAGAATGTACCCCAGCCAGTTGGTGGTGATACTCAGTGAGAAAATGCGGGTGATGGTGCCACCCGGTAATCCGAGACGCGAGTACAGGCGATAGCGCATGCCGATGCCGCCCACCCAGGTGCTCAGCGTCAGGTTGAAGGCGTAGCAGATAAACGACACCAGCATCACCTGACGTTTAGCCAGCTTGTGGCCGCAGTAGGCGCGACCGAGCAGGTCGTAGCAGCCGTACATCAGGTAGCTGACGATAACCAGCCCTACGGCACCCAGCAGCACCAGCCGGTTATAGTTGCGGATAACCTTCCACACCTCTTCCCAGTCCACTTTCTGCGCGTAGACCACCAGCAGTACCGCGACCGCGATAAAAAATACCCAGGTGAGGATTTTTTTCGCCAGCCGCCAGCGAGGATGAGATTTTGACATCAGGGTTTGCCTCCATCTTCCGCTTCAACGCGGTCCTGGGTTTCCATTTCAGGTTGTACCGGCGGATCAACCTGCGCCAGCTTCGGCGTATGCGCCGGCAGCCAGCCGACCATCGCCGGGAAGTGGCGCAGGAAGTGGAACACCACCACGCCGATGCCAACGTTCCACCAGCTCCGTTTCGGCACCATGGACTCATCCACCCGCACACAGTCCTTATGGATAAGTCCCTGAAGGTTATCCCGCAGGGTCTGGTTAAACTGACGGTCGTGGATGATCAGGTTCGCTTCCAGGTTAAGCGACAGGCTCAGCGGATCGAGGTTACTGGAGCCGACGGTTGCCCAGTGGTCATCCATGACGGCCACTTTGCCGTGCAGCGGGCGGCGGCGGTATTCATATATCTGCACGCCGCTTTTCACCAGGTAGCGGTAGAGCAGGCGCGCGCCCACCTTCACAATCGGCATATCCGGCTCGCCCTGCACAATCAGTTTAACGCTCACGCCGCGTCGGGCCGCGTTGCGCATGGCGTGCAGAATACGGTAGCCGGGGAAGAAATAGGCGTTGGCGATAATCACTTCGCGCTTCGCATTGGCCAGCATCTTCAGGTAATGACGTTCAATATCGTCCCGATGCTCCTCGTTGTCCCGCCAGACAAACAGCGCCTGCGCTTCGCCGGGCTTGCGGTTCTCTTCCGGGCGATGACGGCGTCGCCACCAGCGGCGAGCGGCCTCTTTACCGGGCAAGTTTTCCAGCACGAACAGCTGGATGTCCTGAACCACCGGTCCCTCAATGCGGATCGCGTAGTCCTGCTTGGCCTCCGGGCCGTAATCCGACATATGTTCGGCGGAGTAGTTAATGCCGCCCACGAACGCCACCGTTTCGTCCACTACGACGATTTTGCGGTGCATGCGGCGGAACAGGTTGGTGCGCATGCCGAACAGACGCGGACCGGGATCGTAGTAGCGGAACACCACGCCGGCGGCGGTGAGCTCGTTAACAAATTCATCACTAAGATCCGGCGAGCCATATCCATCGAGCAGGGCCTCGATTTTTATCCCGCGCCGGGCGGCATGCAGCAGTACGCTGTGCAGCTGCCTGCCAACGTCGTCTTCAAACCAGATAAACGTTTCAAGGTAGACTTTCTGCTGTGCGTGGCTAATCGCCTCAAAGACCGCCGGATAGAAGTTATCGCCGTTTTCCAGCAGCGTAATACGGTTACCTTCCTGCCAGGTGCATTTCATAAGTGGATCTCCGCGCTCAGCGGGGCATGGTCGGAAAGATGTCGCCAGTTCAGTAACGCCAGCGCCGTCGGGCTGCTGGCATGCGCATTTTTCACGTAGATGCGGTCCAGGCGCAGCAGGGGGAAGCGCACCGGAAACGTCCGTGCGGGACGACCATGTGCCCGGGTGAAAATTTCCTCCAGTCCCGCTTTGACCTTCAGCGGATGGTTGGCGCGCTGCCGCCAGTCGTTAAAATCCCCGGCGACCACCACGGGTTCGCCTTCCGGCAGCGCATTGGTCCAGTCCGCCAGCATCTGCAGCTGCGCCTGGCGGTGGGCTTCACGCAGTCCGAGGTGAACGCAGCCCACGTGAACCGGAACGTCAAGTTCCGGCGGCGTGATGCGGCAGTAAAGCAGCCCGCGCTTTTCGCTCTCCCCGACGGAAACGTCCCGGTTCTCATAATGTTCTATAGGAAAACGCGACAGCACCGCATTACCGTGATGGCCTTCCGGATAGACCGCGTTGCGGCCGTAAGCGTAATCGCTCCACATGGTGTCGGCCAGGAATTCATAGTGCGGCGTATCGGGCCAGTTTTCGAAATGCATGGGGTGTACCTCGTGCGCGCCCATCACCTCCTGCAGGCAGACAATGTCCGCGCTGACGGTGCGTACCGCGTCGCGCAGCTCCGGTAAAATGAAGCGGCGGTTAAATGCTGTGAAGCCCTTATGAATGTTTATCGTCAGCACCTTAAGCGAGAAATGCTGCGTTTTTTTGCTCATAAACACCTTCCTGGGTGACTATCCCGATGAAAATAAAGTGTAGTCGGCGTCACAAAAAGATGCGGCGTTACGGAATTTTCCGTAAAGTGCGGTAGTCTGATTAAGCAGAGAAAAATCCTTCAGGAGAGAAGCCATGAAGTGGCAACAACGTGTTCGTGTCGCAACGGGTTTGAGTTGCTGGCAGATAATGTTGCATTTACTGGTCGTGGCCGTACTGGTGATGGGCTTGATGAGCGGCACGCTGGTGCGTGTTGGCTTAGGGCTATGCGTCCTCTATGGCGTCACTGTGCTGTCGATGCTGTTCTTACAGCGCCACCATGACGCGCGCTGGCGCGAGGTGGGTGATGTGCTCGAAGAGCTCACCACCACCTGGTACTTTGGTGCCGCGATGATCGTGCTGTGGCTGCTGTCACGCGTGCTGCAAAACAACCTGCTGCTGGCCCTGGCGGGTCTGGCAATCCTTGCAGGGCCAGCGGTAGTGTCGCTGCTCACTAAAGAGAAAAAGCTACGCAATGTTGCGTCTAAACATCGCATAGGCCACTGACCCCGTCGTGGCCGCTATGACCAGTAGCGGCCACAAACTTCCCCAGACAATGTCCAGACTCGCATCCTTCAGATAGATCTGCTTGGTGATATCCGTAAAGTGTCGAATCGGGTTTATCCACGTTAAATCCTGCAGCCACACCGGCATGTTCTCGACGGGCGACACGTACCCGGAGAGCAGAATCGCCGGCATCATAAAGACGAATACCCCGATAAATGCCTGCTGCTGCGTGGAGCAGAGCGCTGAAATCAGCAGCCCAAACCCCACCAGCGACAGCCCGTAAATCACCATCGTGAAGTAAAACAGCGCCAGCGATCCGGCGAACGGGATCTCGTAGGCCCAAATTCCCACTCCCAGCACGATGGTGGCCTGGAAGGTGGCGACGATCAGCGCCGGTACCGCTTTGCCGACGAAAATCTGCCAGGTGGCGAGCGGGGAAACCAGCAGCTGATCCAGCGTGCCCTGTTCGCGCTCGCGGGCCACGGACAGGGAGGTCACGATCATCACCCCGATGGTGGTGATCATGGCGATCAGCGACGGCACCACAAACCACTTGTAGTCCAGATTCGGGTTGTACCAGTTGCGCACCACCAGCTCGCTGTTATTGGGCTTCGGTTTGCCCTCCATCAGCTCCTGCTGATACTCCTTCACTATCTGCTGCAGGTAGTTGGCCGCTATCTGGGCGCTGTTGGAGTTGCGCCCGTCGAGGATCAGCTGCATTGGCGCGGTCTGGAAGGTATCCAGATTGCGGGAGAAATCCGCCGGAAAACGCACCAGCAGCAGCGCTTTTTGCGTGTCGATAGTGGGCTGGATCTCCTGCGGGCTTTTCAGCAACAGGATGTGGGTAAAGGCCTTCGCCCGGGCAAAACGCTGCGTCAGCTCGACGGCGTGTTTGCCGTTGTCTTCATTATAAATGGCAATGGTGGCGTTAGTTACCTCAAGGGTGGCGGCAAACGGGAACAATAAAACCTGAAGCAGCACCGGCAGCACCAGAATGGCGCGGGTTTGCGGCTCGCGCAGCAGGGACTGCAGCTCTTTGCGGATCAATGTCCATAAGCGGTGAAACATGTGCGCTCCTTAATCCAGTCGCCGTTTGGTTTTCAGCCACGTCAACCCGATAAACATCACCGCCGACGCCAGCAAAAACAGGGTATTGATAATCAGCACCACCGGAATATTCCCCGCCAGGAACAGGCTTTGCAGCGTGCTCACGAAGTAGCGCGCCGGAATGATGTAGGTCACAGCGCGGATCACCGCAGGCATGCTGTCTATCTGGAAGATAAACCCGGAGAGCATAATCGATGGCAGGAAAGCGGCGTTGAGCGCCACCTGCGCGGCGTTAAACTGGTTGCGGGTGATGGTGGAAATTAACAGCCCCATCCCCAGGGTGCTGAGTAAAAACAGGCTGGTGATAAAGAACAGTACCACCAGCGAGCCGCGATACGGCACGCCAAGAATAAAGACCGCGACCAGCATGCAGAGCAGCATCGCCAGCATGCCGAGGAAGTAGTAGGGGATGAGCTTGCACAGCAGCAGCTCAACCCGCGTCACCTCGGTGGAGAGCAGCGCCTCCATAGTGCCGCGCTCCCACTCGCGGGCGATGACCAGCGAGGTGAGGATCGCGCCAATCACCGTCATAATGATGGTCACCGCCCCCGGAATAATAAAGTGCTGGCTGATGGCGGCGGGGTTAAACCAGTAGCGCGTCTGCACATCAATGAGCGGTTCAAACGTCTCGCCCCGGTCTTCGGCGCGCTGCATCTGCCAGAGCTGCCAGATCCCCTCCGCATAGCCCTGCACGAAGTTGGCTGTGTTCGGCTCGCTGCCGTCGGTAATCACCTGAATCGGCGCATCGGCGCCCGGGCGCGCCATGTTGGCGGCGAAATCCACCGGGATGACGATCAGGCCGCGAATTTTCCCGGCCTGCATTTTCTGAATCAGTTCCTGCCGGTTGTCGCTGACGGTGGCGTCAATGTAGGGTGAGCCGGTCATGGCATGGGTGAAGTCCAGCGCCTCTTCGCTCTGCTGCTCCAGCAAAATACCGACCCGCAGCTTGCTGGAGTCGAGGTTAATGCCGTAGCCAAAAATAAACAGCAGCAGCAGGGGGATCACCACCGCAATCAGCCAACTGCTGGGATCGCGCACGATCTGCCGCGTCTCTTTGATGCACAGGGCGCGCACCCGGCGCCAGGAAAGGGCGTTACTGCGCATGAGCATTCTCCTTATCCCAGTCGTGGATGAGGGTGATAAACGCCTGCTCCATGGTCGGGTCTGGCTGTGCGTCGTCGGCGGCCTGCGCTTTCAGGTCATCCGGCGTGCCGTGGGCAATCAGCTTGCCGCGATAGACCAGCCCGATGCGGTCGCAGTATTCCGCCTCATCCATAAAGTGGGTGGTGACCATCACGGTCACGCCTTTTTCCACCATGCTGTTGATGTGCAGCCAGAACTCGCGGCGGGTGAGGGGATCGACGCCTGACGTAGGTTCATCAAGAAACAGGATATCCGGCTCGTGCATCAACGAGCAGGCCAGCGCCAGACGCTGCTTAAAGCCGAGCGGCAGCTCGTCGGTGGCGTGGGACGCAATATTCGTTAACCCGAAGGCGTCGCTCATGCGGCGGATTTTTTCATTCTGCGCCCGCCCGCGCAGGCCGTACACGCCGGAGAAAAAGCGCAGATTCTGCTCGACCGTCAGGTTGCCGTACAGCGAGAACTTCTGCGCCATATAGCCGAGATGCTGGCGCGCCTTGCCGGAGCTGACTTTAAGATCCATGTCCAGCACCAGCGCCTTGCCGGACGTCGGAACCAGCAGGCCGCACATCATTTTAAAGGTGGTGGATTTTCCCGCGCCGTTCGGCCCGAGCAGGCCAAATATCTCGCCGCGCTTCACCGCAAAGTTGACGTTGTCGGTGGCGGCGAAGTCCCCGAATTTTTTGGTGAGCGATTTTGCTTCGATAACCGTTTCGCCCGGCGTGCCTTCCACCGTGTGCAGGATTGCGCCAAGGGGCGATTCCGATGTGCCTGCACCGCCCAGAAGATCGATAAACGCATCTTCAAAGCGCGGGGCGGTCTCGTCCATTTCAATCTCAGGCATGCCCGGCGCACGGCGAATATCGTCGACGGTGGCCTCTTTTTTGAGGATCACGCGCACCGAGCGGCCCTGAATCATCCCGTCGCTCACCTGCGGCAGCTTCAGCACCCGCTGCAGCAGCCTGCGGTTGGACTCCTGCGGGCTGTGCAGAAGAAAACTGCGCCCGGCCATGGTGTGCGTCAGCTCGGTCGGTTCGCCCTGATAGAGCAGTTCGCCCTCGTTCATCAGCAGCACGTCCCGGCACTGCTCCGCTTCGTCGAGGTAGGAGGTGCTCCAGAGGATCAGCATCCCGTCGCCCGCCAGCTCGTGCACCATCTGCCACAGCTCGCGGCGGGAGATCGGGTCCACGCCGACGCCGGGCTCATCGAGCAACAGCACCTTCGGCTCGCCCACCAGCGTACAGGCCAGCCCCAGCTTCTGCTTCATCCCGCCGGAAAGCTTGCCCGCCAGCCGGTCGGTGAACGGGCCGAGGGAGGTAAATTCGAGCAGTCGGGCAAAGGTTTTCTGCCGGGTTTCACCGGTGACGCTGCGCAGGTCGGCGTACAGATTGAGGTTCTCCATCACCGTTAAATCTTCGTACAGGCCAAACTTCTGCGGCATATAGCCGAGCATGGCGTGGAGCGCGCCGTCGTCTTTTATCGGGTCAAGGCCAAGCACGCTGGCCGAGCCTTCATCCGGCTTCAGCAGCCCCGCCAGCATCCGCATCAGCGTGGTTTTGCCCGCGCCGTCCGGGCCCACCAGTCCGGTCACGTAGCCTTTCTGAATGGTGCAGTTCAGCGGCGCGACCGCCGGTTTATCCATTCCGGGGAAGCGTTTGACCAGATTGTTGAGCTGGATAACCGCATCATTCATGTCGTTCCCCGTCGTTTAAGGTCACGGTAACAGGCATGCCCTGACGCAGCGCGTCGTCCGCGTCGGTGACGATGATGCGCAGACGGTACACGAGGTCGGTACGCAGATCCGGCGTTTCAACGGTTTTCGGCGTGAATTCGGCGGTAGGGGAGACAAAGCCCACTTTGCCGTGATACGGCTTGTCCGGGCTACCGTCGGTATAGAGCAGCAGCTCGCGGCCCGGCTGCATCTGGCCGAGATTCGGCTCATCAATGTAGGCCCGCACCCATACCGGACGGGTTAAGGACAGCGTCAAGACGGTGCTGCCCGCGCTGAGCATGCTGCCCGGCTCTACCGCGCGGGTCATCAGCGTGCCGTCAGACGGGGCGGTTAAGATAGTGTCGCGCAGATCCAGCTCCGCCTGGGCAAGCTGCGCCTGCGCCTGCTCGAGGCTGGCCTTCGCCTGGGCGATGTCCTGCTCGCGGTTACCGGAGCGGTACTGGCTTAATTTATCCTGCGCGGATTTCAGCGTCGCCTGCGCCTGGTCGCGGGATGACCGCGCGTTTTCCAGATCGTTGGCGGAAATGGTGCGGCTTTTCCACAGCCCTTGCTGGCGGTTATAGAAGTTCTGCGCGTAGTCGTAGGCGGCTTTGGCCTGCTTAACGGCGGCAGCGGCCTGGGCAATCTCCTCATCGCGATAGCCTGCCAGCATCAGGTCATACTGCGCCTGGGCGACGGAGACGCCGGCTTTTGCCTGCATCAGCGCGTTCTCAAAGGGGGCTTTATCCAGCACGCCCAGCGTCTGCCCGGCTTTGATGGCATCGCCTTCGTCAACGCTCAGCGAGGCGAGACGTCCGCCGACGCGGAAGCTCATATTCACCGTGCGAATATCCACGTTACCGTACAGCGTCAGGCCCCGATCCTGCTGGCTCTGATACCACAGCCAGCCACCGATTCCCGCGGCAAGCAAAACAACAACCACCAGAACGATGGCGACAGGTTTTTTCATCACTTCAGACTCCTTTGCGTTAAGCCTTGCAGGATCAGATCGAGATGACAGGTGATGACCTGGCTAATCTGCGCGGCTTTATCCTCATCGAATTGTGCCCAGCCCGTGCGTAACAGGATGGTTTCACGCCCCAGACGGAAGGCGAGAATTTCGCCCAGCAGGGCGTGGGTATGCAAAATGGTGTCGGTATCGCTGGCGTCCCGCCCGGTGAAGGCGGCAATCAGCCGGGTCAGATGGGTGTGCATCGGGGCAATCACCTGATCGTGTACCAGCTGATAAGCGGCAGTGGGGGAGAGCTGCTCGCGGGAGATAAATTTGCTCAGGTTGAGCGTATCGTCGTGCGTCAGCAGGCGGATCATATTGTGGCAGGCATTGAGAATAAGTTGCCTGATAGCGGTACGATCCGGCGTCGGCTGGCTCAGCAGCGCGGTGGCCTCCTCAACGTGCGGGCGAAAATTGTTGCCAATAAAATCGGCAATCCACTGGGCGCAGGCGAGGTATAAATCCTCTTTTGAGCCAAAATAGTAGGTAATGGCCGCAATGTTTTGCCCGGCCTGGGCGGCGATATCCCGCGTGGTGGCATGCAGGCCATACTCGCCAAACTGCGCCAGCGCGGCGGCGATAAGCTGGCTTTTGGCCTGTTCACCTTTGGTTGTCGTCGGTGTCGTATTCATGTCGGCATTAAAAATTAATCAATCGATTGATTAAAATTATACCTGAATCGCTAAATCGTCGAGGGATACGACAGGGATATTTTATGCGCCACGTCACAAAAGCTGCTACACTCCGCACCTTCGCGACATTGTGGTTTTTGTCCTTCTATTCGTGATATCTCCCTGAAAACTACACCTGTGATGGTCGGGGCGGTTCGGAGTTTTTATGTCTTTTGATTCCCTTGGCCTGAACCCGGAAATTCTGCGCGCGATCGCAGAGCAGGGCTACGTTGAGCCAACCCCTATCCAGCAGCAGGCTATTCCGGCCGTGCTTCAGGGCCGTGACCTGATGGCCAGCGCCCAGACCGGCACCGGTAAAACCGCGGGCTTTACCCTGCCGCTGTTAGAGCTGCTGGTAAAAAACCAGCCGCACGCCAAAGGCCGTCGTCCGGTGCGCGCGCTGATCCTCACCCCAACCCGCGAGCTGGCAGCCCAGATTGGCGAGAACGTGCGTGAGTACAGCCGCTATCTCAACATTCGCTCGCTGGTGGTTTTCGGTGGCGTGAGCATTAACCCGCAGATGATGAAGCTGCGCGGCGGCGTGGACGTGCTGGTGGCAACGCCGGGCCGTCTGCTGGATCTGGAACACCAGAACGCGGTTAAGCTCGACAGCATTGAAATTCTGGTGCTGGACGAAGCCGACCGCATGCTCGATATGGGCTTCATTCATGATATTCGTCGCGTGCTGGCGAAGCTGCCGCCGCGTCGCCAGAACCTGCTCTTCTCCGCGACCTTCTCCGATGAGATCAAGGCGCTGGCGGAAAAGCTGCTGCATAACCCGCTTGAAGTGGAAGTGGCGCGCCGCAACACCGCTTCCGAGCAGGTGACGCAGCACGTTCACTTTGTGGATAAAAAGCGCAAGCGGGAGCTGCTCTCCCAGATGATCGGTCAGGGCAACTGGCAGCAGGTGCTGGTCTTTACCCGCACCAAGCACGGCGCGAACCACCTGGCGGAACAGCTGAATAAAGACGGCATCCGCAGCGCGGCGATCCACGGTAACAAGAGCCAGGGCGCGCGTACCCGCGCGCTGGCGGACTTCAAGTCCGGCGACATCCGCGTGCTGGTGGCGACCGACATCGCTGCCCGTGGCCTCGATATTGAAGAGCTGCCGCACGTGGTGAACTACGAGCTGCCAAACGTCCCGGAAGATTACGTTCACCGTATCGGTCGTACCGGCCGTGCGGCAGCAACAGGTGAGGCGCTCTCTCTGGTCTGCGTGGACGAGCACAAGCTACTGCGCGACATCGAACGCCTGCTGAAGAAAGAGATCCCGCGCATCGAAACTCCGGGCTATGAAGTGGACCCGTCCATCAAAGCGGAGCCGATTCAGAACGGTCGTCAGGGTGGTGGTCGCGGTCAGGGCGGCGGTGGTCGCGGCCAGCAGCCGCGTCGTGCTGAAGGTGGCGCGCCGAAGTCATCCGGCAAACCGCCGCGTCGTAATAACGACGGCAAGCCGGCCGGTGAAAGCCCGTGGCGCAGCGGCGAAGGGAAACCGGCAGGCGAGGGGCAGCGCCGACGCCGCCCGCGCAAGCCTGCTAACCCGCAGTAATCTGGAAGCCCGGTCGTAAAGCCGGGCTTTTCTTTTTGCGACGGCGAAGAGAAAGTGCCACAATAGTGGCTGTTTATACAGTATTTCAGGTTTTCCAATGGCTTTAACCGCGGCGCTGAAAGCGCAAATAGGCGCCTGGTATAAGGCGCTTCAGCAGCAGATCCCCGATTTTATCCCCCGAGCGCCGCAGCGGCAGATGATTGCCGACGTGGCAAAAACGCTCGCCGGGGACGACGGGCGACATCTGGCGATTGAAGCCCCGACCGGCGTCGGGAAAACCCTGTCGTATCTCATTCCCGGCATCGCTATTGCGCGGGAAGAGGACAAAACGCTGGTGGTCAGCACTGCGAACGTGGCCTTGCAGGATCAGATCTTCAGCAAAGATTTGCCGCTGCTGCGCAAAATCATCCCCGATCTCCGCTTCACCGCCGCCTTTGGGCGCGGGCGCTACGTCTGTCCGCGTAACCTGGCAGGGCTTGCCAGCAGCGAGGCGTCGCAACAGGATCTGCTGGCGTTTCTCGACGACGATCTCACGCCAAACAACAAAGCCGAGCAGGAGCTCTGCGCAACGCTGAAAGGCGATCTCGATGGCTATAAATGGGATGGCCTGCGCGATCACACCGATAAAGCCATCAGCGACGATCTGTGGCGCAGGCTCAGCACCGACAAGGCCAGCTGCCTGAACCGCAACTGCCACTACTATCGCGAATGTCCGTTCTTCGTCGCGCGGCGCGAAATTCAGGAAGCCGAAGTGGTGGTGGCTAACCATGCCCTGGTAATGGCGGCGCTGGAGAGCGAAGCGGTGCTGCCGGAGCCGAAAAACCTGCTGCTGGTGCTCGACGAAGGCCACCATCTGCCCGACGTGGCGCGCGACGCGCTGGAGATGAGCGCAGAAATTACCGCGCCCTGGTTCCGCCTGCAGCTGGATCTCTTCTGCAAGCTGGTCGCCACCTGCATGGAGCAGTTCCGGCCAAAAACCACGCCGCCGCTCGCGGTGCCGGAGCGTCTGAGCGACCACTGTGAAGAGGTCTATAGCCTCATTTCCTCCCTGAACACCATCCTGAACCTCTATCTTCCTGCGGCCCAGGAGGCGGAACACCGCTTTGCGATGGGCGAACTGCCGGACGAGGTGATGGAGATTTGCCAGCAGCTGGCGAAGCATCTGGAAAAGCTGCGCGGGCTGGCGGAGATGTTCTTAAACGATCTCAGCGAGAAAACCGGCACCCATGACGTTGTTCGCCTGCACCGCATTCTGCTGCAGATGAACCGTGCGCTCGGAATGTTCGAAGCCCAGAGCAAGCTCTGGCGGCTGGCCTCGATGGCGCAGGCGTCGGGCGCGCCGGTCACCAAATGGGCCACCCGGGAAGTGCGGGACGGGCAGGTGCATCTCTTTTTCCACTGCGTGGGCATCCGCGTGGCCGATCAGCTGGAAAAGCTCATCTGGCGCAGCGTGCCGCACGTGGTCGTGACCTCCGCCACGCTGCGCTCCCTGAACAGCTTCTCGCGGCTGCAGGAGATGAGCGGCCTGAAAGAAAAAGCGGGCGATCGTTTTGTCGCGCTGGATTCGCCGTTCAACCACTGCGAGCAGGGCAAGCTGGTCATTCCGCGCATGAAATATGAGCCGCTTATCGACAACGAAGAGCAGCACATTGCGGAAATGGCGGCCTACTTCCGCGAGCAGGTGGAGAGCAGAAAGTACCCCGGCATGCTGGTGCTGTTTGCCAGCGGACGGGCGATGCAGCGTTTTCTGGAACATGTGACCGACCTGCGCCTGCTTCTGCTGGTCCAGGGCGACCAGCCCCGTTACCGGCTGGTGGAAACCCATCGCAAGCGCATCGATAACGGCGAGCGCAGCGTGCTGGTGGGGCTACAGTCCTTCGCGGAAGGGCTGGATTTGAAGGGGGATTACCTGACGCAGGTGCATATCCATAAGATCGCCTTCCCGCCTATCGACAGCCCGGTGGTGATCACCGAAGGCGAATGGCTGAAGAGCCTCAACCGCTATCCGTTTGAGGTGCAAAGCCTGCCTGCGGCGTCGTTTAACCTGATTCAGCAGGTCGGGCGCTTGATCCGTAGCCACGGATGCTGGGGCGAGGTGGTGATTTATGACAAACGTCTGCTCTCCAAAAACTACGGCCAGCGGCTGCTGAATGCGCTGCCGATCTTCCCGATCGAGCAGCCGGACGTGCCGGAAGTAAAAAAACGCCCGGCAAAACTGGCTGCCGGGCGTCGAAAAAGCCTCCGTGCTAAGGGGCGCGGTCCTACTGGTAAGTGAATGTCACCTGAATCACGCTGCTGAACGTACCCGCGCTCACCGGCATGGAGGTGGCGTAATAACGTGCGGAAAGCGGAAACGTCGCCGTGTGGTCACTCGGATTAATGGCGACGTTAAAGGCGGCCTGTGGGGCAATGAGTATCTTGTCCTGACGGTCAGCCAGCTCCAGCGCCAGCCCTTTCGCGCTGCCTATATTGGCAAATTTTGTCGGGTGCGCGCTGTCTGCCTGGCCGTAGAAATAGGCGGTGGCGAGGGCAAGCGTGGCCGGACAATGCGACACCGAAAGGGAAAAGTCTTTCCACTCGCCGGTATCGCCTACATCTTTAAAATTGCCCGACACCGCCTGACCTAAATCTACCGTCAGGTTGCGGCTGGCACTGTCTACGACGCAAGTATTAGCGTAAATATTACCCGTCATCTGGATCTGGATATCATCCGCGTTAGCGTACGATGTCAGACCCAACAGCAGAATTATCAGTATTTTTTTCATGGCAGTTATTTATAGGCGAGAGTGAGGGTGGCGACCGTGTTCGCCGGGCCAGGGAGAACCTCCGGTTGCGTTTGCATGTAACGAACCTGGAACGGGATCTCCAGCGTTTCATTGGCTTCTGCCGGGCGCTGGGTGCTGACGTAGTTGTCGAAGGTGGCGATGTTGCCGTCAAACAGCATCCTGACGCCCACCCCTTTTGCCGCTCCGCTCTCGGGGGTCAGTTTTATCACCCCTTCAAATCCCTCTTCGTACCCGTTCGCACTGGTGATCTTCACTTCCGGCTGTACGGTAGTATTACAGTTCACGCTAACGTTGAATTCCTGAGCAGGTTGTGAGAGCGTGCCCACGCCAATAAAGTCGCTCACCGGGAAATCGCCCAGGTCGATGGTGAGGTTTTTTGGCAGCACAGAACATGTGACGGTTTGCAGGTTGATGTTTCCGGCGTAAGCGATATGGTTTGGCGAGCCGATCCCTTCATGGCCGAAGACGCCGATGCCAAACTCAGTTTGCGACTGCACCAGCGTACCGGACGTCACTTCGCTACTGGTTTTAACCAGTTCCAGCGTCACATCAAAATTGAAGGACAGTTGCCCGTCATCAGAGACATAGCCAATGGGCATGGCGCGCGAGTCGCACTGCACGCCACCGGCTCCGCTGATGCGTTGCCCTTTGTCGTTCATCAGCGCGATACCGATACCAGGAACACCGGAATCATAGACACCTTTCATGCCGGGGATTTCCGCACCGGTACCGTAATAGCAGGCGACGATTTCCAGCCCGCTGTCGATGGATTGATCGCAGTGCCCCGCAACATGCGCAGTCTGTTCCGTGCCGGGAATGGTTTCGCCCACCGCAAGCGTGGTCGGAACTGAAATCGAGGCGACGTTAATCATCTTCGGCATATCCGGCGTGGAACAGGTGGCCTTTGCGTGCGGCATAAATAACGCGGCGGTTCCCAGAACCAGTACAAAAAAGCATTGTTTCATCATGTTCATAATCGTTAGCCTGAACGGTGGATCAGTGACACTGCGCGGCAGCGTTAATGATGCTGGTTTTCTCTTTCTCATCCGTTAGTACATAGTCAGCGACGCAGTGCTCGCTCGCTTCCTGTCCCCAGGAGACGGTGAGATGCCCTTGCTGCGGTAGACCTGAGAGGTAGGTCTGGCCGCCACTGCCCACGATAAACTCGCTGTCCTTATCGTCGGTGGTCACCGTTGCGCCAAAGGGCAGCGGTTTCCCGTTTTGCGTGAGCACCATCAGTACCCGGTTCCCCACGCGGGTGTTAAAGCTGGCGCGCACCACGGCCCCGCGAGTTGGGGTGACGACCTGCGCGGCGTGGGTGACGTCGGCATTGTCCGACAGCGTTTCGGTATCCAGCGCAATGGTGTTGTGGCGATACGCGGTCACATACGGGACAACGGTGTAGCCGCGGAAGTCGGTTTCAACGCCGGTCTGGTTAGTGATGTGCGTCCCGTGCGTGCCCGGCGCTTTCACCAGCGCGATGGTCTCACCGAGCGGCTGGCTCAGGGTGATGCCGTTCGCATGGGCAACCACGCCGCCCTGCAGGCCGACGTTCACGGTCTGCTGATATTTGTCCTGGCTGACGCCGCCGCTCAGTTCGCCGTACGTTGCTTTGTAATCGGCATTGAGGCTGGTGGAGTTGCCGCTGCCGGTACTGCTCACCCCCTCCTGAATATTCCAGTTGAGGTTATCTTCTTTCAGCGCCGTACCGTTCAGACCGATATTCTGCGTGGTGCCATCTTTGGTGTTGTTCAGGTTGTAGGTGGCCCAGGTGTTATGCATCCAGTGGTCCAGCGGCACCGAGACGCTCAGCGCGAACTGGTTGTCGTTCGTCACCTCATTGCCGTCTTCGTCGCTGTCGCGGGTGTTTTTGTTCATGCTGTAGCTGAGGCTGTAGCTCACGCCGTGCCAGCTGTTGTTGTAGCTGACGCTCACCGAGGTCATGTCCTGGCTCTGGGTCCAGTAGGTCTCTTTCACCAGGCTCAGGGTTAGGGAACCCCAGCCTTCCGGCAGCGTCTGGTCGACGGTGGCTTCGGTACGGGCGCGGCGCTGCTGCGGTTCAGACCAGTCGTCAGAGCGGGTATACGACTCCATGGTGTCTTCCAGGGTGTAAAACCCTTTGCTGTTATAGCGGTAGCCGGCCAGCGAGAAGTTAGTGCCTGACTGGGCGATATCTTTGCTGTAGCGCACGCGCCACGACTGGCCTTTGCTGGCCTGCTGTTTTTTCAGCAGGGCTTTGGCGCGAGTAACGTCAATGGAGAAGGCGCCTAAATCGCCCATGTTTTTCCCGACGCCCACCGCCTGAGACTGATAATGGCTGCTCTGCTGAACGCCGCTGTAGGCGGTGATACCGTAGGGTAAACCGTAGATGGCGCTGCCCTGGGCAAACGGGGTCTTTTCGACATCGTTGTCATAGGAACGATAACGCCCGGCAGTCACGCTGTAGCGCAGGTTTTTTTCACGCTGCAAGACCGGCACGGAGGCAAACGGCACGACAAAATGGCTTTCGCTGCCGTCGGTTTCTTTCACGGTGACCTGGAGATCGCCGCTGCTGCCGGTGGGGTAGAGATCGTTAATTTCGAACGCGCCGGGGGCGACCGTGTTCTGATAAATGACGTAGCCGTTCTGGCGAACCACCACCAGCGCGTTGCTGTGTGCCGTGCCGCGGATAATCGGCGCATAGCCTTTCTCGCTGTCTGGCAGCATGTCGCTGTCGGATTTCAGCTCCACCCCGGTGTAGGGAACGCTGTCAAACACGTCGGCAGGGGATGAGCTCTGGCCGACGGTGATGTCGCTTTTCATTGCCACGATATCGCGCTGCGCATAGGTATAAACGGAGGTGAATTTCTGCTCCTCCTCATGGCCCGTGGTGCTGCGATTCCAGGTGGAATAGTTGCGAATGCGCCATGCGCCAACGTTCAGGCCTGGGCGCAGGTTTACGTACTGGCTGCTGTTATCCTGCTCACCGTGCTGTCGCGCGCGGCTGTGGCTGGCATTGGCGCTGTAATTAAGCAGGCCCGCAGTGATCCCTTCGTCAAACTCTTTCGGGTCAATGTAACCGCGAGGCACCTGGCCCAGCGCCGTTTGAGGGATGCTCATCAGCAGCTGCTGGTTGCGAACGCGAAAGGTGGCGGATGCCGCAGGAATGACATGTAAATCAGCACACTGGCCTTTGGCCATTAGCTGCGGAAATCTTTTGGTTTTGATGCCGAGGCTTTTTAATTCCTCAAGGCTAAAGCAAGGCTGCAGCGTGCTGTTGCCCTGCGAATCTTTCTGAAGCGTAAAGGTCACGTTGCGGGTATCAATTTTATTATTATTGATAAATACCGCGACCTCATATTTCCCCGGCGCCTGACCTGGCCCTTTTTCATAGATGGACAAATCGGTTTTACCCTGCCGGGGATTATCAATATCCAGCAGGGCAGGGTTAAAATAATCATCAGCCATAACCTGCTGCGCAAAGATCGCCATTGCCAGGCCACAGAGAATGACCAGCAATGAAGAAAATCGGCAGGTGAACGGCTTTTTATGGCTGTACATAATTATTTTATTAACGGGAAAAAATTAATGAACGGATTTCGACCAGGTATGGCTGATGCTGCCGTAGTCGGTAATAATGGAATACGTCACGTCCGCGCCCCCGACATTACCCGGTAAGATAAAATGTGTTTCCGTTTTCGGAACAGCCCAGGTTGCTTTCGCGATTTTATGACCGTTCAGCGTGACGGTCTGGAAATTCATATAAAACGGCGTGGGGTTATTCACCACGAGGTCGTTCCCTTTGCGGCGCCATTCAAGTTTATCCGCCACATCTTCTGGTCTGCCTTTTACCGCAGACGGGCGATACAGTAATTTAATTCGAGTATTAATGGCGATTTGCAGCGTATTTACCCCCTCAACGTGTTTTGAGGAAGGGATTGCTTTAATGTTCAACCAGTACAGGGATTCCCTGTCTTCCGGTAAATTTCCGCCCGTACGCACCACGCGCAGAACGTTATCTTCGTGCGCATCCAGACGGAAAAGCGGCGGGGTGATCAGGAACGGGGCTTTGGCCAGGTTTTTACCGCCGGAATCAACCCAGGACTGCACCAGATAATCCGTCGCATCTGGATTTGAAAGACCAAGAGAAGATTCCTTTTTATCTCCCTGATAGACCAGTCGGGTGCCGTTAATAATGACCCCAGCATGTGAAGCAGTTGCTACCAGTAAAAGTGTGCTCAGTAAATAACCGTGGCGCATAAAGATTTCTCAATGAATAGAGAAGATATTAATGCTCGCGAAAGCATTAATATCCCCGGATTGATAAGATCAGTTATAAATAACGGTGAAGGTTGAAACGGAGTTAGCAGGGCCTGCGGTAATTGCCGGGCCGGTTTGGATATAGCGTGCGCCGAACTCCAGATCGTTAACCGCCGTGCCGGAGGTTAACTGATACTGCTGAGACGGCGTATACAGGCTGACAGGCTGCTGCGAGGCATCCACCAGCTGAATCGCCACCCCTGTCGCCGCATCGGTATCTGGCGTTAAGGCAAGCGTCGAATTGTTATTCGCATCCGGTGTTCCGCCAAAGTTAATGGCGGCGGAGGTGACCGTGTCAGGACAATTCGTTAACTGAATATCAAACTTCGTTAAGGTGCTGGTAGAGCCTGCACCGGTAAATACCGTTTTAGACACTTTCCCCAGCTGTACATTTAATGGATTACTTAATCCATTTACGACCTGACAAGCAGAATCGATAATTTCGCCGGTGAAATTTATTTGCCCTTCACCGTTCGTTGCAGCAAACGTGGATGCAGAACATCCCACCGCTGCGGCGATGATTAAACCTAAAGCAACCTTGTTCATAGCAAATCCTGATATGTTTCGGGTGAGAGCGTTGCCTGGACGTTTTCACCGTTGACCCTTAATGACTTTCCGCTGGTTATTTAATCAAAAAATGTATGAATACGAATCTGCTATAGAAATCACAAATAATTGAAAAAAATCTTGTGTTTATTTTTTTCTATTAAAACAGAAGGTTGTCTTAAGGGATAAAAAACTAACGGATAGCCATTCATCAGGGCTATAGTGTTAACAAGATAGGCTGTCAGGAGGAATGTCGTGGATTATCGCAAAATTATCAAAGAGGTAGGACGTGGGAAAAACCACGCCCGCGACCTGGACCATGAAACCGCTCGCGCGCTTTACACCCGTATGCTCAACGGCGAGGTACCGGACCTGGAAATGGGCGGCATCCTGATTGCGCTGCGTATCAAAGGCGAAGGCGAAGCGGAGATGCGTGGTTTCTACGAGGCGATGCAGGCGCAAACGCTGCGCTTAACACCGCCAGTGGCAAAACAGATGCCGATTGTGATCCCGAGCTATAACGGGGCGCGCAAGCAGGCAAACCTGACGCCGCTGCTGGCGATATTGTTACATAAGCTGGGGTTCCCTGTGGTGGTACATGGGGTCAGCGAAGATCCCACGCGCGTACTGACAGAAACCATCTTTGAACTGCTGGGCATTGAACCGACCCTCCATGCCGGCCAGGCGCAGGCAAAGCTGGAGGGGAACCAGCCGGTCTATATTCCCGTTCGTGCGCTCTGCCCGCCTTTGGAAAAGCAGCTGGACATGCGCTGGCGCATGGGCGTGCGTAACAGTGCGCACACCCTGGCGAAGCTGGCAACGCCGTTTGCTGAGGATGCCGCACTGCGCCTTTCCAGTGTTTCTCATCCGGAGTACGTGACGCGCGTCGGTCAGTTCTTTGCCGAAATCGGTGGACGCGCACTGCTGATGCACGGAACAGAAGGGGAGGTGTACGCCAACCCGCAGCGTTGCCCACAGCTGATGCTGATCGATTCTGTCGGTACGCGCGTTGTGCTTGAGCGCGGGGAAGAAAACAGCGATGTGATTCTGCCGGAGTCAAAAGATCCGCAGGTTACCGCGCACTGGATTACGCAGTGCCTGGCCGGAAGTGTGCCGGTCCCACAGTCGATCAAACTGCAAATGGCCTGCTGCTTGCTGGCGACAGGGGAGGTAGAGACGGTGGAAGCGGGGTTACAGCGGGTGGCACAGTCGTTTTAAGCAAAAAAAAGCCCGTCCAGTGGCGGACGGGCAAGCAAGGGTAACAAACAACAGGGTCAATGAGGGTTGGAGCAGCTCACCAGAGGGTTTGGCGAGGGTACAGCATTCATTTCAGGCGATTATTTGTAGATAACCGCAGTACCGCTCAGCTTGTTATTGGTGTTAGCGGAGGTGATGGTGTATCCGCTTGCACCGGCAGCAGCGGCTTTCTCAGCCAGCTTGGCTTCCAGGCCGTCCAGCGTGGTCGCGCCTTCTGCACTTACCACACCGATTTTATTCATGCTCTGGGCCTGAGTGGATGAAACAGGCTCTACGGCGAATGCGCCGAAAGACAGAGCGGACAGGGCAACAGCAGCTACAGCATATTTGATGGTTTTCATAATTAATCTCTCGCAGGTGTTTTCTGTTAAGGGGACGATGTTCCGTCGATGTGATAAGTATCACGTTTTTTCCTGAGGGATAAAATCGAATAGAATTGACGTGATCGGTCAAAAAAATTGAATGACAAATAACTTATTGAATATTAATAAATTCAAACCAGCGCTTTACACTTCTTGTGGATGCGCTTTACAGAAGAAAGATGAAGGGCACATTTTGCTACGCGGTTCGCTAAAAACCGTGAGCGTAAAGGTAAGTGCAGGCAGGGTTAACTTAGGTAAAGGATAGTCAGCGTAACTGGCTATCTTTCGATCCTCTGCGATTATAACCTGAATGTGACGCATTTTTTGAATCTTTATCCTGCTGGCAGGTAATACATAACCTTACGCCTGGAATGGCTTTACGCCGCGCCTCCGGGATCGGCTCTCCGCATTCTTCGCACTCCTTCAAACTTTCGCCGCGCGGAATCTCACCGCGAGCGCGCGCAACCGCATCTTCAATGGTACTGTTGATCTGTTCGTTAACGGCGTCGTCATTCGCCCAACCGGAAGCCATGGCATCCTCCTGAAATCGGTTTATACCCTGCTTTTAATATGGGGTTAAAAAATGAACAATCAAGATAAAGCGGAAATGAACTGCATCCGGCGGGCAGATGCAGTCTTGTTGTGGAGGAAAAAAATTATTTATAGATGGTTGCTGTGCCGTACATATGGTTATCTCCGCCAGCGGAGTTCACGACAAAGCCTTTCGCACCTTCCTGGCGGGCTTTTTCGGCCAGTTTATTCTGCAGATCGTCCAGGTTACTTGCGCGACTTACCGAGACGGTGCCCGCCGGACGCAGCTGGCTAGTATCGGTACTTTCATTCAGTGACTGAACGGCCATCGCAGAAAATGAAGCCGTTGCCAGGGCGCCGGCGATAACAGCAAGGGTCAGGTACTTTTTCATAATCACATCCTCATGAGGAAACAACAGGTGATTCCCTTTAAGTTTAGAAGCCTGACGAGTGTGACTTAGCGCAAATATTTGATGATGATCTGCTTATTTTTTGAACGATAAAAACTGACAATTCGCTGACAGATCATAGACGTAGAGGTGTTTGATTTACGGTGTTTTTTTAAGCGCCGCAGAGAAAGATTTACCGCTGGGCCAGCACAGGGTATCTTACGCCGCTGTTTAAAGGAGAACGCCATGACTTCCCAAAAGCCGGGATTGCACCCACGAAATCGCCACCGCAGCCGCTACGACATGAACGCCCTGTGCCAGAGCTGCCCTGCGCTGCAGGACTATATTGTCCAGACCCCAGCGGGTGAGCCGACCGTCAATTTTGCCGATCCGCAGGCGGTGAAAACGCTGAACAAAGCCCTGCTGGCGCATTTTTACGGTGTGGCTCACTGGGATATTCCGGAAGGCTTTCTCTGCCCCCCTGTGCCGGGCCGCGCTGATTACGTTCATCACCTTGCCGATCTGCTTGCCGAAGATCGTGACGGCGCTGTACCGCAGCAGGCTTCCATCCTGGATATAGGCACCGGGGCAAACCTGATTTACCCGCTGATTGGCGTACATGAATATCACTGGCGCTTTACCGGGAGCGAAATCGGCGCCGAGGCCTTTGCCAGCGCGCAGGCGATTATCAGCGCGAACCCTGGCCTGAGCCGTTCCATTCGTCTGCGTCGTCAGAAAGAGGCGGCTTCCATCTTCAACGGCATAATTCATAAAAACGAAAGCTATGACGCTACGATGTGCAACCCACCGTTTCATGATTCGGCGGCAGCGGCTCGCGCGGGCAGCGAACGTAAACGCCGCAACCTCGGTCAGGCGGAAGACGCCGCGCTGAACTTCGGCGGGCAGCAGCAGGAGCTGTGGTGCGAGGGCGGTGAAGTTGCCTTCATCCTGCGCATGATTGCGGAAAGCCAACAGTTTGGCCGTCAGGTGAAGTGGTTCACGACGCTGGTTTCTCGTGGGGATAACCTGCCGCCGCTCTACCGCGCGTTGAGCGAAGCAGGCGCCGTAAAAGTGGTGAAAAAAGAGATGGCGCAGGGCCAGAAGCAGAGCCGCTTTATCGCCTGGTCGTTTATGGACGATAACAAACGTCGCAAATAGTATCCCGCCGTAGGCCGGGTAGGGCAAAGCCGCCACCCGGCTCGGTTACAGCGTCGGCTCCTGCGGAGGGAGCGGCGAGGCGGGCGGCGACAATACCTGATACGTCTGCACCGGCGTTCGCACGTTCGCCAGATCGAAGTGCTTTTTCACCATGCTGTCGAGGGCAAAGCGCACCGTCCACTGCTTCAACGGCTGGGTGGTGAACGACACGCGCAGGGTGAACGCCGTGTTGGTCAGCCCAACGATGCCGGCAAACGACGGTTCGCCAATCACCAGCCCGCGAATATCCTCCATTTCCATCAGTTCACTGACCGCATCCCGCAGCGCCTGCTTCGCTTTGTCTGCATCTTCATGACGATCCACATCGTAGTTGGCCACAACGGAGCCAATGCCGCGCACAAAGTTGGCGAAGGTAGTGATCGATGACCAGGGAATGATGTGATATGCCCCGGTATCCTGACGCACGCCTACCGAGCGAATCGACATCCGCTCCACGGTACCGGTCAGCGGCCCGATGGTCACCAGATCCCCTGTGTTCATCCCGTTCTCAAACTGGATAAAGATGCCGGTAATAATATCCTTCACCAGCGTTTGCGAGCCGAAAGAGATCGCCAGCCCCAGCGCGCCTGCACCTGCCAGCAGCGGGGCGATATTCACGCCGATTTCCGATAGCACAATCATGATGGTGATGGTGCTGATGATCACCGCCAGCGCGTTGCGGAACAGCGTCAGCAATGTGCGGGCCCGTGCGCTGGGGAGCGGTCTACCGTGAATATCCGATACCAGACGGTTCTCGATAAGGCTCGCCAGCAGCGTCCAGCCGACGGCGGAGAAGAACAGAATCAGCGCGATACGAATTAAAATATCGACGGTCTTCTCGCCTGCGCCGTTATGCAGCCAGTTCCAGAAATCAAACAGGCTCCACGCATTCAGCAGCAGCATGATCGCCACGCAGACGGTCAGAATGCGCGCCACCTTAAGCGATACCGACATCCAGCCGTTCACCCGTTTTTGCAGTTCCGGGTAATTACGCTGCACCTGCGGCGACAGGGTGATGGTTTTCGAGATCCAGCGGGACAACAGCCCGGACACAAACGCCGCGATGCCGATAATCGCCAGGCTTTTAAACGTCGCCCCCATCATAAATTTCAGGCTGTTTCCCGGGTCGAACAGCGAGAAGAAGCACAGCACTATAAAATACGCGCTTGCCAGCCAGTGCCACACCAGCGCGAAGGCGCGGATAAACAGACTGAAGAAAGAGAGGGAACGGTCGGCCAGATGCAGCAGACTCTCGGTGATCGTCCTTTTATTGTGAAAGATAAGGTACAGAGACCAGACGGTAATACAGAGCATAATCAGCACGTTCGCCAGCGCGCCAAACTGCACGTTGACCTGGTTGGAGATAATCGGCACGGCAACCAGCAGGCCGTATCCTATCAGCCCGCTGAGCACGCTTAGCCGCACGGCCCAGTATTTCGCGCTGTCGTCGTTGATGTTGAAAGGGCGAAGTTCAGGCACGCGCGGGCAAAAGATGACGCGCAGCACCGCTTTAAAAAATTCGATGAGCGCAAACGCATTCAGGAAGAGCGCCTGCTGGAAGGCAATGGTTTTGTTGCCCGTATTGAGGCGGTCCGCCAGCACCTGACCGACAAACAGCGTCAGGGCCAGCAGCAGTAAATCGATGATAAACGCTCCGGTAATCATGGCCGGGAGGTGCAGCCAGCTGCTTTTATGCTGATTTTTTTTCCGTCCCCAGTGGCCCATCTTCCGGTAGAGCGGCCAGGCGCACAGGCGCAGCAGCCAGTAAAAAATGAACACGGCACCCGCCAGAATCGCAAACTGCGTGGCGGCTGCGGTGAAGGTGTGGGGATTAAAAGGTTTATGCGAGGTGCCAACAAGATTTCGATAGAGCTGGGCAAAACGTGACGACAGGGCTTCCCCGTAGCGACGGCTGATGTCGGTGACGTTTTCCAGTACCGTCTTTTCCTCTTCGATCTGCGGTGGCGTAATGGTCGGAACCGGATCCTGAGGCGGCGTGGCGGCCACCTTCCTCAACTGATCGATCAGCTCCTGCCGGGAGGTGTCATTCTCAAGGACGTCGGCAAGTGCGCTATAGGCCGCTTTTTTTTGTTCTGCATCCGGCTCCGGAGGCGGCGTATTTTGCTGAGTGGCAGTTGCTCCGGTGGTGACGCCGGGGATTGCCACGGCGAGCGATGGCGTACTAAACAGGCTTATCAACAGCAGCAGGATCCACGGCACGGCGTCCTCCGACAAAAATATCGTGCAAAATGATAAGTATAGAGGGCGAGAGGCGGAGGGGAGTTTTTGGGAACAATCTGGCGTAAAAAAGCCGGGCAAGCCCGGCTCGGTATGTAGCGAGGGATCAGGAGACGTGCTGCAGGAACTCCTGCAGACGCTGGCTAGGCGGATTCGCGATCAATTCCTGCGGGTTACCGTCTTCGGCGATGCGGCCTTTATCAATAAAGATCAGGCGGGAAGCCACTTTCTCAGCAAAGCCGATTTCGTGGGTCACGATCACCATCGTCATCCCTTCTTCCGCCAGATCCTGCATGACTTTCAGCACCTCGTGGCGCAGCTCCGGGTCGAGTGCGGACGTCGGCTCATCAAACAGCATCATCTTCGGTTTCACCGCCAGCGCGCGGGCAATCGCCACGCGCTGCTGCTGGCCACCGGAGAGCTCGGAAGGGTAGTGGTGCGCACGCTCCGCCAGGCCAACCTTCGCCAGCAGATCTTTTGCCAGCGCTTCCGCCGCCGCTTTGTTGGCACCGCGCACGCGCAGTGGGCCAAACATCACGTTTTCCAGCGCCGTCAGGTGCGGGAACAGGTAGAACTGCTGGAACACCATGCCCGCTTCCTGACGAATCAGACGCTCGTCCACTTTCGGGTCGTTTACCTTCAGACCGTCAACGATCAGATCGCCGCTGGTGATCTCTTCCAGCTTGTTGATGCAGCGCAGCAGGGTCGATTTACCGGAACCGGAAGGCCCGATAATCACCACCACTTCACCCTGCTTGATATTCAGATCGATATTGTGCAGCACCTGGGTTGGGCCAAAGTGCTTGGAGACGTTTTTAAATTCAATCACAGGATTTTCATCCTTCTTTCAAGACGGCGCAGAACGAAGCTCAGTACCAGCGTAATGATCAGATAAACGACGGCGACCGCACTCCAGATTTCCAGCGCGCGGAAGTTGCCTGCAATAATTTCCTGGCCCTGACGGGTCAGTTCGGCCACGCCGATAACGATGAACAGCGATGTATCTTTAATGCTGATGATCCACTGGTTACCCAGCGGCGGCAGCATGCGGCGCAGCGCCAGCGGGAGAATAACGTGACGGATCGTTTCGCGACGAGAAAGACCTAATGCCAGACCGGCTTCGCTGAAACCTTTATGAATCGACAGCACCGCCCCGCGGGTGATTTCCGCGATGTAGGCGCCCGAGTTGATCATAATGGTCACGACGGCCGCGCTGAACGGATCGATGCGCAGGTCGGTAAAGGCCATTGGCAGGGCGAAGTAGATAAACATGACCTGCACGACAATCGGGGTGCCGCGGATCACTTCGATGAAAACCAGTGCGATGTGGTTTGCAATCCAGCCACCGTAGGTGCGGGCGAAACCGGCGACAAGACCGATAATCAACCCACCTACCAGACCCAGGACCGAAATCCACAGGGTCATTTTAGCGCCTTCAAGCAAGAGTGGAATGGCAGGCCAGATGGCGCTCCAGTCAAACTGCATGATGTATTCCTGTATACCGTGGTGAAAAACGAAAAATGTAGGCCCAGCCAGCGTGAGCGCCGCCGGGCGCTATAAACCTGAATTCAGGTAAAATTATTTAGGCTCAGTACCGAACCATTTTTTATAGATTTCGTTGTAAGTGCCGTTCTCTTTCAGCGTTTTCAGTGCGCCGTTAACTTTCGTGCGCAGATCGTCGCTGCCTTTCGGGAACGCGATACCGTACTGCTGAGCTTCCAGAGAGTCGCCCACGGCTTTGAACTTGCCGTTACCAGCCGTTTTAATGAAGTACAGGATGTTCGGCGTGTCGTGCAGAACAGCGTCAGCACGGTTGGTGCCGAGTTCCATATACGCGTTGTCAATGTTCGGGAACTGGCGCAGGTCTTTGGTTTTGATGTTCGCTTTCGCGTAATCCACGGAACCGGTGCCGCTTTTTACTGCCACCACTTTACCGTCGAGGTCTTTCACGCTTTTTACGTCGTTATTATCCGCTTTGACCATCACCAGCAGGCCGCTTTTGTAGTAGCCGTCAGAGAAGTCGATCGCTTTTTTACGTTCTTCGGTAATGGTGATGCCCGCCAGCGCCAGATCGACGTTTTTGGTTTGCAGCGCCGGGATGATGCCGCTGAAGTCCATCGGCTTCAGGGTGTAGTCCAGTTTGAGTTCTTTGGCGATAGCGGCCCACAGATCAACATCAAAACCAACGTATTTGTCACCCTGTTTGAATTCAAACGGAACGAACGCCGTGTCGGTCGCCACAACCAGTTTGTCGGCAGCCTGAGAGGACACCGCAAAAGCCAGGGTAAGTGCAGCCAGTGAAACTTTTAATACAGACTTCATAGCATTTCCTTTTATATCCACGGGGCGATCCCCTGCGAGAACGACTGGCACAATGAAAAAATCGTGCCAACTTTACAAGCTGTTGTTTTACAAAGGGGATGAAATCATACATTGCACAAAAAGCGTGGCAATGATGTCGTGTTGCACCAGCATGGAGCACCATTTTGGTGCGCTTCGTTTGGGTCAACTGACGGGGAGATATTAAGCGTAAATTCTGACGAAAAAACAATCTTCCATTAACGGTTGTGTGAGGTGATTATTACAATTTATTCACTTTTGCACCGTCTCAGGCAAAAACTGTGCACCATAAATGTGCAAAACCCTCACCAGAGGCGAGGGTTTGACAGGAAAGTCTTATGGATTACTCGATGTTAGATTCGATAAACCACAGGAACTGATCCAGGTCGCGGGATGCGGCGGTGAAGATGTCTGCGGTATCTTCATCCTTGGCTTCGCTAATCGCTTTGCGCACGTCATTGGCCACAATCGCGTAGCGGTCCGCCAGCTCTTTCAGGTGATCCTGAACAGTGTGGATATCCAGCGGGTAGCTTTTCAGCGGCGTTTTGCTGTTGATCACCTGCGTGGTCCCAAGCGCGACACCACCCAGCTGAACGGCACGTTCAGCCATCGTATCGAGGTGTGTCACCAGTGCTGTGCGGAAGCCATCCAGCATTTCATGGACGGCAATGAAGTTTGCACCGCGCATATTCCAGTGGGCCTGTTTGGTGATCAGCGAAAGATCGATGAACTGGATCACCTGGCGATTCAGCAACTCAATGGTCGCTTTTTTGTCGCTATCCGATACATCGTTACGGGTATAAAGCAGATTAGACGCTTTCGTTTTCACCAGTTTAGCGGTACTCATAATCTCATATCCTCTTGATGTTTATGTCCCAGGTAATTACGGAACTAAGTATAGCACCGGATTTTTTCTCTGCGGTCTGGCTGTGCCTATCGGTTTAATAGCAAGAAGGAGGTTGATAATTTAATTCATTGAAATTAATAGATAATTTTAAAATTGATACAGATCAATCTTAATTCGCCTGGAGGGGAATGGGTGGGGAAGGATATTTCGGTTATATGACAAACTATGTAAGAAATTATAACGGATGGCATTCTGGCCTTTATTCTGCATGGCCGTGAAGCCATGCAGAATATATGGCATTAGCCGATGTCGATTTTCTCAACTTTAGGTTCAGGGCGCATGGTGAGCGTTGACCCCATTGACGCCGCGATAATTGAGCAGAGCGCCAGCGTCTGGGTAAACGTCAGCGTTTCGCCCAGGAACACCATCCCGGAGATCGCCGCAAGGGCGGGCTCCATGCTCATCAGAGTGCCAAATATGCGCGTCGGCAGACGCGTCAGGGCAATCATCTCCAGAGAATAGGGGAGAGCCGTTGAAAGAATAGCGACCGCCAGCCCGATGGGCATGACTGACCATTGCCAGATAGACTCCGTGGCCTGCGCCATACCGATCGGCACAAAAACGATAGCCGCAATCACGGAACCCAGGGCGACCGTTGCCGGGCCATGCTCTTCACCCGCTCGCTGCCCGGTGAGTATATAGACAGCCCAGCAGGCTCCTGCTCCCAGCGCCAGCGCTGCGCCCGTGAGATCAATCTCAGAGACATTCTGGCCGAGCGGCAGCAGGAACCATAAGCCCAGAACGGCCAGCACGACCCAGATAAAATCCACCGGACGACGTGACGAGAAAAGCGCGACCGCCAGCGGGCCGGTAAACTCCAGCGCGACGGCAATCCCCAGCGGGATGGTCTGGATGGAGAGGTAGAACATATAGTTCATTGCCCCGAGGGACAGACCATAAAAAAGCAGGGGGAGACGTTGCTCTTTTTTGAAGCGCAGACGCCAGGGTTTGAAGATGACGACCAGTATCGCCGTTCCCAGCACGATACGCAGGGCTGTTACCCCGGGCGCACCCACCAGTGGAAAAAGCGATTTTGCCAGCGAAGCACCGCTTTGGATGGACAACATGGCAATAAGTATGACGGCTACCGGCAACCAGACCGACGACGTGCGGGAAAACCCAGGCATCCTTTCTCCTGTCAGCTAATGTCAAGTGGAGTAAAGGTTGCAGTGTAAAGGAAATATACAGCTACGGTTGAGACTACGTTGAAAAAAAAGACCCGTGAAATCCGTAAAATGGTTAAGCGCTGGTGGATTTATCACCTGAAAGATTAGGAATAATCTGGATGAATGTAACGGCGCAGACGCGCAATATGGGCGTTTAGTAGGAAAAATCGCATGTGATTTGAAAGAGTTAGCTGAGGTTGGAAACGTTCTGTTACAGGAAAGGCCTCATTAGACATCACGAATCACAAAGAGTTTCGCAAATTTTTTTGATATATTTAAAACTTACGGACTTACTTGAAGCACATTTGAGGTGGTTATGAAAAAAATTGCATGTCTTTCAGCACTGGCCGCTGTACTGGCTGTTTCCGCAGGTACCGCTGTAGCTGCTACTTCTACTGTAACTGGTGGTTACGCTCAGAGCGATATGCAGGGCGTGATGAACAAAACCAACGGTTTCAACCTGAAGTATCGTTACGAGCAGGATAACAACCCGCTGGGCGTGATCGGTTCTTTCACCTACACCGAGAAAGATCGTACTGAAAACGGCGCATACAACAAAGGCCAGTACTACGGTATCACTGCTGGTCCAGCTTACCGTCTGAACGACTGGGCGAGCATCTACGGTGTTGTAGGTGTTGGCTACGGTAAATTCCAGCAGACCGAAAACCAGGGTCTGAACCGCACTGCAAGCAACAGCGACTACGGCTTCTCCTATGGCGCAGGCCTGCAGTTCAACCCAATCCAGGACGTGGCTCTGGACTTCTCCTATGAGCAGAGCCGTATCCGCAACGTTGACGTTGGCACCTGGATCGCGGGCGTAGGTTACCGCTTCTAATCACTTCGGTGAGCTAATAAAAAATCCGCCCAATGTGGCGGATTTTTTTTTAGCTTTTCCCTCTCCTTGTGGGAGAGGGTCAGGGTGAGGGCATCAGACCGCACGAGATCGCACAGCTTACTTACTCTTAATATCAAAAATATCGGTACCCAGATGGTTATAGTCAACTTTCTGTAATTTGAAGTTGGTAACGTACACTGGGGGCGCTTTCTTGTTGGAGATAAACGGGTAATCATTTTTTATCTCTTTGGCCTTAATCCCCGTCCACTGCGAGAAGAACTGCAGGAAATCATTCGCCGAGCGCCGCGCTTTGATAACGCGATGCGTTTTATCATCACTCGACAGCACCATAAACGGCACCTGGAAATTTTGCTGGAACTGGTCGTCGTGCGCCAGATACTGCACTTCTTTGCCACGCTCTTTAAACGCCAGCCCGTGATCAGAGAAATAGACCACAGAGAAGCTTTCGCCCGTGTTGCGCAGCTGATCGTAAAGCTTGCTGAGCAGCTCGTCGGTTTGCGTCATGGTATAGAGATAGCAAGAGGTCTCTTTCGACTGCACAAACTCCGCGTATTTACCGCCAGTGCGATCGCAGGCCTGCGGGTGCGATCCCATCAGGTGCAGAACAATCAGCTGCGGCTGGGTGCGCGGGGTAGCAAAGACCTGCGCCGTCATCTTCAGCAGCGCCTCGTCTTTGGTGTTTTTGTCGGCTTCAAAATCGCCGCTCTTCAGGAACTGCACTTCGTCAGCACGCTTAGCAATACTGGCGATGGCGGTGTCGTATTCGCCAATTTGCCCCTGATTGGAGAACCACCAGGTCTGAAAACCGGCGCGGTTGGCCAGCGTGACAAAATTATCCTGAAACTGAGGTTTGCCATCCACTACGCGGTTCAGCGTCAGGCCGAGCGATTTCTGCGTCGAGCCGCTGGCCGCCACATAATCGGTAAACAGGGTGCCGTTGACAGAGCTGGCAAACGGTGTGTTATTCCAGTGCCCGCCAAATGCGCCCAGCGCGTCGCGACGTGCGCTCTCGCCAATCACCACCACATAGGTATGGTATTTCGGCTTAACCGCCAGCACGTTCCAGGTGTCTTTCATATTGGAAAGTTCAGCCATGCGCGCCTGCTCGTCGAGAACCTCTTTATTGTTCACGACGACGTCTTTAACGAAACGGAACACCGGATAGCCCGTATCTTTCAGCTTGAACACGCCGCCCCAGGCCAGGTTTTGCACCGGCGCAACGAAAAACGTCCCCACGCTAAACGCCAGGCACAGAGACTCCATTTTTCCCCATGATCTCTTCGCGTCTGCTTTGCGACGAACCGCGATGACGCCAAGCGCAAAGATAAAGAGGCCGACGACGTAGCTGTACCAGGGGAAGATCGTCAGGATCTCCGTCGACTCTTCCATATTGGTGGAGTGCAGCGCCAGCAGGGTGTTGAAGTTTGGCGCGCCGTAGGCCTGGCCAAACGGGAAATACATCGCAGCAATCAGCGAACAGACCCCTACCAACGCTTTCTGCACGCGCGGGGCCGCTCGCCACAGTACATGCAGGATGCAGGTGAAAGCCACTGCATAAAGCAGGCTGAAGGGATAGCCGAGCGCAAAGTTAATTAGCAGCGACTGCAAAAAGTAAAATCCCGTCCACGGGCTTAAGGCCCGGCTGCGGGTAACGATGGTATCTATCAGGGTTACATTCATAGGTCACTATCACAAAAACGCCATGTGCTCACCCTGGCGCCAAGGGTCAAAGCCTGCCGGACAGTGCGTGGAAAGGGAATGAGAGGTCCGCTTCAGCGAGCCGCAAATTGTGCAGGGCTGCAAGAAGATAGTGCGAGCGTGAATTAAGGTCAACAGTTGCTAAACAGATGTTTTGCGAAGGGGGCTGCAAATCCGCAAAAATTATCGGGAATTGGTCAGTTTACAGCGGAAGTGTGACAGAAAAATGAAGCGGCGTACCGCAACGCCGCTTAGTGGGAAGGTTTGTCGTCCTGATGCGGTTTGTTGTTAAACATATCGCACAGCATGTTCAACAGCATTAAGCGCACTTTAAAAGGAGAGTGGGTAAACACGGTCATGCACCTCTTGAATTCGTTCATGAGACCTCCTGATGTTTGATCCCTTCGATCCGTGAAGGGTGACTGCATTACATACAGATATAGCACAGGCTATATTGTATAGCTATGGCTATTTCGTTAATTTTTTGTGCTTGTGGAGGGATGGTTTACAATGTGCGCTCTCGATACCGGGCGCTGGAAGCGTCACCCCAATGAGGAAGTACAATGAACCGTCGCGCAGGTAAGCCAGCCATTAAAAAAACGACGCAACTGGTGAATGTTGAAGAACATGTCGAAGGTTTTCGCCAGGTCCGTGAAGCGCACCGGCGTGAACTGATTGATGATTATGTTGAACTGATTTCCGATCTGATCCGCGAGGTTGGGGAAGCGCGTCAGGTCGATATGGCCGCCAGGCTCGGGGTTTCGCAGCCGACGGTCGCTAAAATGTTAAAACGTCTGGCCTCGGTAGGCCTGATCGAAATGATCCCCTGGCGCGGCGTGTTTCTGACGCCGGAAGGGGAGAAGCTTGCGCAGGAGAGCCGCGAGCGCCATCAGCTCGTCGAGAACTTTTTGCTGGTGCTGGGCGTCAGCCCGGAAATTGCCCGTCGGGATGCGGAAGGAATGGAGCACCACGTTAGCGAAGAGACGCTGGTGAAGTTTCGCGAATTTACCCTTAAATATGGTCCCTCCGCTGAATGAAAATCCCTGGACTGCAGGCCCTGTCACGCGATCGTTTCTTCCATCTCTTATTAATCATTGGCGCCGGGTTAAGCCTGTTTGTGCCGTTTGCGCCACAGGCCTGGTCTGCGGCGATTGACTGGCGCACCATCATCACCCTGAGCGGGTTAATGATGCTGACCAAAGGGGTCGAGCTGAGCGGCTATTTTGACGTCCTAGGGCGTAAAATGGTGCGCCGTTTTGCCACCGAGCGCAGGCTGGCCCTGTTTATGGTATTCTCCGCCGCGGTGCTGTCGACGTTTCTGACCAACGATGTGGCGCTGTTTATCATCGTACCCCTCACGCTCACCCTGCGTAAGCTGTGCGAGATCCCGGTCAGCAGACTGATCATCTTTGAAGCGCTCGCCGTTAACGCCGGTTCTCTGTTGACGCCCATCGGCAACCCGCAAAATATTCTTCTCTGGGGACGTTCCGGTCTGTCATTCGCCGCCTTTACCTGGCAGATGGCGCCTCTGGCGCTGGTGATGATGTTGTCGCTGCTGGCGGTCTGCTGGTTCGCGTTTCCGGATAAAAAGCTGCAATACCATAGCGGGACCACGGGCCCGCAGTGGCAGCCGCGGCTGGTCTGGAGCTGCCTCGGGCTGTATATCGTCTTTCTGTTCGCCCTGGAGCTGAGGTATGAGCTGGCGGGCGTCCTGCTCGTCGCCGCGGGCTTTGTCGTGCTGGCGCGGCGCGTGCTGGTGAGCGTGGACTGGACGCTGCTGCTGGTCTTTATGGCGATGTTCATCGACGTGCATCTGCTTATTCAGCTTCCCGTGCTGCAAAACGTTCTGCACAGCGTCAGCACGCTGTCGCAGCCGGGACTGTGGCTGACGGCGATTGGCCTGTCGCAGTTTATCAGCAACGTGCCTGCCACCATTCTGCTGCTTAACTACGTTCCGCCGGACACGCTACTGGCCTGGGCGGTGAACATCGGTGGGTTTGGGCTGCTGCCCGGCTCCCTGGCAAACCTGATCGCCCTGCGCATGGCCAATGACCGTCGCATCTGGTGGCGCTTCCACCTCTGGTCGATCCCGATGCTGCTCTGGGCTGCGGCGATCGGTTTCGGACTATTCCTTCTCATATAGTGCGCAATTTGTCAGTTTTTCCTGGCAAATGTATAGCAACGTCCTAGCTTTAGTGAACGGCATAGTGTGATGCCGCTCACTGACAGGACCGTTGCTGAATTATGGCAGAAGAACAAAATCCACCTGCTGACGAGCAGGATAAAAACAATAACGAGCGTAAACGCCCGGGCAAAAAACCGTTAATTATCCTTGGCATCGTGGTCATCGTGATGGTGATCGTGGCGCTGGTCTGGTGGTTTTTAACCCGCAACGAAGAGACCACCGACGACGCCTTTACCGACGGCGACGTGGTGACCATTGCCCCCAAAACGGCGGGCTACGTTACCGAGCTTCGCGTGCGGGATAACCAGCGCGTGAAGAAAGGGGACGTGCTGGTGGTGATCGATCCTCGCGATACCACCGCCCAGCGCGATCAGGCTCAGGCTCAGCTTGGGCTGGCTATCGCGCAGCTGCATCAGGCCCAGGCGCAGCTGGCGCTCTCAAAAGTGCAGTATCCCGCCCAGCGTGACGAAGCCAAAGCGCAGGTGCTGAAAGCGCAGGCCGATCTGGCGAACGCGCAGGCGGAGTACCGGCGCCAGCGCGGCGTCGACCCGCGCGCGACCACCCAGCAAAGTATTGATTCTGCGAACGCTCAGCTGCGCAGCGCCCAGGCTGGCCTTGCCAGCGCACAGGCGCAGCTGGAAGTGGCGGAGCAGGTACAGCTGCAAATCCGCCAGCAGGAGACCAACGTCGAAGCCCGCGAGCGTCAGGTCGAACAGGCGAAAGCACAGCTGGAAACGGCCAATCTGAACCTCTCTTACACCGAAGTCCGCGCCCCGTTCGACGGCTTTGTCACCAAACGCAACGTGCAGCCCGGCACGCTGGTTCAGGCGGGCACCGCGCTGTTCTCGCTGGTCTCCCCGAACGTATGGGTGGTGGCGAACTTTAAAGAGTCCCAGCTTGAGCGCATGAAGCCCGGCGATAAGGTTAGCGTCTCCGTGGATGCCTGGCCGGATATGGAGCTTGAAGGCCATATCGACAGCATCCAGCAGGGCAGCGGCTCGCGCTTCTCCGCCTTCCCGTCGGAAAACGCCACCGGTAACTTCGTGAAGATTGTTCAGCGCGTACCGGTAAAAATCGTCATTGATAAAGGTCTGGATCCGAACAAGCCGCTGCCGCTGGGGCTGTCGGTTGAACCGAAGGTCACCGTGGAATGACGGATCATAGCCACGATAACTGGAAGCCCGCCAGTAACCCGTGGGCGGTGGCGATTGTCGTCACCCTGGCGGTGTTCATGGAAATTCTGGACACCACCATCGTCAACGTCGCGCTGCCGCACGTGGCGGGGTCGCTCTCGGCCAGCTACGACGAATCCACCTGGGTACTGACAAGCTACCTGGTGGCGAACGGCATCGTGCTGCCCATCTCGGCGTTCCTGAGCCGGCTGTTTGGCCGCAAGCAGTTCTTCCTCATTTGCATCGTGATGTTCACCATCTGCTCGTTTCTGTGCGGCATCGCCACCGAGCTGTGGCAAATCATCCTGTTCCGCGTAATGCAGGGCTTCTTTGGCGGCGGGCTACAGCCCACCCAGCAGTCGGTGCTGCTTGACTACTTCAAGCCGGAGGACAGGGGCAAAGCGTTTGGGCTTTCCTCCATTGCGATTATCGTCGCGCCGGTGCTCGGCCCGACGCTGGGAGGCTGGATCACCGACAACTACTCCTGGCGCTGGGTGTTCTTTATCAACATCCCGGTGGGGATTGTGACGGTGCTGGCGATCTACCAGCTGCTGGAAGATCCGCCGTGGGAGAGCAAATCAAAAGAGAAGCTGACCATCGACTGGACGGGGATCGGCCTGATCGCCCTCGGTCTGGGTTGTTTGCAGGTCATGCTCGACCGGGGCGAGGATGACGACTGGTTCTACTCGAACTTTATCCGCACCTTCGCGGTGCTGACGCTGGTCGGCATTATCGGCGCAATCTACTGGCTGATGTATGCCAAAAAGCCGGTGGTGGATCTGCACTGCATGAAGGACCGCAACTTCGCGATCTCCAGCCTGCTGATGGCGGGGATGGCGATGATCCTCTACGGCAGTTCGGTGGTGATCCCGCAGCTGGCGCAGCAGGATCTGGGCTATACCGCCACCTGGTCCGGGCTAGTGCTCTCGCCCGGCGCGGTGCTGATCGTGCTGACCATCCCGCTGGTGCTGAAGCTGATGCCGGTGGTGCAGACGCGCTGGATCATCGCCTTTGGCTTTACCTGCCTGGCGGTGTCGTTCTTCTGGTCGCGCACGCTGACGCCGGATATTGACTTCGAAACCCTGGTGCTGTTCCGCAGCGCCCAGTCGATTGGTCTGGGGTTCCTGTTTGTGCCGCTCACCACCATCGCCTTCATCTCGATACCGAGACGGCTCAACGCCGATGCGGCGGCGCTGTTTACCATGTTCCGCAACGTGGCGGGGTCCATCGGGATTTCACTCTCGACGGCGGCCATCACCGAGCGCGCGCAGGCGCACAGCGCGCACCTTGCCTACCACGCCTCGCCGTTTAATGAGCAGTTCCAGCTGGCGATTCGCGAAAGCGCCCAGGCGATCCAGAACTTCACCACCCAGGTGGGCGATCCGACCGGGATTGCCACCGGGCGGATGTACCAGACGATGATCGAGCAGTCCCGCTTTTTGGCCTACATCGACGTCTTCACTATCCTGAGCGCGGTGGCCTTGTTACTGATTCCGTTTTGTTTGTTGCTCTCGCCGGTTAAGAGCGAGGGGAGTGCAGGAGCACACTGATGATACACAGACGTTTACACCCCCTGATGATAATGATGCTGCTGGTGGGCTGCGCCGTCGGGCCGGACTACCAGCAGCCTGCGCCACCCGCCGTTACGCACTGGAACGATAAGGGCGACAGCGCGGTAAAATCGCAAACCACCTCCGCCGCGACCAATCCGCGCTGGTGGAAAACCTTCGGCTCGCCGCAGCTCGACAGTCTGGTTGAACGCGCCATCGCCGGTAACCTGACGCTGCAGCAAACGGTACTGCGCATTGCCGGGGCGCGTGAACAGATTAATCAGGCGGGCGGCGCGTTTTATCCATCGGTCAACGGCAATCTGCAGGCGACGCGCCAGCAGCTCGGGCTGGAAGGGGAGCTAAAATCCCACGGCGTGTACGACCAGCTGGATAATGTCGACCCTGAACTCAGAGGCGCGCTGGGGCCGCTGACGCAGCCGATTAACCTTTATCAGGGCAGCTTCGACGCCCAGTGGGAAATCGACCTCTGGGGCAAGGTGCGCCGTCAGGTGGAAGCCGCCGAGGCGCAGCAGAAGGCCGCCATCGAACAGCGTAACGATGCGCTGGTGTCGCTGGAAGCGGAAGTGGCGCGCGCGTGGCTCCAGCTGCGCGGGGCTCAGAGCATTATCGCTACCCTGAACACCCAGATTAAAAGCGCGCAGCAGACGCTGGACCTGACCGAAAGCCGCCAGCGCGGCGGGCTGTCACCGCAGATGGACGTGGAAAACGCCCGGGCGCAGCTGGGCAATCTTGAAGCCCAGCTGCCGCAGTATCAGGCCCAGGAACGCCAGGCGATGAACGGGCTGGCTATTCTGCTCGGCAAGCCGCCGGGGGCGCTGGATAGCGAGCTGCAATCCGCGCAGCCAATGCCCGCGCTGCCGGATATCGTGCAGACTGGTATACCGTCCACGCTGGCGCGCCGCCGTCCGGACGTGCGCGAAGCGGAGGCCAACCTTCATGCCGCCACGGCGCAGATTGGCGTCTCGGTGGCCGAACTGTTCCCGAGCTTTACCCTCTCCGGACAGTTTGGCCTGCGCAACAGCGAATCCGGCTGGCTGACCGACTGGAGCAGCCACTTCTACAGCTTCGGCCCGCAGGTCTCCATCCCCATCTTCCAGGGCGGTCGACTCGTCTCCAGCGTGAAGCTGGCGCGCGCGCAGCAGGGCGCTGCGGTACTGGACTATCGCCAGACGGTGCTGACCGCGCTCGGCGATGTCGAAAACGCGCTGGTGAGCTATCGCACCGACCAGCGGCGTGAGGCGGGCCTCGCGAAAACCATTGATGCCCTGCAAAACGCCTTTGACCTGGCGAGCGACAGCTATCGCCAGGGGATCGCCAGCTTTATTGACGTGCTGGACGCCCAGCGGCAGCTGGCGCAGGCCGAGCAGCAGCGCGCGCAGGCGCAGGTACAAAGCGCTCTCGATCTGGTGGCGCTCTACAAGGCGCTCGGCGGCGGCTGGGAGCCGTATCAGCAGGTACAGCTCCCGGACTACAGCGTCTTTGGCGACGCCCCGCGCGGATAAATTCAGAGGATTGGGCAAGAAACGGACAGGAACGCCACATTCGCGATGGCTGAGGGGCGGGTATAACTATCGGGTACCCAATCGACATGCGAGGATTATCTTATGCGTTATCAAAAACTGGGCAACACCGGTCTGTTCGTTTCTGAACTGTGCCTCGGCACCATGACCTTCGGCGGAGAAGGCGGCATGTGGGGCAAGATTGGTCAGCTGCAGCAGAGCGAAGCCGAACAGCTGGTGGGTCGCGCGCTGGACGCGGGTATCAACTTTATCGATACCGCGGACGTTTACTCGGAAGGGCGCTCGGAGGCGATCCTCGGCCAGGCGCTGAAAAACCTGAAAATCCCGCGCGAGAACGTGGTGGTTGCGACTAAAGTATTTGGCGAAACCGGGACGGCAGGAGTGAACTCGCGCGGCAGCTCACGCTATCACATCATCAGCAGCGTGAAGGAGAGCCTGCGCCGCCTGCAGCTCGATCATATCGATCTCTATCAGCTTCACGGTTTCGATCCGGCCACGCCGATTGAGGAGACGCTGTATGCGCTGGATAACCTGGTGCAGCACGGCCACGTGCGCTACATCGGCGTCTCGAACTGGGCGGCGTGGCAGATAGCCAAAGCGCTCGGGATTTCTGAGCGTTTGGGGCTGGCGCGTTTTGCGTCATTGCAGGCGTACTACACCATCGCCGGACGCGACCTTGAGCGCGAGCTGGTGCCAATGATGCAGAGCGAAGGCGTCGGGCTGATGGTCTGGAGCCCGCTGGCGGGCGGCCTGCTGAGCGGAAAATATGGTCGCGACGGGCAGAGCGAAGCCGGTAGCCGCCGTCTGGCGTTCGACTTCCCGCCGGTGGACAAAGATCGCGCCTTTGACTGCGTGGACGTGATGCGCGTGATTGCCGAAAGTAAGGGCGTCTCCGTCGCACAAATCGCGCTGGCGTGGCTGCTGCACCAGAAGGCGGTGACCAGCGTCATCATTGGCGCGAAACGCGTTGAACAGCTGGACGACAACATTGCCGCCACCGGGATCCGTCTCAGCGAAGACGAGCTTCAGCAGCTTGATGCGGTGAGCGCGCTGCCGCGGGAATATCCTGGCTGGATGCTGGAGCGGCAGGGGGAGTATCGCCGCAATCAGCTCGCGCAGCAGTAACCTTTCTTTCCCCGGTGGCGCTTGCGCTTACCGGGGCTGCGTTCCCTTGTAATGACATATTAACGTTATGTCACTACACGAAATACCAATGGGCTGTTCTCTTCTTCCGCTGTTTCAGTATGCCAGCTTTACGAACGCACAGGGTGGTACCCGGGAAGAATCACTCCGGGCCAATGCGTGCGTTTCATTAATGCGCGCATCCGTGTATTAAGGATTGCCTTAATCCTCTCCAAATGATATTAATTATCATTCTTATTATAAAAATAATGGCAGTTTAAAATATCTGGCAAGGATGTGAGCTTAACGATCGATCACTTTTACGTTAGGCATGTATTAGGGAATGGGTATGAGAATTATCAAGATCTTCTGGCCGCTCACTGCGCTCCTGGCAGGGTTGAACAGTCAGGTATCACTGGCAAAATCCTCCGATGATAACGACGAGACCCTGGTGGTGGAAGCCACCGCTGAGCAGGTACTCAAACAGCAGCCGGGCGTGTCGATTATTACCAGCGAAGATATTAAAAAGAACCCTCCGGTCAACGATCTCTCCGATATTATTCGCAAAATGCCCGGTGTCAATCTGACCGGCAACAGCGCCTCGGGTACACGTGGTAATAACCGCCAGATCGACATTCGCGGCATGGGGCCGGAGAACACCTTAATTTTAATTGATGGTGTGCCGGTGACGTCGCGCAACGCCGTGCGTTATAGCTGGCGTGGAGAGCGTGATACCCGCGGCGACACCAACTGGGTGCCACCGGAACAGGTTGAGCGTATTGAAGTGATCCGCGGCCCTGCGGCGGCACGCTACGGTTCGGGCGCAGCGGGCGGGGTGGTGAACATCATTACCAAACGCCCTACCAACGACTGGCACGGTTCGCTGTCGTTATACACCAACCAGCCGGAAAGCAGCGACGAAGGCGCTACGCGTCGCGCCAACTTCAGCCTTAGCGGGCCGCTGGCTGGCGATGCGCTGACCATGCGCCTGTACGGAAACCTGAATAAAACCGATGCCGACAGCTGGGATATTAACTCCTCGGCCGGTACGAAAAACGCGGCCGGGCATGAAGGGGTGCGCAACAAAGATATTAACGGCGTTGTCTCGTGGAAATTAAATCCGCAGCAAATTATCGATTTCGAAGCCGGATATAGCCGTCAGGGGAATATCTATGCGGGCGATACGCAAAATAGTTCTTCCAGTGCCGTCACTGAAAGCCTGGCGAAATCCGGCGAGGAGACGAACCGCCTTTACCGGCAGAATTATGGCGTTACGCACAATGGTATCTGGGACTGGGGTCAAAGCCATTTTGGTGTCTATTATGAGAAAACCAATAACACCCGCATGAATGAAGGATTATCCGGTGGCGGTGAAGGGCGTATTTCGGCGGATGAAAAGTTCACGACCAATCGCCTGAGCTCCTGGCGAACCAGCGGCGAGCTTAATATTCCGCTGAATGCGCTGGTCGATCAAACGCTGACCGTGGGCGCGGAGTGGAGCCGCGATGAGCTCGACGATCCTTCCTCTACCAGCCTGACCGTGGATGACAGTGATATCGGCGGCATTTCTGGCTCGGCTGCGGATCGCAGCAGTAAAAACCATTCCCAAATCAGTGCGCTGTATATTGAAGATAATATTGAGCCGGTTCCCGGCACGAATATCATTCCCGGCCTGCGCTTTGATTATCTCAACGAGTCCGGCGGTAACTTCAGCCCCAGCCTGAACCTCTCGCAGGAATTGGGCGATTACTTCAAAGTTAAAGCGGGGATTGCCCGAACCTTTAAAGCACCAAACCTGTATCAATCCAGCGAAGGTTATCTGCTCTACTCGAAAGGCAACGGTTGTCCAAAAGATATTACATCGGGCGGCTGCTACCTGATCGGTAATAAAGATCTCGATCCGGAAATTAGCATCAATAAAGAAATTGGGCTGGAGTTCGCCTGGGAAGATTACCATGCCAGCGTGACCTACTTCCGCAATGACTACCAGAATAAGATCGTGGCCGGCGATAATGTTATCGGGCAAACCGCTTCCGGCGCATATATTCTCCAGTGGCAGAACGGCGGGAAAGCGCTGGTGGACGGTATCGAAGCCAGCATGGCGTTCCCGCTGGTGAAAGATCGTCTGAACTGGAATACCAATGCCACCTGGATGATCACCTCGGAGCAAAAAGACACCGGTAACCCGCTGTCGATCATCCCGAAATACACCATTAATAACTCGCTTGACTGGACCATCACCCAGGCGTTCTCTGCCAGCGTCAACTGGACGTTATACGGCAGACAAAAACCGCGTACTCATTCGGAAACTCGTAGTGAAGATACTGGCGGTCTGTCAGGTAAAGAGCTGGGCGCTTATTCGCTGGTGGGGACGAACTTCAATTACGATATTAATAAAAATCTGCGTCTTAACGTTGGTGTCAGCAATATCTTAGATAAACAGATTTACCGATCTTCCGAAGGGGCGAATACCTATAACGAGCCTGGCCGGGCTTATTATGCCGGTGTTACCGCGTCATTTTGATCGTAGTGTTACAGGTGTACTGCCCGCGTCAAGGCGGGCAGTGTTTAGCGGCTTAATGAATGACAGCCTGCTGTGTTACCTGCGTTTTCACCACTGATATCTAACAGCGCTCCGCGGAAGGAGGCGTTGAACATCGGCCCGTGTCCCAGGTTTGGGAAATCCCAAAAGGCGGCATTGACGCCTTTATCTTCCAGCGTGGCGAGGGTGGCATGAATTTTCGTCAGCACTCCGGCAGCATGCGTTTCCCGGTTATCGCCCGGCGTCGCCGAACCTTCCATTATCATCAGGCGCCTGGCGCAGTATTGCGACGGCTCAACCGCCGTGATGCGGCTCAGTAGCGCATCATGGCCTCTGCCCAACGACGGGCTGGCGCTGTAATACGTCCGGAAATAAGGGGAAGACAGCCATGCATCCAGCACGAACAGGCCGCCGTAGGAGTGCCCCCACAGGCCGCGACGCTGCCGATCGATATTCAATCCCTGTTCCACCTTTGGCGCTATACGCGTTTCCAGTAACTGGCGAAAGTCGTTGCTACCCCCACTCTTACGGCTAAAACGCCCGTTGCGGGTATCCGTTTTGCCGCTTTCTGCTGCTGGCGTATAGTCGTAGGCCCTGCCGTTGAGATCGAAGGGGAGGTTGGTCTGATACCCGACAGCCACAATCACCGGCGGTGATTTTTCTGCCAGCTGTTTGAGCAGGTCGTCGTTCAGGCGGTCCATAACTGCGTTGCCGTCGAGCATATATAAAATCGGGTAGCCCGACGCCGGTGCGGCTTTATTTGGCACGGCCGTCCATACCCGATAATGGCGGCTGCCATCGGCGGAGTCGAACGAGTTGACGCTGAAATGGTAAAACGCAGAGCCTTTATCGGCGATATTCGGCCCCAGTGGCTGCATATCCGGCTTTGCGAAAGCGTGCGCATTCCAGATAAGGGTGAGACCAGAAAGAAGAGTGACAAGCGCCTTGCGTGAGCGTGTTGGGCGATACTCGCGGGCATACATCTGATGTTTATTCCTTTTCCGCAGGTGACATTTTCTTTATTCAGGAAGCCTGTACAGTTGCCTGAAAGTGTTCGCGGGTCAAGTCAACCCTGGAGTAAACCAAGCCCGTCAATCAGTGCGCCGCGCCACCATGCGTAATCGTGACCCCCGGTATACATTGCGCAATGGCTGTCTACGCCAGCGGTAAGCAACTGCTGATGCAGCCGCTGAACGTGGGGTACCGTCGAACCTTCCAGCGATCCCACGCACAGGCGGATGCGCACGCCCTGCGGCGGGGCAGAAAGCAGATGTTCGCTCACCCATGACGAATCGGTTTCGCTGAACACGTTTGGCCGGCTGGCACCCTCTGGCGTCCACCACATCGAAGGGGAGTGGCTGAGCGCCAGCCCGAACGTTTCCGGTGCGTAACGAGCGGCCATGAGCGCGCTGACCCCGCCGAGGCTCTGTCCGGCCAGCACGGTGCGCGAACGGTCTGCCCACCGCCGCTGCGGGTGTTCGGCGCGGATCGTCGGCAACAACTGGCCGGCGATATCCTTTATCAGCTCGCTGCGCCCGCCGAGTATCGCAGTTCGCTCGTGTTCATCGATATTATCGATGCCAAGTACAGCCACAGGCACGATGCGTCCGTTGTTTATGGCGGCGTCAATTGCCGCGCATACGCCAAGGTGATCGAACCAGGTTTCACCATCGGGCAGTACCACCAGGCCGAGGGGCTGCGAAACATCAACGTCCGGCAGATAGAGCCGAACCCGGCGCGATTCCCCGGCGAGAGTGCGCGCCGAGGTAAGCAATTGCCCGCTGGGTGACCCGCCGCGCCATTCGGACTGGGCGGGGGCTTTATCAAGCGCCAGCACCGACTCCTGTGTGCTTCCCCGAACGTTGATCCCCGGCGTTTTGTTTAGCGGATCGGCGTGCCCGACGAGGGTAGCAAAGCGGCCTCCGGACTGTGCAATCGTCTCGGCCGGGGTGCCGGGGGGGATTTCCACCAGCGAATAGGAGCCGCAGTAGCTTGCGGGTAAACGCAGTGTCAGAGTCCAGATATCCGTCGCGGGAAGGGCGGTCATCATCCCTTTCGCCACGTGCTCTTTATCCGTCACCCGATTCAGACGCAGGTAAACGCCCTGTAGAGGGTGCCTGGCGCGCCACAGAAATGTCACATCACGCTCGTCTTTCGCTCCGTCGACTGGCGTCACCAGCGGTACATTTAGCGACTCAGCGTCTCGCCAGAAGTCAGAAAGGTTAGCAATGTGGCCTGCTGCCAGCTGGCTGCGCAGCCTGGCGATAGCAGAGGGATGTTGTTGCATGTTCAGCATTCACTCTCTTTGAATATGAAGGGTGTCAGTATAAATAGCTAAAGCGGCTATTCCGGGAACAGCCGCTTTAGCGCGTGTTTTGTAATGTCTTACGTGCGCAATTACTCTTCCACGATTTCCCCCGTGATGTCGTGCTGGCGATGGGGAACAGAGCTGCCGACGCTGTCATGCCACAAGCGGGTGTAGAGGCCGCCGGCCGCTAACAGCTGTTCGTGGGTGCCGTATTCCGCAAGCTGCCCCTTATCGATAACGGCAATCAGATCGCAGCGCTGCGCGGTGGTCAGACGGTGCGCCACAATCAGCGCCAGGTGCTTCCCGGCGTGCGCGACGTCTGTTAACGATGACATCAATCGCTCTTCGGATGTGCGATCCAGGCGTGACGTGGCTTCATCGAGCAGCAGGATGTGAGCATTCGCCAGTTGTGCGCGGGCCAGCGCAATCAGCTGGCGCTGACCTGCGGACAGATCGGCACCGCCGTTATTCACCGGTGTGCGGAATCCCTGCGGCAGATTGCGCACCGTCTCATACAGCCCTGCCTGTTGAGAGGCAATCTCAACGTCGTCATTGGTACTGGATGGCCGTGAATAACGAATGTTTTCCGCGATATCACCACTAAACAACGCCACATCCTGATCGACCAGCCCAATCTGGCGACGGTAATCGGCAAGCGAGGCATCATCAATTATCCGATCGCCAATGCTGATCCTGCCGTGGGTGGGGGAATACAATCCGGCGATCAGCTTAATCAGCGTTGACTTACCCGCACCGCTGCGACCAACGACCGCGACGACCCTTCCCTCAGGGATTGTCAGGGTAAGTTTGTTCAGCGCGGGTTGAGGACTGTCGGGATAACTGAACGTGACCTCATGAAGATGCAGCGCGCCGGTGGCGGGCGGTGCGGAAGAGGGCTCGATGTTCTCTGTGCCTTCGGTCGCCAGCAGTTCATTGATATGTTTGCCGCTGGCTGTCGCCTGCTGCCAGGCGTCGACAATTCCTGATAACTGCTGCACTGGCCCATAGAATTGCCCCAGCAGCAGGAAGAAAGCCGCCAGCACCCCGGCGGTCATTTCGCCTTCGGCGACTCGCGATGCACCCACCAGAAGAACGGCGGCATAGGAGGCCTCGGTGCAGAAGGTCAGGAACGGGAAATAGACGGCAAGGTATTTTTGAGCACGTACGCGGGTCGCACGGAACCGATCCGATAACGCGCGCAGCCGGGCGGCTTCCTGTTCCTGCTGGCCATGCGATTGCACAACGCGCAAGCCGGAGACTTTCTCCTGCAGGGTGCTGTTGACTTTGCCTATTTCCAGCCGCGCCTGCGCATAAGCAGGGGAGCTGAGGCGGCGATAAATCCAGGTTGCCAGTGCGACCACTGGCACCGCGCTTAATGCCGTCAGCGCCAGGAGCGGGTCGAGCCAGAACATGGCGGCGGCGATGGCGAACATTGTCACCAGGCTGGTGGCTGCACCGGCAAGGCCGTTTTGCAGAAAGCGGGCGAGAGAGTCCACATCTACGGTCATGCGGGTCAGACGCGAATCGACATGCTTTTCATGCCATGGGAGACCAAGACGCAGCATATGGCCGAAGCTGCGCAAGCGCACCGTATGCTGGACTGACTCTGCCGCTCTGGCGGCGAAGACAGTCTGTAGTGAATAACAGCACCAGCTCACGGCCACCAGGCACAGGGCGAATAGGGCACAGAGGCCGATAGTCGACATATCGCCTGTGGCAACGCCGGAGTCAATGCCGCGCTGCAGCAGTATAAGTACCCCGACGCCTGCCGCCGAATCGAGGGCGATCAGCAGGGCGGCGATGACGAACATCCACGCCACGGGCTTCAGCAGCGACGTGACTTTGCGGCCTTTACCGGCCAGCGCCTGCTGTACTGCATTTTCCGGCACGCGCGTCATACGGGCGACAAATCCTTTATCCCCCGTCTGCGCCGCATCGTCTTGTGGCGCTGGTACGGCCGGCCACAATCCGTTAGGCCCACTGTGGGAAGGCGCGAGGAAATCGCCGTCGCCGGTCATCAGCGCGCGGAACGCCGGACAGCGCGCTTCAAGTTCTGCCTGGGTTCCGGTGTCCACCACCCGGCCCTTATCCAGCACCACAATCCGGCTGGCTAACTGAAGCGTCGAACGGCGTCGGGCAATCACCAGCAGCATATGCTTTTCGTCAGCATAGCGACTCAGCGCGGTGTTGATCTCCGCTTCAGTACCGGCATCGACCGCCGAGGTGGTGTCATCGAGGATCAACACTTCCGGCGCGGTAATGAGCGCCCGTGCCAGCGCGATTCGCTGCCTCTGTCCGCCGGAAAGATTCGTACCGCGTTCGGTTAATTGGGTATCGAAACCTTTCGGCAGGGCGTTGATAAAATCGCTGGCTCCTGCTGCCCTCGCCGCGAGGCGAATGTCGTCCGCCGTTGCCTGAGGGTGCCCGTAGGCGATATTTTCCGCCACCGTACCGGCAAACAGAAAAGCATCCTCAAACACAACGCCTACCCGACGACGAAGCGCCTCCAGCCTGAGATCGCGGAGGTTCTGTCGGCCTGCGCTGGTGTTGAGCCATATCTCTCCGGCGCTGGGATCGTAAAAACGCGCCAGCAGCATCAGCAGCGTGGATTTCCCGGAACCCGATGCGCCCACTACCGCCACCGTTTCACCGGCGTGCAGGGAAAAGGAGACATCGCTGAGGATGCGTCTGCCGCCACGGTACTCGAAGCTCATATTCTCCAGTTGCAGCCCGATAACCTGACCGTTAACCGTCTCCGTCCCGTCTTCCATCTGCGAACGGGTGTCGATCAGAGCAAACACGCGCTCCACGGACGCCTGGGTGCGCTGGGCGATAACCAGAAACGATGCCAGTACACGGGTTGGCCCGGTCAGCATCGCGAGGAAGCTGGCAAACGCCACGAAGGTGCCGAGATCGATGCGCCCGTGCATAACCGACCAGCCGCCGTAGCACAGCAGGACGATTTGCCCGAGCACCGGGAGCGCCAGCATGGTGGCACCTGGCATCGCCTGCGAGATGGCCGCGCCGATGCGTACCCGCACCATCTGCCGCGACTGGCGATCCAGCCAGCGCGTTTCACGCAGCTCCGCCACGCAGGATTTTACCACTGAGATCTGCGCCAGCACCTCGCGCATATGTTCGGTGAGATTTGCCAGTCGGTCCGAGGCCAGCCCGGTTTGCGCAAAGACCCGGCGACGCGCGCGCAGCGCAGTGATAGCCAGGCATGCCAGTACGCACACGACGATGAGCGTCATGGCGGGTGACATCCACAGCATCACGGCAATGCCGGCAATGTAATAAGTGAACACCGCCAGCGGCACCGGGCACATCTGTAGCAGGGTATGCACCTGCTGCAGATCGCTGTTGGTCCGTGAAATCACCTGCCCGGTGCGCAGTGCGTCCTGGCCTGCGCCGTCAAGTTTTTGAATACTGTCGAATGCCCGTCCTCGCAGGGTGTGCTGCACCCAGAGCGAGAGCTCCCCGGCATAACCGCGGCGCACGTAGTTACCGATGAAATCAAAAAAGGCAATCAGCAATAGCCCGCAGGCCAGCCACGGCAGACGAGTCGGATTGCCCGCCAGCGCGTCGTTCACCGCTTGCCTTGTCAGCAACGGCGTCAGCGCGGCCAGCAGAATGGTCGAGACCGACGCTACCACTACGATGATGCTAAGTTTCTTACGTTCCCAGCACACGCGTGCCAGGCGAACTATCCAGGACCGCGCAGGAGTGGGAGAGTGAGTCGCAGGCATTAAGCCTCCTCCGTCTGTAAACAATAGGATCCAAGTCGGATCGCTGTGCAAAAAAAAGCGCCAGCCCGATCCGGTCCCGCATTGTTACGGGCGTATCTCCTGGATGCGTGCTGGCGTATGATCGTCATGACGGCGTAGTGGCTACCCTTTCTGTACCCTCGCGATCAGGCTTTTCGCCACCTCGCTCGGACAGGGTTGCGCTGCCATTTCCGCCGCTACCTCTTCAGAGGCGTCGCGAAGCGCGCGATTGTCGAGGAAAGCATTGATCATGCTGCTCGACAGGCCGTCGTCGCCGGGGATGATCCCGCAGCCGCGTTCGACAACAGCGCGGGCATTTACCGGGCGATCGGCACCCTGGCCGAAGACGATCTGTGGAATACCGGCGTGCAGTGCCGTCAGGGTATTGCCCGCGCCACCATGATGAATGAAGCCATCTGCGCCGTTCAGGAAGGCTCCCATGGGTATCCAGTCGACCAGGCGAACATTTGAGGGCAGTGAGCGCAGATCCGACCGCGCATTGGCCGAAAGATGCAGGATGATCTCGGCATCGACTTCACTGGCGGAATCCATCACCCAGGCGATCAGGTCAAGGCCGTCGACCATCGGTTTGACGGTACCGAGACTCACCAGCAGACGTTTACGGTCGGGCGTCCTCTCCCACCACGGTTCCCACACCGCGCCGCCGTTGTACGGGACGTACTGCATGGGAATAATGGGTTCTCCGTCGTTTTCAAGAATGCTCATGCTCGGTGGTGTTACGTCGATCCAGGCCATATCGCGCGGTGCGGCCCCAACGCCGTGGCGATGATAGGCGTCCGCGAGCGAACGCGTTACGCCTTTGATATGCCAGGGCGTATGGCCGAAGCCGACGGTTTGCATTACGACCGGTATATCGTATTTGGCGGCAATCAGAGGCCCGATGACGCCGAGCGGCGGGTAGATGATGAGATCGGGCCGCCAGTGTCCGGCAAACTCCACCAGGTGGTCGGCCATCTCTTCGCTGAAGAATGAGAAGTTGCCCATTTTTGTGCCGATGTTGCTTTCTTTTCGCTGTGCCTCGCGGCGGCGATAGTCAGCTTCAGAATCAAAACCGGGTGCGGCGTCAAATACCACCAGCCCTGCTTCTGCCGCTTTTTGGGCGAATTTTCCTCCGCTGGCGATCAGCACTTCATGGCCGTTAACGCGAAACGCCTGTGCCAGAGACAGCACAGGATACAGCAGCCCATAGAGAGGCGGGCCTACAAACAAAATACGCATGAGAAAATCCCTCTCCGCTTGACGAACTAAATCAGGAAGTCGACGCAGTCATATGCCAGCAGCAGGACGTTAATTTTCGTTAAGCCTGCTTTGACAGACGCTGCGTCCTTTTTGAGTTTCATCAGCCTTACGAACGGTCCTGTCGCTGACTATTCCGTGACGTAGGCTGGTGAATCGGGAATTCCTTGTCCCGGCTTCCATTAACGCTTACGCGCCGTTGTCCTTTTGAACAGCCCAGGCGGCGTCGTGCTGCCACGCCGCGGTGTTCAGATGCATTTGTTGAGTGTGAGACCGTTCAACAAACCTGGAGAGGCTTGTTTTCTGATACCTCTGTATACCTTGCCAGATAAACCATCAGTGCAAATGCTAATGATAATAATTACTATTATCATATGTGAGTTGCAACTATAATTAAGCACTTAATGCACAATGAATCGATTATGGGAAAAATCGCAGGTGGGGCTCAGCAAAAGGGGACTCTGTGGATTTAGGCACAAAATCCCACGCTTGCGGCGGTTTACAGGCGGACCTGGTGATTCTGTGTAATTGATGGCGGGGGTCTACGATGACGCTACTTCACCAAATAGCGCGGGTTTACCTCCCGTAAATACTGGCGATGTTACTATGATGCCTGATTCACTGCTGTTTATCGTTATGGAAAACCTGCGTAATGTTAACAAAATTCCCTCCCCGACGCGTAATGACCTGTGCTGCGGCTCTGCTAATTATTTTTAGCATCGCCTTGTTCTTCTTCCTGAGAAGCCCCGAGGTTCCTGAGTATGTTACCGCTCCAGTACGCATCGGCGATATTGAAAACGCCGTACTTGCTACCGGTCGAATTGATGCGATTGAGCGGGTCAACGTTGGGGCACAGGTTTCTGGCCAGGTTAAGTCGCTGAAGGTGAAGTTAGGCGATCGTGTCACTAAAGGGCAGCTCATCGCTGAAATTGATGACGTGCCGCAGCGGAATGATTTACGCAACGCAGAAGCTGCTCTCAACGTGGTAAAAGCGGACCTTCAGGCTAAGCAGGCGCAGTTGAAGCAAGCCTCATTGCGTTTTAAGCGCCAGCGCCAGATGTTAAATGAGGATGCCAGCTCGAGAGAAGATTTCGAAACGGCTGAAACCACGCTGGCCAGTACCCGCGCTGAGCTATCGGCACTGAATGCCAAACTCGTCCAGGCGCAAATTGATGTTGACAAGAAAAAGGTCGATTTGGGTTATACAAAAGTTGTTGCTCCCATGGACGGCATTGTTATTGCCGTTGTCACCCAACAGGGCCAAACGGTTAACTCCAGCCAAAGTGCGCCGACCATTATCAAACTCGCACGTCTGGACGTGATGACAATTAAAGCCCAGATCTCTGAGGCGGATATCACGCGAATTTCACCGGGACAGAAAGCCAGATTCACCATTTTCTCTGAGCCGGATAAGCATTATGACGCCACGTTACGTACCGTTGAACTGGCACCTGAGTCGGTTATGAAAGATGATAGCCTTGCCAGCAGTAGCTCAGCCTCAGGGTCAGGCACGTCAAATGCTTCGGTGTACTACAACGCGCTGCTGGATGTCCCCAATCCAGAAAATCGGCTGCGAATTGCCATGACAGCACAGGTGACCTTGCTGGCTGGAGAAGCTAAAAATACGTTACTGGTGCCGATTCAGGCTGTGCACAAGGTGAGTGGCAACAAACAGCAGGTGCAGATATTGACCAGTGATAACCGGCTGGAAACCCGTGAGGTCAAAACCGGCATTACTAACAGTGTGGATATCCAGATCCTGGACGGTGTAAAAGTCGGGGAACATGTTGTGTTATCGCAGCCGGGTGAAAAAGCGCCCGGGGAAGGGTTTGTATCTTGAGTAATATCATAGAACTCAAGGGCATCAGCCGCACCTACAGGAACGGTGGACAGGATCTCACCGTGCTTAAAGAGATTGATTTGACTATCGCTGCTGGGGAGATGGTCGCGATCATCGGCGCCTCCGGTTCCGGTAAGTCAACCCTGATGAATATTATGGGCTGTCTCGATGTCCCTGATTGTGGCGATTACTTTATCAGCGGTCAAAATGCCGCCCAGCTTTCACCTGACGATCTGGCAAGGATCCGCCGTGAGCACATCGGTTTTATCTTCCAGCGTTATCATTTAATGCCCGACCTGAGCGCGTTAAGTAACGTTGAAATTCCGGCGATTTATGCCAACAGTGAGCGCGAAAAGCGCCGTCTGCGCGCGGCGACATTGCTTGGAAGACTCGGGCTGGAAGGTCGTGAACATCATAAGCCGGGAGAGCTTTCAGGCGGCCAGCAGCAGCGTGTGAGTATTGCCCGCTCGCTGATTAACGGCGGTGAAATCATTCTGGCGGATGAACCCACCGGCGCGCTGGATACGCAGTCCGGTCAGGAGGTACTGTCAATACTCAGTGAACTGAATCAGCGTGGCCATACCGTGGTTATGGTGACACATGATATGAAGGTAGCGCAGCATGCTAACCGTATTATTGAGCTGCGTGACGGTGAAATTATTTCTGATACCGGCAGTCGTGTTACCTCCGGGGTTGCCCTTAAACGACCTGACAGCGTTCAGCAAAGCTGGTGGCAAAGTATTGTTGACCGTACCCGTGAATCCCTGCACATGGCGTTAAAAGCGATGAATGCGCATCGCCTGCGCACGACGTTAACCATGACGGGCATTATTTTTGGTATCGCCGCGGTTGTTACGGTGGTGGCACTGGGAGAAGGCGCGAAACAGCGAACCCTTGATAATATCAAGGAGCTTGGAACCAACGTGGTGAGCATCTACCCGGGAAGGGATTTCTTTGACGACAGCACTGAAGCCATTCGTACACTGGTCCCGGCAGACGCCGAAGCATTAGCAAAGCAGGGGTTTGTTGACAGCGTCAGCCCCGAAGTTAACGCTTCCGACAACATTCGCTTTCTGGGTAAATCCGCTACCGCCACGATCAATGGCGTTGGGCGCGATCATTTTCGCGTAAACGGTATTGAACTGTTGCAGGGATCAACTTTCCAGGACGATCGAAATGCCTCGCAGGAAGTCATCATTGATGAAAACGCCCGCAAGGCGTTATTTGACGATGCGGGACTCAAGGCACTTGGGCAAATCGTTTTTCTGGGTTCCGTGCCTGCACGGGTTGTCGGCATCGCCAAAGGGAACAGCCGAAGCTATGCGCCTAATCGCATTAACGTCTGGATGCCTTACAGCACGGTGATGTATCGAATGACAGGAAAACCGGTGTTGACCAGCATCAGCGTAAGGCTTAAGGATGATGTTGCCAACGAGGCAGCGGTCAGCGCTATTTCTCAGCTTCTCACTCAACGCCACGGCGTGAAAGACTTCCAGCTTTATAATTTCGAGCAGATTCGACAATCAATCGAACGGACCTCAATGACCTTTAGCATCCTGATTCTGATGGTGGCCTGCATCTCGCTGATGATCGGCAGCATTGGGGTGATGAATATCATGCTGGTGTCGGTCACGGAACGGACCCATGAGATTGGCGTACGAATGGCGGTCGGTGCGCGTCAGGGCGATATCATGCAGCAGTTTATGATTGAGGCTGTGCTGGTATGTCTAATAGGCGGAGTGTTAGGTATTGCACTGTCGTATGCCGCCGGAGCGCTGTTCACCGCGCTGGGAGGGGGCATTTTCACCGCCATTTATTCGTGGCAGGCCGCTGCTGCCGCATTCTTCTGCTCAACTTTAATCGGCATGATCTTTGGTTATCTCCCTGCCCGCAAGGCAGCAAGGATGGATCCGGTCGTTTCACTGGCCAGCGAGTAACCCATGAAAATATTATCCCCTTTAACGGTATGCCTTGCTGTCCTGCTTAGTGCTGGCTGCGCCGACTCTCTGAAAAGCGACTATCAGCCTCCTGAGGTGAAATACCCTGCCAACTGGTATCAGGCGGATGCTGCGGAGGAGAGGATGCCGTTCGACTGGCAGGCCTTTAACGATCCAGACCTCGACGGCTGGCTGCGGCAGGTGATGGTGCGCAATAACGATGTCGCTGGAGCAGTATTGCGTGTTTATCGCGCCCGCCTGGAAGAAGAGCGGATTGGCATCACAAACGATCCGGGACTAAAAGGTTCGCTCGCGCTTGACGGTAAAAAACAGCTGAACAGCTCAGCCCACTGGAGCAGGGGCAGCGTTGCCAGTATTAATACCAGCTATGAGCTGGATCTGTGGGGCAAAATAGCGCGGCAGCGCGATGCGAAGGCGTGGGCACGTTTTGCCTCGGAAGAGGATCTGCGTTCTGCACGCCTGACGCTGCTTTCAAATGCCAGTAATAATTACTGGCGCTTAGGCTTTATTAACCAGCAGCTGTCTGTCCTGCAACAAAGCATCGACTATGCAAAAGAGACGCTGCGCCTGGCTAACGCGCGCTATGCCGCGGGCGGTGCCTCCTCTCTGGATGTTGTGGATGCTCAGCAGGGCGTGCTTTCGCAGGAAAACAGGCTGGCGGCGTTGAAGAATGAACGTTTACAGGCGCTCAATCAGCAAGCCGTTTTGCTTGGAACCGCGCCGGGCAGCGCGATAGTCGAACCGAAAACGTTACCAATGGGACCACTGCCGCAGGTCAGTGGAAAGATCCCGGTCAACGTGCTGCGGCATCGACCCGATATCAGCGCTAAAGAGTGGCGGGTACGGGAAGCATTGGCCACCGTTGATGTCCAGCGTACTGCATTTTATCCAGCGTTTAGTCTGACCGGCTCGCTTGGCACCAGCAGCAGCAGCCTTATGGCCTTCCTGGAAAATCCTGTAGGCTCTGTTGGAGCAAACCTGACCCTGCCGTTCCTGGAATGGAGAGAAAGGGGCATGGACGTGAAGATTGCCCGCAACGACTACGAGCAACGGGTTCTGGAGTTTAAACAGGAACTTTACAAGGCGATGAGTAGCATAGAAGATGCGCTTGCTTTGCGTCATCAACTCCTGGAACAGGAGACGCTTCTACGTGAAGGCCTGGAACTGGCGAAAAAATCAGAGAGGTTAAACGAAGTTCGCTATCGCCAGGGCGCGGTGCGAATTTCTTTCTGGCTTGATGCTCAGGAGAAACGCCGTCAGGCCGAACTGGCACTGTATGAAAATCGCTTTAACCAGTTAAATAATCTGGCAAAAATCTATATGGAGTTCGGCGGTTCGGTATCTTTCCCCTGAATTGCGCAGACTCATTTACGTCTGGCAGCAATATGACTTGCTGCCAGGGCGCAGTTCGCAAGACATCCCTCGTCATTATTCAAACCCATCTCACAAAAATCGTTCCTCCCCTTTGATCGAAATTTCATCTCCGGCTATATGACTAGTCATATTATTTAAATGACTAGTCATATAGGAGGCAACCATGAATCAATCACTGCCAGCCAACTTCTTATGGGGCAACTCGGTGTCGAGCATGCAGACGGAAGGGGCCTGGAACGAGGGTGGGAAGGGGATGTCGGTATACGACATTCGTGAAGCCGGAGAAAACGTCTCCGACTGGAAGGTGGCGACCGACTCCTACCACCGCTACCGGGAAGATTTCGACCTGATGCAGGATCTGGGCATGAACTGCTACCGCTTCCAGATCTCCTGGAGCCGCGTCTGCCCGCAGGGCGACGGCGCGTTCAACGACGAGGGCATCGCCTTTTACGACCGCTTTATTGACGATCTCATCGCCCGCGGCATCGAGCCGATGGTCTGCCTCTACCACTTCGACATGCCGCTGGCGCTGGCGCAGGAGTATAACGGCTTCAACGATCGCCGCGTGGTGGAGGCTTTTATCCGCTACGGCAAAAAGATGATCGACTGCTTCGGCGACCGGGTAAAGTACTGGCTGACCTTTAACGAGCAGAACATCTTCCATATGCCGGAAGCGTTCCGCATTTCCGGCTATATGAAAGGCGAGAAAACCCTGCGCGAGCTGTATGAGCTTCAGCACCATGCGATGGTGGCGCACATGTCGCTGACCGAATACCTGCACCAGACAAAACCGGGTCAGCTAATGGGCGGCATGCTGGCACACCAGCTGATCTATCCGGCCACCTGCAAACCGCGTGATATCTTCTGCGCCCAGCAGTATGACGAGTTCCTCAACCAGAACCTGCTGCGCGTCTTCGCGGGCCAGGGCTACAGTCCGGCGGTGATGGCGGTGGTGGAGCAGGAGGGCTTCGGCGATATCTACCGCGCCGACGATCTCGCTCTGTTTGCCCGCACGAAGAACGACTTTATGGCCTTCAGCTACTACGCCAGCAAAACGCTGGACAGCGATGCGATCCCGGAAGGCACGCCGGTCAACTATTACCTGCTGCACGGCGAGAAAAACAATCCGTACCTGAAGGCCACCGAGTGGAACTGGCAGATCGACCCGCTGGGCTTTCGCACCATCATCACCCGCTATGCCAACGACTGGCGCATGCCGGTCTTCCCGATTGAAAACGGTATTGGGGTGATTGAGTCCTGGGACGGGGTCAACCCGATTGAGGACACCTACCGCATCGACTACCACCGGGCGCATATCGAGGCCATGAAGGAAGCCATATTCGAGGATGGCGCAGAGGTCATTGGCTATCTCGGCTGGGGGTTAATTGACATTCTCAGCTCGCAGGGGGACATGCGTAAGCGCTACGGTGTGGTCTATGTCAACCGCGAGAATCACGACCTGAAAGACCTTAAGCGCGTGCCGAAGAAGAGCTACGCGTGGTTAAAACAGGTTATCCATACCAACGGACGCGAGATGTAAGCCGTACGCTGCCGGGCCGTTTTTGTGACTGATTGATGGGAACACTCCGCTATGTCTGAAGCAAAAATAACACCGCACATGCAGTCTTTTGTCGACAAATTTGTTGAGTTCTCGGCGCGCCTGGCAAACCAGGTGCATCTGCGATCCCTGCGCGACGCCTTCGCCACGGTGATGCCGATTTTCATCCTCGCCGGTCTGGCGGTGCTGGTGAACAACGTGGTGTTCCCGTGGATTTTTGAGGGCGACACGCTCACACAGTTTAAGGTGTGGGGCGAGGCGATTATTAACGGCACGCTGAACATCGCCGCGCTGCTGCTGGCGCCGATGATTGCTTGGTCGCTGGCGCGCAACAAAGATTTCGACAATCCGGTCTCGGCAGTGGTTATCGCCGTCAGCAGCTTTATCATCATGATGCCGATGCGCTTACAGGTTACGCCCGTTGGCAGCGAGGTTGCGGTGAACGTCACGCAGGTGCTGACCTTCGCCAATATCGGTTCCACCGGGATTTTCGCCGGGGTGCTGATTGGGCTGCTCTCCACCGAGCTGTTCATCGCCATTTCGCGGCTGAAGGCGCTGCACATTTCGCTGGGGGAAAACGTGCCCCCGGCGGTGAGCAAATCCTTTACCGCGCTGATCCCAACCATTCTTACCTTGTCGGTGTTCGCCGTGCTGGCGGCGATCCTGGCAAACGTGCTGCATACGGATCTGATCCATCTCATTACGACCTTTATCCAGCAGCCGCTGCGGCTGATCAACACCAGCCTGCCGGGGACGATTTTCATCTACAGTTTCGGCAACTTTCTGTTCACGCTCGGTATTCATCAGTCGGTGGTCAACAGCGTGGTGCTGGAGCCGTTCCTGCTGATTAACACCAACGAGAACATGCTGGCCTTCGCCAACGGACAACCGATCCCGCACATCATCAACAATATTTTCGTGCCGACGTTTGGCATGGTGGGCGGCACGGGCAGCACGATCTCGCTGCTGATCGCCATCTTTATCTTCTCGCGCCAGCAGTCGGCGAAGCAGGTGGCGCGTCTGTCGCTGGCACCTGGCTTATTCAACATCAACGAGCCGGTGATTTTCGGCCTGCCGATCGTCTTTAACCTGCCGCTGATGATCCCGTTTGTGCTGCTGCCCGCCATCGGCATTTATTTTGCGTGGCTCTGTACCACGCTGGGGTTAATGTCCCGCTGCGTGGTGATGATCCCGTGGACCACGCCGCCGATCCTCAGCGCCTGGCTGGCGACGGCGGGGGACTGGCGTGCCGTGGTGGTCCAGTTGGCAATCATCGTATTTGGTGTATTCTTCTACCTGCCTTTCCTCAAAATTGCCGAGCGAGTGGCCTTGAAAAACAGCGGGATAGAAAACTAACAGAAAGGAAGGACGATGGCGGCGAAGTACATCACCATAGCGCGGGAAATTAAGAAACGCATTATCAGCCAGCAGTACGCCGCCAACGAACCCCTGCCGGACCAGTTTGCACTGGCGGCGGAGTTCAGCACCAGCCGGATGACTATTCAGCAGGCGATGCGCCAGCTGATCGTCGAAGGGCTGGTCTACACCCGTCAGGGGCAGGGGACGTTCATCCGCAAAAACTTCCTCCAGCTCTCGCAGTGGGATCTCTCCGGCAGCGACTACTTTGGCGCGACCAAAACCTGGGCGCATCTGGGTACGGTGACGAGCCAGGTGGTGCATTTCGAACTGCGCTTCCCGAACGAAAAAGAGCAGGCGTCGCTGATGATTAACGCCGATGCGCCGATCTACGACTTCATTCGCCTGCGTTTACTGAACGGCGAACCGATGTCGCTGGATTCCACGGTGATGCCGATGAATCTGGTGCCGGGCCTGACGAAAAACCATCTTGAAGGGTCAGTGTTTCAGTACGTTCAGGAAACCCTGGGGCTGAAAATTATGGGGTCATACCGGGTCGTGCGGGCGCTAAAGCCCAGCGCGCTGGACAGAGAGCATCTGGTCTGTGAGGAAACCGATCCGGTGCTGGAGGTGGAGCAGGTCATTTATCTGGAAGATGGCACGCCGCTGGAGTATGCCCACTGCCACTATCGCTACGACCACGGCGGGATTGTGATTGTGAATAACGGATAAAAAAAAGCGGGCCTCGAGGCCCGCTTTTTTAATACGCATGATTAATTCAGACGCACCGGCATACCCGAACGGTTCTGAATCGCCTGGTCGACGATGGTGGTTTCCACGTCTGGCTGAGAGGTCACGGACTGCACCGCACTGTTCAGCGTAATCGGCACGATCTCGTTGTTGTTGATCTGGTCTTCGCTGGTGGACAGCGGGTTGTGCACTTCGATGTAGCGGCTGCCGTCTGGCTCAGACGTCGCTTTCACCGGTTCGTTGATGAACTGCACGCGCGTACCAACCGGCACGTTCTCGAACAGGAACTTGATGTCGTCGTTACGCAGGCGTACGCAGCCGTGGCTCACGCGCAGGCCGATACCGAAGTTGGCGTTGGTGCCGTGGATGGCGTACAGACGGCCAATGTACAGCGCGTACAGGCCCATCGGGTTATCCGGGCCGGCCGGCACAACGGCGGGCAGCGGTTCGCCCGCAGCGATGTATTCCGCGTGCATTTTAGCAGTCGGCGTCCAGGTTGGGCCCGCTTTCTTACGCTCTACTTTGGTGGTCCAGTTCAGCGGGGTGTCTTTGCCCAGCTGGCCGATACCGATTGGCAGCACGATAACGGTGTTGGTGCCTTTCGGGTAGTAATACAGACGCATTTCGGCGCTGTTAATCACGATGCCTTCATGAACGGTATCCGGCAGGATCAGCTGCTGAGGAATATTCAGCACGGTACCTGCTTTTGGTAGATACGGGTCAACGCCCGGGTTCGCTTCCAGCATGTTGGACAGGCCCAGCTGGTACTGCGCGGCGAAATACTCCAGCGGCTGAGAGTTACCCTCAGGCACCGTCACCACCTGGTTTTGACCCACCAGACGGCTTCCGTCTGTCGGCAGGGGATACGTCACCGCAGACGCGGTCTTACAAAAACCTACTACGGCTAACGCCGCCGCAAAAAGCGTTGTTAATTTCATGTTCATGTTGTGCGAGGTATCTAAGCCATTCAGGCGATGAGTTGATAAGTCTGAATCTGTGATGGGAGCGCATTATATGTGCATTCCCGCTAACAGGGAATTCAGATGTGTACGAAATCACATTTTTTTCGATTTTGTTAAAGTTTAGTGGATTGCCGCAACACGGGATCTCAATTCGGAATTGTGGCATAATGCCGTGTTTATCACACTTTTCGCAGGAATCTCTCCGTGTTAGTTACCAGCAACGTCACTATGCAGTTTGGCAGTAAGCCGCTGTTCGAAAACATTTCCGTCAAATTTGGCGGCGGCAACCGTTACGGCCTGATTGGTGCCAACGGTAGCGGAAAATCCACCTTTATGAAGATCCTCGGCGGCGATTTAGAGCCGACGCTGGGCAACGTGTCGCTCGATCCGAACGAGCGTATCGGTAAGCTGCGTCAGGATCAGTTCGCCTTCGAAGAGTTCACCGTGCTCGACACCGTGATCATGGGGCACGCGGAGCTGTGGGAAGTGAAGCAAGAGCGCGATCGTATCTACGGTCTCGCCGAAATGAGCGAAGAAGACGGCTATAAAGTGGCCGACCTGGAAACCCAGTACGGCGAAATGGACGGCTACTCCGCGGAAGCGCGTGCGGGCGAGTTGCTGCTGGGCGTCGGCATTCCGGTTGAACAGCATTACGGCCCGATGAGCGAAGTCGCGCCAGGCTGGAAGCTGCGCGTGCTGCTGGCGCAGGCGCTGTTCTCTAACCCGGACATCCTGCTGCTCGACGAACCAACGAACAACCTGGACATCGATACCATCCGCTGGCTGGAGCAGACGCTGAACGACCGCGACAGCACCATGATCATCATCTCGCACGACCGTCACTTCCTTAACATGGTCTGTACGCACATGGCGGATCTGGACTACGGTGAGCTGCGCGTATATCCGGGCAACTACGACGAGTACATGACGGCAGCCACCCAGGCGCGTGAACGTCTGCTTGCCGACAACGCCAAGAAGAAAGCGCAGATTGCGGACCTGCAATCCTTCGTGAGCCGCTTCAGCGCCAACGCCTCTAAATCCCGTCAGGCAACATCGCGTGCCCGTCAGATCGACAAAATCAAGCTGGAAGAGGTTAAAGCCTCCAGCCGTCAGAACCCGTTCATTCGCTTTGAGCAGGATAAGAAGCTGTTCCGTAACGCGCTGGAAGTTGAGGCGCTTACCAAAGGCTTTGATGAAGGCCCGCTGTTTAAAAACTTCAACCTGTTGCTGGAAGTGGGCGAGAAAATTGCCATTCTGGGCGCCAACGGTGTGGGTAAATCTACCCTGCTGAAAACCCTGGTGGGTGAACTGCAGCCGGACAACGGCACCGTGAAGTGGTCTGAAAACGCGCAGATTGGCTACTACGCGCAGGATCATGAGTACGAGTTCGAAAATGACCTGACCGTCTTCGACTGGATGAGCCAGTGGAAGCAGGAAGGCGACGACGAGCAGGCGGTGCGCAGCATTCTGGGGCGTCTGCTGTTCAGCCAGGACGACATCAAAAAGCCGGCCAAAGTGCTCTCCGGTGGTGAAAAAGGCCGCATGCTCTTCGGCAAGCTGATGATGGAAAAACCGAACATTCTGGTGATGGACGAACCGACCAACCACCTGGACATGGAATCGATCGAATCGCTGAACATGGCGCTGGAGATGTATCAGGGCACCCTGATCTTCGTCTCTCACGACCGTGAGTTCGTCAGTTCACTGGCGACCCGCGTGATCGAAATTACGCCAGAGCGCGTGGTGGACTTCACCGGTAACTACGAAGATTACCTGCGCAGCAAAGGTATCGACGGCTAATTTCCCGTCGTCTTTCACGCTGCAGATGCGTTGGCTGCACCTGTTCACCCCGGTCACTTACTTATGTAAGCTCCCGGGGATTCACAGGTTTGCCGCCTTCCTGCAGCGCGAAATACTTAGGGAAAGGCGTCGTGCCTTTATCCCCTCTCCCTGTGGGAGAGGGTTAGGGTGAGGGCATCAGGCCGCACTACACCACCCATTCACTCCCTTCAACCCCATTCACCCGCAGCGTACGTTTTTCCCCCGCCGGTAACGACACCTTCAGCGCCTTCCACGCCGGACGATAATCCCCGCGCGCGTTGACCTTCAGGTTGATGGTTGCGCCATCACACTCCATTTCCCATTCCACCCACAGCGCATTGCCCTTCTGATAGCCCCAGCTTTCACCGTCGTCCTCAAACAGCAGCCCCGTGGTTGTGCCGACGCCTTTAACCGGGAACAGCTTCAGCTCGCGGGTCGTATCTTTTTCAGCACTCACATGCGTGATGCGCTCGCTCAACGGCAGACCGGCCCCGGCGCGCACCAGCAGCGGCAGTTTTTCCAGCGGCGCATCAAGGACGATGGATTGCCCGCCCGCATACCACGCGTGGGTGTAAAAATCGTACCAGCCCGTTTCGTTATCTGGCAGCCAGACGCGGCGCTCGCGCTGCCCGGCTTCGACGACGCTGGCGACCAGCAGGTCGCGGCCCAGCAGGAAGTCATCGCACTCTTCGAAGGTCTGCGCGTCGTGCTCGTGGTCGAGGAAGGTCGGACGCAGCATCGGCTCGTCGTCGGCGTGCGCCTGCCAGAGCAGGGTGTAGAGATACGGCAGCAGGCGGTAGCGCAGCTCAATCGCGCCGCGAATGGCAGGCGTGACGCCCGGATACATCCACGGCTCGTTCACCGTGTGGTCATCGTTCCACGAGTGAATGGTAAAGCGCGGATGCATCACCCCGTTCTGCACCCAGCGCACGAACAGCTCGGCGTCCGGCTTGTCGCCGGAGAAACCGCCGACGTCGTGCCCGACGTTGAATAATCCGGACAGGCTCATGCCCAGCCCCATGCGGATGTTATAGCGCAGGGTGTCCCAGTTAGTGCGGTTGTCGCCGCTCCATGTCTGAACGTAGCGCTGCATCCCGGCGCAGCCGGAGCGGGAGATGAGATACGGGCGTTTTTCCGGCGCAAAACGCTGCTGCGCTTCCAGCGAGGCGCGCATCATCAGCAGCGGCATCACCGGGCGAATATGCTTGATGGCGATCTCCTTGCCGAAGCCAAAGCAGCGGGCTTCCCCGTCCCACACTTCATACTCGTTGTTGTCGTTCCAGGTGGAGTCGATACCCATCTCCAGCAGCTGCGTGGTCACGCCGTTCTGCCACCACTGCACCGTCTGCGGGTTGGTAAAGTCGAGGTGCGAGCCTTCGTCATCCCAGAAGCTGGAACGTTCCGGTGCATCGGTTTCTGAATCGCGAATGAACAGGCCGCTCTCCGCCACTTCGTTATAGCGGGGATGATCCTGCAGCAGGCACGGCTTGATGTTGGCCGCAAGCTTCAGTCCCGCGTCGTGGAAGGCCTGGCTCATCGCCTTCGGCTGCGGCACCTTGTCGTAGTTCCAGTTGAAGACGTAGCGCTTGCCGTTGATGGAGGTATAGCCGGACGAGAGCTGGAACGAATCGCACGGAATGGCGTGCTCTTCGCACAGGCGGATGAAGTTCATCAGCTGATTCTGCGCGTCCGGTGCGTCGGTGTAGTGCATGGTCGAGCCGCTGTAGCCCAGGCTCCACTTCGGCCCAAACAGCGTTTTCCCGGTCAGGCGCACAAAGGCTTTGGTGACGTCCAGTGCGCGCGCGCCGGTAAAGAGGTAGTAGTCGATGTCGCCCGCTTCTGCCTGCCAGCGGCGATAGGCGGTGTGATAGTTGTCGATCTCGTTGCCCAGATCCAGCCAGCAGCTGCTCAGGTTGTCGTAGAACAGGCCGTAGCTCACGTCATCGCGGCGGGTGAGGGTAAACGGAATGTGCTTGTAGAGCGGGTCGGTGCTGGCGGCGTTATAGCCCATGGCGTCCAGGTTGCGCATCTCGTAGCGCTTGCCGTTGCGCTGCAGATCGCCCGCTTTCTCGCCCAGCCCGTAGAAACGCTCGTCCTTGCGGCGGCTGAGATAGTGCGCCACGCCGTCGCCGTGGGCGTTCAGCAGGTAGGCGCTTGTCGGGCGATCCTGGACCAGCGGCTGCCATTCGCCCGCATCATTACGGTAGTGCCACTCCAGCCACAGGGGCTGGTGGACGGTCACGCGCAGCTGCTCGGTTGCCACCGTCACTGCGTCATCCTGCTGCGTCAGGGTCCAGGCCGGGCAGGAGAAACCGCTTATGTCGTCACGACGGCGGCCTTCCCACGGCACGTCTTGCTCCGGCGCGATGCTCCAGGTGCGGTCCAGCGCCAGCTCGCCTTTGCGCTTAATCAGCACGCGGAACAGGTTCTGTTCCAGCACGTACAGGCACAGGCGGTGCTGATTATCGACCAGCAGCTCCAGATGATTCGCAGACTGCTTATCGACGGTCCAGTTTTTCAGGGTTTTCATATGCAATACATCCACTATCAGGCGCGCTTGGCGCGACGTTCAGCAATAAATGCCACCAGGAAGAGAGCGCCAATCAGGTCAAAGAAGCCCATGGCAATAAAGAGCGGGTTGAAGCCGATTTTGTCGGCGGTCACCCCGATTAACAGGGAGAACAGGAAGCTGGCGATCCACGCCGCCGAGCCGCGCATGCCGTTGACGGTCGCCATCTGGCCCTTATCGAAGGACTCCACCACCAGCGCGCTCAGCATGCAGGAGATAATCTGGTGCCCGAAGCCGCCGATGGAGATCAGTACGATGGTGATATACGGGTCGCGGGTCACGGCGACGATGGCCAGAGAAATCATCAGAAACGCGCCGGTGACGGAGCTTGCAACCACCGAGTTCACGCGGGAGCAGCCGAACCAGCGGGTGTACAGGCGCGTCAGGTAGCCGCTTGCCACGCTGCCGAGGTCGGCGGCGAGGAAGGGCAGCCAGGCAAACATCGCAATCTGCTTCAGGTCCATGCCGTGCTCTTTAGCGAGGTACAGCGGCACCCAGAAGCTCAGCACCGCCCAGGCGGGTTCTGCCATAAAGGCCGGGATGGCGATACCGTAGAAGCGTTTGTTTTTCGAGACAGTTTTCAGCGCGGTCAGGAAGGGCAGCTTGACCGGTGCGGGTTCGTTATCCTGTTTGATAAACGCCAGCTCGTCGCGGCTCAGGTTCGGGTGCTGTTCCGGGTTGTGGTAGAACGCCCACCAGAGGATCACCCACAGCAGCGCCAGCACGCCGGTAAACATAAACGCGCCCTGCCAGCCGAACGACGCGTGAGCAAAGTAGATGATAGGCGGGGCCAGCATCGCGCCGATGGAGAAGCCCACGCCCGCCCAGCCGGCGGCAACGGGACGCTCTGATTTCGGGAACCATTCGCCGATGGTTTTGGCGTTCGCTGGCGTGGCGGCAGCTTCGGAAGCGCCCATAAAGAAGCGCAGAATGGCCAGGTGCAGCCAGCTTCCGGCGCCCGCGTGGAAAATACACATCAGCGCCCAGATCCCGGCGCAGACCATAAAGCCAATCTTCAGGCCGATAACGTCAATCAGCCAGCCGCACAGGGGCTGGAAAATGGTGTAGGCGATCTGAAACGCGCCGACTATCCAGGAGTACTGCTCGGTGGTGATCCCGAGGCTCTCTTTCAGTTCCGGGGCGAGGATCCCCAGTGAGTTACGGGTGATGTAGTTAACGGTGACGCCAAGTAAAAACAGCACCAGCACGTACCAGCGCAAATTCTTAATGACGCGACGGGTTTTGCTTGTCGCAACGGTGTTATTGATGTCCTGACTCATTTTACTCTCCACAAGACGGACGGTAAGGGGACGGAGGTTCAGGTGTCACACAGATTGTTATGCCTTTGATTTCTATCCGCTTAGAATGCTTAAGTTGCTATACAACTAGTATGGAAGCTGTGTGACAAGTTCACCTTAGGGAAGAAAATGAGAGGGCAAAAGTGGATTTTGTGCAAAATTTCTCATAACTGACGTAAACCCTCTGGCATGATGGTCTTTATGTCAGTTATTGCCTGATGAACACGCTATGAAAATTTTTTCATTTCGCAAATGGAGCCAGATCACAAAATGGACAAAAGGCTAAAAATCACCGAAATCGCCGCCCGTACCCAGCTCTCCATCAGTACGGTTTCCCGTGTGCTGGCAGGCAAAGCGAATACCAGCGAAAAGGCGCGGGCTAAGGTGCTGGCGTGCGCGCGGGAGCTGGGGGTGATGGACGGCATGGCGGCGGGGCGTCTGCTGCTTAACAGCCTGGTGGTTTTTGCCCCTCAGCGTGCCTTCGACGAGCGGTCCGACATCTTTTACTACCGCGTGATCCAGAGCGTGAGCAAAGGGCTTGCCTCGCACGAGGTTCGGCTGCGCTACTGCGCGCTGGAGGAGAACGACAGCGACGCCCAAATTTTTCTGGCACGCATGAACGAGCCGGATACCCAGGCGGCCATTCTTCTCGGTATTGACGATCCGCATATCCACGATCTGGCGGTGGATGTGGGGAAACCCTGCATGCTGATTAACTGTCGGGACCGCCGCATGCGCCTGCCTGCCGTTGCCCCGGATCACCGTGCGATTGGCGAGCGGGCGGCGGAGTACCTGTTCGAGATGGGGCACCGCGAGGTGATGAACGTGCTGTGCCTGCGTCGCTACACCATGGAGCTGCGCTTGGCGGGGATCCGCGACGCGTGGCACGCCCATAATCTCAGGTTTAACGACAGGCGCGACCTGCTGGTGGTGCCAAGCTTCAGCGCCAGAGAGACGGAGCAGCTGGTGAGCGAGTGGCTTAACCAACAGAAGGGAAAAGACCTGCCGACGGCGTTCCTGGTAGGCGGGGACTTTATGGCGGCAGGCACCATCAGCGCGCTGCAAAATCACGGTCTGCGCGTGCCGCAGGACGTCTCGGTGATGAGCATTGACGGCTTTAATCTGGCGGCGATTCAGGATGTGCCCTTAACGGCGGTGCATGTTCCCCGCGACGAGCTGGGAACGGAAGCGGTGCATATGCTCCAGCAGCGGCTGATGCGCCCGGACGCGCCGTCAGGAACATTGCTGCTGAACGGCACGCTGGCCGTGCGGGAGTCGGTACGGCGGATACGTCAGGGGAAACGACGCACCGCCGTGGAGCGGGAAGGGCTGTACGACAGTTAAGCCATGCCCAGCGCGCGCTTGCCGTGGATATTGAGATCGTTCACGGTAAAGCGGCCCTGCCAGCTTTTTTCATAATCCTCGCGCGGGAAGTCTCCCGGCGACGCGCCGGTTTCCAGCGCTTCCTTGACCTTTTTCGCATAGGCGAGGTTTTTCTCGCACATTGGCGCGGCGGGGATGTACATCACGTTGCCCCAGCCCTGCTGATTTTCCACCGGCGCGACGGAGTGGATCACGTCGCAGTGCCACCACACGGAATCACCGGCTTCCAGCGCCGGAATACTGGTCAATGCTTCGACAAGCAGCGGGTGCCACTTCTCGGAAATCGGCAGCACGCGCCCCGGCGCCACGCCGCACAGTTCGTCTTCTGGCACGTCGTCCAGCAGAGGACGCAGCAGAATGTAGGCCATTGCTTCCGGGATCGGCACCACGTGCAGCAGCCCCTGGCCGGGGATCATGTCCGACAGCGCCGTCCAGCCCTGGAAGGTGCGGAACACCGAGCACTTGGTGGTGTTATCCACGGTGTACTCTTCCACTTCAGTACGGTGCGCGGCGTTCCACGGATCGTATTTCTCGACGTTGCCGTCAAACACGCGGGCAAACACCTGCTGGTAAGCCGGCAGCAGCCAGCGCTCCAGCGCGCCGGAATCGGTATGCGCCCCCAGCCCTTTTGAAGTGGTTCCCGGCGGACGACGGCGGATGCGGTCCGGGTAAATCACGCTGACGTCAGGGTCGAACCACTGCTTGCCGTTGCTCTCGAATGTCCATAAACGGTTCAGGAACGACTGCACCTGCGCCATCTCTTCACTCTGGCGCGCCTGCATTTGTGCCTGGGACCAGTAGATCGGGTAAATCTCCGGGAGGGAGGCGGTTAAGGTGCCGAAGAAGTTGTCGCCCGGCCCTTTGTACACCTCGTCAAACTTGTTCAGATCGAGGTAGTCGAGCATCGACCGATCCCACGCCAGCGCCTGCTCGCGGGGGAAGTGACCTTTAATCACCGCGCAGCCGCGGCGCTTAACGGCCTCGCGCTGAGCGTCGGTAATCGTGCCGTTTTTCACATCTGCAAACGGAATCACCGGCCAGACGGGTTCGCCTTTATTTTTCAGGGCGTTGATCTCCGCCACGCGGGTGGCGATTTTATCGCTGAGCTTGTCGAACACCGCCTGCACGTCGCCGATCTGCGCGCGTAACTCACGTTTTAACTGACGGATTGCCGCTTTGTGGTCCGCTGGCAAGGTTTCACTGGTAAAGGTCATAACTGCCTCGCATCTTTCATTCGAAAGTAAAAATGTCTACAAATGATACTTTAAGTTAAAAATAAGTTAATGCAAGTTTAAAAACTTGACGCAAGCCACAGGACGAAAAAAGAGTGAGAGGCCGGAGCGGGGCTCCGGCGAGGAAAGGATCAAACGTCGAAAGGAGAGTGGTTGTCGAGCACGGCCTGAATGACGTTCAGCGCGCCCTGATGGTTGTTATCGTCGGTGCTGTAGCGGCTAATGTCTTTAATGCTCTGCGCCGCGTTGCCCATCGCAAAAGAGTATTTTACCAGCTTCAGCATCTCGGCATCGTTGCCGCTGTCGCCAATGCCGACGCACTCCTGCGGGGAGATTTTCCAGCGTTTCAGCAGGCGGCTGATGCCGTTGGCTTTGTGCAGGCCGGGGATAATCAAATCGACAAAACCGAAACCGCTGGTGACCGGCTTCATGATGCCGTCCAGGGAGACGTGCAGTTTATCGACCAGGTTCGGGATATCGCTGTCCGGCAGGTTCAGGGAGAACTTAAACAGCACGTCGTCGATTTCGCGGTAATCGCTGATGCGTTTTAAGCGGTGATAGTGCTTTGACATCAGCGCCACGAAGGCGTCCGGGGCTTTGTCGCTGACGTAGGCGCTCTCCAGACCGCAGGCTACAAAGTTCAGCCCTTCGTCTTTCAGCAGTTCGCCAATAACGATCTGCGACTCATGGCGGGTCAGCTCGCCGTGGAAAACCTGTTCGCCGTGGTCAAACACCAGCGCGCCGTTCTCCGCCACGAAGGAGATCTGCTCTTTCAGCTCGGGGAAGAAGGAGATGAGCTGGTAATACTGGTTGCCGCTGGCGACAACGAATTCAATATCGCGGGCTTTAAGCTGCTCAAACTGTGCCTGGAAGCGGTCACGATCGTACTGCTTGGCATCATCAAGGAAAGTTCCGTCCATATCGGTGACGATAACTTTAACGGTCATACTGTGCTCCTGGGTCACTGCGTTTTGAAACATTCTAATAACAAGGTGACGGGGAGCACAAATTTAATTTCGAATGAAAGTCAGAAAGCCGGGTGGCGGCTTCGCCTTACCCGGCCTACGGGGAGACTCTGTAAGCCCGGTAAGCGCAGCGCCACCGGGCGTTTTCTTACAGCGTATGCTCAGTACGGGCGATAATATCGTCCTGCGCATCCGGCGACAGGGCGGTGAAGAACGCCGAGTAACCCGCCACGCGCACTACCAGGTCGCGGTACTGGTCCGGGTGCTTCTTCGCTTCCAGCAGCGTTTCGCGGGAGACAATGTTGTACTGAATATGCCAGCCCTTATGCACCTCGAAGAAGGTGCGCAGCAGCACCATCAGCTTCTGACGATCGCTGTCGTTTTCCAGCGTCGACGGATTCAGCTTCTGGTTAAGCAGCACGCCGCCGAGAATCGCCTCGGTAGGCAGTTTACCCACGGAACCGATGACCGCCGTTGGACCAAGGTGGTCGGTACCGGAGGCCGGGCTTGCCCCTTCTGCCAGCGGGGTGTGGGCCTTACGTCCGTCCGGCGTGGCCATCGTTGCCGCGCCGAACGGCACGTTAGCGGAGATAGACGACGTGCCCGCGTAGTAGTTACCGCCAATCGGGCCGCGGCCGTAGCGCGGGTTGTGGTACTGCTTCAGCTCTTCAATGTAGGTCTGATAGGCGCGGGTCAGCAGCATGTCCACGCTATCGTCATCGTTGCCGTACTTCGGCGCGCCGTTGATCAGGCGCTGGCGCAGCTGCTCGTGGGTCAGCCCGTCGAAGTCATCCGCCAGCGCCGCCGCCAGCTGCTGCTGACCGATAGCGCCCTGCTCAAAGACCAGCTTTTTCACCGCTGCCAGGCTGTTGCCGAGGTTGGCGATACCCACCTGCAGACCGGAGACCCAGTCATACTTCGCGCCGCCCTGCTTGATGCTTTTCGCGCGTTCGATGCAGTCGTCCACCAGCGCCGAGCAGAGAATGTCGTGGACGTTCTCTTCCAGCATGGTATCCACCACGTACTCGATCTCGATGGATTTGCGGGTGTAGTAGCGGATCTGGCTGTCCCACGCCGCCATCACCTCCTCGAAATTGTCGAAGTTACCGGCTGAGAGCGCTTTTTCCTGCGGCAGGAACACCTTGCCGCTGGTGGCGTCGCGGCCGCCTTCCAGCGCGGCGAGCATCACGCGGGCAAAGTTGATAAAGCTCATGCCGGTGCAGCGGTAGCCCCACTTGCCGCCCACTGCGGTTTCGATACAGCCGATGGCCGCGTAGTCGTAGGCATCATCGCGCTCAACGCCAAGCTTGATAAATTCCGGGATCACGATTTCATCGTTGTTAAATGCCGGCATCCCGAAGCCGCAGCGGATCACCTGCACGCAGGCGTCGAGGAAGTCGTTGCTCATGCCCGCATGGTAGCGCACGCTCAGGTTTGGCTGGGTGGAGCGCAGGCGACCGCAGGACTCCAGGATCGCCCAGGAGAGCGGGTTCACCGCGTCCATCGGCTCGCCGTTAACCAGCTTCTGACCACCAATGGTGACGTTCTGGTACAGCGGGCTACCGGCGGAGGCCTTGGAGTGCGAGCCGGAGCGGATCTTGTTCACTTCCAGCAGCTTCAGCCAGCAGCTGTGCAGCAGCTCGATGGCGTGCTCGCGATCCAGGCTCTGGTCCAGCTCCACGTCGCGGCGGTAGTACGGATAGAGATACTGGTCCATACGCGCGAAGGAGACGGAGTGGCCGTTGGACTCAATCTGCAGGATCAGTTGAATGAAGTAGCACAGCTGCAGCGCCTGCCAGAAGGTTTTTGGCGGCTCGTGGGCAATCACGTCGCAGTTTTCCGCCATCGCCAGCAGCTCGTCGCGGCGGCTTTCGCGGGTTTCCGTAGACGCCATCTCACGCGCCAGGTCGGCGAAGCGTTTGATGTGCAGGCTGACGGCTTCCAGCACGATATCAATTGCCTTCAGGAACTGATCGCCGTGCAGGTCTTCCAGCACCGTCAGGTTGATGCGCGAGCGGCGCTCGTCCACTTTGGCGCGCAGGCCGTCGAGACCTTTCTCCAGCACCAGTGGGAAGTTTACCGCCAGGTGCGCGTCGCCGGAGGTCATGTTGCCTTCGGCTTTGATGATGCCGGTTTCCAGCAGGCCTTTCTGCTCGTCGGTGAACATGCCGTAGCAGCGGTCCTGCACCGTCTGGCCGCGCCACCATGGGCAGATTTCATGCAGAACACGCTTGTTCTCTTCGCTCACCGCGAAGCCTGCACCCGGACGGTCCGCCAGATCGTCAATCTCTTTCTCAATCCAGGAAACGGTATATTCCGGGAAGATCGGCGCGGCGCGCACTTCGCTTGCCTGGTTGCCGATAATCAGCTCGTCGTGCTTGATCCAGATGGTGCGTTCCGCCAGGTGATGTGCCAGGGCCAGCGCGCGACGCACCGGGATCGGCTTGTCCATGTGCTGCTGGTACATTTCGGTGTAATGCTGCGCGCGCTCGGTACAGACCGGCGGCTTGACGATATGCACCAGCGCCATTTTATGCGCGTTAATACGTTCGCTGAGGGTGTTGAGATTCAGGGTGGTCATAGGTTTATCCTCGTAAGGTCGCGGTTAACCCTTTCTGGCAGGCGTACTGCTGCGCGAAATCCAGCAGGGCAGGGTTATCCAGCGGTTTGTCAGGGGCAGAGTAAGGTTGGCCGAGCAGGGTGTATTTGTTCATGCCCAGCGTGTGATACGGCAAAAAATGAATATCATCGACGCCGAGTTCGTCGGCGGCGAAGTTGGCAATGGCTGTGATGGACGCTTCATCGGCGTTAAAGCCCTGGATCAGCGGCACGCGGATGGTGATCTTTTTCCCGGCAGCGGCGAGGCGCTTCAGGTTGTCCAGGATCCGTTTGGCCGAACCGTCGGTCCACTGTTTGAACACCGCTCCATCGACGTGCTTAAGGTCGGCAAGGAACAGATCGACGTACGGTAATGACGGCTCGATATAATGCCACGGCACGTGAAGGCAGGTTTCGACGGCGGTGTGGATACCCTGTTCGTGGCTGGCCTTGAACAGGGCGTGCGCCAGCTCCGGGTTCATAAACGGCTCGCCGCCGGAGAGGGTGATCCCGCCGCCGCTGCGGTCATAAAAGGGTTTGTCGCGCAGCACGGTGGCCATGATCTCGTCCACCTTCTTCTCTTCACCGCAGACGGTAAGCGCCTGCGTTGGACAGCAGTCAGTGAGGGCATTAAGCGTCTCTTCACTCAGCTTTTCGCGGTGGATGACCAGGCCATTGAGCGCGCGTTCGATACAGCCCGGTGCCGCCAGCTGACACAGGTCGCAGCCTTCCAGACACAGGCGCGCGTCAAACAGCACGTCCCGGCTGCGCGAGCGGCTTTCCGGGTTCTGACACCAGCGACAGCCCAGCGAGCAGCCTTTCAGGAACACCACGGTTCGAATACCGGGGCCGTCGTGGGTGGAATAACGCTGAATATTGAAGATCATATTTTTGCCCTCAAGTTGCATGTGAAGATTAAATGACTTTCGAATGAAAGTTATCTTGATGCAGGTCAACTCTTGAGCAGGTTTTATCGTGATAGGGTAAGTGCAGGCTAATTTTTGAGGGTGACATCATGGAACTTTATCTCGACACATCTGACGTTGCGGCAGTCAAAAAGCTGGCGCGTATCTTCCCGCTGGCGGGTGTGACCACCAACCCAAGCATTGTGGCGGCAGGAAAAACGCCGCTAGATGAGCTGCTGCCCGCGCTGCACGACGCGTTGGGCGGTAAGGGCCGTCTGTTTGCGCAGGTAATGGCAACCACCGCCGAAGGGATGGTGGAAGACGCGCGCAAGCTGCGCGCTATCATTAACGACCTGGTGGTGAAGGTGCCGGTGACCGCGGAAGGGCTGGCGGCGATCAAAATGCTGAAAGCAGAAGGGATCCCGACGCTGGGGACGGCGGTGTATGGCGCCGCGCAGGGGATGCTGTCCGCCCTGGCCGGAGCAGAGTATGTGGCCCCTTACGTTAACCGCGTGGACGCGCAGGGCGGGGACGGGATCCAGACCGTGATTGAACTGCAGCACCTGTTGGCGCTGCACGCGCCGCAGTCAAAGGTGCTGGCCGCGAGCTTTAAAACCCCGCGTCAGGCGCTGGACTGCCTGCTGGCAGGGTGCGAGTCCATCACGCTACCGCTGGACGTCGCGCAGCAGTTTATTACTTCCCCTGCGGTGGATGCGGCGATCGTGAAGTTTGAGCAGGACTGGCAGGGAGCGTTTGGACGGACGTCTATCTGACGGGGGCGGCCTGATGCCCTCGCCCCAACCCTCTCCCACAGGGAGAGGGAGCAAACACTAAAACGGCAACCTGAAGGTTGCCGTTTGCTTTAACCACCGCACACCTCACACCCCGGATTGCGCATCAGCTTCATCTCGCGGAACTGGCAGGTCATCGCGTCATACATCACGATTTTCCCCGCGGCAGGCGTGCCGTAGTGTGCCAGCACTTTAATCGCTTCCATTGCCTGCAATGAGCCAATCACGCCGACGAGTGGTGCCATCACGCCCGCCTCGACGCAGGTCAGCGCATTCTCGCCAAACAGACGGCTCAGGCAGCGGTAGCAGGGTTCACACTCGGCGTACGTGAAGACGCTGATTTGCCCCTCCATGCGGATTGCCGCGCCGGAGACCAGCGGGATTTTGTGGGCAAAACAGCCCGCGTTCAGCTGGTTACGGACGGCGACGTTATCGGTGCAGTCGAGCACCAGATCGTGCTGCGCAATCTGCGCGAACAGCGCGTCGTCATCCAGCATCGCGTCAATCAGGGTGAACTGAACGTTGGGGTTGATGCGCGCCAGCGCCGTGCGGGCAGAGTCCACTTTCGGCTGGCCAACCGTCGCGTCGCTGTGCAGCGTCTGGCGCTGCAGGTTGGACACCGAGACGGTATCGAAATCCAACAGCGTCATCCTGCCCACGCCCGCCGCCGAAAGATACTGCGCGGCGGCGCAGCCCAGCCCGCCGAGACCGACGACCAGCACATTGGCTGCCTTAAGCGCTTCCTGGCCCTCGAAGTCAAACCCGCGCAGCACGATCTGGCGGTTGTAGCGCATCATCTCCTGGTCGCTCAGCTCCACCGTCATGTCAGCCTCCGAACAGGTGGTTAAAGCGCTCAACCTCAACCCATTCGCCGGCTTCCACGTTGCCGCGCTCGCGCTCCAGCACGATAAAGCAGTTGCCCTGGCTGAAGGAGCTGAAAATGTGCGAGCCCTGATGTCCGGTGGTGCTCACTTCGAGCTCACCGTCCGCGCCGCGCGCCAGAATGCCGCGCTGGAAATCGAGACGACCCGGCGATTTTTTCAGGCGCGTAGCGGCACGCACGCGCAGGCGCTCCGGCAGCGGGCTGGCTTTGTTGCCGGAAAGCTTCGCCAGCAGCGGGATCGCCAGCTGGTAGAAGGTGAGCGCCGCAGAGACCGGGTTACCCGGCAGGCCGCAGAACCAGCTGTGCGGAAGCTTGCCAAACGCGAACGGTTTGCCCGGCTTAATCGCCAGCTTCCAGAAGGCGATTTCGCCCAGCTCTTCAAGAAGGGTTTTAGTGTAATCCGCTTCGCCCACGGAGACGCCGCCGGAGCTGATGACCACGTCGGCGGATTTGTCCGCCTCGATAAACGCCGCGCGCAGTTTTTCCGGGTCGTCTGGAATGATGCCGAGGTTAATCACCTCGCAGCCCAGCTGCTCCAGCATCAGGTGTACCGCCAGGCGGTTGGTGTCATAAATCTGGCCGTCCTGCAGCGGCTGGCCCGGAAGCTGCAGCTCGTCGCCGGTGGAGAAGACCGCCACGCGCACCTTGCGGACAACGTCAACTTCCGCGATGCCGAGCGAGGCCAGCACCGGCAGTTCACCTACCGTCAATTTCTGCCCGGCGGCAAAAACGGTCGCGCCGAGGGTGATGTCTTCGCCCGTGCGGCGGATGTTCTGGCCCGCTTTAACGTTCGCGGTAAAACGCACGCCGTCGTCGGTCTGCTCGGTCTCTTCCTGCATCACCACGGCATCGCAGCCCTGCGGAACCGGCGCGCCGGTCATGATGCGCACGCAGGTGCCCGCTGGCCATTCGCCGCCAAACGGCTGGCCCGCAAAGGCTTTACCCGCCACCGGCAGGGCGTTACCCGTCTGGAGATCCGCCAGGCGCACCGCGTAACCGTCCATCGCGGAGTTATCGAACCCCGGCACGTTCATCGGCGAGACGATATCGCGCGCGGCAATACGACCAAAACAGCGCACAAGCGGCAGCGTCTCAACGTCATGCAGCGGAGAAATACGGTCAAGCATCTGCGAGAGTGCCGTCTCAAGCGGCATCAGTCCGGCGGTAAAATCCATGGTGGGCTCCTGCGGAGTAACAACGAAAGCGCCCATTATGGCAGAAAAGTGCGGCTAACTGTATGACCCGATGGGTGTACGCTTTACATCACTGTTGCGTCTTTCTATATTCAAAAATCATCTGAAGTTTCATCGACGATAATGATATTTATAGAAAAAGCCGCGAATCAGGCTAACGGGTGATGCGAATGGTTAATGCGGTAATCGCAATTCATGGCGGCGCAGGGGCAATCACCCGTGCACAGCTCAGTCCCGAGCAGGAAAAGCGCTACATTGACGCGCTGTACGCCATTGTGGAAACGGGCCAGAAAATGCTGGAAGCGGGCGAGAGCGCGCTGGATGTGGTCACCGAGGCGGTGCGCCTGCTGGAAGAGTGTCCGCTCTTTAATGCCGGAATAGGTTCGGTCTTTACCCGGGATGAAACCCACGAGCTGGACGCCTGCGTGATGGACGGCGTCACCCTGAAGGCGGGCGCCGTGGCAGGCGTGAGCCATCTGCGAAATCCGGTGCTGGCGGCGCGTCTGGTGATGGAGGAGAGCCCGCACGTTCTGCTGGCGGGCGCCGGGGCGGAAAAATTTGCCTTTGAGCACGGAATGGAACCGGTATCGCCGGATCTGTTTTCCACGGAAGAACGCTATCAGCAGCTGCTGGAAGCCCGTACGGCGGGCATAACGCAGCTTGACCATACTGCGCCGCTGGATGAAACCACCAAAATGGGCACGGTCGGCGCGGTGGCGCTCGATAAAGCCGGTAACCTCGCGGCGGCGACGTCAACGGGCGGCATGACCAACAAGCTGCCGGGACGCGTCGGCGACAGCCCGCTGCCCGGCGCGGGCTGCTATGCCAATAACGCCACGGCGGCGGTGTCGTGTACCGGCACCGGGGAAGTGTTTATTCGCGCCCTCGCGGCCTACGACATCACCGCGCTGATGGATTACGGCGGTTTAAGCCTGAGCGAGGCCTGCGAGCGCGTGGTGATGGAAAAATTACCTGCCCTGGGCGGCGTCGGCGGGCTGATTGCGGTCGATCGTGAGGGCAACGTGGCCCTGCCTTTCAACAGCGAAGGCATGTACCGCGCCTGGGGTTATGCCGGTGATGAGCCGAGCACGGGCATCTATCGTGAATAAGGGGGCAGCGCGTGCCGCACACTGAAGAACTGGACAACCGCGAGGTGCTGGCTGTCCATCAGCTGAATATTGCGTTTCAGGAAGAGCGGCAGTTCATCCCCGCAGTACAGAATTTATCGTTCTCGCTCAGGCGCGGCGAGACGCTGGCTATTGTTGGCGAATCCGGCTCCGGTAAATCGGTCACCGCGCTGGCGCTGATGCGCCTGCTGGAACAGACGGGCGGGCAAATCAGCAGCGAGAAAATGCTCCTGCGCCGCCGTAACCGTCAGGTCATCGATTTAAACGAGCTGAGCGGCGCGCAGATGCAGGGCGTGCGCGGGGCGGATATCGCGATGATCTTCCAGGAGCCGATGACCTCGCTCAACCCGGTGTTCCCGGTCGGGGAACAAATTGCCGAGTCCATCCGGCTGCATCAGGGGCTGAGCGGCGATGAGGCGCTCAAAGAGGCCCGACGCATGCTGGAGCTGGTGCGCATTCCGGAGGCGCAGGCCATTCTGGGGCGCTACCCGCATCAGCTTTCCGGCGGCATGCGCCAGCGGGTGATGATTGCCATGGCGCTCTCCTGCCGTCCGGCGGTGCTGATCGCCGATGAGCCGACGACGGCGCTGGACGTGACGATTCAGGCGCAGATCCTGCAGCTCATCAAAGTGCTGCAGCAGGAGATGGAGATGGGGGTGATTTTCATCACCCACGATATGGGCGTAGTGGCTGACATCGCCGATCGGGTGCTGGTGATGCATAAGGGCAATGCTGTGGAAACCGGTGCGGTCGAGCAGATTTTCCATGCCCCCGAGCATCCTTACACCAAAGCGCTGCTGGCGGCGGTGCCGCGGCTTGGGGCGATGAACGGCAGCGATTTGCCGCGCCGTTTTCCGCTGATTTCCCTGGAGGCGACAGAGCCGCAGGAGGATGAAGGCGAGCAGGACACCGTGGTGTCGGGCAAACCGATACTCGAAGTGCGCAATCTGGTGACCCGCTTTCCGCTGCGCAGCGGAATTTTCAACCGCCTGAAGCGCGAAGTGCATGCGGTGGAAAACGTCAGTTTCGATCTCTGGCCGGGTGAAACGCTGGCGCTGGTAGGAGAGTCCGGCTGCGGGAAATCCACCACCGGGCGGGCGCTGCTCAGGCTTGTGGAGACCCAGGAGGGGACGATAACCTTTAACGGTGAACGTATCGACACCCTGCCAGATAATAAATTACAGGCGATACGGCGAGATATTCAGTTTATCTTCCAGGATCCGTATGCCTCTCTCGACCCGCGCCATACGGTAGGGTACTCAATTATGGAGCCGCTGCGGGTGCATAACCTGCTCGACGGCGAGGCGGCGCAGCGTCGCGTGGCCTGGCTGCTGGAGCGCGTTGGCCTGAAGCCGGAACACGCCTGGCGTTATCCGCACGAGTTTTCCGGCGGGCAGCGGCAGCGTATCTGCATCGCCCGCGCGCTGGCGCTGAACCCGAAGGTGGTGATTGCGGATGAGTCCGTCTCGGCGCTGGATGTCTCGATCCGGGCGCAAATTATCAACTTACTGCTGGATTTACAGCGGGATATGGGGATTGCCTTCCTGTTTATCTCGCACGATATGGCGGTGGTAGAGCGCATCAGCCACCGCGTGGCGGTGATGTTTATGGGGCAGATCGTGGAGATTGGCCCGCGAAGGGCGGTGTTTGAGAATCCGCAGCACCCCTACACCCGCAAGCTTATTGCGGCGGTCCCGGTTGCCGATCCCGCGCACCGCCACGGCCAGCGCGTGCTGCTGCAGGATGAGATGCCGAGCAACATTCGTAAACGCGGCGAAGCCGTGGAGCGCGTCACGCTGCGTGAGGTTGGTCCGGGCCACTTCGTGGCTCCGCCGCGCCAGGACAATGCCTTCTCACGGTTATAACTTACAACAGGCAGGAGAACACAATGGTTACATTTGTAGCGCGTAAATGGTTGTTAGCCGCGAGCGTGACGGCAGCCCTGGCCGCTGCCCCCGCGTTCGCCGCCAAAGACGTGGTGGTTGCCGTCGGCTCTAACTTCACTACTCTCGATCCGTACGACGCCAACGACACGCTCTCCCAGGCGGTGGCGAAATCGTTCTATCAGGGGCTGTTTGGTCTCGACAGAGAGATGAAGCTGAAAAATGTGCTGGCGGAGGGGTACACCGTATCCGACGACGGGCTGGTCTATACCATCAAGCTCCGTTCCGGCGTGAAATTCCAGGACGGGACTGATTTCAATGCGGAGGCGGTAAAGGTCAACCTCGACCGTGCCAGCAATCCTCAAAACAGCCTCAAGCGCTATAACCTGTATAAAAATATCGCCAGCACCGAGGTAGTCGACCCGGCAACGGTAAAAATCACCCTGAAAGAGCCATTCTCCGCGTTTATCAATATCCTGGCGCATCCGGCGACGGCGATGATCTCGCCCGCCGCGCTGAAAAAGTACGGTAAAGAGATCGGCTTCCACCCGGTGGGAACCGGGCCGTACGAGCTGCTCACCTGGAACCAGACCGATTTTGTGAAGGTGAAAAAATTCGCGGGATACTGGCAGCAGGGTCTGCCGAAGCTGGACACCATCACCTGGCGTCCGGTGGTGGATAACAACACCCGCGCGGCAATGCTGCAAACCGGCGAGGCGCAGTTTGCCTTCCCCATCCCGTATGAGCAGGCCGCCATTCTGCAGAAAAACAGCAAGCTGGAGCTGGTTGCCAGCCCGTCTATCATGCAGCGCTACATCAGCATGAACGTCACGCAGAAGCCGTTCGATAACCCGAAGGTGCGTGAAGCCATCAACTATGCCATTAACCGTCAGGCGCTGGTGAAGGTCGCTTTTGCGGGTTATGCCACCCCGGCCACCGGCGTGCTGCCGCCGTCTATTGCGTATGCGCAAAGTTATCAGCCGTGGCCGTACGATCCGGCCAAAGCGCGCGAGCTGCTGAAAGAGGCGGGTTTCCCGAACGGCTTCAGCACCACGCTGTGGTCGTCGCACAATCACAGCACCGCCCAGAAGGTGCTGCAGTTCACCCAGCAGCAGCTGGCGCAAGTGGGGATTAAGGCGCAGGTGACCGCGATGGATGCCGGGCAGCGTGCGGCAGAAGTGGAGGGGAAAGGGCAGAAAGAGAGCGGCGTGCGAATGTTCTACACCGGCTGGACGGCCTCTACCGGTGAAGCCGACTGGGCGCTGTCGCCGCTGTTCGCCTCGCAGAACTGGCCGCCAACCCTGTTCAACACCGCGTTTTACAGCAATCCGCAGGTGGACAAAGACCTGGCCGATGCCCTGAAAACCACCAAACCGGAAGAGAAAGCCCGCCTCTACAAGGACGCGCAGGACATTATCTGGAAAGAGTCGCCGTGGGTACCGCTGGTGGTGGAGAAACTGGTTTCAGCCCATAACAAAGCGCTGACCGGGTTCTACATCATGCCGGACACCGGCTTTAGCTTTGACGATGCGGATTTAAAATAAACCTCATGCTGAATTATGTTTGTAAACGTCTGCTGGGGCTTATCCCGACGCTGCTGATAGTGGCGGTGCTGGTGTTTTTGTTTGTCCACATGCTGCCGGGCGATCCGGCGCGTCTGGTAGCCGGGCCCGAAGCGGATGCCACCGTCATTGAGCTGGTGCGTAAACAGCTGGGCCTCGACCAGCCGCTGTATATGCAGTTTCTGCACTATATGTGCAACGTTCTGCAGGGCGACTTTGGTATTTCAATGGTGTCGCGGCGTCCGGTGTCGGAGGAGATTGCCAGCCGCTTTATGCCCACGTTCTGGTTAACGATTGCCAGCATGGGCTGGGCGGTGGCGTTTGGGCTGGGCGCGGGGATTATTGCGGCCGTCTGGCGCAACCGCTGGCCGGACAAGCTCGGCATGGCCCTGGCGGTGACCGGCATCTCCTTCCCGGCATTCGCGCTGGGGATGCTGCTGATGCAAATCTTCTCCGTTGAACTGGGCTGGCTGCCGACCGTCGGGGCCGATACCTGGAAGCATTATATTCTGCCCTCCATGACGCTGGGCGCTGCCGTTTCGGCGGTGATGGCCCGCTTTACCCGCGCCTCGTTCGTGGACGTGCTGAGCGAAGATTATATTCGCACCGCGCGGGCGAAAGGGGTCAGCGAGAAGTGGGTCATTCTCAAGCACGGGTTCCGCAATGCGATGATCCCGGTGGTGACGATGATGGGACTGCAGTTTGGTTTCCTGCTGGGTGGCTCTATCGTCGTGGAAAAGGTCTTCAACTGGCCGGGGCTGGGGCGCCTGCTGGTCGATTCCGTCGAGATGCGCGACTACCCGGTGATTCAGGCAGAAGTCCTGCTTTTCTCGCTGGAGTTTATTCTTATCAACTTAGTGGTGGACGTGCTTTACGCCGCCATTAATCCGGCCATCAGGTATAAGTAAGATGCGATTGTTGAACTGGCGGCGTCAGGCCGTTTTGAACGCGATGCCGGGGCTGAAACCGGAGCATGTCCGCACCCCGTGGTCCGAATTCTGGAGACGTTTTCGCCGTCAGCCGGTCGCAATGGCGGCGGGGCTGTTCGTGCTGGTGCTGATTGCGGTGGCGATCGTTGCGCCGTGGGTAGCGCCGTTTGATGCGGAAAACTACTTTGACTATGACCGCCTGAACGACGGCCCCTCAATGCTGCACTGGTTCGGCGTGGACTCTCTCGGGCGGGATATTTTTAGCCGGGTGCTGGTGGGGGCGCAGATCTCGCTCGCCGCCGGGGTAGTCGCGGTGCTGATCGGCGCAGCTATCGGTACCGTGCTGGGGCTCGTCGCCGGGTATTATGAAGGCTGGTGGGACCGCATCATCATGCGCATCTGCGACGTGCTGTTTGCTTTCCCCGGCATTCTGCTGGCGATTGCCGTTGTCGCCATTATGGGCAGCGGGATGGCGAACGTCATTATCGCGGTCGCGGTGTTTTCGATTCCGGCCTTTGCCCGCCTGGTGCGCGGCAACACGCTGGTGCTGAAACAGCAGACGTTTATTGAATCCGCCCGCAGCATGGGGGCCAGCGATACCACCATTCTGTTCAGCCATATTCTGCCCGGGACGGTGTCGTCCATCGTGGTCTATTTCACCATGCGTATCGGCGTGTCGATTATTTCGGCGGCCAGCCTGTCGTTTCTGGGGTTAGGGGCACAGCCGCCGACGCCGGAGTGGGGCGCGATGCTGAACGAGGCGAGGGCCGATATGGTGATTGCGCCGCACGTGGCGATCTTCCCGAGCCTGGCGATTTTCCTGACCGTGCTGGCGTTTAACCTGCTGGGGGATGGGCTGCGCGACGCGCTGGATCCGAGGATAAAGGGGTAGTGCAGTGAAATGTGCCGGGTGGCGGCTACGCCTTACCCGGCCTGTAAAAGATGTGCAGTGAGATTAAACCCGGCTACCCCACAGGTCATACTCGTCGGCGTTTTCAACTTTGACGCGAATAATATCACCCGGCTTAACGTTGGTTTCGCCGTTCAGGTACACCGCGCCGTCGATTTCAGGGGCGTCCGCCATGCTGCGACCAATCGCGCCTTCTTCGTCCACTTCGTCGATGATAACCATGATCTCACGGCCCACTTTCTCCTGCAGACGTTCAGCAGAGATCTGCTGCTGCAGTTGCATGAAGCGGTTCCAGCGCTCTTCCTTAACCTCTTCCGGCACCTGATCCGCCAGCTCGTTGGCGGTTGCGCCTTCCACCGGGCTGTACTTGAAGCAGCCGACGCGGTCCAGACGGGCTTCTTTCAGGAAGTCGAGCAGCATCTGGAAGTCTTCTTCGGTTTCACCCGGGAAGCCGACGATAAAGGTGGAGCGCAGGGTCAGATCCGGACAGATTTCACGCCACTGCTTGATGCGCGCCAGCTGGCGGTCAACGGAGCCAGGGCGTTTCATCAGCTTGAGGATACGCGGGCTGGCGTGCTGCAGCGGGATATCCAGGTACGGCAGAATTTTGCCTTCCGCCATCAGCGGGATGACGTCGTCAACGTGCGGGTACGGGTAGACGTAGTGCAGACGTGTCCAGATACCGAGCTTAGCCAACTGCTCGCACAGGCCCACCATGCTGGTTTTCACCGGCTCGCCGTTGTGGAAACCGGAGCGGTGTTTAACGTCTACTCCATAAGCTGAGGTGTCCTGGGAGATGACCAGCAGCTCCTTCACACCCGCGTCGGCCAGACGTTTCGCTTCCGCCAGCACTTCGCCAATCGGACGGCTCACCAGATCGCCACGCATGGACGGGATGATGCAGAAGGTGCAGCGATGGTTGCAGCCTTCAGAAATTTTCAGGTAGGCGTAGTGACGCGGCGTCAGCTTCACGCCCTGTTCCGGCACCAGGCTCAGGAACGGGTTGTGCTTTGGTTTTGGCACGTAGTGATGAACATGTTCCAGCACCTGCTCGTAGCTGTGCGGGCCGGTGATCTCCAGCACCTTCGGGTGCACTTCGCGGATTTGGTCCACTTTCGCGCCCAGGCAGCCGGTAACAATCACTTTGCCGTTTTCGGTCAGCGCTTCACCGATGGCTTCCAGTGACTCCTGGACCGCGCTGTCGATAAACCCGCAGGTGTTAACGATCACCATATCGGCGTTGTCGTAGCTTGGCACCACGTCATAGCCTTCGGTGCGCAGTTCGGTCAGGATGCGTTCGGAATCCACCAGGTTTTTCGGGCAGCCCAGGGAGACGAAGCCGATTTTCGGCTGGTGCGTAACATTGCTCATAGGTTAAAAATTCATCAATTATGGAGTTATCAGGGCGGGATTTTACAGCGTATCGCGGGGGATTTATACACTCTTTGCAAGGCGGATGCGCCAGGCCGAGGTTGTAACATTGTAAATAATGTTAATCAGTTAAGAATAATTGATCTCAGGCATTAAACTGTACAAAAAATGAGCTTATTCTGAATGTGCAACATGGCTGACAGAGGAGGAAATAGCATGTCCGTTGACAGACTGAAACGCGATCTGCTTAACAAGCTGATCAACGCCCGAATCGACCTGGCCGCCTATCTGCAGCTCAGGAAGGCAAAGGGCTATATGTCAGTCAGCGAAAGCGAACATCTGCGTGATAATCTGTTTGAACTGTGTAATTTCATGCGTGAAAAAGCACCGACCCTGAAGACGGAATACGATGAATGCGAGCTGATGGTGCTGCGTCGCGCCGCTGAGGTGCTCTCCATTGCAGGGGTATGTTTGATGAACGGACGCCACGACTGCCCAAATTTTATCGCTGTTAACGCGGAGAAGCTTGAAAACTGCCTGACAACGCTCTCTCTTTGCATCATGTGTCTTAACAAGTACGAGACGCTTGCACAGCACTGAGTTCGGGGGGAGGCAACTCCCCCCTCTGATTAAGCTTTTGTAAAAGTGGTAACGCGCCCGGAGGTAATGGCTAATCTTTATGCCATATGCCGAAAAAGGAGCGCTTTATGCCTCGATCCTCGTTGATTTTCCTGCCTGCATTGTTTATTCCGTTTTCGCTTCTTGCTGCGCCAGAGGCGGTAAAGGTTGAGGTGCTGCAAAACCGACTCGATCACCCCTGGTCGATGGCGTTCCTGCCGGGTAATGACGGTTTACTGGTCACTCTTAAGGGCGGGCAGCTCAAGCGCTGGCAGGCCGGGAAAGGACTTTCCGATCCCATTGTCGGCGTGCCGAAGGTGTGGGCGAACGGCCAGGGAGGACTGCTGGACGTGGTGCTGGCACCTGATTTTGAAAAGTCGCGCCGCGTCTGGCTGAGCTACGCCGAAGCCGGGCGTGACGGCAAGGCCGGAACGGCGGTGGGCTATGGTCGCCTGAGCGACGATCTTTCCCGCATCGAGGGATTCCAGGTAGTGTTCCGCCAGATGCCGAAACTCTCTACCGGTAACCATTTTGGTGGGCGACTGGTGTTCGACGGCAAAGGGTATCTCTTTATTGGACTCGGCGAGAACAACCAGCGCCCGACGGCGCAGGATCTGGACAAGCTGCAGGGTAAAGTGGTGCGCCTCACCGAAGACGGTAAAGTGCCGCCGGATAACCCCTTTGTGAACACCTCCGGCGCGCGGCCGGAAATTTGGTCGTACGGCATTCGTAACCCGCAGGGGATGGCGATGAACCCGTGGAGCGACACGCTGTGGCTGAACGAGCACGGCCCGCGCGGCGGGGATGAAATCAACATCCCGGAGAAGGGCAAAAATTACGGCTGGCCGCTGGCGACGCACGGCATTAACTACAGCGGGCTGAAAATCCCGGAAGCCAAAGGCGAGCACGTTGAGGGAGCCGAAAAGCCGCTGTTTGTCTGGAAAGTGTCGCCCGCGGTCAGCGGCATGGCGTTCTATAATAGCGACGTGTTCCCGCAGTGGAAAAACAAGCTGTTTATCGGGGCGCTAAAGGAAAAGGACGTTATCGTGCTGAGCGTGGACGGCAATAAGGTGACGGAGGACGGGCGGATCCTGGGCGACCGGGAGCAGCGTATTCGCGATGTGCGGGTGGGGCCGGATGGCTATCTGTATGTCCTGACCGACGAAACGGACGGGCAGCTGTTAAAAGTCAGCCCGTCCGGTGCGTAATCAGGTGACCGGGATCATAACCACGTTACGGTACGCCGGGCGCTCGCCAAGCTGCTTAAGCCAGCGGTCAAGGTTCGGGCGCGGCGTCCATTTCAGACCGAGGTTAGTCAGGTTCCAGACGAACGGCGCTACGGCAATGTCCCCCACGCCGAACGTATCGCCGGAGAACCAGGCGTGCTTCGCCAGCTCATCGTCCATCATCGCAAACAGGTTTTCGCAGGCATCCTGCGCGGCATGAATGGCGGGGTAGTCGCGCTCGGCTTCAGGGGTTCTCACCAGCCCCATCAGGATCACGCGGTGAACGGGAGAGAGCGTCTGATTTGCCCAGTCCATCCACTTCTCACCCTGCGCGCGCTGCGCCGGGTTTTCAACCCACAGGCGGCCAAGACCGTACTGGGCGGCGAGGTAACGCACAATGGTGTTGGACTCCCAAAGCGTTGCGTCTGTTTCGTCATCACGCAGCAGCGGCACCAGGCCGTTCGGGTTCATCGCCAGATAGTCGGCCTCTTTGTTCACGCCGAACGACATGCCAGCCATGATTTGGTTAAACGGTAAATCCAGTTCCTCCAGCGTCCAGAGCACTTTCTTAACGTTGGTCGAATTATTCCTGCCCCACAGCGTAATCATATTTACTCCTGATGAGTGTGAATCCGGTTCGGCTTTTTGCCATGGTGAGATAAACCTAACAATTACGCAACAGAAGACAAAAAAATCGCCTGAATCAAAGCGTAAATGAATGTTATTGCATAAACTTTAATAACTTTACCCTCGTTGGGTTTCTTTAACCGTTTTAGTGCGCTATTACTCATCGCTTCTTGCGACACGGTGATGTGACGTAATTTTTGAATGGACACTCGGGTGGCATTTATGACGCGAAAAATGACTTCTCTGCGCAGCCTGGCGGCAGGCTCTGCGCTCCTTTTCCTGTTTGCACCAACACTCTACGCGGCTGAACAGGCTGCGCCCGAAGCGCCGCCTGTGGACGCGCGCGCCTGGATCCTGATGGACTATTCCAGCGGTAAAGTGCTGGCGGAAGGCAATGCGGATGAGAAACTCGATCCGGCCAGCCTGACCAAAATCATGACCAGCTATGTGGTCGGGCAGGCGTTAAAAGCGGGCAAGATCAAGCTGGACGATATGGTCACCATCGGGAAGGATGCCTGGGCTACCGGCAACCCGGCGCTGCGGGGCTCGTCGGTGATGTTCCTGAAGCCAGGCGATCAGGTCTCCGTCTCCGATCTGAACAAAGGGGTAATCATTCAGTCGGGAAATGATGCGTGTATCGCGCTGGCCGACTACGTTGCCGGCAGTCAGGATTCTTTCATTGGTTTGATGAATGGCTATGCGCAAAAGCTCGGCTTAACCAACACCACCTTCAAAACGGTCCACGGCCTGGATGCGCCGGGACAGTTCAGTACCGCGCGCGACATGGCGCTGCTGGGAAAAGCGCTGATCCACGACGTGCCGGATGAATACGCCATCCACAAAGAGAAAGAGTTTACCTTCAACAAAATTCGCCAGCCGAACCGTAACCGCCTGCTGTGGAGTAGCAACGTTAACGTGGACGGAATGAAGACCGGCACCACGGCCGGCGCGGGCTACAACCTGGTGGCCTCCGCGACGCAGGGCGATATGCGCCTGATCTCGGTGGTGCTGGGCACCAAAACCGACCGCATCCGCTTTAACGAGTCAGAAAAACTGCTGACCTGGGGCTTCCGCTTCTATGAAACCGTGACGCCGATTAAACCTGATGCCACGTTCGTCAGCCAGCGCGTCTGGTTTGGTGACAAGAGCGAGGTGAATCTGGGGGCGGGTGAGGCCGGTTCCGTGACCATTCCACGCGGTCAGCTGAAAAACCTGAAAGCAAGCTATACCCTGACCGAACCGCAGCTCACCGCGCCGCTGAAAAAAGGCCAGGTGGTTGGGACGATTGATTTCCAGCTAAACGGCAAGTCGATTGAACAGCGTCCGCTGATTGTGATGGAAGCGGTGGAAGAGGGCGGCTTCTTCAGCCGGATGTGGGATTTCGTGTTGATGAAATTCCATAGCTGGTTTGGCAGCTGGTTTAGTTAAGTTTTATGCCGGGTGGCGCTGCGCTGACCCGGCATAACCTCAATACATCAACTTCACCTGCTGTGCCTTTGCATGGGCCACAATCTCGTCATCGGGGCGGCAATCGCTGACGATGGCGTCAAACTGCGCCAGCTCGCCCATTCTTGCCGAACGCACCTTGCCAAACTTGCTGTGATCGACCACCAGCACATGATACTGCGCGGCATTTAACGCCCAGTGCTTGACCGGCAGCTCCTCCAGATTAAAGCAGGTTGCACCCTGGCGCACATTGACGCCCGCGGCGGAATAAAACGCGATGTCCGGGCAGAGGTTGCTGAGCGTGTCCTGCAGGTTAAGCGGTTTAAAGATGGCGTTGCTGGCGTGAAACTCGCCGCCGCAGAGGATCACCCGGCACTCGGGTTTCTCCTGAAGCGCCAGAAAGGTGTTCAGGGAGTAGCACACGGCGGTAAAGGGAATGCTGCTGTCGATGGCTTCGATAATCCACGGCGTGGTGGTGCCGCAGTCAAAAAACAGCGTCTGGTGCGGCTGAACCAGCGTAGCCGCAAGGCGCGCGGCTTTGCGCTTCTCTTCAACCAGACGCGTCTTCTGGTCGCTGATCAGATAATGGCTGGCGCTGCGCGGCTCAAGGACGATGTACCCGCCCAGCAGTACCACGGGGGCGCTGTCGCTGTTCAGATCGCGACGAATGGTCATCTCTGAGACGCCGAGGAGGTTGGCGGCTTCCTTCAGATGCAGCTTATCGCTGCGCTTCAGCGCCTGCAGCAGCTGAGCAATGCGGTCATCGCGACGTGTTTCCATAGTTCCTCGGGATAAAAAAGTGAGCCCCCGCAGGGCGGGGGCTCAGTGTAACCTGTCCGGTTGGGATTAGTCACGTATCCAGCCCTTACGGATCGGGATGGCAAAAATGGCGCGATAGAGCGAAGAAAGCCCGCGGTAGAGCGCCTCACCGAAGAGATTCCACAGGATAGCCGCGCTCACGCAGCCAATCAGCCCCACCAGGAAACCGCCTACCATATCCAGCGGCCAGTGGACGCCAAGGTAAACGCGCGACCAGGCGATAGCCACAGCGACCACCATGAGCACCGCACCCGACCACAGGCGATGCCAGAACAGGAAAGCCAGCGCGAAGGTGAAGATAACCGTACCGTGATCGCTCGGGAAAGAGTCATCCGGCGCGTGGTGCAGGAAGGTGTAGCCAATGCGATCGACAAAAGGACGATCGTGCGGGAACGCGTGGCCTAGAAGATAGCTGACCAGCACGCTTACCCCGAGCGCCATCGCGACTTTGATCACCAACTGGCGCTGTGCCTTAACCTGGCTGCGCGGCCCCCACAGCCAGAGAATGGCAGCCAGCGCAGGCACGATGCTGATAAGGTCTTTCGCCAGAAAGGTGGCAAAATCAATCATCCACTCTGGCGAGGCCGGGGTGGCGTTGATCAGATAAAACAGCTGATAATTCAGATTCTCTAGCATAGCGTAATCACTCTTTTGCAAACCGGGTGGAAACCAGCCCGTAGACCGCCACCTGGGAAAACCAGACCCACCACCCGGCCCACAGGTTGTGAGAGAAAAAATGTGCCCCGCGCATCACCTGGCCGAAGCCCATCGCCAGACCCAGAACCGCGCCAAGGACCACAAAGCTCCAGGCGAGACGCGGACGCTCGCGCCAGAAGGCAAAAAACAGCCCCATCACCATAAAGCCGCTGGAAGAATGGCCACCCGGGAAGCAGCGGCCCGGGCCGCTGTCTGCCGGAACGGCGCTGAACAAGGGGTAAGACACGGCCTGACCGCCATATTCCACCAGATCCCACGGGCAGCTGTGGTGGCTGATGCTTTTCAGCACGCCAACCACCAGCGCGCCAAGCCCCATCAGCAGCGCGGCTGTTACAAGCCTTGCGTTACGTTTGTAAGCGCCGTAAAGCAGCGCCACGGCGCCTAAGGCAATCGCAATGTACTTCGCCAGACGATGGTTCAGCAGATCCAGCAGGTGGTCTTTCTGCAGCGGGAAAGTCTGTGTCGCCGCGTCATACCAAAAACCGGTGATCCATCTGTCGAGCGCTTCATCGCGCGATAGCCACGTAAACACCACGGCAAGCGCTACTAGCACCAAAAGCTGATAACCATAAAAGCGGGACGGTAAGCGGTAAAGCTGTTTTGTCTTATTAGTCTGTAAGTTAGACAATTCTGAACGGCTGGAAGTGAGTGCCATAATTAGGGATCATTGACGAGTAATCGCGCTATCATAAATCTGTCAACTTAAGGAAACCTTAAACGAAGACGATATGTGCTTTATTTCTGTTTCTCCTCGATAAATCACTATCTCGGATTGCGGCATTTCATTACACTCGTCGCGATTTTGTCATTATAAAGAGATTGCATGTTAAACCGTTCTTCTTCTGGTTCACGTCTGGGTCGTCAGGCGTTGCTTTTCCCTCTGTGTCTGGTGCTCTACGAATTCTCTACCTATATCGGCAACGATATGATCCAGCCCGGTATGCTGGCCGTTGTGGAGCAGTACAACGCGGGAATCGAGTGGGTGCCGACCTCCATGACCGCCTATCTGGCTGGCGGCATGTTTTTGCAGTGGCTGTTAGGCCCGCTGTCGGATCGTATTGGGCGCCGTCCGGTGATGCTGACGGGCGTGGTGTGGTTTATCGTTACCTGCCTCGCCACGCTGCTGGCGCAAAACATTGAACAATTTACCCTGCTGCGTTTCCTGCAGGGGGTGAGCCTGTGCTTTATCGGCGCCGTGGGGTATGCCGCCATCCAGGAGTCGTTTGAGGAGGCGGTGTGTATCAAAATTACCGCGCTGATGGCTAACGTGGCGCTGATCGCCCCCTTACTCGGGCCGCTGGTGGGGGCCGCGTGGGTGCACGTTGCGCCGTGGGAAGGGATGTTTGTGCTCTTTGCTGTTCTCGCCGCCATCGCGTTCTTCGGCCTGCACCGCGCGATGCCGGAAACGGCTACCCGTCTGGGCGAAAAACTCTCGCTGAAAGAGCTGGGCCGGGATTACAAAGCAGTGTTGCAAAATGGCCGCTTTGTGGCGGGGGCGCTGGCGACCGGATTCGTTAGCCTGCCTCTGCTGGCGTGGATCGCGCAGTCACCGGTTATTATCATCAGCGGTGAAAAGCTCAGCAGCTACGAGTACGGCCTGCTGCAGGTGCCGATCTTTGGCGCGTTGATTATCGGTAACCTGGTGCTGGCCCGTCTGACGTCTCGCCGCACCGTGCGTTCACTGATTATCATGGGCGGCTGGCCGATTGCGGCAGGGCTGATTCTGGCGGCGGTAGCGACCGTCGCGTCATCCCACGCCTACCTGTGGATGACGGCGGGGCTGAGCATTTATGCCTTCGGAATTGGCGTGGCGAACGCTGGCCTGGTGCGCCTGACCCTGTTTGCGAGCGAGATGAGTAAAGGTACGGTCTCTGCGGCGATGGGCATGCTGCAGATGCTGATTTTTACCGTCGGTATCGAGGTGAGCAAGCACGCTTACGCGCTGGGCGGCAACGGGTTGTTCAGCCTGTTTAACCTCGCCAACGGCGCGCTGTGGGTTGGCCTGATGGTGGTGTTCCTGAAGGACAAACGCGTCGGAAACGCCCTGCAACCATAATCTTTTTTTCCCTCTCCCCATTGGGGAGAGGGCCTGGGTGAGGGGCGAGGCCGCCAGACCGCACGCGGTCAATTAAACGGTGCCTCCCCGTTCAAAACCTTCTCAATCACGTTTAAAACGCCTTCCTCGTTATTATGCGGAGCTTCAAAGCGCGCCTCCGCTTTAATATGCGGCTTGGCATTTGCCATCGCAAAGCTGAACCCGGACTGACGCAGCATCTCCACGTCGTTGCCGCTGTCACCAAAGGCCACCACTTCGCTGTCCTCGATGCCCCAGCGCGTTTGCAGGATGCGCAGGCCGTTGGCTTTATGCACGCCGGGGATAATCAGGTCAATGCTGCCGTGACCGGTGGTGACGGGCACCATAATGTCACTTAGCTTTTCATGCAGCAGCGCCTGAATGCGCGGAATTTCGTCATCGGAAACGTTGAGCCCGAACTTGAAGAAGATGTCGTTCAGGCTGTTGAAATCCTGCACCCTTTCGAGGCGGTGATAATATTTTGACGCGATATCAATGAAGGCATCGTCATAGGCCTTAAGCGTGTAGGCGCTGCCTTTCCCGCAGGCGATAATCTCAATGCCGGGGACGTCGTTTAAGACGGTGGCCACGGTGCTGAAATGCGCTTTTGTCAGCTCGCCGTTGAACACATCTTCCCCGGCATCGACCACCCAGCCGCCGTTTTCGGCAACAACGGCAATTTCATGCGCGATCTCCGGGAAGAACGAGATCAGCTGGTAATACTGGTTGCCGCTGGCGACCACAAAGCGAATGCCTTGCTCCTTCATGCGCGCATACTGCGCCAGAAAGCGCGGGCGGTTATAGGTCTTGGCATCACTCAGGAATGTGCCATCCATGTCGACGGCGATCAGTTTAACGCTCATATCCCTTCTCCATTGACGTTTGTTCCGTTTCCGGCTTTGCCACCGCGCGCGCCACCAGCGCCGCGATAATCACCAACCCTAACACCACCAGCATGGCGCTGCGCAACCCGTAGTGCTCACCGAGGAAACCGAGCAGCGGCGGCCCGACCAGGAAGGCGAGGTAGCCCGTGGTCGCCACCACGCTGACGCGGGTTGGGGCATCCGGGCCGGTGTCGCTGGCGGCCGAAATAGTCAGCGGGAAGCCGAGCGACGCGCCCAGACCCCAGAGGATCACCGAGACCCCGGCAATCCAGTCCACGTCCACAAAGACGATCATCGCGATACCCAGGCCGCCGAGCAGGGCGCTGGCGCGCACTACCGCCACGCGGCTATAGCGGTCGATAAACCAGCCGCCGGTGAAGCGCCCTACGGTCATCCCCAGCGTAAACCCGGCGTAAATCAGCGAGCCGGAGGTCGGACTAAAGCCGTGGCCGTCCACCATCAGCAGCGGCAGCCAGTCGTTGGCAGAACCTTCCGCGAAGGCCATCGCCAGCACCACCACGCCGATGAGCATCAGCTGGAAATCGCGGTAGAAGGGCAGCCCTTTTTCCGTCGAATGCTGTTCTTCAGCGGAATTCTTGCCGGTACCGTTCGGGATCGCCCGAATGCCGGTCAGGATCGGAATGATGCATACCAGCGCCGCCAGCAGGATATGCAGATTCGCGCTCATGCCAAAGGCCGTCAGCGCCATCCCGACGCCCGCGCCGGCGAGCGTGCCGAGGCTGTAAAAGCCGTGCATCATGGGCAGCACGGTTTTGTTCATCTCGCGCTCGACCGCCGCCCCTTCAACGTTAATCGCAACCTCTGCCGAGCCGAAGCTGCCGCCAAATACCGTCAGCCCCAGGGCAAACAGCACCGGCGAGGCAAACCACAGCGCCACGCTCAGCACTACCATCCCGAACACCGCGAAGCACATGGTGGTGCGGATCACCGCCCGCGTGCCAAAGCGCTTCACCAGCCACGCGGAGCAGAGAATGCCGCTCATGGAGCCTATCGACAGGCCGAACAGCACGATGCCCATCTCCGCGGTGGAGACGGACAAAATATCGCGTATGGCGGGCGTGCGTGTGGCCCAGGAGGCCATCAGCAGACCGGGAATAAAGAAGAACATAAACAATGCCCACATGCGTAGTCGCAGGGCGTTGCGGGAAGAGGTCAGCGTCATTGGGGTAGCACCAGAAGTACAACAGTAGCGACAACACTAGCAAGTTTGTGTACATTTGTACACAAACCAGGTGAGGGATTTATGAGCAGACCACCGAACGATCCGCATCGACGTGAAAAAATTCTCCAGGCGACGCTGGACACCATTGCCGAACACGGTATTCACGCCGTCACGCACCGCAAAATCGCCACCTGCGCGGGCGTGCCGCTGGGGTCAATGACCTACTATTTCGACGGCATGGAGCCGCTGCTGGAGGAGGCCTTCACGTGGTTTACCCGCCAGATGTCGCAGCAGTACCGGGATTTCTTCGCGGGCGTCACCGGGCCGGAAATGGCGTGTGAATCCATCACCACCCTGATCCACAGCTCGCAGGTGACCACGCCGCACAACATGGCGCTGATGTACCAGCTTTACGCCTTTATGCACCGCAGCGCGGCGCTCAAAACGGTGATGCAGGACTGGATGAAGATGAGCCAGACCACGCTGGAGCAGTGGTTCGACCCGGTCACCACCCGCGCGCTGGATGCCTTCATCGAAGGGATGACGCTGCACTATGTGACTGACCGAGAGCCATTAAGCCGGGAGGAAATTCGGGCGATGGTGGGGAGAATTGCGGGCGAGGGAAACCCTTAGGCATCACTCGCCCTGCCTGTTTTACCTGTGTTCGATTTTTTTCCCGCTGGCGTCCACGACGGCTTCGCCATCCTCTTTCGTAAACGCTCCTTTCTGCGCGTCCGGCAGAATGTCGAGGACAACTTCAGACGGGCGGCACAGGCGGGTGCCCAGCGGCGTGACCACAATCGGACGGTTAATCAGGATCGGGTGTTGCAGCATAAAGTCGATAAGCTGGTCGTCGCTGAAGATATCTTCGGCCAGGCCGAGCTGTTCATAGGGCTCCACGTTTTTGCGCAGCAGATCCCGCACCGAAATCCCCATATCGGCAATCAGGGTGGTCAGCTTATCGCGCGACGGCGGGGTTTCCAGATAGAGGATAATCTCCGGCTCCGTGCCGCTGTTGCGGATCATCTCCAGCGTATTGCGCGAGGTGCCGCAGGCTGGGTTGTGGTAAATGGTGATGTGGCTCATATCAGTGGCTCATTACAGTGTGAAGGAGAGACGTAGCGCCAGCGCGGCGAGCGTCAAAAACAGGACCGGCAGCGTCATGATGATGCCCGTCCGGAAATAGTAGCCCCAGGTAATCGTCATGTTTTTCTGCGCCAGCACGTGGAGCCAGAGCAGGGTGGCGAGGCTGCCGATAGGCGTGATTTTCGGCCCCAGATCGCAGCCAATCACATTGGCGTAAATCATCGCGTCCTTGAGCAATCCCGTCGCCGTACTGCCCTCAATGGAGAGCGCGCCAATCAGCACCGTGGGCATATTGTTCATTATGGATGACAGGAACGCGGTGATGAACCCGGTTCCCAGCGTGGTGGCCCACAGTCCGTGTCCGGCCAGGCTATTCAGCACGCCAGTAAGATAATCCGTCAGCCCGGCATTGCGCAGGCCATACACCACCAGATACATCCCGAGCGAGAAAATAACAATTTGCCAGGGTGCGCCGCGCAGCACTTTTCCGGTGTTTATTGCATGTCCCCGTTTTGCAACAGCGAATAAAATCAGCGCGCCGACGGTGGCGATGGCGCTGACCGGAATGCCGAGAGGTTCAAGCACAAAGAAGCCAACGAGCAGAAGCAGTAGCACGATCCAGCCCGTTCTGAACGTCGGGAGATCGTGAATGGCCCGCGCGGGCTCCTGAAGTTTCGCCAGGTCATATTCTGGGGGAATTTCCTTGCGGAAGAAAAGATGCAGCATCACCAGCGTTGCAACAATCGCGGCGATATCAACGGGGATCATCACCGAGGCGTATTCGCTGAACCCCAGCTTAAAGAAGTCTGCCGACACGATGTTGACCAGGTTGGAGACAATCAGCGGCAGGCTGGCGGTATCGGCGATAAAACCAGCCGCCATCACAAACGCCAGCGTGGCCTGCTTGCTGAACCCCAGCGCCAGCAGCATTGCGATGACGATAGGCGTCAGGATCAGCGCCGCGCCGTCATTGGCAAACAGCGCCGCCACAGCCGCACCCAGCAGCACGATATAAGTAAACAGCAATCGCCCGCGACCGTTTCCCCAGCGGGCAACGTGCAGGGCCGCCCACTCGAAAAAGCCGGACTCATCCAGCAGCAGGCTGATGATGATGACGGCGATAAACGTCGCCGTGGCGTTCCAGACGATATTCCAGACCACAGGTATATCGTTAATGTGAATTACCCCGCTGGCCAGCGCCAGCACGGCGCCAATGGTCGCGCTCCAGCCGATACTGAGCCCTTTGGGCTGCCAGATGACCAGTACCAGCGTAAACAGAAAAATTGCCCCTGCCAGAAACATCGCTTACTCCGTTATATCTGATTTCATGAATATGTTTTGATTAGCATGAGCCCGGGAGTCGGTTTTTCAGCTTCATGCGCGTCTCTTCCCGCAGGCAGTTCCAGCTGGTGTCGATGACGGCTGCCGCCCACGCGGGCATGTTGGGAGAGAGACGGTAATGGACCCACTTACCCTCGCGGCGGTCGATAACCAGCCCGGACTCGCGCAGCAAGGCCATGTGGCGGGAGACTTTCGGCTGCGGTTCGCTGGTGGCGGAGCAGAGATCGCAGACACACAGCTCGCCCGCATCACGGAGCAGCATGACGATGGCGAGTCGCGTTTCGTCGGAGAGGATTTTGAAGATCTGGAGCGGGTGGATCATGGGTGTTCCTGAGGGTAGATTAAATCATATTCGTTTAATCATATATGTTTTGGTGGGAAGAGAGAAGGTCAGATTACAGGAAGGGGAATTTCAGGCAACAAAAAACCCATTTATGTAAACGGGTTAGTGAAAACAACGACTTGCAAGATAATCAATAAGTTAGGTTAGTGGTAAGGCGTGGCGATTACGGGGTAATGCTTACCGCTGCCGCCACTTTGTCGCCACTTGGTAGGGTAGCTAACGGGTTGAAGCGCAGGGCAGTTTCAAGGTGATCAGGGGCCAGGTGAGCATAGCGCATGGTCATTTTGATGTCGTGATGGCCGAGAATTTTTTGTAGGGCAAGAATGTTTCCGCCCGACATCATAAAATGCGCTGCAAATGTGTGGCGCAGAACGTGAGTAAGCTGGCCGCGCGGAAGCACGATGGAGGTTTTGTCCATCACTGACAAGAACTGGAAGTAGCAATCCGTAAAGAACTTGAAGCCGTCCAGGGCAATGATTTCCTCGTAAAGCTCTTTGCTAATCGGAATGCTTCGGTTCTTTTTGCCTTTGGTCCTGACGAAAGTTATTCTGTACTTTGTGACTTGAGAGCGGGTGAGGTTCACTGCTTCGCGCCAGCGTGCTCCTGTGCTTAAGCAGATTTTAACAACCAGAGCGAGCAGCGGGCTTTGGCGATTACAGTCGTACAAAAGCTCTGTGATCTGTTCATGCGTCAGCCAGGCCATTTCCTTTTCAGCAATGGTGAACTTGCGCATATTCTCCAGCGGGTTCGGTGCTGCCCATTCTCCGAGTCGGGCCAGCTCGCTAAAAACGCCACTCAGGTAGCTTTGCTCGAGGTTGATTGTTACCGGGCTGGCACCTTTCTTCCACTTCTCACTGAAATAGATTTCACCCGTTAGGCGTTTGTCACGGTAATGCGCGAACAATTTCGAGCTGAGATCAGTAGCAAGAGGGTTTCCGAGTGCATCGACCATCAGGACCAGCTTGTCGTAAACATGCTCACCAGCGGTAAGAGATTTGCCGTGCAGTTTGTACCAGAGTTCAACCACGTCTTTCAGCGTTCGACGATCTACCAATTCACCCAGCCAGGGTTTAGCCTCTGCCTCATCCATCGTGTGACGCTCAAAGGCTAATGCTTCGCCTTTGGTTGCGAACTGTTTACGCACACGACGCCCACTGCGTCCGGCGGGGTAGCATTCGCAAATCCATTTTCCTGTATCGAGTTTTCGTACTGCCATAAAAAGCCCTCATATCTGAGGGCTTAATTTAACTGTGTATTTGAACAGCAATCAATGTTTTCTCAGGTATGAATCAAACAACTGGTGTTATCCACGCCACCAAGTCCTCAACACTATCATAATCAGTGCAGATGTCTGACAGAGGTTGTGCCTCAGCGTTAGATTTGAATTCGGCCCAAGCCGATTCACTTTTTTCTGTCAGGCCCAGATGATTTTCAATTGCTCCTTTTTGCCAAATCCATATATTTGATTCTAGTAATTTATTAGCCAAAGATAATATTAGTGGTGCCGCATTAGCTTTTTGTGACATAAGTTCATAGGCTTGCGCTGCAGTAACTACACCATTCTTTGTTGGTAATCCAGAAGCATCTAATGCACATTGCCCATCATTCTGCATATCAACTAAAATAGCTTTAAGCCCGATAATATCGGGGTCGTTACCTTGTAGGAAGTTATTTCTTATTGCACCCCTGAGTGCAAAATCAAGGTCAACGATTGCCTTTGTCGGTATGTCCATACTGGCAAGTATTTGCATGGTTTTTGAAATGCTATCAACTGAACCAGTTTCTATTAGGGCCACTTGCATTTGACCTGTTGTTTTATTATTTATTTTTTTGAATATAAATGGTAATAGGGTTGTTTCAGTTTTTCCTTCTGTTAGAACAACGTTATTAGCAAATAATATTTTTGAAGATTGTGTTAGTGAAAATAAATGTGTAGCTTGCGCAGGACGTTGTACTATTACTTGATTTACTGCTTCAGATATTGTTAACCTACAATGTGTTCCTAGTTGGTTGTTTTTTCGTATTAAAATAGTATCCTTAGCCAAATCAGAAGTAATCATTTGTGAGGAGTGAGTTGAAAAAATGATTTGATAGCCATGTTGGGATAAAATATTTAATGATTCTCTTATTTGTTCTATTGCAAAAGGATGGAGATATAATTCTGGTTCATCAATTAATAGTAAGGTTGTTGTTCCGATGTTCTCATTTGTAGTAATGTCAGCTAAATGGCGAATAAGCGCCATCTGGATAGAACGCTGAGTTCCATGACCGTAACATGAGCAGTCTCTTGCTATATCTGGCAGAGAGTCTTCGTAAACTTTTACTGTTCCAGCTTTAAAAATATCTTCAAAATTCGGAAGTTCAAAATGTAGTTTAAGATTGATACCGGGAAAAAAATCTGCAACTTTATCACTAATTGAGTTATCGATATCAACAAGGTCTGATAGTCTTTTATTTCCTGAGGCCGTCATTCTCCTGTTTACTGCTTCTATGTGCTTCAATATTCTATTTGAGTGTTGCTCCTGAATTTTAGCGCTCAACTCTGATAATAATTTACCTATTGTTGTTCCTGCTTTTGATTTAGACGAATCCTCTGCTGCGTTTTCCATCGCTCCGATACGTATAGGATCTGGAAATAAGGCCTTTATCGCATTATCGATCCCTGATGGCGATGGTCGGAATAGGCCATTATCTGGATTCTTTATTAGTAGTTTCACATCTTTTGCTGCTAATGCACCAACTGATTGGGTGCGTTTGAATGTTAATGTGCCTGCTGTAATAAATGGATTAATACGATTTCTGTTTTCTTCTGTTAAAGCGGAAAGTATCTCGTCGGTAATACCTTCAACTTTACCCTCAACTTCTATCTCGTTATCATTATTAAAGTAATCGCTTGGTGATAGTACCTTTTTCTTAAATAACCACTCAATAGCGTTCAGAACAGTGGATTTTCCCGCATTATTGTATCCAATTAAAGGTGTGAACAAGGAAAAATTTAAATTAATTTCTTTACAAGATCTAAAGTTTTTAATTGATATATTTGAAAGTCTATGGCTCATTACTATGTCCCTTATAAGTAATCATTTTATTTTCAAAACAACACTTGCCGTTACTTCTATATCGTCCAGCATACAGTCAAATTCTTTGCTGCCCCCAGAAACGAGAATTTTATTTTTAGGCAGGCGTGTTATTTCTCGAATGGAGACTTCATTGTCAATGTTAACTAGCCATATACCATCACGAACGTTAGTAAAATCCTTACTGCAAACGTAATTATCATGCCCATGATGAACAAAAAACAACCGACTAACTTTTGTAGGCAAAAGAGAGTTATCGAATGTTATAGCACCGTTTTCCGATAGCACTCCATCAACTAGGTCAAATCTAGGTAGACTAGTAGTGTTCTCTTTTTGTGAACTTGTCGGCCGACCAGTTCCAGTAACAAGCCACGCTAAATCAGATTCAGTTTCTAATGCACATTGTATTACCCACTCTGCAGGAAATGAGTCACGCATGTATCTAGTTGCTAGTGTGCTTTTTGATATACCTAAATGATCACATAAAGCCTGTCTTGTCTTGAAACCATAGGCTTCAACCATGCGCTCTATAGCCCCACGACCGCCTTTTTCCAAATTCATGGTCACTCCAAGTGAACTTTTATCTTGACGATTTCATGATGCGATCGTATGTTTATGGTGTTCACAAAATACAAACGATCAGTATTCATCCTGATTAATCATTGCTAAACGAGGAATGTTGCATCATGAGACCTAACATTTCAATCACTCTCATCACACCCCACGTCACTATAGAAAGATATAGTGAACTCACAGGGTTATCTATTGACACCATCAACGACATGCTTGCAGATGGTCGATTGCTTCGTCATCGCCTACGCAAGGATAAAAAGCGTGAAAAAGTGATGATTAACATTGCTGCGATGACTGTCGATGCCCTTGTTGATTGCAATGTGAATATCAACTAGTTCCATTTTGAGACTTCACGGAGCAACTGACTATGTTTGACTATCGCATATCAAAACATCCCCATTTTAATGAAGCCTGCCGTGCTTTCGCTGTACGTCACAACATGACGAAGTTGGCAGAACGTGCAGGTATGAATGTTCAAACCCTGCGTAATAAGCTCAACCCGGAGCAACCGCATCAGCTTACAGCTCCTGATATATGGCTGCTGACCGATCTCACAGAAGACTCAACATTGGTTGATGGTTTTCTGGCTCAGATTCACTGCCTGCCCTGTGTACCAACTAATGAAGTAGCACGGGAGAAAATGCCTCAGTACATCCTGAAAGCCACTGCCGAGATCGGCCGTGTCGCTGCGAGTGCGGTTTCTGGTGTTCAGCTAAATGCGACCACCCGCCGCCAGGTTGTCGAAAGCGTCAACTCCGTTACTCGGCTGATGGCGCTTACCGCTATTTCTCTGCAGGCGCGTTTACAGGCCAACCCTGCAATGGCCAGTGTCGTCGATACCGTGACAGGTCTTGGCTCTTCTTTTGGGCTGAGCTGAGGTGTTTATGCTGAATAACGAACCTTCATTCGCATCACTGCTGGTTAGGCAAAGCCCGGCAATGCATTACGGTCATGGCTGGATTTACTTACCTAGCGGAAAAAAGTGGCATCCGTGTATTGAACTGTCTCCCCGGCAGCAGGCTGTCCGGGGAATAGGCAAAAAGAGATTGCTACAACGTCTAAGTATTAACGTGGCAGGCAACCAGCAAACCAGGCGAAAAGTTTTTCCTGGAAGCTGAGCTTAGTGTCATCAGGTCGACCACATGCAATAGCAGTTCTTTTATAGGCTGGATTTAACAAAGAGCCGAAAGGTGCGGAATCAGAGTGATGCAGCGTTTTCAGTTTTTGTGCAATCAGTTCCGGGGTCAGTTCATCCCCAGCGTAAAGCAATTCCCCGTACTGGCGGCTTTGTACGCTAGCACGCTCGGAAATAATTGCTGGTTGCCACACAAGTTGAATTGTCGCGATAACGACTACAGGCAAAGCGAACAACCATTCCAGACCAGTGTCCGCAAACACAGCAGTACCGCTAATAAGCTGAATGGCTGTCATCAATTTGTCAGCTCTACCGTGAAGCGTTGCCGTCATAACCTCAAGGTAATAACTGTAATGCAGTTGGAAGTATTCGGAGCTTTGTTTAGTCATGCCGGAATCCTATTTTTTATCCTGTCCCGGCGCTGGTTGAGGTGCAGGGGCAGGGCGAGGCAATACGTGGAAGTTGTCAGAGTCTGACATCAGGTTTCTCCTTCGATGGGTAGATGATTGTTGGCGCAAATAGTCTACCACTAAGGCACGTGCCGGGCGTGCATAAAAAACCCCGGCATCACTTTAAACATTCTTTGGTTCAGTGGGTTATGTGGATGTTTAACCATTTAAGTTCAGGTCGCTAGTGAGGTTAATTAATGGCTATAGAAGGTAACACGGCGACAGTTCCGCTTAGTCCCGGTCAGCGCCTGAATGGGCTGAACCACATAGCGGAGCTGAGAGCAAAAGTGTTTGGTCTGAATATTGAGCACGAGCTGGAACGTTTTATTATTGAGATGCGCGATCCCCGCGACATTAATCATAAACAGAATGCGAGGGCACTGGCCGCCATATTCTTCATGGCAAAAATTCCGGCAGAACGTCACAGTGTCAATATTAATGAGCTGACCACTGACGAAACGCGGGAGTTGATTAAAGCAATGAATCATTTTCGTGCAGTAGTGAGCTTATTTCCCAAACGGCTAACCATGCCGAGCTAACCCAAAATAGAAATTAATGGCGTAAACCCGCCGGGCATTCTTTTGCCCAAATTCAGGAGAAATGATTATGCGAAATAGCGAAACACGCACTACTAAAACCGGACCGGATGATGCCGGTTTGTTCCAGTTGTTTAACGAGACTCGTCTGGATGAGCGTAAAAGCTGCGCCTTTGCTGTTTCCATCCGCATGGAGGCACTGGCGATCCACATCCTGAAAGAGGGGATGAACGGAGTGGAGGCTGCAGAATTACTGCGCCGTGAAGTTGCCCGTTATGAAGCTGAATCACGTGGGGACTGGCACTGATGGCTGATTCTATGGATCTCGTACAGCAGCGCGTCGAAGAAAACCTGCAGCGCCATATCCACAATGCCCGGGCACGAAATCCGGGTATCGCTCGCGTGCTTTGCATCGACTGTGAAGCACCAATCCCAGCGGCGCGCAGACAAGCTATTCCGGGCGTACAGTGCTGCGTGACTTGCCAGGAAATTGCTGAGCTGAAAGGTAAACATTACAGCGGTCGTGCTGTATGAACATCATCGATCCGCGTTGCTTCGGTATCAGCACTATTAACAGCATCAGTATCTCAGGGGGCAAGGATAGCCTTGCTCAGTGGTTACGGGCCATTGAAAACGATGTTCCTCATATCTCTGTCTTTGCTGATACGGGCCATGAGCATCCTCAGACGATGGACTACCTGGAATATCTGGAATCGCGGCTGGGTAAGGTTATTCGTGTGAAAGCGGATTTCACTCGCCAGATTGAAGGCAAGCGTAAATTCATTGCTGAAAAATGGCCTTTTTCTTTGGTTGAGGAATGCGGCATGTCTCCTGATGAGGCCGCAGAACGTATCCATCGCGCACTAGAAATTCTTAAACCAACTGGCAATCCGTTTCTTGACTTGTGCATGTGGAAAGGGCGATTCCCGTCCACAAAGGCTCGTTTTTGCACATTTGATTTGAAGCATGAGCCTGTCCGTACTCAGGTGATTGTTCCTGCATTAGATGAATATGACGAGGTTATCAGCTGGCAGGGAGTGAGGGCGCAGGAATCGCCAGCGCGTGCATTGCTTCCGGACTGGGAGGAAGATGCGGATAACACTCCTGGCCTTCATGTTTATCGCCCGATCCTTAACTGGCTGCACGAAGATGTGTTCGCTATAGCCAAACGTCATGGCATCAAACCTAACCCACTTTATCAACAGGGCTGCAGTCGTGTTGGATGCATGCCCTGCATTCATGCCCGTAAATCTGAATTGGCGGAAATCTTCCAGCGCTGGCCAGAAGAAATTCGCCGTGTCGCAGAATGGGAAAGGATGATTGCTGAATGCTCACGTCGTGGTAATTCAACGTTCTTCCCATCGACTCACGATCCGCGGCGGGCCGAAAAGCGTATTGAAGTCATCACCGTAGATGGCTATGGCATTGAGACTTATCGCGACTGGGCGTTAACCACACGAGGTGGTGCGCAATTTGATCTGCTTGCAGGCACAAATGACAGCGCGGTATGTAGCAGTGTCTATGCGGGAGTTTGTGAGTGACGGATATCAGTTCAGGCCGTCTTATCGCACCTCATGTATCTGAAGTCCCTAGTAGCGGAGGTAATGCTGCCGGGGCATATCCATGGACCTCGCCTAAAAAGGCGGTTAACCCCTATCTGGAGCCGGGCTGCGCCTGTTCTACCGGAACAAGCGCCTACAGGAGGATGACAAATGGCGTCAATGGTACTGACAGCTCAGAGAAATGGCATATCTATTAATCAAAGAGTTAGCTGAGTAAAAAACTATTTCAGCTTTAAAATCATATGATGTACTGTATATATAAGCAGTAATATTGGGAGGGAGTTGTGAACGATTTGTTCATGGAGTCACTTGCACTGCAGCGGATAGAACTTATGGCCCGGCTGGTTGCCAGTTCAGATTGTAGCGATGACGATAAGGAGGTTGCGATTTCGTGGCTGTCGGAGCTGACAAGCGATCTGGTTACCAGGATGAATGATTATGGAGTAGGGCAGGATGAGAATACGCATTAGTGATTCCGCACGATGGGAAACTCCCTCTCATATGGCATCCTGCGGTTTGAGAACGCAGTGCATGTCTATGGTGCATGGATTCGCATGATCCAAAAAGGATCGCAATGGGTCGGGGCCGCCAGAACTGGCGCGCTTTTCGGCCCGTCATGCGCCTGCATGAAAACCACTACACAAAGCGGGCAGGCGTGGCGGGGATACGAGCGCGCGCCAGCCATGATAAGGCTTTGAATAAGCGATTAAATCGCTATGTGAGAATTGTTTGGAACCACGCATTATTGAGCTAATAGTTGTTATTTATGCTTCCGGTGTAATATGTTGGTCAGTGCAACTATTAACTTAGGGACTATGTTATGCGTCAGCCATACCGCATTGAAAGCGTTACGCTAAACGATATCGGTGTATTTGATAATACTCATTTTGATTTTCCACAGATTTCTAGTGAAAGTGAGGATGCAACTAAAGCGGAGATCCATATCTTGACCGGGCCAAACGGCTGTGGGAAAAGTACTGTGTTATATGCTCTGGCAGGGATTTTAAACCCTGACCATGGGGATTTTTTAGTCAGAAAACGATATCAAGGTATGAGCAGTAATGTTAATTTTCATTTTTGTGGATTAGCTGGAGAGTATGGTGTCAATTTAGATAAGCAAGTGAATAATTTGTTAGTTAAGAGTGATGCTTACTATTATTGCATTCCCGGTGCTTCAGAAAGCTTGGTGTGGCATAACCGCCCTTGGCTGGACATGAACCAAAATGTGACTGTTAAGAAGTTTGATTATGCGGCCTTAGCTTATTCAGGTAGTCGAGCTGCGCAATCGGGTTATGTTTTCTCCTCAATTCAAAACATTACACAGTCGCCATTCGAAAATGCTCTTTCTTTTGATCAAACTGTTCGCCCCCAACTGCTCGCGCAATGGATAGCCAACAACCGTACCCAGGCGGCGCTAGCCAAAGATGATGGTGCAGAACAAGAAGCTAAGCAGTTTGATCATGCGATAGACCAAATAACAACGTTTGTGAATAATATTTGTCAGCTTGGTCTGACGTTTCATCTTGAACGTAGTCCGCTGGAAGTTAAAGTAGGTCTTGGGGGGAAGCGACTTAACCTGGACATCCTTCCAGAGGGATTAAAGTCGATAATTAGTTGGATCGCGGATATGGCACTACGTTTGGAAAGTATCCCTTGGAAAGAACAGCGCGACATATTCTCTCAGCCTATTATTCTTTTCTTGGATGAGGTGGATATTCATCTTCATCCAAAGTGGCAGCGTAGAATCCTTCCTGCAATCCAGAAGTTGCTCCCGAATGCTCAAGTCTTTGTCTCAACACATTCTCCTTTTGTGGTTGGATCAGTGGAAGATGCCTTTGTCTATCGCTTGCCAGAATCACAAAGAAATATCCAAAACAATGCCACATCAAATAAAAGCGTTAAGGCTGTGAAATCAGGAGCAGGAAAAAGTTATCAACTTATTCTTGCAGAAATTTTTGACGTGGAAGAAGAATTCGATGTCGAAACAGAACGTCAATTGGTGGATTTCAAAGAGGCAATTCGTCGACATCTGCAAAATTCAAAGGATGATGCAGAAGTTATGAAGTTGGCTGAGACATTACGTGAAAAGAGTGAAGAACTCGCTACGCTAGTGAGTATGGAGCTACGCCAAATGAATCGTTTGTTAAGTATAAAATAAGGACAGTGGCATGTACCCATTTACTAGACCAGAATGTCCTGATTATCTGTTAGAATGCTGGGAAGAACTAGGGTCAAGGTATGAAGAGTCCAAAAGAAAGGACGCTAAATATACTTTTTGTTGGTATGCGGCCTTTCGTTATGAAGATACACGAAAACTGCTTACAGCCATGACTCAAGAGCATTGTGCATTTTGTGATGGGGGGGATTTAGGGGCGATGAGTCGTGAAACCCTTGAGCATTTTCGACCGAAAAGCCGTGAGGAATTTTATCGACTGGCCTACCAATGGGAAAATTTGTACCCATGTTGCGATCGCTGTCAAAGTGAAAAGCTTGAAAAGTATGAAGATGCATTATTGATTGCTGACGTCGCGGGGTTTGTTTTCAACGATTATTTTATGGTCGATTATTTGACGGGGGAAATTTTGCCGAATTCTAAGGCGTCCGCTGCTAATCAACATCGCGCAGAACGAACCATAGAGATATATGGACTAAATGTGGATCAACGGAAAACCATCCGCAAAAAAGAGCTTAAACGGTACTTGCAGCGTGATGAGAAAACCGATGTCCTTGACGATTTTAGTTATCGCTATTTTTTGATGGATGCTTGAGTAATACTCGTTCAGGTTAATCAAGATGATTAACCTGATAAAATTAAAGTTCCTACCTATAATTGATAGGGTTAATTAACTTTAATGGACAGGTATTTATCTATTTATAAACTTTAGTGAATAGGGGGCAAAGTTAATCACTTCTTCTCTCAGCCAGTGATTTAGCTCCTGAAACCGTTTCTGCAGCGGTATCAGTTCATTACGAACAAATACTTTACTCGCCTTCTCCACATCCCCAAACCCCCCAACATTACTCGGCATGATCCCCATCATCTGTGGCGGAACGCGGTGTGCTGCCATCATGTCGTCCCGGCTCACGTTCTTGATATTAAGAAACTCATCCTTTGCCGCGACCTCTGACAGCGGGATGATCTGAATCCCGTCCTTTTTGCCGTTCGGCGAGTACATAAACAGGTTGCGGAAGTTGCCCGGTCCTTTGGCGCTTTTCATCGCCTGGCGAATGTTGTTCACGTCCTCTTGGTTCTGCGCAGCGTCGGTCATGTACATGATGAACCCCGCATGACTGCCGTTGATGTAATACTTGCGGCGGAACAGGGTTGCGGACTCGTTCAGTAGGGCGGACGGGATGGCGGACAGGTACTCCGGCAGACCGTAAATCTCCTGGTTTAAATCCGGCTCCATCAGATGAAAGATGCTGCCTTTAGTGAACTCGTACGGCTGCGTGGTCATGCCGTACTGCACAAACCAGTAGGTATCCAGATCCACGCCGCGCCGGGTGTATTTTGCCAGCGACGGCTCAAGCGACAGAATGCCGCCGAGCCGATTGGTGCGCTTCTCCAGATAGGCGTTACCGAATACCAGATAGTCCTGCACAAACCGGCTGAACGCCTGCTGGCTCAGCAACGGATGTGGGATAAAGGTGCTGGTCAGAATATTGCGTTTAACGGCAATCGGCGAGCTGTGGTGCACGGCGGCGCGGTAGGTGCGCGCCAGTCCGTCAAAGCTGACCGGCGGTTCATACCAGCGGTCCATCTGCACGCATTCAACGTAATCCAGCAGCTCGCGGCGGTCCAGTACCGGGATCGGGTCGCCAAAGCTGAAAGCTTCTGCAGATGCGCCGCTGCTGTGCTGAACTACAGCGCGGTTTTTCTTGCTCTTGCCCATCAAAAAATCTCCACAATATTGCTGGTATTGGCGGATTCGCCCTGCAGCGGTTCGTTGAACAGTGCGTGCATCGTCGCCCAGGCCAGATCTGCATGGCTGGCTTCTTCACTGCGGCTGGCTTCGTAGGTTGGGCGGTTGCCGCTGGCGGTGGTGGCGCGGCGGATTGCCATAAAGGATTGCGCGATATCGGTATGCCCGGCGTCGAACTCCAGGCGGCGGTGGCTGATAATGTCGTAGGCCTTGAGCACCAGGGCGTTTTTGACGTTGGGGTTGTAGACAAACTCGCGCACGGCAGGGAAAAACGCTTTCACGTTCTCGTACACGCCGTGGCCGACGCCGGTGGAGTCAATGCCGATATAGGTCACGTTGTACTGCTGCGTCAGCTTTTTGATGGCGTCCGCCTGGGCGCGGAAGTCCATCCCGCGCCACTGGTGACGCTCCAGAATACGGAACTTGCCGCCAGGTACTGTGGGCGGAGCCATGACCACGCATCCGGCGCTGTCGCCGTTCTGCGTGCCCTTCGCTGGGTCATAACCGATCCACACTTCCCGCCAGCCAAACGGGCGCAGGGCCAGAGCCTGAAAATCTGCCCAGACTTCCCAGCTGTCGACCATGCACGCCTGCAGCTCGCTGAGAGGAAACACCGAAGCCAGATCGTCGATAAACTCGCACATCAGCAGGTTCTGGTACTCGTCCGGGCTGTACTCCATGCGCAGCTGGTCGATATCGAACAGGTTACACCCGCCACGCACCGCATCCTCCACGGTGACAATCTGGCGATACTGACCGTCCGGACAGAGCAGGCCGGGGGCCAGAGTGGGGTGAGTCAGGTCAATATCCACTTTGTCCGCTTTGGCTCGGCCCCGGTTGAACAATGCGCCGGACCAGAACGGATACGCGCTGTGCGTCAGGCTGGACGGCGTGGAGAAGTAGGTCTGTCGCCATTTTTTGTGGATAGCCATCCCGGAGGCGACCTTGCGCAGCTCCTGGAATTTCGGTATCCAGAAATATTCGTCCAGATACAGGTTGCCGTGGTAACTCTGCGCCGTGCGGGCGTTGGTGCCGAGGAAGTACAGGCACGCGCCGTTGCTGAGCGTCATCGGGTCGCCTTTCAGCTCCACATCGACCTCTTTGGCAAAGTCGATGATGTACTGCTTGAAAACGTGCGCTTGCGCCTTGCTGGCGGAGAGGAAAATCTGGTTGCGCCCGGTGGTGATGGCGTCAATCAGTGCCTCACGGGCAAAGAAGAAGGTCGCCCCAATCTGGCGCGACTTGAGCAGGTTGCGAATGCGGTGCCGGTTGCCTGCCTCCCACCAGTGGCGCTGGTAGGCAAACATTGAGTCGTGGAATACCTTCTGCAGTTTCTCGATCTGCTCGTCGGTAAAGAGGTTCTTATCCGGCGGTTTGCGGGGGCCTTTGTTGCGGTTGGCGACGTTGGGGTTCAGGTCGGCCTCGTTGCCGCCGTCGTTGAATTTGCCGATCCGGGCGTGGCGCTCGGACTGGCGCGCCAGCAGGTCAATTTCCTTGAAGTCTTTCCCTTCTTTCTGCTCCTTCATGATGAGCTGGCAGTAACGCGCGGCGGTGGTGAGCTGCATCTGATCCAGCGGCCCGTACTCGCCCCATTTGTCGCGCTTCTTCCAGCTGTGAACGGTTGCAACTTTCTCGCCCAGCATTTCAGCAATGCGGGCTACGCGGTATCCCTGAAAGTACAGCAGCATAGCCTGCCTACGGGGATCGAGGTCTGCGGGGGTCAGTGTCATATCCATGGCACAAGCCTACGGCCTTGAATGTCCTCTTTCTTCGGCTTCGTTTTGTATGGCGAAAGGCACAAGCGCCGCGCGTTGTCTCACTCCCCCCATCCCCGCAACCATAAGGCTCCAGACAGTTTTCTACGGAGCACGGCTCATGACAGTGAAAGCAAAGCGTTTCCGCATCGGGGTTGAAGGTGCCACCACCGACGGACGCGAAATCCAGCGCGAATGGCTGGAACAGATGGCGGCGAGCTACAACCCGACGGTTTACACCGCGCTGATTAACCTTGAACACATCAAGTCTTACTCCCCTGACAGTGCCTTTAACCGCTACGGCAAGGTGACGGCGCTGGTTGCCGAAGAAATCAAGGACGGTCCGCTGGCAGGCAAGATGGCGCTGTACGCCGATGTGGAGCCAACCACCTCCCTGGTGGAACTGGTCAAAAAAGGCCAGAAGCTGTTCACCTCCATGGAAGTCAGCCCGAAATTTGCCGACACCGGTAAAGCCTATCTTGTTGGGCTGGCCGCAACCGACGATCCGGCGAGCCTCGGCACGGAAATGCTGGCGTTCAGTGCCAGTGCTGCCCGCAACCCGCTGGCGAACCGTAAGCAGAAACCGGACAACCTATTTTCTGCCGCTGAAGAAACCCCTATCGAACTGGAAGACGTCCAGGACGACAAACCCTCCCTGTTTGCCCGCGTCACCGCGCTGTTTAACAAAAAAGAGCAGACCGACGACGCGCGATTCTCTGACGTGCATCTGGCCGTTGAGCTGGTTGCTACCGAGCAGCAGAACCTGAGCGAACGCACTGCCAAAACCCTGACCGAAAACGGCGAACGCCTGTCCGCGCTGGAAACTTCCCTGCAGGAGCAGCAGGCCGCCTTTGCCGAGCTGGAGCAGAAGCTGAACCGCGAAGACAGCCGCAGGGACTACCGCCAGCGTGCGCCGGGCGGTGACGCTCCGGCAGGCACCGTGACCAATTGCTGAGGAGCAAACCAACACATGAAACAGAAAACCCGCTTTGCCTTTAACGCCTACCTGCAGCAGCTGGCGCGCCTGAACGGTGTGGCCGTGACCGAGCTTGCCAGCAAGTTCACCGTGGAGCCGTCGGTGTCCCAGACGCTGGAAGATGAAATTCAGCAGTCCGCCGCGTTTCTGACGCTGATCAACGTGATGGGCGTGGCTGAACAATCCGGCCAGCTGCTGGGCCTGGGCGTCGGCAGCACCATTGCCGGAACGACGGACACCACCACCAAAGAGCGCGAACCGACCGATCCGACGCTGATGGCGGACGTGGAGTATAAGTGCGAGCAGACCAACTTCGACACGGTGCTGACCTACGCGAAGCTGGATCTGTGGGCCAAGTTCCAGGACTTCCAGGTGCGTATCCGTAACGCCATCGTCAAACGCCAGGCGCTGGACCGCATCATGATCGGCTTCAACGGCGTGAAGCGCGCCAAAACCTCTAACCGTGGCGAGAACGTCCTGCTGCAGGACGTGAACAAGGGCTGGCTGCAGAAAATCCGCGAAGATGCGCCGGACAACGTGCTGGGCACGAAAACGGCAGACGACGGCACCGTGACCATCGAGCCGGTGAAAGTCGGGAAGGGCGGTCTGTACGCCAACCTAGACGCGCTGGTGATGGACGCAGTCAACGAGCTTATCGATCCGATTTTCCAGGACGATGACGAGCTGGTTGTGGTCTGTGGCCGTGAGCTGCTGTCCGACAAGTATTTCCCGCTGGTCAACAAGGAGCAGGAGAACAGCGAAAAAATCGCCGCCGATCTGATCATCAGCCAGAAACGCATGGGCGGTCTGCAGGCTGTGCGCGCGCCGTACTTCCCGGCGAATGCTGTGCTGATCACCCGTCTGGATAACCTGTCCATCTACTGGCAGGAAGAGACCCGCCGCCGCTCGGTTATCGACAACCCGAAACGTGACCGCATCGAAAACTTCGAATCGGTGAACGAGGCCTATGTGGTCGAAGACTACCGCTGCGCGGCCCTAGTGGAAAACATCGAAATCGGTGATTTCAGCGCGCCAGCTGCACCGGACGCTGGGGAGTAACGCATGAGCCTGAGTCCCGCACGGCAGCACCGCCTGCGCATTCAGGCTGAACAGGCCGCCCGCGAGGGCGGCTGTGTTCGCCATGCGTCGGGTTATGACCTGATGCTGCTCCAGCTGGCCGAAGATCGCCGCCGTCTCAAGGGCATCCAGTCCACGGTAAAAAAGGCGGCGATTAAGGTGGAGCTGCTGCCGAAATATTCCGCCTGGGCGGACGGTGTGCTGGCCGCCGGAGGCGCTCAGCAGGATGACGTTCTGATGTACGTGATGCTGTGGCGTATCGATGCCGGGGATTATGCCGGTGCGCTGGAGATCGGGCGTCATGCCCTGCGCTATGGCTGGGTGATGCCGCTCGGTAACCGCAACGTGCAGACCGTGCTGGCTGAGGAGATGGCCGACGCGGCGCAAAGTGCCATGCTCGCAGCTGCCCCTTTCGACGCCGACCTGCTACTGCAGGCGCTGGACCTGACCACCGGGCAGGATATGCCGGACGAGTCACGGGCGCGTCTGCACAAAGCCATCGGCGCGGTGCTAAGCGAAAGCAACCCGGCATCGGCCCTGAATCACCTCACTCATGCGCTCCAGCTGGACTCCCGCTGCGGTGTGAAGAAAGACAAAGAGCGGCTGGAGCGCAGACTGCGCAACGACCGCTGACGGAACGTGCCCCGCGCACGGGCGGCACGGGATGGCGACAGGCATGGCCTCATCAAAATCCCGTTCACCGCCCACTTATTCAGGAGAAGACCGCATGAAGTTTGTTGCGCCCGAACCGGCACCGGAACAGGCGGAGGTCATCAAAAACACGCCGTTCTGGCCGGATGTGAGCCTATCGGAGTTTCGCAGCGTGATGCGCACCGACGGCACGGTGACGCAGCCGCGTCTGAGGCAGGTTGCACTGACAGCCATTTCCGAAGTTAACGCTGAGCTGTACGACTTCCGCAACCTCCAGCAGATGCTGGGTTACCAAGATCTGGCTGACGTGCCGGCGGAAATGCTGGATGGCAAAAGCGAGCGCATTCAGCACTACCTCAACGCCGTGTATTGCTGGGCGCGCGCCGTGCTTAATGAGCGTTATCAGGACTATGACGCCACGGCGTCCGGTGTGAAGCGAGGGGAAGAGCTGGCCGAGGCCAGTGGCGACCTGTGGCGGGATGCGCGTTGGGCGATCAGTCGGGTGCAGGATGCGCCACACTGCACGGTGGAGCTTATCTGATGAAAGTGCGTGCGCACCAGTATGACACGGTGGACGCGCTGTGCTGGCGTCACTACGGGCGCACGCAGGGTGTCACGGAGCAGGTATTACGTGCCAATCCGGGGCTGGCTGAACATGGCCCCTTTTTACCGCACGGGCTGCAGGTGGAGCTACCGGATATCCCGGCATCGACCACCGCACAGACCGTCCAGCTATGGGACTGAATCATGACGCTTGAGAGAGTCAGCGCCTTTATCACTTACTGCATCGCCGTGCTGCTGGCCTGGCTGGGCGATCTGTCGCTCAAAGATGCCTCCACGGTCGGCGGCGTGCTGATTGGTGTGCTGATGCTGGCGATCAACTGGTACTACAAACACCAGTCTTTCAAACTGCTGCGCGGCGGCAAAATCTCGCGGGGGGAGTATGAATCCTTCAATCGTTAAGCGTTGCCTGGTCGGGGTAGTACTGGCTATCGCCGCCACGCTGCCCGGTTATCAGTCGCTGCATACTTCCGTCGAAGGGCTGAAATTGATCGCCGATTACGAAGGCTGCCGCCTGCAGCCGTATCAGTGCAGCGCGGGCATCTGGACCGACGGCATCGGCAACACGTCCGGCGTGACGCCCGGCAAAACTATCACCGAACGGCAGGCGGCGCAGGGGCTAATCAGCAATGTGCTGATTGTCGAACGGGCACTGGAAAAGTGCGTGGTGCCATCGGTGCCGCAAAAGGTCTATGACGCCATGGTGTCGTTTGCCTTTAATGTTGGCACCAGCAACGCCTGCAGCTCCACGCTGGTGAAACTGCTGAATCAAAAGCGCTGGGCGGATGCCTGCCGCCAACTGCCGCGCTGGGTGTACGTCAAAGGCGTGTTTAATCAGGGGCTGGATAATCGCCGCGCGCGTGAAATGGCCTGGTGCCTGAAAGGGGCTGGAGTATGACGCGCACGCTGGCGGTTTTTTTGCTGCTACTGGCAGCGCTGGCCTGGCAGTCGTGGCGGCTGAACAACGCCCGGCACGCCATCGAAACGCAAGGCGAACAGTTGGCGACTAAAGCGCAGGCACTGGCGCAGAAAAACAGCCAGCTGATCGGTCTGTCCATTCTGACCGAAACCAACAGCCGGGAGCAGATGCGGATTTATGCGACGGCGGAACAGACCACCGCGCTGCTGCGCAACCGCCAGCACCGGATCGAGGAACTGAAACGTGAGAACGAAGATTTACGCCGCTGGGCTGACACTCCTTTGCCTGCTGACATTATCCGGCTGCGGGAACGTCCGGCCCTCGCCGGAGGTGCTGCTTACCGTGAATGGCTGTCCGAGAGTGACGCCGTGCAACCTGAACCCGTCAGCGCCGCGCACTAACGGCGATCTGAGCGCGATGCTGGATGAAACCGAGGCCGCCTGGGCGGTCTGTGCTGACAAAGTGGACACGATAGTGGCGTGCCAGGAGCGAAACAGTGAACAAGCCGCAGTCCTTACGCAGCGCCCTGAATAGGGCCGTGCCCTATGTGCGCGATAACCCGGACAAGCTGCATCTGTTCGTGGATAACGGTTCCCTGGTGGCAACCGGCGCGAAGTCTATGTCGTGGGAATATCGCTACACCCTGAATGTGGTGATCGAGGATTTCAGCGGCGACCAGAACCTGCTGATGGCCCCGGTGCTGCTGTGGTTGAAAGCCAATCAGACGGATGCCATCAACAACCCGCAGCTGCGCGAAAAACTGTTCACCTTTGAGGTGGATATTCTGCGCAACGACGCGTGTGATATCAGCCTGAACCTGCAGCTGACGGAGCGCGTGCTGGTCAGCTCCGATGGTGGTATCTCGACGGTTGAGGCGGAGCCAGAACCCGACGAGCCAGAAGAAATGTGGACGGTGAAACGTGGATAATCTGCATAAAGTGGACGAGTGGCTGGCCGCACTGCTGGCGAATCTGGAGCCAGCCGCACGTCAGCGCATGATGCGGGAATTGGCGCAGGAGTTGCGGAGGAATCAGCAAAATAACATCCGGCTGCAGCGTAATCCTGACGGCAGCGGGTATGAGCCGCGAAAAGTCACGGCGAGGACTAAAAAGGGACGCATTAAACGGCAGATGTTCTCGAAACTACGCACGGCGAAATACCTGAAAACTACAGCCAGCGCGGATTCAGCCAGTGTGCAGTTTGCGGGGAAGGTGCAGCGTATTGCTAGGGTTCATCATTACGGCTTACGGGATCAAATTAGTAGTAAAGGACCTACTATTCGTTACAGTAGGCGTCTTCTTCTTGGGGTAAATGATGAAATGCAGTTGATTGTTTATAATTCATTTTATACTTGGTTGCGAAATGGTTTGTAAGTTGTTGTGGTGATTTTAATATTAAAATCACCACGTTTTGAAAAAACTAAAGGAGTGCTTTAGTTAGTGAATTCCTGTATTCGCTCCAAAAACTAAATTCATTCAGCTTAGTTCTCATATTAATATCTTGTTCGGAATAGGATGTGCTTTCAATTTTCTGACTAAGTAGGGTCAATACCAGTCGCGCAAGATGGATTTTTAAGTGTTCACAAGCAATGATTATACTTGTCATATTACTATCTTCTATTAATTCCCCATGGATTATAGCGTTCCTGATATCTGCTAGCCCGATACCGTTTTTATCTCGGAAGATAGGCCATAAATCATCATTCTTATTGTTAAGTTCAGCTTCAAAACTATTGACTACATCACGTAGAGATGTTCTGTTAAGTTCACTAAGTTTTCCTTTTATTTTTGAACGGATATCCTTGTCTTCTAGGATGTCGGGGCTTAAAAAGTTTTCTATTTTTTTTCTTAATGTTTTAAATTCATTTTCGGGGATAATGTATTGTGTGGTTTTGTTTTTTTTGTAGGTTAAGGTTATGGATTCGTATGCCTGAAATAAAGATAGATAATATGGTTCAAGATACTGCTCCTGCAAAATCAGTGTGTTAATAGCCAGTTTTATATTTTGTTTATATATTGATTTTTTGTAATTGTGAAAAATTTTATTCAAGCTTTTATTAACTTCTGGCGGGGTTAAAATTGCCTTGTCACCCGATGTGTTGGTTGTTTTGATATTAAAATGGCGATAAACGGTCGTGAGTTCATTTGATGTATCCAGTGTCCATTTAGAGCAAAATATTTTTTTGTCATGAATAAAGGATATAATATCATTTAACAAGTCTATTTCTTCTAAAAGATTATCTTTAATATCACCGATTGTTAAACACTCGTCTTCAACTTCTAATGTGTAAAGTTGAGTTTTTTTAAGTGTTATGTTATTGGAAGTACCACTCGCAACGAATTTTGCATCCAATAATACCTTGCCTTTATCCATTAAATCTATCACTATAGGCTGGTTTTTTGTTTGTTTAATCCCTCCATCTTGCTCAAAGGAATGTTTAATATTTGGTGAAACTAAGTTGGCAGGGTTTATGTGAAAATTGATTTTTGTTTTTTTGTTTGTTTTCGTATCATATTTCTTACGTCTGATGACAGTTTCACTAGGATGCGCAGTAAATTTATAATGCTCGTTTAAACCAGAGGTGTAGTGGCCCAAATCACTGATTCTACAGTTCTCTAGTGTGACAGTTTTTAAAAGATCGCCATTAACGTAATGTAATGGGATTTCAATTCGCCATTTGTCGGTGTTATAAAGTGAAAAAATATTTTTATCGAGTGTTTTAAATGAAAATTTATGCCACTTTGTGTTATCTTCGATTTTTAAATCACAAGTCATCTCTATTTCGGAGAGTCTTCCTTTTTCTTGTGGAACATTATTTTGACTTAAAGGGAAGAATTTAATAGAAACTGAATCATATTCTTGTTGCGACATTTATCCTCCTTGTGTAGTACCTAGAACAATATCATTTGATATTAGCAAATCAAGTTTATGTTCATGATAGTGTAATGAACTCACAACTTACAGAAATCATGCGCCTTATCACCAACCTGATCCGCTCCGGCACCGTGACCGAAGTGGACCGGGAAAACTGGCTGTGCCGGGTGAAAGTCGGCGAACTCGAAACCAACTGGATTAACTGGCTGACGCTGCGTGCCGGTGGTGCCCGCACATGGTGGTGTCCTTCGCCGGATGAGCAGGTAGTGGTTCTGAGCATGGGCGGCAACCTCGAAACTGCATTCGCATTGCCTGCTATCTACTCCAGCCAGTTTGCACCGCCGTCGGATTCCGTAGACGCCAGCGTGACGCAGTACCCGGACGGCGGCTGGTTTGAGTATGAACCCGCCACCGGGCGCTGGCACGTCCGAGGCATCAAATCCATGGTGATCGAGGCGGCAGATAATATCACCCTCAAAACCTCTGATTTTGTTGTGGAGGCCAACACCACGCGCATCAACAGCGAAGTGGTGATCAACGGCGCTGTCACCCAGGGTGGCGGCCCGATGAGTTCCAACGGGATCGTGGTGGATAACCACGCGCACAATAAAGTTAAATCAGGCGGCGACACGTCGGGAGGCCCGGTATGACGCTGTATCTCGGCATGAGTCAGAACAACGGCCAAGCCATTACAGACACGGATCATCTGCGTCAGTCGGTGCGTGACATTCTGCTGACGCCGCAGGGCAGTCGCGTTGCCCGACGTGAATACGGTTCGCTGCTGTCTGTCCTGATTGACCAGCCGCAGAACCCAGCGCTGCGCCTGCAGATCATATCGGCGGTGTATATGGCGCTGAGTCGTTGGGAACCTCGCCTGACGCTAGACTCCATCACCATCAGCTCTAACTTTGACGGTTCCATGCTGGTTGACCTTACCGGGCAGCGCAACAGCGGCGCACCGGTTTCCCTTTCCGTTTCAACAGGAGCAGACAATGGCGGTCATTGACCTTTCCCAGCTCCCCGCGCCGCAGATTGTGGACGTGCCGGATTTTGAGACGCTGCTAGCGGAGCGCAAGGCCGCCTTTGTGGCGCTCTATCCGGTGGACGAGCAGGTAGCCGTCGCGCGCACGCTGGCGCTCGAATCTGAACCCATCACCAAACAGTTGCAGGAAAGCACCTACCGAGAAGTTCTGCTGCGCCAGCGTATCAATGAGGCCGCGCAGGCGGTCATGGTGGCGTATGCCCTCGGCGGCGATCTGGAACAACTTGCCGCCAATTATAACGTGAAGCGCCTGACAGTGACGCCTGCCGATAATGACGCTGTGCCACCGGTAGCTGCCGTGATGGAAAGTGACGAGGCGCTGCGCCTGCGTGTACCCGCCGCGTTTGAAGGGCTGTCCGTTGCGGGGCCGACGGCGGCCTATGAGTTTCACGCCAGAAGTGCGGACGGGCGGGTGGCGGATGCCAGCGCAACCAGTCCGGCACCGGCGGAAGTGATGCTGACGGTGCTGAGCCGCGAGGGTGATGGCACGGCAGAGAATGACTTGCTGGCTGTTGTAGAAAAAGCGCTGAATAGCGAGAGCGTGCGCCCGGTGGCGGATCACCTGACGGTGCGCAGCGCCGAAATTATCCCGTACAGCGTGGATGCAACCATTTTTCTCTATCCTGGACCGGAGGTGGAGCCGGTGATGGCGGCGGCAAAAGCCAGCCTGCAGAAGTACATCGCCAGCCAGACGCGGCTCGGACGCGATATCCGCCGCAGTGCACTGTATGCCGCGCTGCATGTCGAAGGTGTTCAGCGCGTGGAGCTGGCGTCTCCTCTGAATGATCTGGTGCTGGATAAGACGCAGGCTGCCTCATGTACGCAGTGGAATGTGACCAACGGGGGCACGGATGAATAGCTTGCTGCCGCCTGGCTCATCGCCGCTTGAGCGCCGACTGGCGCAGAGCTGCAGCGGCATTTCCGGGCTTGCGGTGCCGCTGCGTGACCTGTGGAACCCGGCAACCTGTCCGGTCAGTTTCCTGCCGTATCTGGCGTGGGCGTTTTCCGTGGACCGCTGGGACGAGAGCTGGACAGAAAGCGTGAAGCGCCGGGTGGTGCAGGACGCGTTCTATATCCATCAGCACAAAGGCACAACCAGCGCCGTGCGTCGGGTGGTGGAGCCGTTCGGCTTCCTGATCCGCATTATCGAATGGTGGCAGACCGGCGAACAGCCGGGCACGTTTCGCCTGGATATCGGCGTGCAGGACCAGGGCATCACGGAAGAAACCTATCTGGAGCTGGAGCGCCTCATCAGCGACGCCAAACCCTGCAGCCGTCATCTGATCGGCATGTCAATCAACCTGCAGACCAGTGGGCCGTATTTCGTCGGTGCAGCCACCTACACCGGCGAAGAAATCACGATTTACCCGTATATCAACGAAACCATTATTTCCGGCGGCACCGCTTACGAGGGCGGGGCGGTCCACGTTATTGACACAGTGAGAGTGAACCCATGAGCGCAAAATTCTACACCTTGCTGACGGAGATCGGCGCAGCGAAACTGGCCAGCGCCGCCGCACTCGGCGTGCCGCTTAAAATTACCCAGATGGCGGTGGGCGACGGTGGCGGTGTGCTCCCCACGCCCAGCGCACAGCAGACCAGGCTGATTGCTGAAAAGCGCCGTGCCGATCTCAATATGCTGTATAGCGACCCGCAGAACAGCAGCCAGATTATTGCGGAACAGGTGATCCCCGAAACTGAGGGCGGGTGGTGGATTCGCGAGGTTGGTCTGTTTGATGATACCGGTGCGCTGATTGCCGTCGGCAACTGTCCGGAGAGCTACAAGCCGCAGCTGGCGGAGGGGAGCGGGCGCACCCAGACCGTGCGCATGGTGCTGATTACCAGCAGCACTGACACTATCACCCTGAAAATTGACCCCGCCGTGGTGCTGGCGACCCGCAAGTATGTCGATGACAAGGTGCTGGAGCTGAAGGTATATGTCGATGACCTGATGGCAAAACACCTGGCTGCAGCCGATCCGCATTCTCAGTACGCCCCGAAAGAGAGTCCGACCCTGACGGGCACGCCCAAAACGCCAACAGCACCGGCGGGGACGAACACCACCCAGATTGCCAGCACGGCATTTGTGCAGGCCGTGGTGTCGTTACTCAATAACGCGCTCGGACTGAAAGCACCACTGGCAAATCCGGCCCTGACGGGAACGCCGACGGCACCTACTGCAGCGCAAACGGCTAATAACACGCAGATTGCCAATACGGCTTTTGTTAAATCGGCTATTGCAGCACTGGTAGGGTCAACACCGGCGGCACTGGATACGCTGAATGAACTGGCTGCAGCACTGGGCAACGATCCTAACTTTGCCACCACGATGACAAATGCACTAGCAGGGAAGATGGAGATCAGTAAAAACGGTGCGGATATTGCTGACGTTGCCGCATTTTTGAATAACCTCGGCCTGGGGGCGGGTTCGGCCCTGCCGGTTGGAGTGCCAGTGCCATGGCCTCTTGCTACAGCTCCGGCGGGGTGGCTCAAATGCAACGGTGCAGCTTTTACTGCGTCGCAATATCCAAAACTAGCTCAGGCGTATCCGGCTCTGAAATTACCTGATCTACGTGGTGAGTTTATTCGTGGCTGGGACGATGGTCGTGGTGTGGATACTGGTCGCGGATTGCTGTTAGCACAGGGGGGAATGTCATTCGATCACAGGCATTGGTTGCCCACTACTAACGGGACGGGTGGAGATGGCGCTATGACAGCGGTCTTTATTGATGGAAATTCAGCAATGGCTTATTACCCGGATGGAACCAACGAATATAACCCGAACCCGTCCACGGGCACATTGTTGCAAACATATACCGCAAAAGCCGCGCTTGGCTCTGCAATGTTTGGCAGTGAAACGAGGCCGCGTAACGTTGCATTTAATTATATTGTGAGGGCCGCATAATGCAAAACGCCATACTGGAATATGGTTTTGCCACAACAGCTGGTAATGTTGTGGTGTTCAATTACGATAGTGAGACGCGGGAAATCCTGTCTTCAACAACAGAGTATATTCCTGTTGGTGTGGGACTCCCCGCAAATGCGTGTACTGATGTCCCTCCTGAGGGAAAAGATGGTTTTGTTGTATGCCGAACGATTGCGGACGATAGCTGGGAATATTTAGCGGATCATCGTGGCGAAACTGTATGGAATACGGAAACTGGCGAACCTGTTGAAATAACCCAGCCGGGTGGTTATCCCGCGGGGACGACAACAGTCGCACCTGAAACACCTTACGATGCATGGGATGGTGAGCAATGGGTGACGAATGAAGCTGCTAAAATTGCTGCCGATGTTAAGAATGCAGAGTTAAAAAAGGCAGAGTTACTTATTATGGCAGAGGCAATAATAAGTCCTTTGCAGGACGCAGTTGAGCTGGGTATTGCTGATAATGAAGAAAGCAATCTATATGATGCGTGGAGGAAGTATCGAGTTTTATTAAATCGAGTCGATCCCCTCTTGGTACCAAATCTTGTCTGGCCGGAACAACCGGTTTAATTCCTCACCCCCTCATATTTGGAGGGGGATTTATAACAATTAACACAAGGCTTTCATTTTGCTTCAATCCAAAAATACATGACGCCGCATCCTAAAAATAGAAATAGATAAATCATTTGAGTCAGTAGGCGCGAATTTGTTATGTGGTATATAGCAGCGCGATCTGCTCTCAATAAATAGTAAAAGAAAAGAATCATAGCGCTAAATGTGAATGTGGAAAATACTATAAATATACTTAGAAAATAATTTTGAGCGGTTGAGTTATCGTCTTTTAATAAAATTATGGGGAAGCTTATTGTTATGATTGTTACTAGAGAGGATGAGATTCCAGCAGACCATAACAACGCTTCACACGTGAATTTTCTTAATAGCATGCCGAAATTGTGTCGGATGTTGTGATTGCCCCAACTTTCTTTTCTCATGTATGCCATATCTTTAAAGAAAAATGAGATGCTTATAAAGAAATATAAAAAAGTCCAAATGAAATCCAATTGTTCAGTTAATTTATGAATAACGGGGGTGACATATTTGTCGAGTGCGAAGGTTGGGGCGTTTGAGCTTATAAATAAAGCTATTACAGTTATCAAACACCATACAGCTAGTCGGTAAAGGATCTCCCTCCTGACAGATTGTTTTATCCAGTTATCAACAACGTTATCTTCAGCTTTCATTTGAATCTCAAGCCATTGTATTAGCGATACAACAATACATACCAAATGCATGCTTAGAATTCTACATGCAGCATACGCATTCAACCCTAAAGCGGAGTGAGTGCCTTATGGCTCAGGATTATCACCATGGTGTGCGCGTCGTTGAGGTCAACGATGGCACCCGCCCCATTTCAACAGTAAGCACGGCAATTGTAGGTATGGTCTGTACCGGCGATGATGCAGATGCGTCCGTGTTCCCCCTCAATAAACCGGTCCTGCTCACCGACGTGCTGACCGCCAGCGGTAAAGCAGGCGAGTCCGGCACGCTGGCCCGCTCGCTGGATGCAATTGCCGATCAGGCCAAACCCGTGACCGTCGTTGTGCGCGTTGCACAGGGTGAAACCGAAGCGGAAACAACCTCCAACATTATCGGCGGCGTGACAGCTGACGGTAAAAAAACGGGCATGAAAGCGCTGTTATCTGCGCAGTCCCAGCTCGGCGTTAAGCCGCGCATTCTTGGCGTGCCGGGGCATGACACGCAGGCGGTTGCCACTGAGCTGCTGAGAGTGGCGCAGAGTCTGCGCGGGTTCGCCTATCTGTCAGCCTACGGCTGCAAAACGGTAGAGGAGGCCATTGCCTACCGCGCTAATTTCAGCCAGCGCGAGGGAATGCTGATCTGGCCTGATTTCATCAGTTTTGACACCGTGCTGAATGCTGACGCAACGGCTTATGCCTCAGCCCGTGCGCTTGGTCTGCGTGCCAAAATTGACGAGCAGACCGGCTGGCACAAATCCCTGTCCAACGTGGGCGTGAACGGCGTCACCGGCATTTCTGCGGATGTGTTCTGGGATTTGCAGGACCCGGCAACCGATGCGGGGCTGCTGAACCAGAACGATGTCACCACGCTGATCCGCAAAGACGGTTTCCGCTTCTGGGGCTCCCGCTGCCTCAGTGACGATCCTCTGTTTGCCTTTGAAAACTACACCCGCACCGCGCAGGTACTGGCTGACACCATCGCCGAAGCGCACATGTGGGCGGTTGATGGCGTGCTTAACCCGTCGCTGGCCCGCGACATTATCGAAGGTATTCGCGCCAAACTGCGCAACCTGAAAACACAGGGCTACATCATCGGCGCCGACTGTTGGCTGGATGAGTCCGTAAACGATAAAGATTCCCTGAAAGCCGGGAAGCTCACTATCGATTACGACTATACGCCGGTACCGCCTCTGGAAAACCTGATGCTGCGCCAGCGCATCACCGATCAGTATCTGCTGGACTTCTCCAGCCAGGTCAGCGCGTAAGGGGACAAAATGGCTTTACCTCGCAAGTTAAAACACCTGAACCTGTTTAACGACGGGAATAACTATCAGGGGATTGTTGAGTCCCTGACCCTGCCTAAATTCGGCCGCAAGTTTGAAAAGTATCGCGGCGGCGGTATGCCCGGTTCGGCTGATGTTGATCTGGGGCTTGATGATGGCGCGCTGGATACGGAATTTTCAATCGGTGGCACCGAACTGCTGTTATTCAAGCAGATGGGTAAAGCCACCGTTGACGGCATCCAGCTGCGTTTCACCGGCTCCATTCAGCGTGATGATACCGGCGAAGTGCAGGCCGTTGAGCTGGTTGTGCGCGGGCGACATAAAGAAGTCGATTCCGGCGAATGGAAAACCGGCGAGAGCAACACCACAAAAGTCAGCAGCACCAACAGCTACGCGAAGCTGACCATTAACGGCGAGGTGCTCTATGAGGCTGATGTGATCAACATGATTGAAATCGTTGATGGCGTGGACCTGATGGAAGAACACCGCAACGCCCTGGGCCTCTGATCTACTTTAAAGGCGCGGGCAGCCGCGCCAGTACCTTATTAACAGGAAATGACAATGAGCGAACAACAGACTGAAAAAACCGTACAGCTGGACACCCCAATCAAACGCGGTAAAACCGAAATTGCCGAAATTGTGCTGCGCAAGCCGCAGTCCGGCGCGCTGCGTGGCACCCGTCTGCAGGCGATTATGGATATGGACGTCGGCGCGATGATGACGATTATTCCCCGCATCTCCACGCCCGCGCTGACCGCTCAGGAAATGGCTGAAATGGACCCCGCCGATCTTACCGCGCTGTCGGTTGAGGTGGTCACTTTTTTGTTGAAGAAATCGGTGCTTGCCGGTTTGCCGACAGCCTGACGGTAGAATACCTGGTGGCTGATATCGCCACCATTTTTCACTGGCCGCCGTCCGTCACTGACGTTATGCCGCTGACCGAAGTGCTGGAGTGGCGGCATAAAGCGATTCAGAGAAGCGGGGCCAGCGATGAGTGACACTAACCTGCGTTTGCAAGTAATTCTAAATGCGGTTGATAAGCTCACCCGCCCATTCCGATCAGCGCAGGCCAGTTCTAAAGAGCTGGCTACCGCCATTCAGCAAAGCCGCGCAAGATTAAAAGAACTGGACGCCCAGGCGGGCCGTATTGACGGTTTCCGCAAGGCAAGCGCGCAGCTGGCCGTCACCGGCAACAGTCTTAAAGCCGCACGCGAAGAAGCGGCGAAACTTGCCACGCAGTTCTCGGCCACAAACCGGCCGACGGCGGCGCAGGCGCGTCTGCTGGAGCAGGCAAAAAACCGCGTTAACGAGCTGCAGAGCAAATACAACGGCCTGCGTCAGTCGGTGCAGCGTCAGCGTCTTGCGCTCAATGAGGCCGGGCTGGACACCAAAAAGCTGAGCAGTGCGCAGCGTGAGCTGCGGCAGAATGCCGACGAAACCCGGCAGGCGCTGGACCGACAGCAGAAATCCCTTAAGCGCCTGGGCGATCAGCAGGCCCGTATGAACGCCGTACGCGATCAGTATCCGCGGCGCCTTGAGGTGCGGGATCGTATCGCGGGCGCCGGAGCAACAACTACTGCCGCCGGGCTGGCGATGGGCGCGCCGGTGATGGCAGCGGTTAAAAGCTATGCCAGCATGGAAGATGCGATGAAAGGCGTGGCAAAGCAGGTTAACGGGCTGCGGGACGACAACGGCAACCGAACAAAACAGTTTTACGACATGCAGGATGCCATCAAGGCCGCCAGTGAACAGCTGCCGATGGAGAATGGCGCCATCGACTATGCCGCGCTGGTTGAAGGTGGCGCCCGCATGGGCGTGACAAACCAGAACGATTCTTACGAAGACCAGAAGCGTGACCTGCTGGCCTTTGCATCCACTGCAGCAAAGGCCGCAACGGCATTCGAGCTGCCCGCTGATGAGCTGGCGGAGGGCCTGGGGAAAATCGCGCAGCTGTATAAAGTGCCGACCCGTAATATTGAACAGCTGGGCGATGCCCTGAACTACCTGGACGATAACGCCATGTCTAAGGGCGGCGATATCATCAATGTGCTGCAGCGCATTGGGGGTGTGGCCGACCGGCTTGATTTCCGCAAGGCGGCCGCGCTGGGTTCCACCTTCCTGTCTCTGGGTGCCGCGCCTGAAATTGCCGCCAGCGCATCAAATGCGATGGTGCGCGAACTGTCGATTGCGACCATGCAGAGCAAACGGTTCATGGAAGGTATGGATCTGCTGAAACTCAATCCAGAAGAGATTGAAAAGCAGATGACAAAGGACGCAATGGGGACCATTCAGCGCGTGCTGGAGAAGGTCAACAAGCTGCCGCAGGATAAGCGCCTGTCCGCCATGACGATGATATTTGGTAAGGAGTTTGGCGACGATGCGGCGAAGCTTGCAAACAACCTGCCGGAGCTGCAGCGACAGCTGAAACTCACCTCAGGCACTGAGGCTAACGGCTCCATGCAGAAAGAATCCGATATCAATAAGGATTCACTTTCCGCGCAGTGGTTGCTTGTTAAAACGGGCGCGCAGAACGCTTTCAGTAGCCTGGGTGAAACCCTGCGCCAGCCGCTGATGGATATCATGGGGTACGTCCAAAGCGTTACCGGGGCACTGCGTCGATGGGTTGAGGCTAACCCGCAGCTGGCGGGCACGCTGATGAAAGTGGCTGCAGCCACAGCTGCGATCACTGTTGTGCTCGGCACGCTGGCGGTGGCCGTGGCTGCCGTGCTGGGGCCGCTGGCGGTGATCCGTTTTGGCCTATCCGTGTTGGGTGTAAAAACACTCCCCTCCGTTATGTCTGCAGTGACCCGCACCGGCGGCGCGCTGTCCAGGCTGGCAAATGCGCCGCTTGCTGTCCTTCGCAGCGGAATGTCTGGTATTCGCAACATTATCGGCATGGTAATGAATCCGCTGGCCGTGTTGCGAGGGGGATTATCGGCAGCCGGTGGCGTGCTTCGTTTTCTGGCGTCCGGCCCGCTGGCCCTCCTTCGCGTTGCGCTGTACGGGATTTCTGGATTGCTGGGCGCCCTGCTTAGTCCGATAGGGCTCGTTGTGGCGGCGCTGGCTGGCGTGGCGCTGGTTGTCTGGAAATACTGGCAGCCGATAAGCGCATTTTTAGACGGAGTGGTTGAAGGATTCAAAGCTGCAGCTGCGCCTATCAGTGCGGCGTTTGAGCCACTGCAGCCTGTTTTCCAGTGGATAGGTGACAAGGTCCAGGCATTGTGGGGATGGTTTACTGATCTGCTGACGCCGGTTAAATCCACCTCTGCAGAGCTGCAAAGCGCGGCGTCGATGGGGCGGCAGTTTGGGGAGGCGCTGGCGGCAGGGCTGAACATGGTCATGCACCCGCTGGATTCGCTTAAATCGGGCGTGTCCTGGCTGCTTGAAAAACTTGGCATTGTCAGCAAGGAAGCGGCCAAAGCGAAGCTTCCTGAGCAGGTCACGCGGCAGCAGCCAGCCACGGTAAACACAGACGGTAAAGTGGTGCTGCCGCCTGGCGGATTCCCGCCGATGGGTTTTGCTGGCATGTACGACAGCGGCGGTACCATTCCGCGCGGCCAGTTCGGCATCGTGGGTGAGAATGGCCCAGAGATCGTAAACGGGCCCGCCAATGTCACCGGCAGGAAACGGACTGCTGATCTGGCGAGGGTGGCGGCAACGCTCAATCCTTCCCGGACGGAACCGGCCAGCGCTAAACAATATCCTGAACGCGCGATAGTTCTGCCTCCTGATAGTGTGAACGGTCCGGCAAATCTTCCGGTAATCAATCGTACTACTGAGCTGGTGAAACTGGCGGCAACGGTAAGCCCGGTTCGTGATGTAACAGCCAGCCCGGGGCAACGGCCTGAAAGCAGGTTGATGCTGCCGCCTGAGATTGTTAACGCCCCGGTAAATCGTCCTGGTCGGGATCGTGCTGCGGAGCTGGCCGATATCGCTGCGGCTGTCATGCCAGCACCGGCCATTACGGAAATCACGGATAACAGGGCTGACCCGATGGCTATGCGCCAGAAGGTGTTCGCTTCCGTGGTCGCTGGCGTAATGGGCCTGGCGGCTGCCCCGGCAGAAGCCGCGCCAATTCATCCGTACAGTGTACCTGTCAGGACGCAACCGGCGCCGTCGGCGAAGGCAGAAAGACCGCCGCAGGTAATTAAGTACGAGATAAGCGCGCCAATTCATATTGTCGCCCAGCCAGGGCAAAGCGCGCAGGATATCGCCCGAGAGGTGGCCCGGCAGCTTGATGAGCGAGAGCGCAGGGCCAGGGCAAAAACACGCAGTAATTTCAGTGATCGAGGGGGTTACGAATAATGATGATGGTGCTGGGGTTGTACGTATTCATGCTGCGAACCGTACCCTATCAGGAGCTGCAGTATCAGCGTAGCTGGCGGCACGCAGCTAACAGCCGGGTAAACCGGCGCCCGACAACGCAGTTTCTTGGGCCGGATAACGATTCGCTTACGCTGTCCGGCGTCCTGCTGCCGGAGATTACCGGCGGCAGGTTGTCTTTGCTGGCGCTGGAGCAGATGGCGGAGCTGGGGAAAGCCTGGCCCTTGATTGAGGGGAGCGGGACGATTTACGGCATGTTTGTGATCGAGAGTCTGAGCCAGACAAAAACAGAATTTTTTGAGAGCGGTATGCCCCGGCGCATCGAATTTTCGCTGAGCCTGAAACGGGTGGATGAATCGTTGTCTGATATGTTTGGCAGCCTCAGCGATCAGCTCAGTAATTTGCAGGACTCCGCCACCTCTGCGATAGGCAATATGAAAAATACGGTTGAGGGGTTACTGCAGTGAATTTCAGCTCTGAACTCCTGAACCTGAACAGTAAAACCCCCGGTTTCAGCATCATCATTGAAGGTAAAGATGTGACTACCGTGCTGGATGCGCGCCTGATGAGTCTGACGCTGACCGATAACCGGGGTTTTGAAGCGGACCAGCTTGATCTGGAACTGGACGACTCGGACGGGCTAATCGTTCTGCCGCGTCGGGGGGCCATTATTCAGTTTGCGCTGGGGTGGAAAGGTCAGCCGCTTTTTCCGAAAGGGGCCTTTACTGTCGATGAGATTGAGCACAGCGGCGCGCCTGACCGTCTCACAATTCGCGCGCGTAGTGCAGATTTACGTGAAACCCTGAACACGCGGCGAGAAAAGTCCTGGCATCAGACAACGGTGGGCGAAGTCGTGAAGGAAATCGCCGCCAGGCATAAATTAAAAATGGCGCTGGGGCAGGACCTGATGGACAAGCCTGTGGATCATATTGACCAGACCAACGAAAGCGATGCGAGTTTCCTGATGAAGCTGGCGCGGCAGTATGGGGCGATAGCCTCCGTTAAGGACGGCAATCTGTTGTTTATCCGCCAGGGGCAGGGCAGAACGGCAAGCGGTAAGCCGCTGCCGGTTATCACCATAACCCGTCAGGCCGGTGACGGTCATCGTTTTACCCTGGCAGATCGTGATGCCTATACGGGGGTAATTGCCAGCTGGCTGCATACTCGTGAGCCAAAGAAAAAAGAGGCAGCAAAGGTTAAGCGCCGTCGAAAAAAAAACACTGCGACAAAGGAGCCGGAAGCAAAGCAGGGTGATTACCTGGTTGGAACGGATGAAAACGTGCTGGTACTCAACAGAACTTATGCAAACTGCACCAATGCAGAGCGAGCGGCAAAGATGCAGTGGGAGCGCCTGCAGCGCGGGGTTGCAACATTCTCCCTGCAGCTCGCAGAGGGAAGGGCAGATCTCTACACCGAAATGCCGGTGAAGGTGAGCGGCTTTAAGCAGCCGATTGATGATGCGGAGTGGATCATCACCACGCTGACGCATACCGTCAATCCGGATAGTGGATTTACGACCAGTCTGGATCTCGAAGTGAAAATAGATGAGTTCGAAATTGAATGATTAGTTCCAAAATGAGAACAGTGATGTATCATTATTGCGAACTGGTTAAGAGTGAGGGCTAAACGAAATGATGAATTGTCCGATGTGCGGCCAGGCCGCGCATACACGCAGTAGCTTTCAGGTTTCCAGTGAAACCAAAGAACGATACAACCAGTGTACCAATATTGAGTGCGGGCATACGTTCGTGACGCATGAGACTTTTGTGCGGTCCGTCTGCCGTCCGCAAAAAATCAGCGCCGCACCGCCTCATCCATCTGAATCCGGGCAGGTGTCATTTCTATAATTTTCTGTTTAATAAGGTATAGAAAGACTACCTTTCTGATTGATTTAGCGTTAGATTACTTTTACCTGACGTTAGCGGGGTTATATCCCGTATCCGTAGAAGTGGAGTTTGTCGCTTTGCGACTAGCGTACCGAATGCCGATATGCTGGGCATCCCGGACGCCGATTTGCTGGGCTTACTGGGTTTACTGGGCTTACAAATTGTCGAAGTTTTGTTATTTAGTTAGGCCATGCGCTTGCGCTAAGAGACGTCAGGATTCTACGGAGTAACAAGTTATGGAAATCAAAGAACTTGGCTTAGTTAAGGCGCGTGTGGAACTTGTTACCGCTATGCTCAAATGTGCTACTGCATTTGTTGTGTTAGTTGGTACGGTTTACACCGTTCTTAACATGGCCTTCAACTACGACTGTTTAAATCATGGAAATAGAAGTTCAACGATGGGAACACAAATTTGAAATTAGGCCAGGGGTTTGGGTCTATGTCCCAAGTGTCAGGACAAGTGAACTTGGGGAACGCATACTTCAATCAATCAGAAACAAGTGGATTCCGCCACTCTATTTTTATCATTTAAGAACCGGCGGGCATCTTAAAGCAGCCAGATTGCACCTTAAAAGTAGTTTTATTGCTGTTATAGACATTAAACATTTTTTTCAGTCAACTAGCCGCAGCCGCATCACCCGTGATTTAAAAGCCTACTTTACCTATTCACAAGCGCGTGAAATTGCAAAATTTTCAACTGTGAAGAACCTGTCTGATACTCCCCATAAGCACGTCCTTCCATTCGGTTTTGTCCAATCGCCTATGCTTGCGACCTTTTGTTTGGATAAGAGTCATTTGGGTAGTCTACTGCGTCGCTTGAACAAACATCCCAATGTGAAACTTAGTGTGTACATGGATGATGTGATCATATCCTCAAATGATATTGTTCAACTGCAGACGACTTACGACGAAATTTTACTAGCGATGGATAAATCGGGTTATCAAGTCAACATGATTAAAACGCAGGCACCATCATCCCTAATTAAAGTATTCAATTTGTATTTGAGTAAAGGAAATATGAAAGTCACCTCACAGAAGATGAGCGACTTTCTCATTGATTTCTATGCGAGTGACTACGAGCCACACAAAATAGGTGTCAAAAACTACGTCGAAAGTGTAAATCCAGAGCAAGCGAAACTATTGAAATTGTAATGATCATTCTGTGTAGTTGTAGGGGCTAGGAAGAGGCATGCACTTCTGCCGCCATTTTGCCGCCACTAAGCGAACATGTGTTCTCCAAATGCTTGATTAATATGGGTATAAATTTCAGGCAACAAAAAACCCATCAACCTTGAACCAAAACGGCGGGGTTGATGGGCTCCACAAATTGGGGACATCAAAGAAAAGCAGTGGCACTAGTTATGACTGCCCCCTGCTAAAAAAGTTCTGCGCGTTACAAAAATTTTTTCATTACGCGCAAACTTAGGAGTTATCCGAGTCCCGGCCAGATGATGATAATCAGCGTACCCGCCAGCGTGAGCAGCACGTTAGCGATAGCATAGGTGCCTGCATACCCCAGCGCCGGGATGTTGCTGCGCGCTGTATCGCTGATGATTTCCATCGCCGGGGCACAGGTACGCGCCCCCATCATTGCCCCGAACAGCAGGGCGCGGTTCATACGCAGCACGTAGGCGCCGAACAGGAAGCAGATCACCACCGGCACCAGGCTGACGATAAGGCCGGAAACCAGCATCTGCCAGCCGACGGCGCCCAGGCTGTGGCCGATGCCGCTGCCTGCGCTCAGGCCGACGCCCGCCATAAACACCATCAGACCGAACTCTTTCACCATGTTCAGCGCGCCCTGCGGAATGTAGCCGAAGGTCGGATGGTTGGCTCGCAGGAAGCCCAGCATGATCCCGGCGAACAGCAGACCGGCAGCGTTACCGATGCCGAAGCTGAAGTTGCTGAACTGGAAGGTAATCATCCCGATCATCAGGCCAACGATGAAGAAGGCGCAGAAGGCCAGCAGGTCGGTGACCTGGCTGTGAATGGAGATAAAGCCGATGCGGTCGGCAACGGTTTTTACGCGTCGCGCGTCGCCGCTGACCTGCAGCACGTCGCCTTTGTTGAGCACGACGTTATCGTCGATGGGCATCTCAATCTGGCTGCGGATCACCCGGTTGAGGAAGCAGCCGTGGTCGGTCAGCTTCAGCTGCGCCAGGCGGCGGCCCACGGCGTTATGGTTTTTCACCACGATCTCTTCGGTGACGATGCGCATGTCGAGCAGGTCGCGGTCGAACACCTCTTTGCCGTTACGGAAGCTCGGGTCGAGACGGGCGTGGGCGTCCGGGTAACCCACCAGCGCGATGTCGTCGCCCATCTGCAGCACCGCGTCGCCGTCCGGGTTCGCCAGAATGCCGTTGCGGCGGATACGTTCGATGTAGCAGCCGGTCTGGCGGTAAATCCCCAGTTCGCGAAGATTTTTGCCGTCTGCCCATGCCACCAGCTCCGGCCCGACGCGGTAGGCGCGGATAACCGGGAGATAGACTTTACGTTTGGAGTCGGTATCCAGACCGCGCTCGCGGGCGATTTGCTGGGCGCTGGTCTGCAGATCCTGGTGCTGCAGTTTTGGCAGGTAGCGTGCGCCAACGATCAGGCTCACCAGACCAATCAGATAGGTCAGGGCGTAGCCCAGGCTCAGATGGTCGAGGGCGGTAGAGAGCTGCGCGCCCGCCATGCCGGAATGCCGCAGCGTATCACCGGCGCCCACGAGCACGGGGGTGGAGGTCATGGAGCCGGCCAGCATACCGGCCGTAAGCCCGATATCCCAGCCAAACAGTTTGCCCAGTCCTAACGCGATCAGCAGCGCGCTGCCGACCATCACCAGCGCCAGCATCAGATAATTTTTGCCGTCGCGGAAGAAAATTGAAAAAAAGTTAGGTCCCGCTTCTACGCCAACGCAAAAAATAAACAGCATAAAACCTAAGTTCAGCGCGTCCGTGTTAATGCTGAAGTGCTGCTGGCCTAATAATAAGGAGACGACTAAAACGCCAATGGAATTACCGAGTTGAACCGAACCCAGACGCAATTTACCCAGGCAAAGACCCAGCGCCAGTACCACAAATAATAACAGGATGTAATTCCCATTTAACAAGTCTGCGACGTTTATATTCACGGAGGCTAACTTCTTGTTTACCAGTAAGTTGTTGAATGAAAGGACTTTTTGGGCTACTGTTTTCTGGATCAGGGAAAAGCGCTAACGCTCCCTGTTTCCTGCTTTATTCCCTAAAACATTAGCTGGCGTGTAGTTTAATCGCATTAGCTACTGACAGCTACTGATTATCGCATCACCCTGTGCGTACTTTGGCATGGATTGCCGCACTGCTTTATCTGACTGGGCGTCTACCCGACGAATGTGTATTTGATAGAGATAAGTCAGGAGGATAGTTTGAATATGAAACGAAACTGGGCGGGGGTGATCAGCTGTTTTTTGCTGTTCACGGTCGTGTGCATGTCGCTCGCATTTAATGTAAAGGGCGCGTTCAGGGCGTCCGGGCATCCTGAGCTGGGGTTGCTCTTCTTCACGTTGCCGGGGGCTGCCGCCAGTTTTCTCTCCCGTCAAGGGGAGGTGGTGAAGCCGCTGCTGGGCGCCATGCTCGCTGCACCGCTGTGTCTGCTGATGATGCGCCTGATGTATATTTCAACGCGGAGTTTCTGGCAGGAGCTGGCGTGGTTGCTGAGCGGCGTATTCTGGTGCGCGCTTGGCGCGCTGTGCTACCTGTTTGTGCGCAGCCTGGTTCAGCACCGACGGCACCGCAAATAAAAACGCCCTCAGGGTGAGGGCGTCTCTTCATTACTGCTCGGCAAACAGGCCCAGATGCTCTTTGGCGTAGGCCTCAAAGTCGGTGCAACCGCCGATGTGTTTCTGATCGAGGAAGATCTGCGGCACGGTTTCAACCGGCTTACCGACGGTTTTTTCCAGGTCGGCCTTGGTGATGCCTTCCGCGTGGATGTCCACATAGCGAAAGTTGAAGTCATCGCGCTCTTCGGTCAGTTTCTCAGCCAGCTCTTTCGCGCGCACACAGTAAGGGCACCCTGGACGACCAAAAATTACTGCAAACATTTCTCTCTCCTCAAAAAACAAGCCTGACGGCGAATGACATGTATAGTGCCCCATAACCCGCCGTCATTAAAGAAGGTTTCGCCTGTCGTTATAATATCTATGAGCTATGTTTCGCCAATTACACCGCGCACATCATTGCCTATACTGGCTGCCATACGTATTAAGCAAGACTAAAGAGAGACAAGATGACGCCAACCATAGACCTGCTCCAGTCCCACCGCTCCATTCGCCACTTTACCGATGAGCCGATTACCGAGGCACAGCGTAATGCGATTATCGACAGCGCAAGAGCCACCTCCAGCTCCAGCTTTTTGCAGTGCAGCTCGATTATCCGCATTACCGATAAAGCCATGCGTGAACAGCTGGTGACGCTCACCGGCGGGCAGAAGCATGTGGCTCAGGCAGCCGAGTTCTGGGTGTTCTGCGCCGACTTTAACCGCCACCTGCAGATCTGCCCTGAGGCCGAGCTGGGGCTGGCCGAACAGCTGCTGCTGGGCGTGGTGGATACCGCGCTGATGGCGCAAAACGCCTTTACGGCCGCGGAATCGCTGGGGTTAGGGGGTGTCTATATCGGCGGGCTGCGTAACAACATTCAAAGCGTGACCGACCTGCTGAAGCTGCCAAAACACGTGCTGCCGCTGTTTGGCCTCTGCCTCGGCTGGCCGGCGGACAACCCGGATCTCAAGCCGCGCATTCCTGCCGCGATGCTGGTGCATGAAAACCATTACCAGCCGGTCGATCAGGATGTCCTGAATCAATACGACGAAGAGCTGGCGAACTACTACATGACGCGCGGCAGCAATAACCGTCGCGACACCTGGACGGATCATATTCGCCGCACCATCATCAAAGAAAACCGCCCGTTTATTCTTGAGTATCTGCACAAGCAGGGCTGGGCAACGCGATAGTCCATTCCTCCTGCGCCTGCCTGCGTATATGATATGCAGGCTTTTTCCATGTCTTCAGAGAGGTGCAGGGTGAAAATTGCCATATTGTCCCGGGACGGAACGCTCTATTCATGTAAGCGCCTGCGAGAAGCGGCGGCGAAACGCGGGCATCAGGTTGAGATCCTCGACCCGATGTCCTGCTATATGAACATCGACCCCGCCGCCTCGTCGATTCACTACAAAGGCCGCAAGCTGCCGCACTTTGACGCGGTGATCCCCCGCATCGGCTCCCAGATTACCTACTACGGCACGGCCGCGCTGCGCCAGTTCGAGATGCTGGGCAGCTATCCGCTCAACGAATCCGTCGCCATTTCCCGCGCCCGCGACAAGCTGCGCTCCCTGCAGCTGCTCGCCCGACAGGGGATCGATCTTCCCGTCACGGGCATTGCCCATTCACCGGACGACACCAGCGATCTGATCGATATGGTGGGCGGCCCGCCGCTGGTGATCAAGCTGGTGGAAGGCACGCAGGGCATTGGCGTGGTGTTAGCGGAAACGCGTCAGGCGGCGGAGAGCGTGATCGACGCCTTTCGCGGGCTGAATGCGCACATTCTGGTGCAGGAGTACATTGAAGAGGCGAAAGGGCGCGACATTCGCTGTTTCGTGGTGGGGAACGAGGTCGTGGCAGCCATCGAGCGCCAGGCCAAAGAGGGCGACTTCCGCTCTAACCTTCACCGCGGCGGCGTCGCGCGGGTAGCCGATATTAGCGAACGCGAACGGGAAATAGCCGTGAAAGCGGCGCAAACCCTGGGGCTGGACGTAGCGGGCGTGGACCTTCTTCGGGCGACGCGCGGGCCGCTGGTGATGGAGGTGAACGCCTCCCCGGGGCTGGAAGGTGTGGAAAAAACCACAGGGGTCGATATTGCGGGTAAAATGATCTCATGGATCGAGCGTCATGCCACGCCGGGTTACTGTCTGAAAACGGGCGGTTAAATGGATTACCGGGCGCTTTTTGAGTACCCTATGCGAAGTTTTTACTAAAGAGGCTGCACAGCGATGGATTTACAGGTCGTACCTACACTGGATACGTTACGTCAATGGCTTGATGATGCTGGGATCACCTTCTTCGAATGTGATTCCTGCCAGGCGCTGCATCTGCCTCATATGCAGAATTTCGACGGCATTTTCGATGCCAAAATCGATCTGATTAACGACGTGATCCTTTTTTCCGCGCTGGCCGAAGTGAAGCCTTCTGCACTGCTGGCGCTGGCTTCCGATCTCTCGGCTATCAACGCCAGTTCTTTGACGGTGAAAGCATTTCTCGATATACAGGACGATAATCTGCCAAAACTGGTCGTTTGCCAGTCTTTATTCTCCGGGGCGGGGCTGTCGTTCAAGCAGTTCGCCTGGTTTATGCGCCTGAGCGAAGAGCAAATTTCCATGGTTATGATGGAAGCCAATGCACATCATCTGCTGTATAGCGCGGAAGACGATGCTGAGAATAATGATGCATCTCCCAATTTTCTTCACTAAGCCTGTCTGACTTTTGCGCAGTCGCTGCCATAGCGGCTGCAGAAGGCCATTTTTTCTGCTGCCTTTAACCTTTCTTTAAAGAATTTTTCACCTCCCTCGAGGCCATTTCGGCTTATCACGTAGACTTAACCTGCATAAAAAATTGATAAAAGGCGTTTTTTCGTCTGGGCTATAGCCGGGGACACGGGCTACAGTTATTCTTGCGATGCTTAAAAAAGCGAGCGGAAGCTGCCGGGTAAAGAGGTTTCTTTTTATTTTGAGCAGAGCGACAAACTATGCATGATTTTTGCATATATCCTGATTGCACAGTTTTAGTTCGTTTGTTAACGAGCTTTCAGAAGGAATAACACTATGATCGCCTTGAATAAAAAATGGTTATCGGGTCTGGTTGCGGGTGCTCTGATGGCCGTCTCTGCCGGCACGCTCGCTGCGGAACAAAAAACGCTACACGTTTATAACTGGTCTGACTATATTGCGCCGGACACGGTGGCAAATTTTGAAAAAGAGACCGGCATTAAAGTGGTCTACGACGTGTTCGATTCCAACGAAGTGCTGGAAGGCAAACTGATGGCGGGCAGCACCGGCTTCGACCTCGTGGTACCGTCCGCGAGCTTCCTGGAGCGTCAGCTTACTGCCGGCGTCTTCCAGCCGCTGGATAAGAGCAAATTACCGAACTGGAAAAACCTCGACCCGGAAGTGCTGAAGCTGGTGGCCAAACACGACCCGGAGAACAAATACGCGATGCCGTATCTGTGGGCGACCACCGGTATTGGCTACAACGTCGATAAAGTCAAAGCCGCGCTGGGCCCGGACGTGAAGCTGGACAGCTGGGACGTGGTGCTGAAGCCGGAAAACCTCGAGAAGCTGAAAAGCTGCGGCGTCTCCTTCCTCGATGCGCCGGAAGAGATTTTCGCAACCGTGCTGAACTACCTGGGCAAAGACCCGAACAGCAATAAAGCCGATGATTACACCGGCCCGGCGACCGATCTGCTGCTGAAGCTGCGTCCAAACATTCGTTACTTCCACTCTTCCCAGTACATTAACGACCTGGCGAACGGCGACATCTGCGTCGCGATTGGCTGGGCAGGGGACGTATGGCAGGCGGCAAACCGCGCGAAAGAGGCGAAAAACGGCGTGAACGTCTCCTACTTCATTCCGAAAGAGGGGGCGCTGGCCTTCTTTGACGTCTTCGCCATGCCGGCTGACGCGAAAAACAAAGAGGAAGCCTACCAGTTCCTGAATTACCTGATGCGTCCTGAGGTGATTGCCCACATCAGCGACCACGTTTACTACGCCAACGGTAACAAGGCCTCCGTGCCGCTGGTGAGCGAAGCGATCCGCAGTAACCCGGCAATCTATCCGCCAGCGGACGTGTTCGCCAAGCTGTTCACCCTGAAGGTTCAGGATCCAAAAATTGACCGCGTGCGTACCCGTGCGTGGACCAAGGTGAAAAGCGGTAAATAACGGCGTTTGGTAATGTTGCCCGGTGGCGCTATCGCTTACCGGGCCTACACAACCCGTAGGCCGGGCAAGCGTTCGCGCCGCCCGGCGATGCGCACCCAGACGGTGCGTTTGCACCAGTATTGATCTATGCCGGAGAGCACCCCGTGAATGACGCGATCCCCCGCCCGCAGGCGAAAGTCCGTAAAGCGCTGACCCCGCTTCTTGAAATTCGTAACCTCACCAAATCTTTCGATGGCCAGCATGCCGTGGACGACGTCAGCCTGACTATCTATAAAGGCGAAATATTCGCGCTACTGGGCGCATCGGGCTGCGGTAAATCGACCCTGCTGCGTATGCTGGCCGGTTTTGAACAGCCTACCGCCGGGCAAATTATGCTCGATGGCGTGGATCTCTCCAGCGTGCCGCCGTATCAGCGCCCGATTAACATGATGTTCCAGTCCTACGCGCTGTTTCCGCACATGACGGTGGAGCAAAACATCGCCTTTGGCCTGAAGCAGGACAAGCTGCCGAAAGCCGAAATCACCGCGCGCGTGGCCGAAATGCTGAGCCTGGTGCATATGCAGGAGTTCGCGAAGCGTAAGCCGCACCAGCTTTCCGGCGGTCAGCGTCAGCGCGTGGCGCTGGCGAGAAGCCTGGCGAAACGCCCGAAACTGCTGCTGCTCGACGAGCCGATGGGCGCGCTGGACAAAAAGCTGCGCGACCGTATGCAGCTCGAAGTGGTCGATATCCTCGAGCGCGTGGGGGTGACCTGCGTGATGGTCACCCATGACCAGGAAGAGGCCATGACCATGGCCGGGCGTATCGCGATCATGAACCGCGGTAAGTTCGTGCAGATTGGCGAGCCGGAAGAGATTTACGAGCATCCGACCACCCGCTACAGCGCGGAGTTCATCGGATCGGTCAACGTTTTTGAAGGGCTGCTGAAGGATCGTCAGGAGGATGGTCTGGTCATCGAATCACCGGGGCTGCAGCATCCGCTTAAGGTCGATCCTGACAGCTCGGTGGTGGATAACGTGCCGGTCTACGTGGCGCTGCGCCCGGAGAAGATCATGCTCTGTGACGATCCGCCTGCCGATGGCTATAACTTTGCCGTCGGGGAAGTGGTGCACATTGCCTATCTGGGCGATCTCTCCATTTACCACGTGCGCCTGAAAAGCGGACAGATGCTCAGCGCGCAGCTACAGAACGAACATCGCTACCGCAAGGGGCAGCCGACCTGGGGCGACGAAGTGCGCCTGTGCTGGGACGCGGACAGCTGCGTCGTGCTGACGGTATAAGGAGCGATCATGAGCACACTTGAACCTCCAGCCCGCGTCAAAAAACCGGGCGGCTTTGCCCACTGGCTGACGCGCCTTAAGATGAACCACGGGCGCAAGCTGGTAATCGCCATGCCTTACGTGTGGCTGATCCTGCTGTTCCTGCTGCCGTTCCTGATCGTCTTTAAGATCAGCCTGGCGGAGATGGCGCGGGCGATCCCGCCATATACCGATCTGTGGGAGTGGGCCGACGGGCAGCTGACGCTGACGCTGAATCTGGGCAACTTCCTCCAGCTCACCGAGGATCCGCTCTATTTCGAAGCCTATCTGCAGTCTCTGCAGGTGGCGGCGATCTCGACGCTCTGCTGTCTGGTGATGGGCTACCCGCTGGCGTGGGCCGTGGCGCACAGCAAGCCCTCAACGCGTAACATCCTGCTGCTGCTGGTGATCCTGCCGTCGTGGACATCGTTTCTGATACGCGTTTACGCGTGGATGGGGATCCTGAAAAACAACGGGGTGCTGAATAATTTTCTGATGTGGCTTGGGGTCATCGATCAGCCGCTGACCATCCTGCACACCAACCTTGCGGTCTATATCGGCATTGTGTATGCCTATCTGCCGTTTATGGTGCTGCCGATTTACACCGCCCTGACGCGGATTGACTACTCGCTGGTGGAAGCCTCGCTCGATCTCGGCGCGCGTCCGCTGAAGACCTTCTTCAGCGTGATTGTCCCGCTGACCAAAGGCGGAATCATTGCCGGGTCGATGCTGGTGTTTATTCCGGCGGTCGGGGAGTTTGTGATCCCGGAACTGCTCGGCGGGCCGGACAGCATCATGATTGGCCGCGTGCTGTGGCAGGAGTTCTTCAATAACCGCGACTGGCCGGTGGCGTCGGCGGTGGCGATTATCATGCTCCTTCTGCTGATCGTCCCGATCATGTGGTTCCATAAGCATCAGCAGAAACAGATGGGAGATCGCGGATGAACAACTTACCGGTAGTACGCTCCCCGTGGCGCATTCTGATCCTCGTTATCGGCTTCACCTTCCTGTATGCGCCGATGCTGATGCTGGTGATCTACTCGTTCAACAGTTCCAAACTGGTGACGGTCTGGGCGGGCTGGTCGACGCGCTGGTACAGCGAGCTGTTCCACGACGACGCGATGATGAGCGCGGTGGGGCTGAGTCTGACCATTGCCGCGCTGGCGGCCACGATGGCCTGCGTTCTGGGCACCATCGCCGCGCTGGTGATGGTGCGCTTCGGGCGTTTTCGCGGCTCAAACGGTTTCGCCTTTATGATCACTGCCCCGCTGGTGATGCCGGACGTCATTACCGGCCTGTCGCTGCTGCTGCTTTTCGTGGCCCTGGCGCACGCCATCGGCTGGCCGGCGGATCGCGGCATGCTCACCATCTGGCTGGCGCACGTCACCTTCTGTACCGCGTATGTGGCGGTGGTGATCTCCTCGCGCCTGCGCGAGCTGGACCGCTCCATTGAAGAGGCGGCGATGGATCTCGGCGCCACGCCACTAAAGGTCTTTTTCATCATTACCCTGCCAATGATTATGCCGGCGGTGATCTCCGGCTGGCTGCTGGCGTTCACGCTCTCCCTCGACGATCTGGTTATTGCCAGCTTTGTCTCAGGGCCGGGCGCGACGACGCTGCCGATGCTGGTCTTCTCCAGCGTGCGCATGGGGGTGAACCCGGAGATCAATGCTCTGGCCTCTATCATCCTCGGCGTGGTCGGAATTGTCGGATTTATCGCCTGGTATTTGATGGCGCGCGCGGAAAAACAGCGCGTGCGCGATATCCAGCGTGCAAGACGCGGCTGAAGGATTTAATATTTCCGGTGATGTGCCGCGCATGACGCGGCACTGTTTTTCAGGGAAGTAAAACATTGGGATTAGTAAAAAAATCACGTATTACGCACGCTCGTCCTAACGTTCCTGCGCTGGTTCAGGTGGCGGCGCTCGCCATTATTATGATCCGCTGCCTGGACGTGCTGATGATTTTGAATACGCTGGGCGTGCGCGGCATCGGGGAATTCATTCACCGCAGCGTGCAGACGTGGAATCTGACGCTGGTCTTTTTAAGCAGCCTGGTGCTGGTGTTTATCGAGATCTACTGCGCGTTTTCGCTGGTCAAAGGGCGAAACTGGGCGCGCTGGGTCTATCTGCTCACCCAGGTGACCGCCGCAAGCTATCTGTGGGCCGCCTCGCTGGGCTATGGCTATCCTGAGCTGTTCAGCATTCCGGGTGAGTCGCGACGTGAGATTTTCCATGCGCTGGTCATGCAAAAACTGCCGGATATGCTGGTGCTCTGCCTGCTTTTCGTTCCGGCGTCCAGTCGACGGTTCTTCCGACTGCAATAATGTGTATAATCGCAGCCCTCGTTTTCCTTAAGGTTTTCATATGCAGTGCGCACTCTATGACGCCGGACGCTGCCGCTCCTGTCAGTGGATAGAACAACCGGTTTCTCAACAACTCACCGCCAAAATGGCCGACCTGCAACAGCTGCTGGCAGCGCACGCGGTGGGCGAGTGGTGCGCACCCGTCAGCGGCCCGGAGCAGGGCTTTCGCAACAAAGCCAAAATGGTGGTCAGCGGCAGCGTTGAAAAACCGCTGCTGGGGATGCTGCACCGCGACGGCACGCCGGAAGACTTAACCGACTGCCCGCTGTATCCCGACTCCTTTGCACCGGTCTTTGCCGCACTCAAGCCGTTTATTGCCCGGGCAGGGTTAACGCCTTATAACGTGGCCCGCAAGCGCGGCGAGCTGAAATACCTTCTGCTGACCGAAAGCCAGATCGACGGCGGCATGATGCTGCGCTTCGTGCTGCGCTCTGAAACTAAGCTTGAGCAGCTGCGCGCGGCCCTGCCTTGGCTGCAGGCGCAGCTTCCGCAGCTGAAGGTCATTACGGCAAACATTCAGCCGGTGCATATGGCGATCATGGAAGGGGAGAAAGAGATTTTCTTCACCGACCAGCACGCGCTGGCGGAGCGCTTCAACGGCGTGCCGCTGTGGATCCGCCCGCAAAGCTTCTTCCAGACCAACCCGACCGTGGCAAGCAGCCTGTACGCCACCGCCCGCGACTGGGTGCGTGCGTTGAACGTTGACCACATGTGGGATCTGTTCTGCGGCGTGGGCGGGTTTGGCCTGCACTGCGCCACGCCGGAGATGCAGCTCACCGGCATTGAGATCTCCGCCGAAGCGATTGCCTGCGCAAAGCAGTCCGCCGCCGAGTTAGGGTTAACCAATCTGCACTTTCAGGCGCTGGACTCCACGCAGTTCGCGACCGGTCAGGGCAACGTGCCGGAACTGGTGCTGGTTAACCCGCCGCGCCGCGGCATCGGGAATGCGCTGTGCGACTACCTGAGCCAGATGGCGCCGGAATGCATCATCTATTCCAGCTGCAACGCGCAGACCATGGCGAGAGACATCGCTCAACTGCCGGGCTATTGCGTTGAACGCGTTCAGCTTTTCGATATGTTCCCGCATACCGCGCATTATGAAGTCCTGACGTTGCTCGTGAAATCTTAAACAAAATGTGAACTCTGCCCGCCCATAAAATCAGGTAAGCTTACGTCATAAGAGATGAATAAAGGCTTACCCATGAAGCAGATCCTGCTGGTGGAAGACGACCACGATATCGCGGCGCTTCTGCGGCTCAACTTAGAAGACGAAGGCTACGCCATCACCCACGAGTCCGACGGGGGCAACGCCCTGCAGCGCCTTGAAAAACAGCCGTGGGATGCGGTGATCCTCGACCTGATGCTGCCCAACGTTGACGGCCTGGAGATCTGCCGCCGCATCCGCCAGATGACCCGCTACCTGCCGGTGATCATCATCAGCGCCCGCAGCAGCGAAACCGACCGCATCACCGGGCTGGAAACCGGCGCCGATGATTATCTGGCAAAACCCTTTTCAGTGCAGGAACTGATTGCCCGCATCAAAGCGCTGTTCCGCCGCCAGCAGGCGATGGGGCAGGCGCAGGCTGACGGGCAAATTCAGGCGCACGGACTGACCATCGATCCCCTGGCGCGCAGCGTGCTGCTTCACGGCCAGGTGGTGGATCTCACCCCGCGCGAATTCGAACTGCTGTACTTCTTCGCCCGCCATCCCGGCGAGGTGTTTTCCCGTCTGGCGCTGCTGGAGCAGGTGTGGGGCTATCAGCACGAAGGCTACGAGCACACCGTCAACACCCATATCAACCGCCTGCGCATCAAGATTGAGAAGGACGCCGCCGAGCCGGAGATAATTCGCACCGTCTGGGGCAAGGGTTACAAATTTGCGGAGCCAAACCATGATGCGCCGCTTTAGCCTGAGCCAGCGCCTGACGCTGCTGTTTGTCCTGCTGATGATGCTCTGCGCTACCGTCGCCTGCGCGGTACAGCTCTACAGCAGTATGCAGTACGGCAACGCGATGGTGCAGCGGTTGTCGGGCGGCCTGGCGCAGCAGATCGTCCAGCGGGAACCGATTCTGGACGCGCAGGGCAGGGTTGACCGCACCGCGCTGAAGCCGCTGTTCGACCGGCTGATGACCTTCAACCCGAGCGTTGAACTGTACGTTATCTCGCCGGACGGCGAAATCCTGGCCGATGCCGCACCGCCGGGCCATATTCAGCGGCAAAAAATCGACCTGGCACCGGTTCAGATCTTCCTGAGCGGTACCGCCATACCGGTACTGGGCGACGACCCGCGCAGTCAAAATAAAAAAGTGTTCAGCGCCACGCCGCTGCGGCAGGACGGCGAGCTTAAGGGCTACCTGTACATCATTTTGCAGGGCGAGGAGTCGAACGCGCTGGCGGAAATGGCCTGGCATAAGGCGCTCTGGAGCACGGTGCTCTGGTCATTGCTGTGGGTCGCGCTGTTTGGCCTGCTGGCGGGTCTGCTGGTCTGGTACTGGGTAACGCGTCCGGTTAAGCGCCTGACGGAAGAGGTCACCGGCCTGGAGCAGGACAGCATTAGCGCAATCAGGTTGCTCGCAGCACAGTCGCCGGATGCCGCAGCCAATGACGAAGTGGCGCTCCTGCGCAACAGTTTCATCGAGCTGGCGCGGAAAATTACCCGCCAGTGGGACCAGCTGGCCGACAGCGATCGCCAGCGCCGGGAGTTTATCGCCAACATTTCGCACGATCTTCGCACGCCGCTGACCTCGCTGCTGGGCTATCTTGAAACCCTGTCGCTCAAATCCGCCACCCTGACGCCGCAGGAGCACCAGCAGTATCTCGCCACCGCGCTGCGTCAGGGACAAAAGGTACGACATCTTTCCCAGCAGCTTTTCGAGCTGGCGCGCCTTGAGCACGGCGGCATTAAGCCGCAGCGCGAGCGTTTCGCGATGGGAGAGCTGATTTCCGACGTGGCGCAGAAGTTTGAGCTTACCGCCCGCACGCGCGAGGTGAATCTGCATATTGACGTGCCGGGCCCCTTGCCGCTGGTCAATGCCGATGTGTCGATGATCGAGCGCGTGGTGACCAACCTGCTCGATAACGCGATGCGTCATACGCCCACTGGCGGGGAAATTCGTCTGGCGGTCTGGCAGGAGAATGAACGGCTTCAGGTCGAAGTGGCAGACTCCGGAACGGGTGTGGATGCCTCGCTGCGCGACGATCTGTTCCAGCGGCCTTCGGCGCTGAATACCCAGGCATCGCGGGAGAACCGCGGCGGGTTAGGGCTGTTAATCGTTAAGCGAATGCTGGAGCTGCACGGCGGCGGGATCAGGCTGATGGAGTCCGTGAGCGGGGCGCGGTTCAGGTTCTTTGTGCCGCTGTGAGAAATTGCCGGGTGGCGCTGCGCTTGCCCGGCCTACAGACCACCCCCGTAGGCCAGACCACCCGGCAAAAAGAGATTACTGCGGGAACCACTGCTCGCTGATTTTCTGGTACGTGCCGTCTGCTTTAATCGCCTTCAGCGCGCCGTTCAGTTTTTCCAGCAGGGCTTTGTTATCCGGGCGTACCGCGATGCCGAGGCCTGTACCAAAGTACTGTGGGTCGGTCACTTTCTCGGTCGCCGTACCCAGCTGCGGGTTGGTTTTCAGCCATTCGTTTACCACGGCGGTGTCGCCGAAGACGCCGTCGATACGGCCATTTTTCAGGTCGATAATCGCGTTCTGGTAGCTGTCATAGGCCACGGTTTTCACTTCAGGATGTTTGTCCTGCAGGTATTTCTGGTGCGTGGTGCCATTTTCCATCCCGATGCGTTTGCCTTTCAGCTCGTCAAAGGACTTATAAGCCCCTTTCTTCGCAATCACCACCGCCGAGTTGGCGTAGTACGGGTCGGTGAACGCGACCTGCTTGCTGCGCTCCGGCGTGATGTCCATCCCGGAGATCACCGCATCATATTTCTTGAATTTCAGCGACGGGATCAGGCTGTCGAAGGCATGGTTGGTAAAGGTGCAGTCGGCCTGCATCTGCTTGCACAGGGCTTTCGCCAGGTCGATATCGAAACCGACGATCTGATTGCTGGCGTCCAGCGATTCAAACGGCGGATAGGTGGCCGAAACGCCAAAATTGATTTTATCAGCAGCGGATGCGCCAGCGGCGAAGGTGGCGAGTAGTGCGGCCAGAACTAACTTTTTCATTGTAATGCTCCCGTCTGTCTATCTTGTCATTATGCGCCGTGTCTGCGGCATGGATGTACAATGCCAGTTAATGAATTTATATGCAATAAATATGATTAAATATTGTGTCTGGTATAAAAAAAAGCGGATAAGCCATCGGGTTATCCGCTCTGGTAATTACGTTTTATGCACTCGCGTGGTTAATTTCTGCGCTCAAACGCTAACGCTTTACGCTCAATCAGTCGCATCATCAGCGTCAGCAGACCGTTCACCACCAGATAGACCACGCCGGCTGCACCGAACACCATCACGTCATAGGTGCGCCCGTACAGCAGCTGCCCGTGACCCATCACTTCCATCAGGGTGATGGTGTAGGCCAGAGAAGTACTCTTAAACACCAGCACCACTTCGTTGGAGTAAGAGGAGAGAGCGCGCTTGAAGGCGTACGGCAGCAGGATCGCCAGCGTGTCTTTTTTGCTCATGCCCAGCGCCCCGCAGGACTGCCATTGTCCTTCCGGGATGGCACGGATCGCCCCGTAAAACAGCTGGGTGGTATAGGCCGCGCTGTTCAGCGAAAGGGCAATCAGAGCGCAGAGCCACGGCTCAGAGAGCAGGTGCCAGATAACCGGATACGCCTGCAGTGACGGGAACTGGCCCGGACCGTAGTATATCAGGAAGATCTGCACCAGCAGCGGCGTACCGGTAAACAGGGTGATGTACCCGCGCACAATCCACACCATCACCGGCGTTTTCAGCGTCAGGATGATGGTGAAGATGAGCGCCAGGATCAGCGCCACGATAATGGACGCCACGGTCAGCGTCAGGCTGATGTGCAGCCCTTTCATCAACTCCGGGAAATATTCAAGCATCAGCCTGGTCTCCGTTCAAAGCGCGTCGCACGCAGGTCAATACGCTTGAGGATGTACTGACTGAGCAGCGTGATTACCAGGTAGATAGCCGCCGCCACGATGTACCAGGTAAATGGCTCCTGAGTACGGGTGGCGATGCTTTTGGTTTGCAGCATCAAATCGTTCACGCTGATCAGGCTCACCAGCGCGGTATCTTTCAGCAATACCAGCCACTGGTTACCCAGGCCCGGCAGGGCGTGGCGCCACATCTGCGGCATCACCAGACGGAAGAAGATCGCTGCTTTCGACATGCCCAGCGCCTGACCGGATTCCCACTGCCCCTGAGGTACCGCTTTCAGCGCACCGCGCAGGGTTTGCGACGCGTACGCGGAGTAGAGCAGGGAGAGGGCAATCACGCCGCAGAGGAACGGGCTGACGTCAAAGTTGTCAATCTGCATCTGCACCGGTATCTGCGCAAAGCCAAGATTGAGGGTGAAGCCGTCCGACAGCGTGAGCAGCAGCTGTGAGGAGCCGAAATAGATGAACAGGACCACCAGAATTTCCGGTAGCCCACGCAGTACGGTGACCAGCGCGGAGCCCGCCCAGGCGACGGGGAACCATTTTGCTGATTCCCACACCGCAAAGAACATCGCCAGCACCAGGCCGATAATCAGTGCGCAAACGGCAAGGCCGACGGTCATCCCGGCGGCGCTTGCTAAAGGAAAAATTTCATTCATCAGGAATTACTTCTGGAACCATTTTTTGTAGATGGTTTCGTAGGTGCCGTCTTTCTTCACTTTTTCCAGCGCAGCGTTGAATTTCTGCTGCAGCTCGGTGTTGCCCTGACGAACGGCAATCCCCAGACCGGTACCGAAGTAATCTTTATCGGTCACTTTGTCGCCCACTGGCGCCAGTTTGTCGTTGGCTTTCAGCCACTCGGTCACGACAGCGGTATCACCAAATACGCCGTCGATACGGCCATTCTGCAGATCCAGCTTCGCGTTCTGGTAGCTGTCGTACGGAACGGTGGTGATTTCCGGATGTTTATCCATGATGAACTTCTGGTGCGTGGTGCCGTTCTGCACGCCGACTTTCTTACCTTTCAGCTGATCGACAGAGGTGAATTTACCTTTCTGACCAATAAACAGGGCGGAGTTGTCGTAGTAAGGGGTGGTGAACAGCACCTGCTTTTCACGCTCAGGAGTGATGTCCATACCGGCCATGACGGCGTCAATACGGCGGAACTTCAGGCTTGGGATCAGGCTGTCGAACGCCTGATTGCTGAAGGTACAGGTTGCGTCGATCTCTTTACACAGGGCGTTTGCCAGGTCTACGTCGAAGCCAACAATTTTGTTGTTCGCATCGATGGACTCAAACGGAGGGTAGGAGGCTTCCGTGGCGAAACGAATGGTCTGGGCTGCGGTAGCGGAAAGGGTAACGCCAGCAAGCAGCACGGCAAGTAATACTTTTTTCATTATATTTCCCCTGACACAATCAATGAGATAAATAGTTTTTGAAGGCATCGGTTTGCGGGTTCGCGAAGCAGCTCGCGTCACCTTGCTCAACGATATACCCGTTTTCCATGTAGACCACACGGCTGGCGGTTTTACGCGCCACTTCCACTTCGTGGGTAACAATGACCTGCGTAATATTGGTTTCCGCCAGCTCGCGAATGATGCTGACGATCTGGGCGGTGATTTCCGGGTCCAGCGCCGCGGTCGGCTCATCAAACAGCAGTACCGCGGGCTCCATCATCAGCGCGCGGGCAATCGCCACGCGCTGCTGCTGACCCCCAGAGAGGTGCAGCGGATAGCGGTCGCTGTAGGGCTTAAGGCGCAGACGCTCCAGCAGCTTTTCAGCACGCGCGATGGCCTGATCTTTGCTTAACCCCAGCACGCGGCACGGGGCTTCAATCAGGTTTTGCAGCACCGTCAGGTGCGGCCAGAGATTGTATTGCTGGAAGACCATGCCGACGTTTTGACGCAGTTCGCGTATAGCTTTATCTGACGGGGTTTTCGCGAAATCAAAATGGTTACCGGCGATAGCCAGCGTACCGGAACGGGGCATTTCAAGCAGATTAAGGACGCGCAGAAGGGAGCTTTTGCCTGCACCGCTTGGGCCAAGCAAAACCAGCGTTTCGCCTTCCGGGCAGTTCAGCGTGATGTCAAACAGCGCCTGGTGTGCGCCGTAGAAGCAGTTAATGCCGTTTAGTTTAATACTCATCGGGGCAGTCTTTACTCATCCAGGCAATCTATAGCAATTGAGGCCGCAGATAGTACCGTTGACAGAATAGTTATGCAATATTTCTGCGTTAAAAGTTAAATATAACCCGTATTTCCTCTTAAACATAGCACAAAATAGCGAACGGCAAGGTCGGCGAGTATAAATGTCGGCATTCCGCGTGAAATGCCGGACATTTTACGGGGGTAACATTTTTATCACTAATGATCTAGCGGTTCTCAATTGACTGGCGCAGCGTGCCGGCCGGGGCATGAACGCTGCCGCCGATATAGCGCACATCGTCCACCGCCCAGCACTGGCCTTCACGGATCATCAGCACTTCGTCCTGCCAGGTTTGGGTTCCCTGGGTCAGCTTCACGCGCAGCGGAATGTTCCGCGCATCGGTGTTCGGGATGGTTGACGCGCTGGCCACCTCGGCGCTGTCCGGCAGCGTGGTGCGGCTGGAGAACGGATCGGATTTCAGCAGGGCGTTATGCTGTGGATCGCGGGTGGCGTCGTTAAGCAGTTTTGCAAGATTATCGCTCAGGTACGGGCGCAGGGCGGTGAGATCATTTCCGCGATGCTGAATGCGGTAATCATAGAACTGTTGCGCCACGGTATCCGGGCCGCCGTCTATGCAGGGGCCGCTGCGGGTACCTATATCCTTAAAGGCTGGCGTGACCGTGGTAGTACAGGCGCTGAGCACCAGCGCACAGGGCACTAAAAGTGTTAAAGCAGAGTAGCGCATGTTGATTTCCTTATTTATTAACTATCCTTTCAATCATAGCGTAACGAACCGATAATGCTGTTGCTAACGCATTGAACGCTAAAGAAGGAGAGAAAGTATGCAGTTTTCAACAACGCCAACCCTGGAAGGACAGACCATTACCGAGTATTGCGGCGTGGTCACCGGCGAAGCGATTCTGGGCGCGAACATTTTCCGGGATTTCTTTGCCGGGATTCGTGACATCGTCGGTGGACGCTCTGGCGCGTACGAAAAAGAGCTGCGTAAAGCGCGCGAAATTGCGTTTAAGGAGCTGGGCGAGCAGGCCAAAGCGCTGGGTGCAGATGCCGTTGTAGGAATCGATATTGATTATGAAACCGTCGGCAAAGATTCGAGCATGTTGATGGTGAGCGTAAGCGGCACGGCGGTGAAAACCCGTCGATGAAGCGCTCGCTTTCAACGCTCCTGCTGGCGATGTTGCTGGCAGGATGCGTCCAGGAAAAAGGCATTGTTGATAAAGGTGCCTACGAGCTGGATACCCGCCATCAGGCGCAGGCGGCCTACCCGCGCATAAAGGTGCTGGTGATCCACTACACCGCCGACGACTTCGACACCTCGCTGGCCACGCTGACGGACAAAAACGTCAGCTCCCACTATCTCATCCCCGCAAAACCGCCGACGCCGGACGGGAAGCCGCGCATCTGGCAGCTGGTGCCGGAGAGCGAGCTGGCCTGGCATGCGGGCATCAGCTTCTGGCGCGGCACCAACCGCATCAACGACACGTCTGTCGGCATTGAGCTGGAGAACCGCGGCTGGCAGAAGCGCGACGGTGTGAAAGTTTTCGCGCCGTTTGAGCCTGCGCAAATCGCGGCGCTTATCCCGCTTGCGAAAGACATTATCGCCCGGTACGACATTAAACCGCAGAACGTGGTGGCGCATGCTGATATCGCGCCCCAGCGTAAGGACGATCCCGGCCCGCTGTTTCCCTGGCAGGCGCTGGCGAAGCAGGGGATTGGGGCCTGGCCCGATGCCGGGCGCGTGAACTTCTATATCAATGGTCGTCCGCGCTATCAGGAGGTAGATCGTGCAGCCCTGCTCGACCTGCTGATGCGCTATGGCTATGAGGTGCCGGACAACGCCACGGATCAGCAGCAGCAACGCGTTATCACCGCCTTCCAGATGCACTATCGCCCGCAGGTATGGAACGGCGTCGCGGATGTGGAAACGATGGCCATTGCAGAAGCCCTTTTAGAGAAATACGGGCAACGGTAAACCTTCGGTTTGCGCCCGAATGCGCGTTTTCCCCTTATTTGTGCTTGAGATTAATCTTAAGTACAAACTCAATTCATTTTTAGTAAATTGACTTAAAATTATCCGGATTTAAGATAGACACATAGCTTGCTAAGTAAATAAAAAAATATTGCTGGCGGCAGGCATTCTTATTTTCTCCTTGAGCCTTTCATCAGGAAAAGATTGTTGGTTTTTCGGTTTTAATACCGCGGCCATGCTATGTCTAATAAATCTAATCTTAAATGGGTATAACAATGTTAAGCATTTACGGTAAAAAATTACGTCCACAACCTGAAATGGAAGCCATTATTTCTGCCACTGAAGGTTTTGAAGAGAAAACCTTAAAGAAATGGCAGAAAATTTCCACGGCTGACTCTCAGTATATTCATATTATCGTCAGCGGCGAAGTCGAATTCCGTCGTGAATCAGACGAACTCTGCATGTTTACCGTCACCGGACAGTGCGTGTTTGGCCTCTCCGCTATTTTCTATCAGTCAGCCCATATGTACGGCCTGGTCCGCGCAAACACCGTGGTACGCAGCATCAAAAAAGAGGCCTTCGCGCAGCTTATGACCGAGAAAAATCTGTGGCCTGAATTGACCAAAGTGCTCTCCTGGTACATCTGCCTGCTGAGCAAACGCGATGATGTTCTGGTCGCCCGTAGCGCCTATTCTGTGGTCCGCGAATTCCTCTACGAAATTAATGAGCTGATTGTTCACCAACAGCGCGATATTAATATCTATGACTATATTCAGGAATATACCAACCTGGCCCGCAGTACCATTATTAAAATCCTCTCCGACCTGAAAAAAGGTCAATATATTGTGGTGGAGAAAGGTCGTCTGCTTAACCTCACCACGCTGCCTGAAAAATATTAACTACTCCAGCCGGTCTCCTTTTTTACTCAAAGGAGACTGGACGTTATCGTTATGCAACAAACTGCTTTGCGATTGATCCTGCGTTTCGTCAACCGGCGGCGCGGGAATTTTGCCTTGAGAATAATCCTGCTCTTGTTCTTTTAACGCCTGCTTAAACAATTCGGCTAACGAAGCATCTTCACTTCCCGACGACGCGGTGGTGTTTTCGTGCGCCTCGGTTCCCGGCAGGGTATCGCGCGAGGTATCGTGCCCGGCATCCTGCGGCACGGTGCTGTCAGGGGCCTGCTGCCAGTCAGCATCATCTGTGCTTATCGGCAGATCCTGCATGGGCGGCATCTCTTCCCGTACCGGCGCCGGTTTAGGATGCGGATGCGGGAACGGTTTACTCACGTACACATAATGCATATCGGAAAGCTGCGTTTCCGGTTTAGCGACGCTCGCTTTTACCGGTTCAGGGGCCGGGTGGCGCAAATTCCAGTAAATATGCGCGTACAGCCCTGCCATGACCAGGGCGCACAAACCCAATACCCATAAAAAGGTATGACCGCAAATTTTTCTCAGGCTGGGGAGGCGGTACGAAAACCAGACCGCCTCTCCGGTGGTGTAGCTGCGCTGAGCCGCAAGACAGATGGTAGACATTAGGAATGCTTCTCCTGCGTGTTGGCGTCCGGTGTGGCATGCGTGGCCTGAATCAACACGCTCGGCGTGGTATGGGTTTCACGCATTAACTGCATCAGCGTATCTTCCCCAGGAATGCCATCCACATGCAGATGCATTTTTTGCTGGAACTCGCGGGTGCGTTTCATCATCTCAGCCGTCCAGGTCTGAGCATGGGTTTCAGGCTGGCCAAGAGCCAGACTCAGCGCCTGATCCAGCCAGCCCATGTCTTTCGCATCGCTGGCGGCGCTGATGGCATCTTTGCCTTCCGGCGTCAGGCGATGCAGCTGGGTAAAGTTACCGGTGGCATGCTGGTTAAACCAGCTGCGGCTCACCTGCCAGGTGCGGTTATTCATCAGCAGATCCATCGAGTCATCGCCTACGCGGGCGACAACAGCGTAGTTAAGGTGGTTACCGGTTTTGAGTTCACTGACCCACGGATAACCCTCCTGTGCCAGCGTATCCGGTGACGCGTTGCCCTGTTTACACATCAGATTGACCTTCCCGGCGTTCTGACACAGCGCATCATCCGCGGAGGCGTCATACCCCCACATCAGGTACAGCTGGTGCATCGCATCCGGCTGATTAACCACTTCATTGTCGATAACCGGCACGACAGGCGCGTCGGCTTTTGACTTCTGCTGTTTCCAGCTCGCCGGTACGGGAAGCTGAATCGGCAGTTTTGCATTGATTGAGGCGGTTAAATACCATCCGCAGGCGGCGAACAGAACCGAGGCGAACAATCCCACGGTCGCCAGGCGCTTACCGTGTTTTTTTGCCGGGAGGATCTCGCCTGCCGCCAGGCGTAAATGACGCGGGCTGACCTGCGCTGCACGTTCGGTCCAGGCCGCGAGCATTGACAGGTGCGCCAGTTCATTCAGTTTGCTGATGTTGCCTTTGGTCAGCGCGTGCATCTTGCGCACGCGCGCCGGGGTTAGCGGCGAATTCTCGCACCCGTGTTCTTCACACTGCGCCTGCACATAGCTGAGAAATTCCCGGCAGGTCAGGGGACGCAATGTATGACGGGTATGGGCATATTCGCGAAGTTCAGATGGGTGTAAGAGGGCGGCTTCCTGCTCCGCGCTGCCCATCAGCACGATGGACAGACGGAACTCCAGCTCCTGAGCACGCGTAAGCAACATTCCCAGCACCTCACGGCAGGTCTCCTTCATCGCTTCCGCGTGACGGATGACCAGGGTTTTGCTGCGGTTTTTTCCGCCCTGCCATTGATGCAGCACGGCATCCACCGCCTGAATGCGGCTCTTGCTCTCTTTCGTTCCTGGGTTGAGCTTGTACAGCAGGCTACTGGCACTCAGCTTAGGAAACGCGTTGATGGCAATGGCGCCAGGAAGGCTGGCCTTCAGCGCATCGCTGAAGTGGCCCAGCAGCGGTGCGTCGTTGCAAAAGAGCCCGATAATTCCCGCCACCTGGCTTTTCTCTTTCAGCAGGTTGAATACGTCCTGATGATAAGGCACCAGAAAATCGCCGGAGAAACCCATGATTGTTCTGAATGGCGGTTGTTTAAATTTAAAGTGGCTCTGATACATAACGACTTACCGTCTCTGATTAGGAATAGCAACAGGTCGAGAAAGTAAAGCAACGCCACAGGGTGGTCAATTTGCGCACAGGGTAAAAATATCCAGTTGCAATGACCTAACATCCCGATTTTATTTGGTCAATAGTTTTTTTTATTAAAGTTAATGGCGAAGTCGATGGTCGTATTTACGGCAGTTAATTACTATTTTTCGCACATATTGGCGCAGCCCGACGCTGCTTATTTCCGCTTTGCTAAAGGCCAGATGAAAAATGAGGTTCTCATTTCTGTCACGGTGGATAACGCCTTGTATTATGTTTGTGCTGTTAATTTTTTGCGGCCAGCAAGGCTATCTGACGTTTAAAGATTATAAAAAAGTTACGAATAAGTTGGCTAAGTCTGATGAACAGCCGCTGAAAAATCGTCGTGAAGAAAAGACATTTACTCTGTTCACGGCTGCGGTGCGTCAGGATAACTTACCGGCTGCCGCGAAAGCCCCGCTGGCAGCGGAAATTGAAGGAATTGTCAGCAGTGACGATGCCTGGCTCTCCTTTGCGGTGATTAAAACCCCGGCAGGCCAGCGCAGCTATCGTGAAGGCGAGCCGCTGACCGGTTTTAACGATGCTTTTATTCAGGAAATTAACAAAGACAATGTGGTGGTTAATTACGAAGGTGCTACGCAGGTACTGGCGTTAAATAAGCCTGACTATTTTAAGGGCGGCGTTGATAGCGGCCCGGTAACCAAATCGACGAAAGATGCAGGCGCGGAAAGCGTGCATCTGGATGATTATCTGGTGTTAAAACCGGTAATCGAAAAAGGCCAACTGGAAGGCTACAACATCAATCCAAGGAATGCCTCAGCGTTCTTCAGCCATTCCGGGCTGGAAAAAGGCGACGTGGCTGTGAAAGTCAACTCTGTCGATATGACCGATGAAGCAAAGGCAAAAAGTATTATTGCCAACTGGTCGAAAATGAAAGAAGCGGAGGTCGTCGTCAGACGTCACGCTCACCTTGAAAATATTCGGGTTAATGTTCTAAACAACTAACAAGTGTACAGACATGAAGAAATTTCCTTGGGCGTGCGTGGCGCTGACCGCATTGTCGTTATATTCCAGTTCGCTGCTTGCAGCCAACTTTAGCGCGAGCTTTAAAAATACCGATATCCGCGAGTTTATCGATACGGTAGGCCGCAATCTTAACAAAACCATTCTCGTCGACCCGTCCGTTCAGGGTACGGTGTCGGTCAGAACCTATAACGTGCTGACGGAAGATGAGTATTACCAGTTCTTCCTGAGCGTGCTGGACCTGTACGGTCTGTCGGTGATCCCGATGGACAACGGCATGGTCAAAGTGGTGCGCTCAAGCGTAGCCCGCACCGCCGGGGCCCCGCTGGCAGACAGCAAAAATCCGGGCAAAGGCGATGAGATCATCACCCGCGTCGTGCGCATGGAAAACGTGCCGGTGCGTGAGCTGGCGCCGCTGCTGCGCCAGCTGAACGATGCCACCGGTATCGGTAACGTGGTGCATTTTGAGCCGTCGAACGTCCTGCTGTTAACCGGGAAAGCCTCGGTGGTGAATCGCCTGGTGGATCTGGTGCAGCGCGTCGACAGAGACGGCATTCAGCGTCGCGAAATCGTGCCGCTGCGCTTTGCGTCCGCCAAAGAGCTCTCCGACATGTTGAACAACCTCAACAACGAAGAGCAGAAGGGGCAGAACGCGCCGCAGCTCGCCACCAAGGTGGTAGCGGATGACGAGACCAACAGCCTGGTGATCAGCGGTTCGGAAGATGCGCGCATGCGTACCCGCTCTCTGATCCATCAGCTGGATCGCGAGCAGAACAACGAGGGGAATACCCGCGTCTTCTACCTCAAATATGCCAGCGCCACGAAGGTGGTGCCGGTGCTGACCGGGATTGGCGAACAGCTGAAGGACAAGCCGGGTGTCGCAAAAGCGAAAACCGCGAGCGCCTCGACGGATCTGAATATTACCGCCGACGAATCAACCAACTCGCTGGTGATCACCGCGCAGCCTAACGTGATGAACTCGCTTGAGAAAGTGATCGACAAGCTCGACATCCGCCGTCCGCAGGTGCTGGTGGAAGCGATCATTGCTGAAGTGCAGGACGGTAACGGCCTGGATCTCGGCGTGCAGTGGACCAGCAAGCACGGCGGCGTGCAGTTCGGCTCAACCGGCCTGCCTATCAGCCAGATTAAAAACGGCACCATGAAGGGGGCAAGCTTTACCGGCCTGGCGACCGGTTTCTTCAACGGCGACTTCGGCGCCCTGATGACCGCGCTCTCCACCGACGGTAAAAACGACATTCTCTCCACGCCGAGCGTAGTCACGCTGGATAACAAAGAAGCGTCGTTTAACGTGGGCCAGGACGTGCCGGTCCTTGCCGGTTCGCAGACCACCAGCGGCGACAACGTCTTCAATTCCGTTGAGCGTAAGACCGTCGGTACCAAGCTGAAAATTGTGCCGCAGATTAACGACGGTGACATGATCCACCTGAAGATTGAGCAGGAAGTCTCCAGCGTAGACAACAGCGCGACGGAAGACGCCAGCCTCGGCCCGACCTTCAACACTCGCACCATTAATAACGAAGTGATGGTCCACAGTGGCCAGACGGTGGTGCTCGGCGGCCTGATGGAAAACGTCACCAAGCAGTCGGTTTCCAAAGTGCCGCTGCTCGGCGATATCCCGCTGGTGGGCCAGCTGTTCCGCTACACCTCGCAGGACACGTCGAAACGCAACCTGATGGTGTTTATCCATACCACCGTCCTGCGTGACGACGACAACTACAGTGCCGCGTCGAAAGAGAAATATGACCAGATCCGCGTTCGCCAGATGCAGCGCGTGGAGGAGAAAAAGCTCGGCATTATTGAGCCAGCGGATAACGCCATTCTGCCCGCGTTTCCGTCTGCCGACACTAAGACGGCCACCCATGCCGCACCGGTGAAAACCAGCGCGACACGCAATCCGTTTAAAGAGTAAGGCGGAGGGGCAACGTGGACGAACTGAGTAAAACACTGTGTAGCAGCAGCTACGCAAAAGATAACGGCGTTTTATTTTATAACAATGACGTCTATATCCGTGATGACACCCCGGCATTTGCACTGCTGGAAGTGCGCCGGGTGCTGGGACGCGCGTTCGTCCCGGTCACCCTCACGCCGGAAGCGTTTGACGAGATGCTGGCCAAAATCTGGCAGCAGAGCAGCGGCGTCTCGCAGCAGCTGGTGGACGATATGGACGCCGATATCGACCTGATGGCGTTAACCGAGGAGATCCCGGATAACGAAGATCTGCTCGATAACGACGAAAACTCGCCGGTAATCCGCCTGATCAACGCCATTCTCGGCGAGGCGGTGAAGGACGGCGCGTCGGATATTCATATCGAAACCTTCGAGCGCACGCTGAGCATTCGCTTCCGCGTTGACGGCGTGCTGCGCCCGGTGCTGCAGCCTGCGCGCAAGCTCGCGCCGCTGCTGGTATCGCGCATCAAGGTCATGTCAAAACTCGACATCGCCGAGAAGCGCCTGCCGCAGGATGGCCGTATCTCCCTGCGCATTGGTCGCAAGGCGATCGACGTGCGCGTCTCGACCATTCCGTCCCAGTACGGCGAGCGCGTGGTGATGCGTCTGCTCGATAAAAGCAATCTTAAGCCTGACATCAACAAGCTGGGCCTGATTGATGAAGAGCTGGAGAAGCTGAAAGGGCTGATTGACCGTCCGCACGGCATTATCCTGGTCACCGGGCCGACAGGCTCCGGTAAAAGTACCACCCTGTACGCCATTCTTTCGGCGCTGAACGGTCACGAACGCAACATTCTGACCGTTGAAGACCCGATTGAATACGAGCTGGAAGGGGTGGGGCAGACGCAGGTTAACCCGCGCGTGGACATGACCTTTGCCCGCGGGCTGCGCGCCATTCTGCGTCAGGACCCGGACGTGGTGATGATCGGGGAAATTCGTGACGGTGAGACCGCGCAAATTGCGGTGCAGGCGTCGCTTACCGGTCACCTGGTCATGTCTACGCTGCACACCAACAGCGCCGCAGGGGCGATAACTCGCCTGCGGGATATGGGGCTGGAATCCTTTTTAATCGGTTCATCGTTGCTCGGTGTCATTGCCCAGCGTCTGGTGCGTCGGCTGTGTACGCACTGCCGGACCACCAGTCCGCTGGATGCCAATGAAAAAGCGCTGTTCAGCTTTATGGACGCGCCGCCAAAAGCAATCTACCGCGCGGTGGGCTGTGAACACTGCCGCCAGAGCGGCTATCAGGGCCGGGCCGGTATTCATGAGTTCCTGGTGGTGGACAGCACCATGCGCCGCGCCATTCATGAAGATAAGGACGAAATGTCTATCGAGACGCAGCTCTTTAAGCAGGCTTACAGCCTGCGTGAAAACGGGCTGCTGAAGGTGATTAGCGGCGTGACCTCGCTGGAAGAGGTGATGCGCGTCACCGCCGAGCGTGGGGGGGATGCGTAATGGCCTTCTACGCCTGGACCGCAACGGACGGCGCGGGGAAAACCCAGCGCGGCACGCTGCAGGCCGAGGGGAAAAAGCAGGTTCGCCAGTGGCTTCGCGAGCAAAAGCTGATGCCCGTCAGCATCAACGAAACCCGTGAGGCGGCGGCGTCCGGTAAAGCGAAAACCGGCGCAAAGCTCTCCACGCCGGTGCTGTCGATGTTTACCCGCCAGCTTTCGACGCTGGTCAACGCCGCGCTGCCGCTGGAAAGCGCCCTGAAGGCTATCTCGAAGCAGACGGAGGACAAAAAGCTGGCGGCGATGGTGGTGGAGATCCGCGAGAAAGTAGTGGAAGGCCACACGCTGTTCGACGCGTTTAGCCAGTTCCCGCGCACCTTCGACAAGCTCTACTGCACCCTGGTGATGGCCGGCGAAAAAACCGGCCACCTGGGCGACGTGCTGGAGAAGCTGGCGGAGTACAACGAGCAGCGCCAGAAGATGAAAAGCAAGCTGACGCAGGCGATGGTCTACCCGATTACCCTGACCGTGGTCGCCATCGCGGTCATCAGCATTCTGCTGGTGGCGGTGGTGCCGCAGGTGATCGAGCAGTTCACCCACATGAAGCAGCAGCTGCCGATCACCACCAGCACGCTGATTGCGGTGAGTGATTTTCTGCAGGCGTACGGGATCTACATCGTAGGGATCCTCGGCGGCGGGTTTGTCGGCTTTAAGACCTGGCTGAGAAACGCCAAAAACCGTTTTCGCTGGCACAGCTGGCTGGTGAACGGCTCGCCGATTAAAAAGCTGGTGTGCGCTATCAACAGCGCCCGCTACATCCGTACCCTGAGCATTTTGCAGGCCAGCAGCGTGCCGCTGCTGGAGGGGATGTATATCGCGATGGACGGTATCGAAAACCTCTATGCCCGGCAGGTGCTGGAGCAGGCGGCGGATACCGTGCGCCAGGGGGCATCGCTCTATGCCGCGCTGGAACAGGCGAAATTATTCCCGCCAACCATGCTGTATATGATTGCCTCCGGCGAAGAGAGCGGAGAATTAGGCAATTTAATGGACCGCGCGGCGGAAAACCAGGAATCGGCATTGCAGCATCGAATTACATTAACGCTGTCGGTATTTGAACCGGCGCTGGTGGTATCCATGGCGACGATTGTTTTATTCATCGTGCTGTCAATATTACAACCGCTTCTGCAACTTAATAATATGGTAGGTTAAATCATGGCTTTAAAACGTAAAAACCTGGCGCGTCAGGCGGGTTTCACCTTGCTCGAATTAATGGTGGTCATTGTTATTCTCGGCGTACTGGCGAGCATGGTGGTGCCAAACTTAATGGGCAATAAAGAAAAAGCAGATACGCAAAAAGCAACCAGCGATATTGTCGCGCTCGAAGGTTCGCTGGATATGTATAAGCTGGATAACCACCGCTACCCGACAACCGAGCAGGGTTTACAGGCGCTGGTAACCAAGCCTGAAATCGCGCCAATCCCGAACGGCTACCGTGCTGATGGCTATATCCGTCGCCTGCCGCAGGACCCGTGGGGCGGAGATTATATTCTGGTTAGCCCGGGCGAACACGGCGCGGTCGACGTCTTCTCCGCCGGTCCGGACGGTGAAGCCAATACCGCCGATGATATTACGAACTGGTCTCTGGATAAGAAAGAGAAATAATGAATAAACAACGCGGCTTTACGTTGCTGGAAATTATTCTGGCGCTGGTGATATTTGCCAGCTGCGCCATGATGGTGGTGTCAACAATACCTTCACGCAGCGGTGCGGATATATTTGGCCAGCAATTAAAAGCCCTCGTTGATTATGGTTCAGACCGTGCGGTGATGGACGGAAATATCGTCGGGCTGGTCATCACGACGGATAATTATCAGCTGGTGACGCTCGAGGATAAAAACGGCGAACGTCACTGGGTGCCGTTATCCGCCGGGCGTATTACCACCAAAGGCGATTTCCCGGAAGAGATGCACGTTTCGCTTTCGCCCCAGCGCCTTGCCGCCACGGTAAGCGCCGATCCGCAGGTGCTCTTTTTACCGTACGGCGAAATCAGCCGCTTCACGCTGACGCTGCAAAGCTATGACAAACAGCACCATTTCCGCGTGGTGTCGCAAGGCGCTGCGCCTGTATCGGTAGAGAACGATGGCTAACGGCAAAAAGCAAAAGGGGATGACGCTGCTGGAGGTGATGGTCGCGCTGGTGATCTTCTCCACCGCCGCGCTGGCGCTGATGAATTCGGTCTCCCTGAACGTGCGTTTCACTCACGGCCTGGCCGACACGCTGCAGGCCAGCTGGGTGGCGGAAAATCAGCTGGCGGAAGCGCAGCTCACGAAAACCGACTTCCCGGACGCCGAGACGCAGGGGACGGAAATCATGGGCGGGCGCAGCTGGAACTGGCGCAAGCAGCGGGTGAAAACCGCCGACAACGGCTGGGCGAACGCCATTCGCGTCTACGCGGAAGGGGACGACAGCCAGCCGGTTATCGCTTTGCAAATCGTTCCGCCGGGAGAGAGCAAGGGAAAAAACGCGACGCCAGCGCGGGTTTACCCTGCTGGAGATCATGATTGCCCTGACCATTTTCGCGGTGATCAGCACCCTGGCCTGGCAAATTCTGGACGGCGCAATGCGCACCAGTTCGGCAACCGACGCCAGCGCCGCGAAGCTCAATCAGCTGCAGCGGGCCTGGAATCTGATGGAGCGCGATTTCTACCAGCTGCAGGCGCGCGCCCCGCGTAACGAGCCGGATCTGTTTCGTCAGGTGGATGATGCGCTTGAGCTGACCATGCTGAATGGCGTGAGCGGAACGATCCAGCTGGAGCGTGTGCGCTGGCGCCTGGAAGAGGGGCGTCTGTATCGCGACGTCTGGCCGGTGATTGATGGCCCGGTGGACGCGAAGCCCGATGAAGTGCCGATTGTCAGTGAGGTGAAATCGCTGCAGTGGCGTTTTTACCGTCAGGGCTGGCAGAAAAGCTGGAGCGACCCGGCGCATCTGCCGGACGGCGTGGAGCTGACGCTGACCATGGAAAACGGCGATACCTGGCGCTGGGTCTTTACGACCCCGGGCGATATGCCTGAAGCGGCGGCGCAAGCGCCCGCCGCTGCGCCAGAGACCGCGCCTGCGCCGTTGCCGGCACCGGAAGCAAAATCATGAGTGCATTACGTAAACAGAAAGGGGTAGCGCTGCTGGTGGTGCTGATCCTGCTGGTCATGATGTCGGCGCTGGCCGCCAAAATTAGCCAGCAGTTCTGTCGCAATCTGCAGAAAACCCATTATCAGGTCAGCCAGCAGCAGTTGCGCTGGGCGATGCAGGCGCAGGAGAAGGTGGTGAAGGACCGCCTGCAGACCGACGCCACCGGTGAAAACAAGGCTCTGAACCTGGACGGCGACTGGCACCAGCCGCTGGAGACGCGGGGCGAAGATTACACGGTGGTCAGCCAGGTGGAAGACGCGCAGGACTGCTTTAACGTCAATAACCTGCTGGCCGCAGAGAAAATACCACAGGGGCAAAACGCGCCCGCCGTGCCGGAAAAACCGCGCAACGAGCAGATTGTCGAACAGATCCTGACGGAAAGCGGCATCAGCCACACTACGGCAGAAGAGGTGTATCAACAGCTGGTGGACTATCTCGATGGCGACGCGACGACGGCCAAAGACGGTGCAGAGAGCGATGCCTGGGCGGGCGTCTTGCCCGCCCGACAGCCCGCGAACCAGATGATGCGCACCATTGCGGAGATCAAACAGCTGCCCGCGTTCCCGGTAGCGGCATACCCGAAGGTGAGCAAGCTGCTCTGCGCGCTGCCGAACTCTGCCAGCAAGGTGGATGTGAACACCCTGAAACCGGAACAGGCCGCCTTACTGGCCGCGCTGTTCCCCGGAAAATTAACGGAAGATGATGCCGTTCGCCTGATTGATTCGCGTCCAGAAACCGGCTGGGAAAATATGGAAACCTTCAGCAAAGCGCTGGAGCAGACCTTCCCGCAGTTGAAAGACGATCTCCCACAGGTGGCTGAGCTTCTCTCCATCAGCAGCCGGTATTTCCGCGTGAACTATACCGGCAATACCGATGAATTAACGCTTCGCGTGGTTAGCCAGCTTCAGGTCAATAACGAGGCCGGTGAGATCGTGACGTGGCAACGTCGTTACCGAATGATTGAATAAGAAAAGTAGATCGCTATGAAACAGGTACTTTTTGTTCGTCCCGATAACCGCGAGGGCGGGAAAATAATGGGGTGTGTCTCCGGCAGCCAGCAGGTTGAGACGCTGGAGAGCCTGGACGCGCTGGCGGACCATCCACTGGCGGCCCGTGTTTGTCTGCTGCTGCCCGCCAGCAGCATGATCTTCCGCCATTTTACGCTGCCGAAGAAAGTCGCCTCTCAGGCGACGGCATTCTCGTGGATGGCCGAGGAGACGCTGATTGGCGAGGTGGATAATCTTCACTGGACGGTGCTTCACAAAAAGGGTGCCGAAGTCGATGCGGTGGCGATTGATGCCGAACTGCTGCGCGTGTGGTTAAACCGCTGTCAGGAGGCGGGGTTAAAAGTGATCCAGGTGCTGCCGGATGCCTGGCTGCTGCCGGTGACGGCTGGCGGAAGTACTCTTGTCGCTCAGGACGACGGCTACTGGCTACGTTTATCACCGCATGTTGCCAGCGAAATGGAAGCGAGCCTGCTGCCGCTTCTGATGCAGAAGGCCGGAGAGGGGGAGGTGTGCTGTTACGGCGAAGCGCCTGCTGGTGTGGACGTCGACATTGCCCAGCCCTGGCAGCATCCGCTGGTGCTGATCCAGACGCAGTGGCAGGCCTGTCGCGTGAATCTGCTTCACGGTGAATTCAGCCTTAAGGCCGGTAACGGGCGCGTCGCGAAAAGCATGAAAGCCGCAGTAGCGATTGCGGGCCTGCTGTCCGTTGGCCTGCTGCTGGGGCCGCGCATTGCAATGGCCTGGATGCTGGTGCAGCAGGAAAACCAGATACAGGAGGAGATCCTCCAGGTGTATAAGCACCATTTCCCCAGCATGCGTCACCAGACCAATATCAAATATCACTTTGGTCAGAACGTCAAAAAACAGAGTAAGGGGATCTTCCTTCAGCTGGACGAGCTGGCGGCCGCCCGGCAGTCAGTGCCTGCGATGGAAATCGATCTGCTGGAATACGATGCGCAGCAAAACACGCTGACGCTGAGCGTCAGCGCGCAAAACCAGCCCGCGTTGCAGGCGTTTGTTAATCAGACCCGTGAGAATTTCGATTTTACCTTACAGCCTGTTTCAACCACCGAACCCTATACCGCCATGATCGCAGGGAAACATAAATGAAAGAGCGAATCGCGCAGCTGAAAACACGCTACCAGAACTACAGCGCCCGGGAGAAAGTTATTTTAAAACTCTGCATCGTTGCCCTGCTTGGGGCCGCGGTGTATTACGCAGGAGTCATCCCTTTGGATAATATGATTCAAAATAGTAAATCGACGCTTAAAAGACAAAAAGAGACGCTTAACTGGATGCGTAATGAAATTGATAAAAATCATCTTCAGGTTCAGTTAGTCAAAACGGATAATCCACGCACGGTGGTCGAGAAAAGCGCCCATGAAATTAACCTGTCGCTGGCGGACGTGCGCCAGGAGGGACAAACTTTATCGTTTGTGGTTAATCGGGTAAATGTTTATGAATTAAAAAACTGGCTGCGCGAAATTAATCAAACCTCCGGCGTCAGATTGCAAAAAATAAACCTCACGCCGGTTGACCATCTCAGCGATGTAAAAGCGCAGGTGCAGCTCACCTGGGCAAAAAACGCATGAATACCTTCTCGCTGATCCGGGAGGCCTGCCCGGTTAGTTTTCCGATAATGAGTGCGATCCTGGGCGGGATTATGGGCAGTTTTCTTGGCGTTGTTGCCGAGCGCCTGCCGGGGATCGTGATGGATGAAGAGGGAAGCGGCAATCTGCTCTTTCCTGCCTCGCACTGTCCGGTGTGCCAGCACACGCTTGCTGCATGGGAAAATATCCCCCTGGTCAGCTGGCTGTTATTACGGGGACGCTGCCACCAGTGCGGCACGACCATCCCGCTGCGGTTATTTTTGATCGAATTTTTCTCGGCGCTGTTTTTTGGCGTTACGGCCTGGTGCATGCCGGACGTTCAGGGGTTGTTTTCGCTGTGGTTATTCGCGCTGTTTTTACTGCCTCTGGCGATGATCGACTGGCAGCATCAGCTTCTCCCGGACTGCCTGACCCAACCGCTGTTGTGGGCAGGTCTCTTACTCCATGCATTTGACCACAGATTGCCGTTGCAGGACGCGCTGTTCGGTGCGGTAGCGGGCTATCTGTCGCTCTGGCTGCTCTACTGGGCCTTTCGCCTGCTGACCGGGCGGGAAGGGCTGGGCTACGGCGATTTTAAGCTGCTGGCGGCCTTAGGCGCCTGGTGCGGCTGGCAGGCGCTGCCTTCAATTGAACTTGCCGCAGCGTTGAGCGGTATCGCGGGCTATTTCGCGTTAAATAATTTAAATAAAAATAACCTCACTATTTCTTTCGGACCCTATCTGTCATTTGCTGGAATAGTCGTGTTTATTGGACAGCAGTTTGCTTTCATATTTTAAATATACAGGTCAAGTTTTTTTATAAGTTTTTTTGACGGTGGAAGAGAAGGATGTCTCTTTGCGCTCAGTGTATCGTAAAAGATATAAGCTACACGGAATTTGGGCTTGTATCTTTTTATGGAGGAATACAACGCAGCAAAACTTTTTTTCACGGTTGTCAGGTTGGTTTAATACGCATTATGCAAAACAAATCCATGTTCTCAAGGAAGGCATGGTTTATTAACGTTACGAATAAATTTATCAGGAAATAAAAATGAAATTTATGAAGCCTAAATATCTGGCGCTCTTTATTGCAGCGGCTACCAGCTCTGCATTTGCAGCGGCGCCAGGCACTCCGTCTATTAGCAGCGGCAATGATAAATTTGCGCTTGTAGAAGTCGATCAGGCGGCACAGGACTATAACAGCCTCGTTAAAGTTCACCCTGACGGTGTGGATGTGAAGGTTGAGTGGAACGTCTGGAGCGGCGACGCGCCAACCTCTGCCAAAGTCTTGCTGGACGGCCAGACCGTCTGGTCCGGCGCGGGCAGCGCATCTGGCTCTGCGACCTTCAAAGTGAAAAAAGGCGGACGCTACCAGGAGCAAGTGGAACTCTGTAATGCCAGCGGCTGCACCAAAAGCGCCAGCAAGCTGATTATCGTTGCGGACACCGACGGTAGCCACCTGCTGCCGCTGAACGCGCCGATGCAGGAAAACAACAAAACCTTCGCGCAGCATACCGATAAAGTGGTCGGCGCCTACTTCCCTGAGTGGGGCGTGTATGGCCGCAACTTCCCGGTGGATAAAATCCCTGCGGCTAACCTGAACCACATTCTGTACGGCTTCATTCCCATCTGCGGCGGCGACGGTATCAACGACAGCCTGAAATCCATTGAGGGCGGCAACAGCTTTGAAGCCCTGAAACGCGCCTGTAACGGCCGTCAGGACTACACTGTGGCTATCCACGACCCCTGGGCTGCTCTGCAAAAACCGCAGGCCGGTGTCTCCGGATGGGATGACCCGTACAAAGGTAACTTTGGTCAACTGATGGCGCTGAAAAAAGCCCACCCGGGCCTGAAGGTACTGCCGTCTATCGGCGGCTGGACCCTGTCAGACCCGTTCTATCAGATGAACGATCCGGCCATTCGCGCACGCTTCGTCTCCTCCGTGAAAGAGTTCCTGCAGACCTGGAAGTTCTTTGACGGCGTGGATATCGACTGGGAATTCCCGGGCGGCGGCGGTGAGAACGCAGCATTGGGTAACCCGCAGCAGGATAAGGCAACCTACACTGCGCTGATGCACGACCTGCGCGCAATGATGGATGAGCTTTCTGCACAAACCGGCCGTACCTACGAACTGACCACGGCGATTGGTTCCGGTAAAGATAAGATTGAAGATGTGGACTACACCACGGCACAGCAGTATCTCGATCATATCTTCCTGATGAGCTACGACTTCTACGGCGCGTGGAGCAACACGGTTCTGGGCCATCAGGCGGCGCTGCACGCGCCGGCATGGCGTCCTGACACGGACTACACCACCGAAAACGGCGTGAACGCGCTGCTGCAGCAGGGCGTACAGCCTGGCAAAATTGTGGTGGGTGCGGGCATGTACGGTCGCGGCTGGACCGGCGTACACGGCCAGACGGGCAACAATCCGTTCACCGGTACCGCAACGGGTCCGGTGAAAGGTACCTGGGAACCGGGCGTGGTGGATTACCGTCAAATTGTGAACGAGTACAAAGGCAAGCCAGGCTGGGAATACGGTTATGACGCTGACGCAGAAGCGCCTTACGTCTTCAACAAGTCAACCGGCGACCTGATCTCTTACGAGGATGCGCGCTCCGCTGCGGCAAAAGGCAAATACGTTCTGGCCAACCACCTGGGCGGTCTGTTCTCCTGGTCTATTGACTCTGACAACGGCGACATTCTGAATGCGATGAACGAAAGCCTGCTGGGCGGCTCGACTCCGGTTGAACCGGTGGTCACTAACCACGCGCCAATCGCGTCATCTGCCGATCAGAACGTCTCTGGCCCGGCAACCGTCACGCTTGATGGCTCTGCTTCCAGCGATCCAGACGGCGATGCGATCACCTACAAATGGACCCAGATCTCTGGTCCATCGGTGGCCCTCACCAACAGCACCAAAGCGAAAGCAACCTTCAACGTTGCGGCAGCGACCAGCGACCAGACCATGGCGTTCCGCCTGACGGTAACGGATGCAAAAGGGCTTAGCAACGCGATTGACGTGCAGGTTGTGAACAAAGCGCCGAAAGCGAACCAGGCACCCGTGGTGAACGCCATGGAAGCGGTGACGCTGCAGGCCGGTGAAACCTACGCTCTGCACGCGCAGGCTGCCGATCCAGACGGTGATGCTCTGACTTACGCCTGGAGCGTTCCGGCGGATATGCACGCGACCGGTACTGATACCGCGAACGTGACCATCACTGCGCCAGAAGTGACCGCAACCTCTACCTACACCCTGAGCGTAGTGGTAGGCGACGGTAAAACCAGCGTGCAGTCTAACGTACAGGTGACAGTGAATCCGAAACCGGCTGACGTTACGCCACCGGCTGATGAGGTTACCCCACCTTCTGACGAGGTTACCCCTCCGGCTGATGACGTGACTCCGCCATCCGAGGAAGGCACTGCAACCGGTAGCTGCGACGCGCCTGTCGATGCTAACGCCAGCAAATATGCCGCGTGGGATGCCAGCAAAATCTACAACAATGGCGATACCGTAAGCTTCGATCATCTGGTGTGGAAAGCGAAGTACTGGACCCAGGGCAACCAGCCTGGCTTCGGTGTGGATGCGTGGGAGCTGGTCAGCAACGTGAAGATGAACTGGCGTTCTGACCTCGTTTATAACGGCGGCGAAACCACCACCTACCAGGGCAACGTATACCGTGCCAAATGGTGGACACGTGGTGATAACCCGGCTAACAGCGATGTCTGGGTGAAAGAAGGTCCATCAACCGACTGCAAATAATCTGGTCCGGTAAACACTCACCATCCCCGACGGGGTGGTGAGTGATTCAAAATTCATTTTACAGGATGTTGCTAAGGAGAAATAACCGACGCTTACAGCAGGTGAAAATGAAAAAGTTAATGTTGTTGTTATTGATAATAAGCCAAAGCGCACTGGCAAACTGTTGGGACAGAGCCGCACATTATTATCATGTCGATCCTTATTTATTGTATGCCATAGCCAACGTTGAATCCGGTATGAATCCGTATGCGGTTGGGCAAAATCATGACGGCACGCGTGATGTCGGGCTAATGCAAATTAATAGCACTCACTTTACTGCGCTGGAAAGGCAAGGAATTGACGAATACCGGCTGATGACCGAGCCCTGCACCTCCATTATGGTCGGCGCTTCCATCTTGTCCGGGATGATTAAGGTGTACGGATATAACTGGGAAGCGGTAGGTGCCTATAACGCCGGATTGAAAAAAGAGAACTATCCGCAGCGGATGAAATATGCCCATAAAGTTTGGGCGAAATATCAGCAGTTGAAATTAGCTGCACGCTATTAAAGTTTTTTATTTTTGAAGAGTTCCTCAGGGTGTTCTTCGAAAAGTGAAAACAGCTGTCTATGGTTTATTTATTAATGGATTAATACATAAGCCGGGATTTAACTTTAACTTTAATTAACAGGAATACTGAAATGAATAAAAGGACGTTACTGAGTGTACTCGTTGCCGGCGCATGCGTAGCACCTTTTATGGCGCAGGCTGCCTCTTTGCAGGCGACCACCGGCGAGCCGTACACCATGAAAGCCAGCGATCTGGCGAAGAAAGAGCAGGAGCTCACTAACTTCCCGCTGATGACCTCCGTTAAAGAGACGATTCAGACCCTTGATAACGCGCAGGTCGAAATGATTGAGCCAGGCCGTGCGGCGAACCCGGACAACGTTAAGCGCGTGGAAGGGATCGTGAAGGCCAGCGACTGGGATTATCTCTTCCCGCTGCGCGCTCAGGCCTATACCTACAGCAACTTCCTGAAAGCCGTAGGTAAATTCCCGGCGCTGTGTAAGACCTATAACGACGGTCGCGACAGCGATGCGATCTGCCGCAAAGAGCTGGCCACCATGTTTGCCCACTTTGCCCAGGAAACCGGCGGTCACGAAAGCTGGCGTCCGGAAGCCGAGTGGCGTCAGGCGCTGGTCCACGTGCGTGAAATGGGCTGGAGCGAAGGGCAGAAGGGCGGCTATAACGGCGAATGTGACCCGAAAGTATGGCAGGGCCAGACCTGGCCGTGCGGTAAGGATAAAGACGGCGACTTCCTGAGCTACTTCGGTCGCGGCGCGAAGCAGCTGTCCTACAACTACAACTACGGTCCGTTCTCCGAAGCAATGTACGGCGACGTGCGTACCCTGCTGGATAAACCTGAGCTGGTGGCGGATACCTGGCTGAACCTGGCGAGCGCGATCTTCTTCTTCGCCTACCCGCAGCCGCCAAAACCAAGCATGCTGCAGGTTATCGACGGCACGTGGCAGCCGAACGATCATGATAAAGCCAACGGTCTGGTACCGGGCTTCGGCGTGACCACCCAGATCATCAACGGCGGCGTAGAGTGCGGCGGCCCGACTGAAATTGCTCAGTCTCAGAACCGTATCAAGTACTACAAAGAGTTCGCGAACTACCTGAAAGTGCCTGTTCCGGCCAATGAAGTGCTGGGCTGCGCCAACATGAAGCAGTTCGACGAATACGGTGCCGGCGCCCTGAAGATCTACTGGGAGCAGGACTGGGGATGGAGCGCGGATACGCCAGACGGTAAGACCTACTCGTGCCAGCTGGTGGGCTACCAGACGCCGTTCAGCGCGTTCAAAGACGGCGACTATACCAAGTGCGTGCAGAAGTTCTATAACGTCAATATCGTGAACGATGACGGCTCTGCCGTAACGCCGGACGAAACCCCGGTAACGCCAGCGCCAACGCCAACGCCTTCAGAAGATGAAACGCCGGCACCAGCTCCAGCGCCAACGCCGGATGAAACCCCGGCTGAACCTGTTGCGGTGAACCACGCGCCGGTTGCGCAGATTGCGGGTCCAATCGGTGCCGTTGAAGCGGGCGCGCAGGTGTCCCTGAGCGCGGAAGGCTCTACCGACGCGGACGGCAACAAGCTGACCTACACCTGGCGTTCTCAGGATGGTCAGACCGTGACCGGTGAAGACAAAGCGGTGGTGACCTTCAAGGCGCCTGAGTCCGCAACGGCGCAGCAGATTGAAATCAGCCTGACCGTCAGCGATGGCGAGCTGACCAATACCACCACTTACCTGCTGAACGTGAAAGCGAAAGCGGCAACGCCATCAGGTGACGAAGGTGCTTACCAGGCGTGGAGCGCGAACAGCAAGTACAACGCAGGTGATATCGTGAACAACCACGGTAAACTGTTCCAGTGCAAACCGTTCCCGTACAGCGGCTGGTGTAACAACTCCCCGGCATACTATGAACCAGGCGCAGGTCTGGCATGGGCTGATGCCTGGACGGCATTATAAACAGCAAACGGCAACCCTCGGGTTGCCGTTTTAGTGTCTGCACCCTCTCCCCGTGGGAGAGGGTCGGGGTGAGGGCATCAGGCCGCACACTCTGTCTTTTGCCGGGTGGCGCTGCGCTTACCCGGCCTACATGAGGCTGGAGGCTTACCGGTGCAACTTCCCGTGATCCCGTAACCACGCCGCCGTGCGCACAATGCCTTCATCCAGCGTCACAATCGGCTTATACCCCAGCTCAGTCTCCGCGCGCGTGATATCCAGCGTAAAATCAAAGTTAAGCTTCGACACGCCGTAGTGCGTCAGCGCGGGCTCTTTGGCGGATTTACTGCCAAAACGCTCCATGCTGCGGGCGATCATGTCCAGCATCGGGTAGGGCACGGAACGGATACGGCAGTCGATCTGCAGTTCATCAATCAGCCGCTGCACGATGCTGCGCAACGAGCACGGTTCGCCGTTGGTGATGTTATAGGCGCGACCGGAGATAAGCTTGTCGCAGTCCGGCTGGCTTGCCAGCCACATGGCGTGGACGGCATTTTCGTAATAGGTCATGTCCACCAGCGCATCGCCGCCGCGCGGCAGCAGCACGCTGCCGTAGTGGTGCATCATCTGCGCCAGACGCGGAATAAACACTTTGTCGTGCGGCCCGAACAGGCTCTGCGGGCGCAGGACGGTAAAACGGGTATGCGGGTTTGACTGCGCCAGCAGGTCGATGACCTCTTCGCTGGCCGCCTTGCTGCGGGCAAACTCGCAAGCAAAGCGAGCAGGGCGGAAATCTTCCTGCACGTCACGATGGTGGTGGTAGTCGAAATAGAGTGACGGTGACGAGATATGGATAAAGTTACGCACGCCCCAGGCTACGGCCCATTCGCCCAGACGACGCGTGGCGCGCACGTTGGCGAGATCGAAGGCTTCCTGGGTTCCCCACGGGGAGGTAAAACTGGAGCAGTGCCACAGCGTGTCGATACCGGCGAGCATCACCTTCGCCTGCGAGGAGACCAGCTCCGTCAGGTCGGCATGGACGAACTCCGCGCCCATTTTTTGCAGCAGTTTCCCCATCGCTTCGTTGCGACCGGTGGCCCTGACGCTGATGCCCTTGTTGCGCAGAAATTCGACCGCATTTCGGCCTAAGCCGCTGGTCGCCCCGGTAACCAGTACCTTCATATCAATCCACTGTGTTGAAAAGAATTTCGTGCGCATTCTTTCGTGAATTACGATGTGTTGCAATGGGAAAGGTGAAAGAAAGAGGGTTTTATTAACTTATTTTCGTCTTTTGTTCTGCCAGTTGCGCAATGCGTTTTGCCATTCCCCGGAAGATAAACAGATGGGCGGGGATCATAAACAGCCAGTAGAACAGACCCGGCATCCCGTGTGGGTGCCACCAGGCGCGAACGTCCAGTTCCCGATGATCGCCTTTGTCCTTGAGCGTAAAGCAGAGCCGCCCCAGCCCCGGCGCCTTCATGCCGAACAGTAGCGCCAGCTGTTTTTCCGGCTCGACGACGATCACCTTCCAGCTGTCGACCGCATCGCCTGGCTTAAGATACGGATGCGCCGGGCGGCCTTTCGCCAGCCGGTGACCGACCAGCAGATCCATCGCACCGCGCGTCTGCCAGAGGATATTGCCGAAGAAATAGCGCTCTTTGCCGCCGATCTGGTTCACCACCTCCCACAGCGCGTGAAGGCTGGCAGAGGTTTTTACCGTGCAGCCCGCCTGCTTCGGGTAATAGCCGTACTCGGGGCGCCAGCGGGCAAAGGCCTGCGCGTCGTAGCCCCAGTCGCTGGAGTTCACCAGCTTCTCTTCTTCTTTCAGCGTATGGCGCACCGCGTCGTCAAAGCGGATCAACGCCTGGGGGATCAATGCGCGCAGCGCGCGATCGTCCGCCAGCAAATCGTGTTTTAGCCCCTGGATCAGTGCTTTGGCAGTCGTCGGGGGAACCGAGGTGATCACATTCAAAAACCACACTGAAATCCAGCGGGTCGGGAAGGGGATGGGGATCAGCCAGCGGCGGCGTCCGCTGACGCGCATGAAATGTTCGAACTGCTCCTGATAGCTCAGCACTTCAGGGCCTGCCGCCTCCAGCACGCGGTGTTGCTCTGCCGGGTGATCCAGCAGGGCCACCAGATAGTGGAGCAAATTCTCCAGCGCAATCGGCGTGGTGCGCGAGCGCACCCAGCGCGGCGGGGTCAGCACCGGCAGGTTGTAGACCATATCGCGCATTACTTCGAAGGCGGCGGAACCCGCGCCGACGATGATCCCGGCGCGCAGTTCGGTGACGGGAATATTCGCCCCGCGCAGCGTGTCTGCCGTCAGCTGGCGGGCGCGCAGATGGTCGGACTGCTCGTGTTCGGGTGCCTGGAGCGAGCTTAAAAAAATCACCTGCTTCACCGGCGTTTGCAGCAGGGCATCGCGGACGTTCATCGCCACCTGACGTTCGTGGGCGATAAAATCCCCGCCTTCGCCCATGCTGTGGACCAGGTAGTAAAGCGTGTCGACCCCTTCCAGCAGCGCGGGGAGTTCCTTCGGCCAGTTGAGATCGACGTTGTGACAGGTCACGCCAGGCAAACCAAGCTTTTGCAGGCGCTCGGTATTGCGTGCCGCTGCCCGCACCTGATGCCCCTGCTGGCTTAATGCAGTGGTGAGGTGCTGACCGATATATCCGCTGGCGCCAAGCACCAGAATACGTTGCGGCACATGATGCTCCTTAACGCTGTAAAAACGCCTGCCAGTGTTTCACCACGTCCGCCAGCTGTTCGCGGCTCACGTCGAGATGCATCACCAGGCGCACGACCGGGGAGGCGTTGATCAGCACGCCACGCGCTTTCATAAATTCACCCAGCGCAGCGGCGTGCTCGTCGCCCACGCGCACAAAAAGCATGTTGGTGTCGTGACGCATCACGTCCGCGCCGATCTCGCGCAGCTGCGTTGCCATCCACGCGGCGTTGTCATGATCGTCCTTGAGGCGCGCCACGTTATTTTTTAATGCGTACAGTCCGGCAGCCGCCAGAATGCCCGCCTGACGCATGCCGCCGCCGGTCATTTTACGCCAGCGGTTGGCGCGCTTGATGTAGTCTGTACTGCCGACCAGCAGCGAACCCACCGGCGTGCCCAACCCTTTTGAGAGGCAAATGGTGAACGAGTCGCAATATTGCGTTATCTCTTTTAGCTCGCAGCCGTACTCCACGACGGCGTTGAAAATGCGTGCGCCGTCGACGTGCAGGCCGAGGTTGCGCTCGCGGGTAAACGCCCATGCTGCTTTCAGGTATTCGCGCGGCAGCACTTTACCGTTGTGGGTGTTTTCGAGGCTGAGCAGCCGGGTGCGGGCGAAGTGAATATCGTCAGCTTTGATTTTTGCCGCGACTTTATCCAGCGGCAGGGTGCCGTCCGACGCGGCGTCAATCGGCTGCGGCTGAATGCTACCGAGCACCGCCGCGCCGCCAGCTTCGTACAGGTAGTTATGCGCACCCTGGCCGACGATATACTCTTCGCCGCGCTCGCAGTGGCTGAGCAGTGCCACCAGGTTAGCCTGCGTGCCGGTCGGCAGGAACAGCGCGGCCTCCTTGCCGCTCATCTCTGCCGCAAAGCGCTGCAGTTCGTTGACCGTCGGGTCATCGCCGTAGACGTCGTCCCCGACCGGGGCGGCCATCATCTCTTCGAGCATGGCGCGGCTCGGGCGGGTAACGGTATCACTACGCAAATCAATCATTTCACATCCCTTTATTTTAAGAGGTCATGCGAAACGTTTTACCTGAGCCAGTTGGTTTTTGCCAGTTCGATCACTTCGTCACCGCGTCCGCTGATGATGGCGCGCAGCATGTAGAGGCTAAAACCTTTGGCCTGTTCCAGCTTGATCTGCGGCGGGATCGCCAGCTCTTCTTTGGCGACGACGACGTCAACCAGTACCGGACCGTCGATGGAGAAGGCGCGCTGCAGGGCTTCATCCACCTCTGAGGCTTTCTCCACGCGAATACCGGTGATGCCGCACGCTTCGGCGATGCGGGCAAAGTTGGTGTCGTGCAGTTCGGTGCCATCCGTGAGATAGCCTCCTGCCTTCATCTCCATCGCCACGAAGCCCAGCACGCTATTGTTAAAGACCACGATTTTCAGCGGAAGCTTCATCTGCACCACCGACAGGAAATCCCCCATCAGCATACTGAACCCGCCGTCGCCGCACATCGCCACGACCTGACGCTCCGGTGCCGTCGCTTTTGCCCCCAGCGCCTGCGGCATGGCGTTGGCCATCGAGCCGTGGTTGAACGAGCCGAGCAGGCGACGTTTGCCGTTCATCTTCAGGTAGCGCGCCGCCCAGACGGTGGGCGTGCCGACGTCGCAGGTAAAAATGGCGTCGTCGTCCGCAAAATGGCTGATCTGCTGCGCCAGATACTGCGGATGAATGGCTTTGTCGCTCGGTTTGGCGAGGTCGTCCAGCCCCTTGCGCGCGTCGCGGTAGTCGCTCAACGCTTTATCGAGGAATTTGCGGTCGGTTTTCTCTTCCAGCAGCGGCAGCAGGGCGGCAAGGGTGGATTTGATGTCGCCCACAAGCGCCATATCGACCTTGCTGTGCGCGCCGATGCTGGCCGGGTTGATATCAATCTGAATGATTTTGGCATCCGTCGGATAGAACGCGCGGTACGGGAACTGGGTGCCGAGCAGGATCAGCGTGTCGGCGTTCATCATGGTGTGGAAGCCGGAAGAAAAACCGATCAGCCCGGTCATGCCCACATCGTACGGGTTATCGTATTCGACGTGCTCTTTGCCGCGCAGAGCGTGGACGATCGGCGCTTTGAGCTTACCGGCAAATTCCAGCAGCTCTTTATGCGCGCCCGCACAGCCGCTGCCGCACATCAGGGCGATATTGCTGGAGTAGCGCAGCAGCTGCGCCAGCTTTTTCAGCTCCTCTTCGGCTGGCGTTACCACCGGCTGCGGAGCGTGATACCAGTGGGTGCTGGCCCCTTCAGGTGCAGCCTTAAGCGCCACGTCTCCCGGGATAACGACCACGGAAACGCCACGGTTTAGTACGGCTTTGCGCATGGCGATCGCCAGCACCTGCGGGATCTGCTCCGGGGATGAAACCAGCTCACAGTAGTGGCTGCATTCACGGAACAGCTCCTGCGGATGCGTCTCCTGAAAATAGCCGCTGCCGATTTCGGAAGAGGGGATATGGGCGGCAATCGCCAGCACCGGCACGTGGTTACGATGGCAGTCGAACAGGCCGTTGATCAGATGCAGGTTGCCAGGCCCGCACGAGCCTGCACACACGGCCAGTTCTCCTGTGAGCTGCGCTTCGGCACCGGCAGCGAAGGCAGCGACCTCCTCATGACGGGTCGGCATCCATTCGATGGTTTTCATCTTGTTCAGGCTGTCGCTAAGCCCGTTCAGGGAATCGCCGGTCACGCCCCAGATACGTTTTACGCCAGCCTGTTCGAGCGTTTTCGCTATATATGCAGCCACGGTTTGTTTCATGGTTGTCCGTCTCCTTTTTGTGATATCGCTTACAAGCTTAGAAGAAAGTCACTGTATTGCCCGTCAAATCCCCCCAATTAAAAGGTGCTTTTCACGCGCCACGCTTAGGCATAATCTGGTGATGCCTCAGTGAAAACAGGAATCATTTCAAATGGTTAAATCATTGTTAATTGCTGTTAATGAAAAGCTATCGTACGACGATCTCGGCAAACTCTTGTTACGACTTGCCGTCGGTGGGCTGATGCTTTTTCACGGTTTGCATAAGCTGTTTGGTGGCGTGGGATTTATCAGCGGCATGCTGGTAGAGAAAGGGCTGCCGGGATTTATTGCCTACGGCGTGTTGATTGGCGAAGTGGTGGCACCGATCCTGATTATTGTCGGGCTCTTTACGCGCCCGGCCGCGCTGGTGCTGGCGTTTACGATGATCGTGGCATGGCTGATGGTGGGAACGAGTGAAACGTTCGCTCTCGATAAGGTTGGGGCATGGGCGATTGAAAGCCTGGTGTACTTCTTTATTGGCTCGCTGGCAGTCGCGTTTTTAGGGGCAGGGCGGTTTGCGGTAGGGAAAGCTCCAGCGTGGCGGTGAGGATAACAAAAGCCCGGTGGCGCTAGCGCTTACCGGGCCTGTGAAGAGCAAACCTGTACAAAGTAGGCTGGGTAAACGCAGTGCCACCCGGCAAAGAAGGGGGCACCGCAGCGGATTACGCCAGCACCAGATCCCCCTGCGGATGACAGGAACATGCCAGCACATAGCCCTCGGCAATTTCCGCGTCGGACAGCGTCATGGTGCTGGTGACGGTATATTCCCCTGAAACCACTTTCGTTTTACAGCAGCCGCACACGCCCGCACGGCAGGCCGCGACTACCGGCACCTTGTTGCTTTCCAGCGCTTCCAGCAGCGTGGTGCCCACGCGGCCAAAGAAGGTCTGTGCGGGCTGCAGTTTGGTGAACTGAATCCCGCTGGTTGCCGCTTTCGCCACCGGCGTGAAGAACCGCTCTTTGAAGAAGCGGGTCACGCCAAGCGCTCTAACTTCTTTCTCCACGATATCCATGTACGGCGCCGGGCCGCAGGTCATCACGGTACGGTTCGCAATGTCCGGCACGCTTTGCAGTAGCTCGCGGCTCAGGCGACCGGGCACAAAACCGTGGGTCGCGTTGTGTTCCGCCACCAGCGTCACCGGATAATCACGCCACTCATCGGCAAAAATCACATCTTCCGGAGAGCGCACGCTGAAGATTGTCTGCACGTCGGCCTGCGGGCGGTTCTTCGCCAGCCAGCGGCGCATCGACATGATCGGCGTTACGCCGCAGCCCGCCGCCAGCAGCAGGAATTTATCGTCTGCCTTGTCGTCACAGGTGAAATCCCCCTGCGCGTCAGACAGCCAGATGTAATCCCCGCGCTTCACGTCACGGGTCAGCCACTGGGAGCCTGCGCCGTCATCAATGCGGCGGATAGTGAGCGTAATGTACTCGCTCACGCCCGGCGTGGAGGAGATCGTATAGGCGCGAAGCGTGTCCGCCGAGTTGCGAACGCTGACCAGCGCATACTGGCCCGCACGGTACGGATAGTAGTCGTGGCAGAGCAGCGACAGCGTCCACACATCCGGCGTCTCCTGATGGATGTGATGAACCTGCATCCGCCACGGACATTGTGAGGTTGGCATGGTCATGAATCGCTCCTTACGCGCTCAGCAGTTGTTTCATATCATCTTCAACGTTGGTCACGGAACGCAGACCGAATTTTTCATTGAGCACCGCCAGCAGGTCCGGCGTCAGGAAGCCTGGCGCCGTCGGGCCGGTTACGATGTTGGTCACGCCGAGAGAAAGCAGGGTGAGCAGGATGACAATCGCTTTCTGCTCGAACCAGGAGAGCACCAGCGACAGCGGCAGATCGTTCACGCCGCAGCCGAGTTTTTCCGCCAGCGTGACCGCCAGAATGATGGCCGAGTAAGCATCGTTGCACTGGCCTGCATCAATCAGGCGCGGCAGGCCTTCGATGTTGCCGAAGTCCAGCTTGTTGAAACGGTATTTACCGCACGCCAGGGTCAGGATCAGGCAATCATCCGGCACGCTGGTGGCGAAATCGGTGAAGTAGTTACGCTCGCCGCGCGCGCCGTCGCATCCCCCAACGAGGAAGATGTGGCGCAGCTTTTCACGGCTGACGAGGTCAATCAGAGAATCTGCCGCACCCAGCAGCGTTTCGCGACCGAAGCCGACGGTGATCAGATGTTCGATTTCGCTGTACGGGAAGCCCGCCATCTGCTGCGCCTGCTCGATAACCGGACCGAAATCGTCGCCTTCAAGGTGGCTCACGCCCGGCCAGCCGACGATGCTGCGGGTCCAGATGCGGTCGTCATACGCGCCCACGGTAGGGTCGATGATGCAGTTGGAGGTCATCACGATAGGGCCAGGGAAGCGGGCGAACTCTACCTGCTGATTCTGCCAGCCGCTGCCGTAGTTACCCACCAGATGCTTGAACTTGCGCAGTTCCGGGTAGCCATGGGCGGGCAGCATTTCGCCGTGGGTATAGACGTTAACGCCGGTGCCTTCGGTCTGCTTCAGCAGGTTGTAGAGATCTTTCAGGTCGTGGCCGGAAATCAGGATGCATTTGCCTTCGGTCGCTTTGACGTTGACCTGCGTCGGGGTCGGATGACCGTAAGTGCTGGTTTCACCGGCATCCAGAATGCTCATGACCCTGAAGTTCATCTGGCCGATTTCCATTGCGCACTTGAGCAGGGCGTTCATGTCGGAAGGCCAGGTGCCGAGCCACGCCATAATTTTGTGGTACTGGGCGTAAATGTCGTTATCTGACTTCCCGAGAACGTGCGCGTGTTCCATATAGGCCGCTGCACCTTTCAGGCCGTACAGGCACAGCAGACGCAGGCCGAGGATGTTCTCGCCAATCGCCGCTTTGTCCTTATTAGGGGTAAATTCTGCGGCCTGGCGCTGTAGCTCGCCGAGGTCCTCGCTCACCAGCTGAAGCTCCGCCATTGGGTTGTCCACGCGGGCACTGGTATCGGCATTCAGGCACTGCGCTTTCAAAGCTTCGCGCAGGGCAATCGCTTCGCGGGCATAGCCGACGATGCGCGGAGAATCGAAGTTGACGTTAGTCAGGGTGGAGAAAAACGCGCGCGGCGCGAAGCTGTCGACGTGATGGTCGACAATGCCGTATTCACGGGCTTTGAAGGCCCAGGCGGAAAGACCATGCAGGGCGGCTATCAGCAGATCCTGCAGGTCTGATGTTTCTGCGGTTTTACCGCACATACCCTGCGCGTAAGAGCAGCCGTTGCCTGCCGGGGTACGGATGGTTTGTTCACATTGCACACAAAACATAATCACACCTGTAAAAGTTATATTTAATATACATGTTTAAGGGTATGCCTGTGCCAGAACGGTGAAAAGAGCTTTCTGCGACAAAATAGAGGGAGATTGATTTAGCGCAATTTTGGCGGCAGGAGCCCTACCGCCACAGAGGTATCAGGCAGAGAAAAACGCCATCAGGACGGGAACCAGCAGGCTCAAAATAAAGCCGTGAACGATGGCTGCGGGCACCATCTCCAGCCCGCCCGAACGCTGGAGGACCGGCAGGGTAAAGTCCATCGACGTGGCGCCGCACAGGCCCAGTGCCGTCGAGCGGCTGCGGCGAACCAGACCCGGGATCAGCATGATGGCAATCAGCTCTCGCGCCAGATCGTTAAAGAAGGCGGCGCTACCGATCACCGGGCCGAAGGATTCGGTCAGCAGAATACCGGAGAGGGAGTACCAGCCAAACCCGGAGGCCATCGCCAGGCCGGTTTTTAGCGGCAGATCGAGAATAAAGGCATTAATCACGCCCGCGACCATGGAGCTGACGACAACCATAACGGCAACGATCATTCCCCGACGGTTCAGGACAATCTGTTTCAGCGTCATACCGTTATTTCGCAGCTGAATACCAATCAGGAACAGCAGGAAGATCAGGGTATATTCGCTGGCGTCCGTAGCGTGCTGCAAAAATGTCCATCCGGTAAGGCCCAGAAGAAATCCAAGCACCACGACGCCGCAGAGCTTTAATGATTCCAGCGCCATTGCAATTCGGGAGGGAAGCTTTTCCTGGTGGTGATTATTTTTCCACGGAATAGTGCGTTCCAGCCACAGCAGGGCGGCAATATTGCAGAGCAAAATAACCACCACGGTGACCGCAGAATAATGCAGGATGGAAAGTAAATTTGTCGCCAGATTATCCAGGAAGGCCAGGCTGATCCCCATAAAGAACAGAATGACGTAAACAATCCAGCTGAGAAAACGGTTAATAAGCTTTAAGGCCGATTCATGACGCAGCGGAATAAGATAGCCCACAATCAGGGGCAGCAGAATAATGAGGAGTCCTGAAAACATGAACAGCCGGTCCTTTTGAGTTTCTGTTAAGCGCCAGAGACACTACCCAATAAAGGCTGCTCAGTAAAGCGGCAAAGAAAGCCGGGCGGCGGCTACGCCTTACCCGGCCGACAAAGTGCACACTCACGTAGGTCGGGTAAGCGTTAGCGCCACCCGACATTACAGGCCGCAATTAATTAATCGCGTTTTTCCAGCAGAGAGCGGTACAGCACGCCGCCCAGAATACCGCCGACGATCGGCATCACCCAGAACAGCCACAGCTGCTCAAGCGCCCAGCCGCCCTGGAAAATGGCGACGGCGGTGCTGCGCGCCGGGTTAACGGAGGTGTTGGTCACCGGAATGGAGATCAGGTGGATCAGCGTCAGCGCCAGACCAATAGCGATGGGCGCGAAGCCTGCAGGCGCGTGTTTGTCGGTTGCACCGTGGATCACCAGCAGGAAGCCTGCGGTCAGTACAATTTCAATTACAATGGCAGAAAGCATGGAATAACCGCCCGGAGAGTGTTCGCCAAAGCCGTTAGAGGCGAAGCCGCTGGCCGCCGCGTCAAAGCCTGCTTTACCGCTGGCAATGACGTACAGCACGCCCGCCGCAATAATACCGCCAACCACCTGCGCCACGATGTAGCCAATAACCTCTTTCGCCGGGAAACGCCCGCCCGCCCATAAGCCTAATGTCACCGCCGGGTTAAAATGACCGCCGGAAATATGCCCCACGGCGAAAGCCATGGTTAATACGGTTAAGCCAAATGCCAGCGCGACGCCGACAAAACCAATACCTAATTCCGGGAATGCTGCTGCCAGAACGGCGCTACCGCAGCCACCAAATACCAGCCAGAATGTACCAAAGCATTCTGCTGCCAATTTTCTAAACATAACCACCTCAAAATAATTTTCCACGCGTTTTCCCGCGCGCGGGATATATCGCCATAAAGGGATGACGACTCAAAGAGCCCGTATTTTAAAAACCAACAACATCCCTTCGCCACTTAAATAAATTCGGTTAATTTGATTTAAGGCAATGTGATGTTAATCCTTGTTCAAATCAGCGGTAAATAGAGCATAGTTCAAATCTCACTAGGGTGAATGTTCTGCTGTCGTGCCAGGGTTCCTGCCGCTATACTGCTGATAACTTAAAGGAAAAAGTGATCATTTCGCGGGGGATTTATGCTTCTCGAACGTGTGGAAATTGTCGGGTTTCGCGGTATTAACCGCCTGTCGCTGCAGCTGGAGCAGAACAACGTCCTGATCGGCGAGAACGCGTGGGGTAAGTCCAGCCTGCTTGATGCGCTGACGCTGCTGCTTTCACCCGAAGACAAGCTGTATCACTTCGTCCACGATGATTTCTGGTTCCCGCCCGGCGATATCGCGGGCCGCGAGAAGCACCTGCATATCATCCTGACGTTCCGTGAATCCGAACCCGGCCGTCACCGCGTGCGTCGCTTCCGCCCGCTGTCGCCCTGCTGGGTGCCCTGCGACGACGGTTTCCACCGGATTTTCTATCGGCTGGAAGGTGAGATGGCGGAAAACGAGGGGGTACTGACCCTGCGTGAATTCCTCGATGAGAAAGCCAACCCTATTCCGCTGGAGAATATCGACGATCTGGCGCGTCACCTTATCCGCCTGACGCCGGTGTTACGCCTGCGCGATGCGCGCTTTATGCGCCGTATTCGTAACGGCACCGTACCGAATATGCCGGAGGTGGAAGTCACCGCCCGCGAGCTGGATTTCCTGGCGCGAGAGCTGGTGTCGCGTCCGCAAAACCTCACCGATGGTCAAATTCGTCAGGGGCTGTCGGCGATGGTGCAACTGCTGGAGCACTATTTTTCCGAGCAGGGCACCTCGGAGTCGCGCCATCGTTTGATGCGCCGCCGTTCTCATGATGAACAGCGCAGCTGGCGCTATCTCGACATCATCAACCGGATGATCGACCGGCCCGGCGGGCGTACCCATCGGGTGATTTTGCTGGGGCTGTTTTCAACGCTTCTGCAGGCGAAGGGCACCGTGCGTCTTGACCGGGATGCCCGCCCGCTGCTGCTGGTGGAAGATCCGGAAACGCGCCTGCACCCCATCATGCTCTCCGTGGCGTGGCACCTGCTGAATCTGCTGCCGCTCCAGCGGATTACCACCACCAACTCCGGTGAGCTGCTATCGCTGACGCCGGTGGAGCACATCTGCCGTCTGGTTCGCGAGTCCTCCCGCGTATCCGCGTACCGCCTCGGGCCCGGCGGGATGAACGCCGAAGACGGGCGGCGAATCGCGTTTCATATACGCTTTAATCGCGCCTCGTCGCTCTTCGCCCGCTGCTGGCTGCTGGTGGAGGGGGAAACAGAGACCTGGGTCATCAACGAACTGGCGCGCCAGTGCGGCCACCATTTTGATGCCGAAGGTATTAAGGTGATCGAATTTGCCCAGTCGGGACTCAAGCCGCTGATAAAATTTGCCCGGCGAATGGGAATTGAATGGCATGTGCTGGTGGACGGCGACGAAGCGGGGAAAAAATATGCCTCAACCGTGCGCAGCCTGCTGAACAACGAGCGGGAAGAAGAACGGGACCATTTAACGATGCTGCCCGCGATGGACATGGAGCATTTTATGTACCGTCAGGGCTTTGACGACGTATTCCACCGCATTGCGATGGTGCCGGTCGACGTCCCGATGAACATGCGGCGCGTGATCGCCAAAGCTATTCACCGTTCGTCGAAACCGGACTTAGCCATTGAAGTGGCGACGGAAGCGGGAAGGCGGGGCGTAGAGGCGGTTCCGACCCTGCTGCGGAAAATGTTCTCCCGCGTGCTGTGGCTGGCACGCGGAAGGGCGGATTAACGTTCGGTCGCCTGTTTCACCTGCTGAATCAGGCTATCCAGCAGCGCGTAGCGGCGACGGTATTCGGCGCGTTTTTTGCTCGCGATCTCTTCTACGGGTTTACGCGGCATGGCAAGCGGCAGCATAAAGTGGCCGCTCTCCTGTTTTTCCCCACCGAGGGAACTCCAGAAGCCGTCGTAATCGGCCAGCAGTTTTCCCTCTTTTTTCTTGCGGTAGCGCCAGCTGCGATAAATATGGGTGGCATTACTGACGGCAACAATCTGCGCGACCGGGAATGCGGCGCCGAACGTCATGGCGGCTTCAACCAGCAGGCGTTTCGGGAACAGACCGTGGCAGGCCTTCGTCGCTTTCTGGATCAGCTCATGGGGAACATGCGCTTTCGCGCCCTGCAAACCGCCGATGAACAGCGTCGATTTTCCTTCAAACTGGCAGAGCGTAAAGGTTAGCTCCGCCAGCACCGTATTCTGTACGTCACAGAAGGTGAGGGTGGCCTCTCCCTCTTTATCCAGGAACGCATCGGCACACAGGCGGACGGTAAATTGCTGTTCATCTTTCCCGGTTAAGGTCAGCAGCGTAGTCCCCTGCGTCGAAAGATAGCCCTTCAGGAGCGTGGCCGGGAGCTGGCGGCTCATGGCCTGATAGTGCCAGTTCAGGGATTCCAGCGCGTGCTGGCGATCCATCTTCACCGTCAGCCAGGGACGATGAAGCCGACACGGCAAACCGGGCTGCACCTGCAGCATCTGCATCAGACGCGGCTGCTTAGCGAGGTTTGTTAACAGGCGAGAGGTGCTCACGGGCGTCGCCAGAGAACGCAGCATGAACTTACGGCGATAGGCGGGGTTCTGCCATGCAAGGCCGGGCGCGATCTTGCCGAACGCCAGATTTTTGAAGAGCTGCCAGCCGGATGTCGGCTGCGTCAGGTTTGGAAGAGGTGTATCGACGATAGAAGACATGATAAATCCTGAGTCTTTTGGAATACCGCTATTTCAGCAGGGGAAATATCAACGTCTTGTAAACAAATTAAGGTGATTTCGGAGAACAGGGGTTTCGTTAAGGAGTCGTTTAGATAGAATCAACGTTTATTATTGCCAGAACATTTATTTGGAATATTTATGAACCTCAAGGGAAAACGCAGAACGCTGTTTCTGCTGCTGGCGCTGGTGATTGTAGCCGGTGGATTCTGGTTATGGCAGGTGCTTAACGCGCCTGTGCCGCAGTACCAGACGCTGATCGTCCGTCCGGGTGAACTGCAGCAAAATGTCCTTGCGACGGGCAAACTTGATGCGCTGCGCAAAGTTGACGTCGGCGCTCAGGTCAGCGGCCAGCTGAAAACGCTGTCGGTAGAGATTGGCGACAAGGTGAAAAAAGGACAGCTGCTTGGCGTTATCGATCCCGAGCAGGCTGAGAACCAGATCCGCGAAGTGGAAGCGACGCTGATGGAGCTGCGCGCGCAGCGTGCGCAGGCGCAGGCAGAGCGTAACCTGGCGCAGGTGACGCTGACCCGCCAGCAGGCGCTGGCGAAAACCCAGGCTATCTCGAAACAGGATTTAGACACCGCCGCGACTGAACTGGCGGTGAAACAGGCGCAGATTGGCACGATCGACGCGCAAATCAAGCGTAATCAGGCCTCGCTGGATACGGCGAAAACCAATCTTGATTACACAAAGATCGTCGCGCCGATGGCCGGGGAAGTGACGCAAATTACCACGCTGCAGGGCCAGACGGTGATTGCCGCCCAGCAGGCGCCAAACATTCTGACGCTGGCGGACATGAGCACCATGCTGGTGAAGGCCCAGGTCTCCGAGGCGGACGTGATCCATCTTAAGCCGGGGCAGAATGCCTGGTTTACCGTACTCGGCGATCCGCAGACCCGCTACGAGGGCGTGCTGAAAGACATTCTGCCGACGCCGGAAAAGGTTAACGACGCCATTTTCTACTATGCGCGTTTTGAAGTGCCAAACCCGAAGGGCGTGCTGCGCCTGGACATGACCGCGCAGGTGCACATCCAACTGACCGGCGTGAAGAACGTGCTGACCGTTCCGCTCTCCGCGCTGGGTGAATCCGCCGGGGACAATCGCTATAAGGTGAAAGTGCTGCGCAACGGTGAAACGCGCGAGCGCGAGGTGGTGATTGGCGCGCGCAACGACACCGACGTGGTGGTGGAGAAAGGGCTGGAAGAGGGCGAGGAGGTTGTTGTCAGCGAAAGCCTGCCCGGAGCCGCTAAATGACCGCGCTGCTTGAGCTGAAGGACATTCGTCGCAGCTATCCGTCCGGCGACGGCCCGGTGGAGGTGCTGAAAGGCATCTCCCTGAGCGTGGAGGCGGGCGAGATGGTAGCTATTGTAGGCGCGTCGGGTTCCGGTAAATCGACGCTGATGAACATTCTCGGCTGTCTGGATAAATCCACCAGCGGCACGTACCGCGTGGCCGGGACGGACGTCTCGACGCTGGACGGCGACGCGCTGGCGAAGCTGCGCCGGGAACACTTTGGCTTTATCTTCCAGCGTTACCACTTGCTCTCTCACCTGAGCGCGGCGCAGAACGTGGAGGTTCCCGCGGTGTATGCGGGCGTTGAGCGGAAGAAACGCCTTGAGCGCGCGAAGGCGCTGTTAACGCGTCTGGGGCTGGCGGAGCGGGTGGAGTACCAGCCGTCGCAGTTGTCCGGCGGCCAGCAGCAGCGCGTGAGTATTGCCCGCGCGCTGATGAACGGCGGGCAGGTGATCCTCGCGGATGAACCGACCGGGGCGCTCGACAGCCACTCCGGCGAAGAGGTGATGGCGATCCTGCACCAGCTGCGCGATCAGGGCCACACGGTGATTATCGTTACCCACGATCCGCAGGTAGCGGCGCAGGCCGAACGGATTATAGAGATCCACGACGGCGAGCTGGTCAGCAACCCGCCGCCGCGTGAGTCCCGCGCGGCGGCACCGAAGGAAGCGCTGCCTGCGTCGACCGGCTGGGCGCAGTTCTCCAGCGGCTTTCGTGAAGCGCTGACCATGGCCTGGCTGGCGATGGCGGCCAACAAAATGCGCACCCTGCTGACCATGCTCGGCATCATTATCGGTATTGCCTCGGTGGTGTCGATTGTGGTGGTGGGCGACGCGGCCAAGCAGCTGGTGCTGGCGGATATCCGCGCCATCGGGACCAACACCATTGACGTCTATCCCGGCAAAGACTTCGGCGACGACGAGCCGCAGTATCAGCAGGCGCTCAAGTATGACGATCTGGCGGCGATTCAGAAGCAGCCGTGGGCGAACTCCGCCACGCCTGCGGTCTCGCAAAACCTGCGTCTGCGCTACGGCAACATTGACGTGGCGGCCAGTGCCAACGGCGTGAGCGGCGACTACTTCAACGTCTACGGCATGACCTTCAGCGAAGGTGCCACCTTCAACGCCGAGCAGCTGGCGGGGAGGGCGCAGGTGGTGGTGCTGGACGCCAACTCGCGCAGGCAGCTTTTCCCCAATAAAGCGAACGTGGTGGGCGAAGTGATCCTCGTCGGCAACATGCCTGCCACGGTCATTGGCGTGGCGGAAGAGAAGCAGTCGATGTTCGGCAGCAGCAAGATCCTGCGCGTCTGGCTGCCGTATACCACCATCTCCGGGCGGATTATGGGCCAGTCGTGGCTTAACTCCATCACCGTGCGCGTGAAGGAGGGCTACGACAGCGCTATGGCCGAACAGCAGCTTGAGCGATTGCTCACCCTGCGCCACGGGAAGAAGGATTTCTTCACCTGGAACATGGACGGTCTCTTGAAAACGGCGGAAAAGACCACACGTACTCTTCAGATGTTCCTGACGCTGGTGGCGGTGATTTCGCTGGTCGTTGGCGGTATCGGGGTGATGAATATCATGCTGGTGTCGGTAACTGAACGCACCCGGGAGATTGGCATCCGCATGGCGGTCGGGGCCAGGGCCAGCGACGTGCTTCAGCAGTTTTTAATTGAAGCGGTGCTGGTATGCCTGGTGGGCGGCGCGATGGGCATTGCGCTCTCGATGATGATTGCCTTTGCGCTCCAGCTCTTTTTACCCGGCTGGGAGATTGGTTTCTCGCCGATGGCGATACTCACCGCGTTTTTGTGTTCCACCTTTACCGGGATTTTGTTTGGCTGGCTGCCTGCGCGCAACGCGGCGCGGCTGGATCCGGTGGACGCGCTGGCTCGGGAATAACCTGAAAATAAAAATGCCAGCCGATCGGGCTGGCATTTTGACTGCGTGATGTACACAATAAAACAGAGAGCTATGCAACCGTTTCTGCTTCAACGGGTACGATTAGGCTTGCATGATTGCCTTTTGGTCCCTGGTGTACATCGAACCGGACGGACTGCCCGGCTTTGAGCGTCCTGTAACCATCCATCTGAATGGTGGAATAGTGAGCGAAGATATCTTCGCCGCCGCCTTCGGGGCAGATGAAGCCAAACCCCTTGGCGTTGTTGAACCACTTAACAGTACCCATTTCCATGCTTCGACATCCTTCGTAAATCTTATAAATTAAGATGGAATGAACCGGTGGTGGAGTGGGGGCTGTTCAAAACCTCGCCATCTCACGCTTGTACAATTTAGATAAACGAAAGACGTCGTCAAGCGTTTGGCGCTGGAGTTGGGACAATAATCAACCAAAGTTTGAAGCAGTTAACGCTATTGCAACAGTTTGTGACAGACATCGCGGATGACAGTAATAGATGATTGTTATCTAACATCTGAGGTAGATTCAAAGTGGTTATGCAAAATGGGTAAGACCAACGACTGGCTGGATTTTGACCAGCTGGCGGAAGATAAAGTGCGCGACGCGCTAAAACCGCCATCTATGTATAAAGTTATGTTAATGAACGATGATTACACGCCGATGGAATTTGTTATTGACGTGCTACAAAAGTTCTTTTCTTATGATGTAGAACGTGCAACGCAACTGATGCTTACCGTTCATTATCGTGGCAAAGCTATCTGCGGCATTTTTACCGCCGAGGTGGCGGAAACCAAAGTGGCGATGGTGAACGACTATGCGAGGGAGAACGAGCATCCGTTGCTGTGTACGCTGGAAAAGGCCTGATAAGGCATAAAATTGGGGGAGGTGCCTATGCTCAATCAAGAACTGGAACTCAGTTTAAACATGGCTTTCGCCAGAGCGCGTGAGCACCGACATGAGTTTATGACCGTCGAGCATTTACTGCTCGCACTGCTTAGCAACCCATCTGCCCGCGAAGCGCTGGAAGCCTGCTCCGTGGATCTGGTGGCGCTACGTCAGGAACTCGAAGCCTTCATCGAACAAACCACACCGGTGCTGCCAGCCAGTGAAGAGGAGCGCGACACGCAGCCGACGCTCAGCTTCCAGCGCGTGCTGCAGCGAGCGGTATTCCACGTCCAGTCTTCCGGACGTAGCGAAGTGACTGGCGCAAACGTCTTAGTCGCCATCTTCAGCGAGCAGGAGTCACAGGCTGCCTATCTGCTGCGCAAACACGAAGTCAGCCGCCTCGACGTGGTTAACTTTATTTCTCACGGAACGCGCAAAGACGAGCCTAACCAGGCATCGGATTCCAGCAATCAGGTCAATAACAATGAAGAGCAAGCAGGCGGGGAGGATCGTATGGAAAACTTCACCACCAACCTTAATCAGCTTGCTCGCGTTGGCGGCATCGACCCGCTGATTGGCCGCGATAAAGAGCTGGAGCGCGCGATTCAGGTGCTGTGCCGTCGCCGCAAGAACAACCCGCTGCTGGTGGGCGAGTCAGGCGTGGGTAAAACGGCGATTGCCGAAGGTCTTGCCTGGCGCATTGTGCAGGGCGACGTGCCGGAAGTGATTGCCGACTGCACCATCTACTCGCTGGATATTGGCTCGCTGCTGGCGGGCACTAAATACCGCGGTGATTTTGAAAAACGCTTCAAGGCGCTGTTAAAACAGCTGGAGCAGGACACCAACAGCATCCTGTTTATCGATGAGATCCACACCATTATCGGCGCGGGTGCGGCCTCCGGTGGCCAGGTGGATGCGGCTAACCTGATCAAACCACTGCTCTCCAGCGGCAAGATCCGCGTGATGGGCTCCACGACGTACCAGGAGTTCAGCAACATTTTTGAGAAAGATCGCGCGCTGGCGCGTCGTTTCCAGAAAATCGACGTCACCGAGCCGTCGGTTGACGAAACGGTGCAGATCATCAACGGCCTGAAAACCAAGTACGAAGCGCACCACGACGTGCGTTACACCGCGAAAGCGGTGCGTGCGGCGGTGGAGCTGGCGGTGAAATACATCAACGACCGTCACCTGCCGGATAAGGCGATTGACGTGATTGATGAGGCCGGGGCGCGTGCGCGCCTGATGCCGGCCAGCAAGCGTAAGAAAACCGTTAACGTGGCGGATATCGAGTCCGTGGTCGCCCGCATCGCGCGTATTCCTGAGAAGAGCGTTTCTCAGAGCGATCGCGATACGCTGCGCACCCTCGGCAATCGCCTGAAAATGCTGGTCTTTGGTCAGGATAAAGCCATTGAGGCCTTAACCGAAGCGATCAAGATGGCCCGTGCCGGCCTGGGGCATGACCACAAGCCCGTTGGTTCCTTCCTGTTTGCCGGTCCGACCGGCGTGGGGAAAACCGAGGTGACGGTTCAGCTCTCCAAAGCGCTGGGCATTGAGCTGCTGCGCTTTGATATGTCCGAATATATGGAGCGTCACACCGTCAGTCGTCTGATTGGTGCGCCTCCGGGATACGTGGGCTTTGACCAGGGCGGCCTGCTCACCGACGCGGTGATCAAGCATCCGCACGCGGTACTGCTGCTTGATGAAATCGAGAAAGCGCATCCGGACGTGTTCAACATCCTGTTGCAGGTGATGGACAACGGGACGCTGACCGATAACAACGGGCGCAAGGCGGACTTCCGCAACGTGGTGCTGGTGATGACCACTAACGCCGGGGTACGTGAAACGGAGCGCAAATCCATCGGCCTGATCCACCAGGATAACAGCACCGATGCGATGGAGGAGATCAAGAAGATCTTCACGCCGGAGTTCCGTAACCGTCTGGACAACATTATCTGGTTCGATCACCTGTCTACCGAGGTGATCCATCAGGTGGTGGATAAGTTCATCGTCGAGCTGCAGGTTCAGTTGGATCAGAAAGGCGTGTCGCTGGAAGTGAGCCAGGAGGCCCGCAACTGGCTGGCCGAGAAAGGCTACGACCGCGCGATGGGGGCCCGTCCGATGGCGCGCGTGATTCAGGACAACCTGAAGAAACCGCTGGCGAACGAGCTGCTGTTTGGCTCGCTGGTGGACGGCGGCCAGGTGACCGTGGCGCTGGATCAGGCGAAGAACGAACTGACGTACGATTTCCAGAGTGCGGCGAAGCACAAGCCGGAAGCGGCTCACTGAGTTAAACGTTAAACGTAAAAACCGGGCGAATGCCCGGTTTTTTTATGCCTGCCAGGGTAAAAGCAAAACGACAACAGTGTTGTCGTTTTTAGTGTTTTCTCCCTCTCCCTGTGGGCTGAGGGATCCCCAGTAAATTTGTTCTGAAGCGATGAAGATTGCTTCAGAGAAATGAATAACTTACAGCGATGTCCTGGTCCGGCTGTAAATCGCTGAGGCGTTTGCCTTCCGCTCGTCCCCGACAAGCCGGAAGGAATAAGCCGAAGGCACCGCGAAGCGGCGATTAAGCCGCCCTGGCACGTTCACAGGTCATGTCCTTACAGAGTAGCAAGGAACATAAAGTGAACGGAATGACCACCAGAGCCGTATGTTCCCCCTCACCCCAGCCCTCTCCCTCAAGGGAGAGGGGGTCGTCCGTGCTGGTATTATTTTCTGGGGATCCCTCAGCCCACAGGGAGAGGGTTGGAGTGAGGGCAACAGGCCGCAGAGGAATTTTGCGAGGCGCTTTCCAGTTTCTTTCGAAGTTAGTTGCTGGATAAATCCACAGTAATAAAATGGCGGCGCACCTGCAAAATCAGGTGCCAGGATTGGCGTCCTGAAAGTGTGTGAGCAGCAGTAATGCTGCAGGCTTCGTTCGCCCTAAGGAAAAGGGTATAATTCTGCATCTGGCGGGCGAATCGGAAGCTTCTTTTGAAGCGCCAGTAGCACACACACTGGTACGCCAATTCCTTTTCGTCCGCCGCCAGCAAATTGGCGTTTCCTGCGGTGGTAAATTCAAAGTGTGTGAAGGAATTACCGAATGAATACAGAAAACAATTTCGCCCATTTATACAGCGAACTCTCCCTCAACCCCGATCTCCCCACCCTGGCCGAGCGCTGCAAACTGCTCACCGAAATCCTCCTCGACTGCAAATCACTCCCGCAAACGCAGCCCGTTTGCCGCTGTCTCGGAGCCTGGCTGGAAGAGGTAAAAACCGGCCTCACAGAATCAATGCGTGATTTTCAGATAGTGGAATTTGAGAAAGAAGCGGAACAACCGCGACAAAAGGAGTGGCTGCTGGAAGATACAGATACAAAGTGTGATTACTGCCGGGCGTTGAATCATGTGCTGCTGGTGTCGCATTATGACCGCGATATGCTGCCGCACCTGACGGGATTACTCCATGACATGGCTCATTCTATGGCGGGGGATTTAATCGCTCCTGTACAACCATGGATGACAATACATCTTCCGATGCAACAACACTAACGCCATAAATAAAAAAGGCCGGGATTAACCCGACCTTTTATATATTCATCTGCCATTACAGGCGAAAAAATTAGCGACTACGGAAGACAATGCGGCCTTTGCTCAGGTCGTACGGGGTCAGTTCAACAGTCACTTTGTCGCCCGTCAAAATGCGGATGTAGTTTTTGCGCATTTTACCGGAGATGTGCGCAGTTACCACGTGACCGTTTTCCAGCTCTACGCGAAACATGGTATTAGGCAACGTATCAAGCACGGTACCCTGCATTTCAATATTGTCTTCTTTGGCCATCTAATCCTCTGGGGTATCACTACCAAGTTTTGAACCGGCAAGATAATGCCGAAATTCATCAATTAAGTAAAGAATTGCGCGATTAAAACGCAGCAAAACAGTTTCGGCGCATTGCCCAAGCGTCACGGTACAACCGAACAGGAAGCGCATTCGTAAAGGGGAGACGACAGGATAAACGTCAGGACGTTATCTGAAGCGAGGGTCCCAAACGGCGGCGGGGCAACAGGCAGAAGCTACTCTGCGGCATAATTATAACACCCTCACAAAAAATATGCGGAAAACATTTAAGCATTGGGCATAAAGAGCGTTCTGGGGATCCAGAAGTCGCGCGGTAGCTTCTCCTGACGGCAGGCGTCCAGATGCTCGATATACTGTCGTCGCGGGATGTCAACTGCACCGAGAGAGGCCGTGTGCTCGTTGAGCACCTGACAATCGATCAGGCGTCCGCCGCGCTGGGCAAAGGCCTCGCAGAAGACCAGTAGCGCGGTTTTCGAGGCGTTAACCGCACGGGAGAACATCGATTCGCCGCAAAACAGCGTACCTTGCGCCACACCGTACATGCCGCCAACCAGTTCCCCCTTTTCCCAAACCTCAATGGAGTGGGCGTAGCCAAGCTCATGGAGCTGGTGGTAGGCGTTGACGATATCGCGGGTGATCCACGTCCCTTCATGGCGATCTTCGGCACAGCCTTCGATCACCTGCCCAAAGGCGTGATTCAGTGTGACGCGATATGGGGATTTAGCATGGAAACGCTTCATGCTGCGGCTCAGATGGAACTGCGCTGGCCACAGCACGGCGCGCGGGTCGGGAGACCACCATAAAATCGGGTCGCCGGGAGAAAACCACGGGAAGATGCCGCGCTGGTAGGCCATTAATAGCCGCGCAGGGCTAAGGTCACCGCCAAGGGCCAGCAGCCCGTTGGGCTCACGCAGCGCTCCCTCCGGCGAAGGAAACGCGATGTTATGACGAGAAAGCTGGACCAGGCGCATGACAGCAAAACTCCAGTACGCGAGTGAGGACGCTACAAATATAGTCTACAGACGCTGTTTGAACTGGTAGTAGCGACCCTGTTTCGCCAACAGCTCTGCGTGACTACCTTGCTCAATAATGTGTCCGTTGTCCATCACAATTATCCGATCAAAACTTGCCAGCCCGCGCAGGCGGTGCGTCACCATCAGGACGGTTTTTCCTGCCATAACGTTTGCCAGTAAATCAAGGATTTGACTCTCGGTTGTCGCATCAAGCCCTTCTGTAGGTTCGTCGAGCAGCATCAGAGGTGCATCATGCAGCAGCGCGCGCGCAATGGCCAGACGGCGCAGCTCTCCGCCGGAAAGCTGACGACCACCTTCTCCCAGCCAGCTATTCAGTCCTTCGTCCTCAAGCAGCTTTTGCAGCCCGACCTGCTCCAGTACGGCGCGAAGATCATCGTCTGAAGCCTCTGGCGCGGCCAGCAGCAGGTTATCGCGCAGGGTGGCGCTAAACAGATGCACGCGCTGTGGAACAACGCTCACGGTCTTGCGCAGGGCCTGCTCGCTGAAATCAGTCAGCAACGTGTTATTAAAACGAATCTGACCGTGCTGTGGATCCCAGGCGCGCGTCAGCAGCTGCAGCAGCGTCGACTTACCGCAGCCGGTACGGCCGAGAATCGCAATCCGCTGCCCTGCATTAACGGAAAGGTTGATACCCTCCAGCGCGTTCTGCGCCTGTTTGTCATAGGCGAAGGTCACGTTATCAAGCGTCAGCGCCACCTGCTCAGGCACGGTGGTTTGCCCGGCACTGAACGTGACTTCAGGCTGCTGTTCGGCAATCTGAGTGATGCGCAGGGCAGAGGCGATCACCTGTCCAAGATGCTGGAAAGCGCCCGTCACCGGGGCCAGTGCCTCAAATGCGGCCAGCGCGCAGAAAACAAAGAGGGCAATAAGAGGGCCTGGCTGGGTATTACCGCCAATGCCGCCGGAAGCCAGCCACAGCATGGCGATCACCGCCACGCCGCCGATTAACACCATCAGCGCCTGCGAGAAGGCCGTCAGTTCCGACTGGCGGCGCTGGGCTTCATGCCAGTTCAGCTCCGTACTTTCCATTCGGGCACGGTAGCGCTTGCTGGCACCAAAAATGGTCAGCTCCGCCTGGCCCTGAAGCCAGGAGGTCAGCTGCTGGCGGTAATCCCCGCGCAGCCGCGTCAGGTTTTCCCCGGTGGATTTCCCGGCGCGATAAAACAGCGGCGGCAGAATAATGAGCGTCAGCAGCATAATTCCACCCAGCGTCAGCGCAACGGGAACATCCAGAACGGACAGCCCCAGCGTAACTACCACAATCACCACAAACGCGCCCACTATCGGGGAGATCACCCGCAGGTAAAGGTGGTCCAGCGTGTCGATATCCGCAACGACACGGTTCAGTAATTCGCCCTGGCGAAAACGCGCCAGCCCGGCAGGGGAGAGGGGAAGCAGTTTGCTGAAGGTGTAAATGCGCAGGTGCTGCAGGACGCGGAACGTCGCGTCGTGGCTGACCAGCCGCTCGAAATAGCGTCCGGCAGTACGGGTAATGGCGGTACCCCGCACGCCTGCCGCCGGCAGCATATAGTTGAAGCTGTATAATCCGGCGAACCCGGCTACGGCGGAGGCCGACAGGAACCAGCCGGAAAGCGTGAGCAGGCCGATGCTGGCAAGCAGCGTGACAATCGCCAGCACGATCCCCAGCGTCAGCATCCACTTGTGGCGTTTATAGAGCGCAAGATAAGGCAGCAGATCACGCATCAGATGTCCTCCTGACGGTTCGCCAGCAGGGCGGCGAACGGCCCCTGCGCGGCAACAAGAGCGGCGTAATCGCCTTGCTCAACAATATGACCGTTTTCCATCACCCAGATCTCATCCCAGTCAGCAATGCCTTCCAGCTGATGGGTAACCATCAGGGTGGTTTGCTGCAGGGAAGCGGCGCTCAGGGCCGCCATGACGCGCTGCTCGCTGTGTGAATCCAGGCTGGCAGCAGGCTCATCCAGCAGCATCAGCTGGCACGGGTTCAGCAGCGCACGGGCGACGGCCACGCGCTGTGCCTGGCCGACAGACAGCCCGGCAGACTGATCGCCTACCACGGTATCGACACCCTGCGGGAGCAGCGGCAGAAATTCACTGACCCACGCGCGGTCGAGAACGGACTGGAGTTCATCTTCACGAGCATCCGGGCGTGCCAGGAGCACGTTTTCGCGCAGCGTGGAAGCAGGTAGCTGAGGGTTTTGTCCGACCCAACTGAGCTGCTTACGCCAGGCGTCGGGATCGAGGTTACGCAGTTCAGTTTTGTTTATCCGCAGCGAACCGGTGTAGGCCATAAAACCGGATAACGCATTCAGCAGAGAACTCTTCCCTGAACCGCTGGTGCCGACCAGCACCACGCGTTTTCCGGCGGGCAGGCTAAAGTCCAGCGGGCCAGCCAGCACTTTTCCTTCCGGCGAGAGAATGCAGAAGTCGCTCGCGTCGATGGTTACCGGCTCTTTAGCGTTCAGCGCCACGTCACCGCGCTCCGGGTGCGCCAGCGGCGTCTCCAGGAAGGTTTTCAGGCTGTCGGCCGCGCCAACGGCCTGCGCTTTGGCATGATAGAAGGTCCCCAGGTCGCGAAGCGGCTGGAAAAACTCCGGAGCCAGGATGAGCGCGAGGAAACCGGCAGAGAGGGTCACCGCCGTGCCGTAGTGGCCGAAATCCAGCGCGCCGAGATAGGAGAAACCGAAATAAACCGCCACGAGGGCAATCGACAGCGAGGTAAAGAATTCCAGCACGCCGGACGAGAGGAACGCCAGGCGTAACACTTCCATCGTGCGCTGGCGGAAGTCCTGTGATGCCAGGCGAATGTTCTCGGTTTCCGCTTCACCGCGACCAAAAATACGCAGGGTTTCCATCCCGCGCAGACGATCGAGGAAATGTCCGCTCAGCCGGCCCAGCGCCAGGAAGTTGCGGCGGTTGGCATCAGCCGCCCCCATGCCGACCATCGCCATAAACAGCGGGATTAGCGGGGCGGTCCCCAGCAGGATCAGCGCCGCCACCCAGTTAACCGGGAAGATGGCAATAACAATCAACAGCGGCACAAAAACCGCCAGCGCCATCTGCGGAAGATAGCGCGCGTAGTAATCGTGCATATCGTCGATCTGCTCAAGGATCAGCGTCGCCCAGCTTCCGGCCGGTTTACCCTGGATCCACGCGGGCCCGGCTTCCTGCAGGCGGTCGAGCACCTGACGACGGATCTCGTAGCGGATATGCTGTCCGGCGTGGAAGCCGACACGTTCACGCAGCCACACCACCCAGGCGCGCAGGACAAAAACCAGGATCAGAACAATAAAGGGCAGCAGGAGCGCTTCGCGGGGAATGTTCTCCATGATCATGTGATTAAGAATGCGGGCCAGCAGCCATGCCTGGGCAACAATCAACAGACCGCTAACGAACCCCAGAAGACGGGAGATCGTAAGCCAGCGGCGGGAAATAACGCTTTGCTGTTTCAGCCAGCGTGTTAACTCTTGTTGACGGGTTTTTTCCATTGCGTATTTTGCAGGTGACGTTATAAGAAATTAGACATCTGCATGTTACACGCGAGCAAAAATAAAGGCGACCTGTGGCCGCCTTTATTTACGTTTGTTACTGACTTGTAAAGATTATTTACCTTGTTCAGCCAGTCCGTCGAGGTAGCGTTCAGCGTCCAGCGCGGCCATACAGCCGGTGCCCGCAGAGGTGATCGCCTGACGATAAATATGGTCCATCACGTCACCGGCAGCGAACACGCCCGGGATGCTGGTCTGGGTCGCGTTACCGTGAATGCCGGACTGCACTTTGATATAGCCGTTTTCCAGCTCCAGCTGGCCTTCGAAGATCCCGGTGTTCGGGCTGTGGCCGATTGCCACAAACAGGCCCGCCACTTCCAGCGTTTCGACGTTATCGGTGTTCTGGGTATCACGAATGCGCAGACCCGCAACGCCCATCTGATCGCCGGTGACTTCTTCCAGGGTACGGTTGGTGTGCAGCACGATGTTGCCGCTCGCCACTTTATCCATCAGGCGCTTAATAAGGATCTTCTCGGCGCGGAAGGTGTCACGACGGTGGATCAGATGCACCTCAGAGGCAATGTTCGCCAGGTACAGCGCTTCTTCCACCGCGGTGTTACCGCCGCCGATAACCGCGACTTTCTGGTTACGGTAGAAGAAACCGTCGCAGGTCGCACAGGCAGAGACGCCGCGGCCTTTGAACGCTTCTTCAGACGGCAGGCCGAGATAACGGGCAGAGGCGCCGGTGGCAATGATTAGCGCATCGCAGGTGTATTCACCGCTGTCACCCGTCAGGCGGAACGGACGGTTCTGCAAATCCACTTTATTAATGTGGTCGAACAGGATTTCGGTTTCGAATTTGGCGGCATGCTCGTGCATGCGTTCCATCAGCAGCGGCCCGGTCAGATCGTTCGGGTCGCCCGGCCAGTTTTCCACTTCCGTGGTGGTGGTCAACTGACCGCCTTTTTCCATGCCGGTGATCAGAACCGGCTGCAGGTTTGCGCGTGCAGCATAGACCGCCGCGGTATATCCCGCAGGTCCAGAACCAAGGATTAACAACTTACTGTGTTTGGTCGTGCCCATGAGATCCCCATTGTTGTTGGCAGGCAATGGGCTGGATTGTAGGGAATTTGTTGCCGTAAAAAAAGAGCACTGGGATTTTGCTTTCGATATATGCAATAGCTGCGCCCGATGAATCCAGTGCCGTTACGTCACATTTTCTACTGAAAACCGCTCGTTTATAAAGCAGTAAAATGAGGATTAATACCCCCCCGTAATGAATATCCGGCATCTTGTACTAAAAAACGATGTTTTGCTTTGACAATCCCCTGCGCATTTGCGAAAACATTCAAGGAAGAAAAAAAAACGCGTTAACCGTATGCCGCATAGGCATGCACGTAAATGCCATTTTTACCGTGTCAGTGAAATCTACGCATGGCGTGGACAGACGCCATACGTGATGTCGGTGACAGCCTTCGGGCAGCGGTCTTCTTACCAACAGAACCCGAATCCGCATCGCGTCTAATACATAACCAGGCGATGTGATGACTAACGGGTACAGGCTCTGAACAGTGATGTGCACAGGGTCCAGGCAGGAGTAGGGAAGGAATACAGAGAGACAATAATAATGGTAGATAGCAAGAAGCGCCCTGGCAAAGATCTCGACCGTATCGATCGTAACATTCTTAATGAATTGCAAAAGGATGGGCGTATTTCCAACGTCGAGCTTTCAAAACGTGTGGGACTTTCCCCGACGCCGTGCCTTGAGCGTGTGCGCCGACTGGAAAGACAGGGTTTTATTCAGGGCTATACAGCTCTGCTGAACCCGCATTATCTGGATGCCTCACTTCTGGTATTTGTTGAGATTACTCTGAATCGTGGTGCGCCGGATGTGTTTGAGCAATTTAACGCCGCTGTACAAAAACTTGAAGAAATTCAAGAGTGTCATCTGGTGTCCGGTGATTTCGACTACCTGTTGAAAACCCGTGTGCCTGATATGTCCGCCTACCGTAAGCTGCTGGGGGAAACCCTGCTGCGTCTGCCAGGCGTGAACGACACCCGTACCTATGTGGTGATGGAAGAGGTCAAACAGAGCAATCGTCTGGTTATTAAGACGCGCTAACACGGAACAGGTGCAAAATCAGCGTAGTTTGATTACACTCCTGTTAATCCATACAGCAACAGTGCCGGGGAGCCCCGGCGCTGTTGTCCGTTTTAGCAAACAGGCAGGATATGCCTGATACCTGGAGAGCCTTTCTTGAGCCAGGAATACACTGAAGACAAAGAAGTCACACTATCGAAGCTAAGCAGCGGACGTCGTCTCCTCGAGGCTTTGCTGATCGTTATTGCCCTTTTTGCCGTCTGGCTGATGGCAGCCTTACTCAGTTTCAACCCCTCCGATCCCAGCTGGTCGCAAACCGCGTGGCATGAGCCTATCCATAATTTAGGCGGCGTACCCGGAGCCTGGCTTGCGGACACGCTCTTTTTCATTTTCGGTGTGATGGCCTACACCATTCCCGTCATAATCATTGGCGGATGCTGGTTTGCATGGCGTCATCGTCAGAACGATGATTACATCGACTATTTTGCAGTTTCCCTGCGCCTGATTGGCGCCCTGGCGCTGATCCTCACCTCCTGCGGGCTGGCGGCGATTAATGCCGATGATATCTGGTACTTCGCCTCCGGTGGGGTGATTGGCAGCCTGCTGAGCTCTGCGCTACAGCCGATGCTTCACAGCAGCGGCGGCACGCTGGCGCTACTCTGCATCTGGGCGGCCGGGCTGACGCTGTTTACCGGCTGGTCATGGGTGAGCATCGCCGAGAAGATCGGCAGCTTTATTCTTACTATCCTGACCTTTGCGAGCAACCGTACCCGCCGCGACGATACGTGGGTCGATGAAGAAGAATATGAAGATGAGTACGAAGAGGAAGACGATGCGCCGGTGCAACGTCGTGAATCTCGTCGTGCCCGTATTCTGCGCGGTGCCCTGGCGCGTCGCCAGCGCGTTGCTGAAAAATTTGCCAACCCGCTTGGACGTAAAACCGACGCGGCGCTCTTCTCCGGTAAGCGTATGGATGAAGACGAGCAGGTGGAGTACCGCGCAGCGGGTAGTACAGTCGATCCTGATGATGTGCTTTTCTCCGGCAACCGGGCGATGCCGGGTGATTTCGATGAATACGATCCGCTGCTTAACGGCCATACCGTTACCGCGCCGGTTGCCGCGGCCGCAGCCGCAACGACAGCATCACAGGCGTATGCCGCGCCTGTCGAAGCCGTGATGCCATCCGCGCCGGTTCCGCCTCCGGAATCCGCTATTCAGCAGCCTCAGGTTGCCTGGCAGACCGCGCCGGGTGTCCACACGCCGGAGCCTGTTATCGCGCCGGAACCAGAGAGCTATATCCCCGTGCAGCAGGAGCAGTGGCAGCAGCCTTATCAGCCGCCGCAACCTGAGTATGAACAGCCGCACTATGAGCAGCCTGTGGCCCAGCCTTATCAGGAGTACGTGCCTGAACCGGTTGAACCTGTGCAGCCTTATGTTGAGCCTCAGCCTGAACCTGAGGTGGTGGAAGAGGTGAAACCGTCTCGTCCGCCAATGTACTATTTTGAAGAAGTTGAAGAACGCCGTGCTCGTGAGCGCGAACAGCTGGCGGCATGGTATCAGCCTGTGCCTGAACCGGTGCAGGAACCTGCGCCAAAAGCCCCGTCGGTTTCGGTTCCACCGGTCGACCCGACGCCTGCTGTTGCCCCCGTAGCGGAAAGCGTGAAGCAGGCGACCGCAGCCGCAGCGGCGGCGGCACCTGTCTTTAGCCTGGCAACGGGCGGTGCGCCGCGTCCGCAGGTGAAAGAAGGAATTGGTCCGCAACTGCCTCGCCCTAACCGCGTCCGCGTTCCAACCCGTCGTGAGCTTGCCTCCTATGGGATCAAGCTGCCTTCCCAGCGGATGGCCGAAGAGAAAGCGCGTGGGACGGACTACGAAGATGATGCTGATGAAATGCAGCAGGACGAGCTGGCGCGACAGTTCGCCGCGCAGCAGAATCAGCGCTACGGTGAAGACTATCAGCATGATGAACCGATGCTGGAAGACGAAGATGACGCGGCTGAAGCCGAATTAGCGCGTCAGTTTGCGGCAACCCAGCAGCAGCGTTACTCAGGTGAACAGCCAGCTGGTGCGAACCCGTTCTCATTATCGGATTTCGAGTTTTCGCCGATGAAAGATCTGGTGGATGATGGCCCGAGCGAGCCTCTGTTCACCCCAAGCGTGATGCCTGAAGCAGAGCCTGTGCGTCAGCCGCCAGCGCCGCAGGCACAGACTTACGCGCAGCCGCAGCAACCTGTTCAGCAGCCGTATGCGCAACCGCAGCAGCCACAACAGCAGCCGCCGCAGTACCAGCAGCCAGCACCGCAGCCGCAGGAGAGCCTGATTCACCCGCTGCTGATGCGTAACGGTGATAGCCGTCCGCTGCAGCGTCCGAGCACGCCGCTGCCGTCGCTGGATCTGCTGACGCCGCCACCGGCTGAAGTCGAGCCGGTTGATACGTTTGCCCTGGAGCAGATGGCCCGTCTGGTGGAAGCCCGTCTGGCAGACTTCCGCATTAAGGCGGATGTGGTGAACTACTCGCCGGGTCCGGTGATCACCCGTTTCGAACTGAACCTGGCGCCGGGCGTCAAAGCCGCGCGTATTTCTAACCTCTCCCGCGACCTGGCGCGTTCTCTGTCGACCGTGGCGGTACGTGTGGTGGAAGTGATTCCGGGTAAACCGTACGTTGGCCTTGAGCTGCCGAACAAGAAACGTCAGACCGTTTACCTGCGTGAAGTGCTGGATAACACCAAGTTTCGCGATAACCCATCTCCGCTGACCGTGGTGTTGGGTAAAGATATCGCCGGCGACCCGGTAGTGGCAGACCTCGCGAAAATGCCTCACCTGCTGGTAGCGGGTACCACCGGTTCCGGTAAATCGGTCGGCGTGAACGCCATGATCCTGAGCATGCTCTACAAAGCGCAGCCTGAAGACGTGCGTTTCATCATGATCGACCCGAAAATGCTCGAACTGTCGGTCTACGAAGGCATTCCGCACCTGCTGACGGAAGTGGTCACCGACATGAAGGACGCCGCCAACGCCCTGCGCTGGAGCGTCAATGAAATGGAGCGTCGCTACAAGCTGATGTCTGCGCTGGGCGTGCGTAACCTGGCCGGTTATAACGAGAAGATCGCCGAGGCGGCGCGCATGGGTCGTCCGATTCCGGACCCATACTGGAAGCCGGGTGACAGCATGGATGCTCAGCATCCTGTGCTGGAGAAACTGCCTTATATCGTCGTGCTGGTGGATGAATTCGCCGACCTGATGATGACCGTCGGGAAGAAAGTGGAAGAGCTGATCGCGCGTCTGGCACAGAAAGCGCGTGCGGCAGGTATTCACCTGGTGCTGGCGACTCAGCGTCCGTCCGTGGACGTTATCACCGGTCTGATTAAGGCGAATATTCCGACCCGTATTGCGTTTACCGTTTCGAGCAAAATCGACTCCCGTACCATTCTTGACCAGGGCGGCGCTGAGTCGCTGCTGGGAATGGGTGACATGCTGTACTCCGGCCCGAACTCCACCTCTCCGGTGCGCGTACATGGCGCGTTTGTTCGCGACCAGGAAGTACACGCCGTGGTGCAGGACTGGAAGGCGCGCGGACGTCCGCAGTACGTTGACGGCATTACCTCCGACAGCGAAAGCGAAGGCGGCGGTGGTGGCTTTGACGGCGGCGAAGAGCTGGATCCGTTATTCGACCAGGCGGTTAATTTCGTTACTGAAAAACGCAAAGCGTCCATCTCTGGCGTGCAGCGTCAGTTCCGCATCGGCTATAACCGCGCGGCGCGCATCATCGAGCAGATGGAAGCGCAGGGCATTGTGAGCGAGCAGGGGCACAACGGTAACCGTGAGGTGCTGGCTCCGCCGCCGTTTGATTAACCTTCAGCGATTGCAAAGAAGGGTAAATCAGCAAAAATTAAGCATATTCTTCTGTCGCCTGCCTTCGGGCAGGTCCAGAATAGAAACGGAAACCCCATTTCGGGAAGACGTATTTTAAGGAATAACAATGAAAAAAATCGCCATCGCCTGTGCATTACTCACCAGTTTTGTAGCCAGCAGCGTCTGGGCTGATGCAGCCAGCGACCTTAAAAGCCGACTGGATAAAGTAAGCAGCTTCCACGCCAGCTTCACGCAAAAAGTGACGGACGGCAGCGGCAACGCGGTGCAGGAAGGACAGGGTGATTTGTGGGTGAAACGCCCCAATCTGTTTAACTGGCATATGACCCAACCGGATGAGAGCATCCTGGTTTCTGACGGTAAAACCCTGTGGTTCTTCAACCCGTTTGTTGAGCAGGCCACTGCGACCTGGCTGAAAGACGCGACCAGCAATACGCCGTTTATGCTGATCGCCCGCAACCAGACCAGCGACTGGCAGCAGTACAACATTAAACAGAACGGTGATGAATTTGTCCTGACGCCGAAAGGCAGCAACGGCAATCTGAAGCAGTTCACCATCAACGTAAGCACCAACGGTACCATTAATCAGTTCGGCGCGGTTGAGCAGGACGATCAGCGTAGCAGCTACCAGCTTAAGTCTCAGCAAAACGGCGCCGTTGACGCATCGAAATTCACCTTTACCCCGCCGCAGGGCGTAACGGTGGACGACCAACGCAATAAGTAAGAGGCGTGAGTGAGCAACCTGTCGCTCGATTTTTCAGATAATGCGTTTCAACCTCTGGCCGCCCGTATGCGGCCAGAAAATTTAGCGCAGTACATCGGTCAGCAGCATCTGCTGGCTGCGGGGAAACCCTTGCCGCGCGCTATTGAGGCGGGGCATCTGCACTCCATGATCCTCTGGGGGCCGCCCGGCACCGGAAAAACCACGCTCGCTGAAGTGATTGCCCGCTATGCCAACGCGGACGTTGAGCGTATCTCGGCGGTAACGTCTGGCGTGAAGGAGATCCGCGAGGCGATCGAGCGCGCGCGTCAGAACCGCAATGCCGGACGCCGCACCATTCTCTTTGTCGATGAAGTCCACCGCTTCAACAAGAGCCAGCAGGATGCTTTCCTGCCGCACATTGAAGACGGGACGATCTTCTTCATCGGCGCCACCACGGAAAATCCATCGTTTGAACTCAACTCGGCGCTGCTGTCCCGCGCCCGCGTCTACCTGCTTAAATCCCTGACCACGGAAGATATCGAAAAGGTTCTGACGCAGGCAATGGACGACAAATCGCGCGGCTACGGCGGGCAGGATATCGTTCTGCCTGACGACACGCGACGTGCGATTGCGGAGCTGGTCAACGGCGATGCGCGCCGCGCGCTGAACACGCTCGAAATGATGGCTGATATGGCCGAAGTGGACGATGCGGGCAAGCGCGTATTGAAGCCTGAACTGCTCACCGAAATTGCCGGCGAGCGCAGCGCGCGTTTCGATAATAAAGGCGACCGTTTCTACGACCTGATCTCGGCGCTGCATAAGTCGGTGCGCGGCAGTGCGCCGGATGCGGCGCTCTACTGGTACGCACGTATCATTACCGCAGGTGGCGATCCGCTATACGTTGCGCGCCGCTGTCTGGCGATTGCGTCAGAAGATGTTGGCAATGCCGACCCGCGCGCCATGCAGGTTGCGCTTTCAGCCTGGGACTGCTTCACCCGCGTAGGCCCGGCGGAAGGCGAACGCGCCATTGCGCAGGCAATTGTCTATCTGGCCTGCGCGCCGAAAAGCAATGCGGTCTATACCGCGTTCAAAGCGGCGATGTCGGATGCGCGCGAGCGCCCGGACTATGATGTGCCGGTTCATCTGCGCAATGCGCCAACCAAACTGATGAAAGAGATGGGTTACGGGCAGGAGTATCGCTACGCCCATGATGAGCCTAACGCCTACGCTGCCGGGGAGGAATATTTCCCGCAGGAGATGGCACAAACGCGCTATTATCATCCCACAAACAGAGGTCTTGAAGGCAAGATTGGTGAAAAGCTCACCTGGCTCGCCGGACAGGATCAAAATAGCCCTATAAAACGCTACCGTTAGTTCAATCGTTGCGGTAATGTTGGCAATTGTATCCTTGTGACCGCAGGCTGTGGTCACATTTCCTATTTTAATTCGATAAGCACAGGATAAGCATGCTCGATCCCAATCTGCTGCGTAATGAGCCAGACGCAGTCGCTGAAAAACTGGCACGCCGGGGCTTTAAGCTGGATGTAGATAAGCTGCGCGCTCTTGAAGAGCGTCGTAAAGTACTGCAGGTACAAACTGAAAATCTGCAGGCAGAGCGTAACTCTCGATCGAAATCCATTGGCCAGGCGAAAGCGCGCGGGGAAGATATTGAGCCATTACGCCTGGAAGTGAACAAGCTGGGTGAAGAGCTGGATCAGGCGAAAGCGGAGCTGGACGTTCTTCAGGCCGAAATTCGTGACATCGCTCTGGCTATCCCGAACATTCCTGACGACAGCGTGCCTGTCGGCAAAGACGAGAACGACAACGTTGAAGTGAAGCGCTGGGGTACGCCTCGCGAGTTTGACTTCGAGGTGCGCGATCACGTGACGCTGGGCGAAATGCACGCGGGCCTGGACTTTGCCGCTGCGGTTAAGCTGACCGGCTCTCGCTTCGTAGTAATGAAAGGTCAGATTGCCCATCTGCACCGCGCCCTGGCGCAGTTCATGCTGGATCTGCACACCGAGCAGCACGGCTACAGCGAAACCTATGTTCCGTATCTGGTTAACCACGATACGCTGTACGGTACGGGCCAGCTGCCGAAATTTGCCGGCGATCTGTTCCATACTCGTCCGCTGGATGAAGAAGCAGACAGCAGCAACTATGCGCTGATCCCAACCGCGGAAGTGCCGCTGACCAACCTCGTGCGTGATGAGATCATTGACGAAGACGATCTGCCAATCAAGCTGACGGCACACTCTCCGTGCTTCCGTTCAGAAGCCGGTTCTTACGGTCGCGACACCCGTGGTCTGATCCGTATGCACCAGTTCGACAAAGTCGAGATGGTGCAGATTGTCCGTCCGGAAGAATCCATGGACGCGCTGGAAGAGATGACTGGCCATGCGGAAAAAGTGCTGGAGCTGCTGGGCCTGCCGTATCGCCGCATGGCGCTGTGCACCGGTGACATGGGCTTTGGTGCCTGCAAAACCTTCGACCTGGAAGTCTGGGTGCCCGCACAGAACACCTACCGTGAAATCTCCTCCTGCTCTAACGTCTGGGATTTCCAGGCGCGCCGCATGCAGGCACGCTGCCGCAGCAAATCTGACAAGAAAACCCGTCTGGTGCATACCCTGAACGGTTCTGGTCTGGCTGTTGGCCGTACGCTGGTTGCTGTGCTGGAAAACTACCAGCAGGCAGATGGCCGCATCGAGATCCCTGAAGTGCTGCGTCCATACATGAAAGGCCAGCAGTACATCGGCTAATTCTTTGCCTCACAACAAAAAAGCGCCTTCGGGCGCTTTTTTTATGCCTCTGAATTGACACGACGCAATACCCCCTCCCTCTAAAGTAGTAATACTCCTCCGAATGAAAGTCAGCATAAGACGCTGATAACGAAGAAATTCGTTATTTACAAAACTATATAGCGGTTCGTGCCGCCTCTTTTTTCTTTGTGAGCAACCAAAGTGAGTCTCTATGAAAATCAAAGCGCCTGAAGCGTTAATGGCTGCCGAGGTCACTCGCCGTGGGTTGATGAAAACCACGGCAATAGGCGGCCTGGCTGTAGCCAGCAGCGCCTTCACGCTCCCTTTTACCGGGCTGGCGTCGGCGGCGGACGCACTATCCGCAGCCGCAGCTCCGGAAAAAGTGGTGTGGAGTGCGTGTACCGTAAACTGCGGTAGCCGTTGTCCGCTGCGTATGCACGTGGTGGATGGCGAAATTAAGTATGTCGAAACCGACAACACCGGGGACGATAACTACGAAGGGTTACACCAGGTTCGCGCCTGCCTGCGGGGTCGCTCCATGCGTCGCCGCGTCTACAACCCGGATCGTCTGAAATACCCAATGAAGCGTGTCGGTAAGCGTGGGGAAGGGAAGTTTGAGCGCATTAGCTGGGACGAAGCCTACGACATTATCGCCACCAACATGCAGCGCCTGATCAAAGAGTACGGCAACGAGTCCATCTACCTGAACTATGGCACCGGGACGCTGGGCGGCACGCTGACCCGCTCCTGGCCACCGGGTAAAACGCTGGTCGCGCGTCTGATGAACTGCTGCGGCGGTTATCTCAACCACTACGGCGACTACTCTTCTGCACAGATTGCCGCAGGTCTGAACTATACCTACGGCGGCTGGGCCGACGGCAACAGCCCGTCCGATATCGAAAACAGTAAGCTGGTCGTCCTGTTCGGTAACAACCCGGGCGAAACCCGCATGAGCGGCGGCGGGGTGACGTACTACCTCGAACAGGCCCGCGCCAAATCTAATGCCCGCATGATCATTATCGATCCGCGCTATACCGACACCGGTGCCGGGCGCGAAGATGAGTGGATCCCCATTCGTCCTGGTACCGATGCGGCACTGGTTTCCGCGCTGGCGTGGGTGATGATTACTGAAAACCTCGTCGATCAGCCGTTCCTTGATAAATACTGCGTCGGTTATGACGAGAAAACGCTGCCAGCCAGTGCCCCTGCCAATGGTCACTACAAGGCATATATTCTCGGCCAGGGCAGCGACGGCGTAGCGAAAACGCCGGAGTGGGCCTCCACCATCACCGGTATTCCGGTCGAGCGCATTGTTCAGCTGGCGCGTGAGATTGGTTCCGCTAAACCGGCCTACATCAGCCAGGGCTGGGGACCGCAGCGTCATGCGAACGGTGAAATCGCCACCCGCGCTATCTCTATGCTTTCAATTCTGACCGGCAACGTCGGCGTTCATGGCGGTAACACCGGCGCGCGCGAAGGTTCTTATGAAGTGCCGTTTGAGCGGATGCCGACGCTGGATAACCCGGTTCAGACCAGCATCTCCATGTTTATGTGGACTGACGCGATCGAGCGCGGCCCGGAAATGACCGCGCTGCGCGACGGCGTTCGGGGCAAAGACAAGCTGGATGTGCCGATCAAGATGATCTGGAACTACGCCGGCAACTGCCTTATCAACCAGCACTCGGAAATCAACCGCACCCATGAAATTCTGCAGGACGACAAGAAGTGCGAGATGATTGTGGTGATCGACTGCCACATGACCTCCTCGGCAAAATATGCCGATATTCTGCTGCCGGACTGCACCGCGTCTGAGCAGATGGATTTCGCGCTGGACGCTTCCTGCGGCAACATGTCCTACGTGATCTTTACCGACCAGGCCATCAAGCCGCGCTTCGAGTGCAAAACCATCTATGAGATGACCTCCGAACTGGCGAAGCGATTAGGCGTCGAACAGCAGTTTACCGAAGGGCGTACTCAGGAAGGGTGGATGCGCCATCTGCACGAGCTCTCTCGTAAAGCAATTCCCGATCTGCCGGACTTCGACACCTTCCGCAAGCAGGGCATGTACAAGCAGCGTGACCCGGAAGGGCATCACGTGGCGTATAAAGCGTTCCGTGAAGATCCGCAGGCGAATCCGCTGACCACGCCGTCGGGCAAAATCGAAATTTACTCCGAAGCGCTGGCAAAAATCGCATCTACCTGGGAGCTGCCGGAAGGAGATGTTATCGATCCGCTGCCGATCTACACGCCGGGGTTCGAAAACTATAACGATCCGCTGACGGCGAAATTCCCTCTGCAGCTGACCGGTTTCCACTACAAGGCGCGCGTGCACTCCACCTACGGTAACGTTGACGTACTGAAGGCCGCCTGCCGCCAGGAGATGTGGATCAACCCGATGGATGCCAAAGCACGTGGTATCCGTAACGGGGATCGCGTGCGTATCTTTAACGGTCGCGGCGAGGTACACATTGAAGCCAAAGTGACACCGCGCATGATGCCTGGCGTAGTGGCACTGGGGGAAGGGGCCTGGTACAGCCCGGATGCCAACCGCATCGACCAGGCAGGCAGTATTAACGTCCTGACCACGCAGCGTCCGTCGCCGCTGGCGAAAGGCAACCCGTCTCACACAAACCTTGTCCAGGTTGAAAAGGTTTAAGGAGTAACCGATGACAACCCAGTATGGATTTTTCATTGATTCCAGCCGTTGCACCGGGTGCAAAACCTGCGAGCTGGCCTGTAAAGATTATAAAGATCTCACCCCGGACGTGAGCTTCCGCCGCATTTACGAATACGCCGGGGGCGACTGGCAGGAAGATAACGGCGTCTGGCATCAGAACGTCTTTGCCTATTACCTGTCGATTGCCTGTAACCACTGTGAAGATCCGGCCTGCACCAAGGTGTGCCCAAGCGGGGCGATGCACAAGCGGGAGGACGGTTTTGTGGTGGTGGATGAAGATGTCTGCATTGGCTGTCGCTACTGCCATATGGCGTGCCCGTACGGCGCGCCGCAGTACAACGCCGCCAAAGGACATATGACCAAGTGCGACGGCTGCCACAGCCGCGTAGCGGACGGCAAAAAGCCAATCTGCGTCGAGTCCTGCCCGCTGCGCGCGCTGGATTTTGGTCCGATAGAAGAGCTGCGTCAGAAACACGGTCAGCTTGCCGCTGTGGCACCGCTGCCGTCAGCGCACTTCACCAAGCCGAGTATTGTCATTAAACCTAACGCCAACAGCCGTCCGACGGGTGACACCACCGGCTACCTGGCAAATCCGAAGGAGGTGTGAGATGGGAAGTGGATGGCATGAATGGCCGCTGATGATCTTCACGGTCTTTGGGCAGTGCGTAGTGGGCGGCTTTATTGTTCTGGCGCTGGCGCTGTTAAAAGGGAACCTCAATGCCGAACAGCAGCAGCGTTTAGTGTTGAGCATGTTTGGCCTGTGGGTGCTGATGGGGATTGGATTTATCGCCTCTACGCTGCACCTGGGCTCACCGATGCGCGCGTTTAACTCCCTGAACCGCGTGGGGGCGTCGTCGCTCAGTAACGAAATTGCCAGCGGGGCAATCTTCTTTGCCGTCGGCGGGCTGGGGTGGCTGCTAGCTGCGTTGAAGAAATTGCCTGCGGGCCTGCGCAGCCTGTGGCTGATCGTCACCATGGTACTGGGCGTGGTGTTCGTGTGGATGATGGTGCGCGTCTATAACACCATCGATACCGTTCCAACCTGGTACAGCGTCTGGACGCCGATGAGCTTCTTCCTGACGATGTTTATCGGCGGGCCGCTGCTGGGCTACCTGCTGCTGCGCGTGGCGGGGGTAAACGGTTGGGCAATGCGTCTGCTGCCAGCCGTTTCGCTGCTGGCGTTGGTGGTGAGCGCGATGGTCGCCCTGATGCAGGGGGCCGAGCTGGCAACCATTCACAGCTCTATCCAGCAGGCTTCTGCGCTGGTGCCGGATTACGGTTCGCTGATGGCCTGGCGCGTGGTGTTGCTGGCAGCTGCGCTGGTGTGCTGGATCGGCCCTCAGCTTAAAGGTTATCAGCCTGCACTGCCGCTCCTGTCACTGGCTTTTGTGCTGGTGCTGGCAGGGGAGTTAATTGGTCGCGGTGTGTTTTACGGCCTGCATATGACGGTCGGTATGGCTATCGCCAGCTAATTTCATTTTTCGTTATAAAAAGCCGGGACATAGCGCCCGGCTTTTTTTTTCATTCATGAAATTTTTCGACTGTCGTTTTGTTTTAATTCCGGTCATTAATAAATAAAAACAGATACATAATTAATATCTATAGCAGGCGCTGCATTAGCAGGATAAGTTTTTTAAATCGACAGGGAACATATTGTGCGAGCCGGTTAAATCTGTGGATTGACTTTGTTTTTGCCAGTGGCATGATGCGCACGAAATCTGAACTTCCTCACGGTTTTTAATCCATGACCACCTATACCCGGCCAGTGCTCCTGTTGCTCTGTGGCCTGCTTCTGTTGACCCTGGCGATCGCCGTGTTAAACACGCTCGTCCCGCTGTGGCTCGCCCATGAAAACTTACCGACCTGGCAGGTGGGTATGGTCAGCTCGTCCTTTTTCACCGGGAACCTGTTGGGCACATTATTAACCGGTAGCCTGATTAAGCGTTTTGGCTTTAATCGCAGCTATTATCTGGCCTCGCTGATTTTCGCTGCCGGGTGCGCCGGTCTGGGTCTGATGGTGGGCTTCTGGAGCTGGATGGCATGGCGCTTTATCGCTGGCGTTGGCTGCGCAATGATTTGGGTGGTGGTTGAAAGTGCGCTGATGTGCAGCGGTACCTCCCGCAACCGCGGACGCCTGCTGGCGGCCTATATGATGGTTTACTACATTGGTACCGTGCTGGGTCAACTGATGGTCAGCAAGCTGCCAACCGATCTGATGAGCGTTCTGCCGTGGGTAACGGGCATGGTGCTGGCCGCGATCCTGCCGCTGCTCTTTACGCGCATTGTGAACCAGAACAGTGAACATCAGGAAGCAACGCACGTCTGGCCGATGCTGAGACTGCGTCAGGCGCGTCTGGGCGTAAACGGCTGCATTATTTCGGGAATTGTACTGGGCTCGCTCTATGGCCTGATGCCGCTTTACCTGAATCATCAGGGCGTCAGCGATTCCGGAATTGGTTTCTGGATGGCGGTGATGGTCAGTGCGGGTATTGTGGGGCAATGGCCGATTGGCCGCCTGGCAGACCGTTTTGGTCGTCTGCTGGTGCTGCGCGTTCAGGTCTTCGTGGTGATCATGGGATGCCTTGCGATGCTCAGCAACGCCGCGATGGCGCCTGCACTGTTTATTCTCGGGGCCGCAGGATTCACGCTTTACCCGGTCGCGATGGCGTGGGCCTGTGAGAAAGTAGAACATCACCAGCTTGTGGCAATGAACCAGGCGCTATTATTAAGCTATACCATCGGTAGCCTGCTGGGACCGACATTTACCGCGATGCTGATGCAGAATTATTCCGACAATTTGCTGTTTATTATGATTGCCAGCGTGTCGTTTATTTATCTCCTGATGCTGCTGCGCAAAGCGGGCGAGCATCCAACCCCTGTGGCGCACGCCTGATTAAATAAAAGCCTGTCGATGACAGGCTTTTTTGTCCCTGTCACATATAAGACTTTTACGCATTGTTTGTTTTCTCCGCCTGGCGATAATTCAAATGAGTTCTACCACAAAAGGCAACAATCATGTCTATACGTCGTTTTTCCACTACCGCACTTGCCGTAGTGTTGTCTTTAACGTTTGCAACGGCTCCGGTCATGGCTAATCCTGGAAACGGGAATGGCGGTGGTCATGGAAACAGTGGCGGACAAGGTAATGGCGGCAATCATGGTAACGGGAATTCTGGTAATTCCGGTAACCATGGTAATAAGCAAAATAGCGGAAAGGAAAACCCTGGAAAATCGGATAAGAGCTTCAAAAACAGCAAAGATGTCGGTAATGACGTCGACGCTCGCGTGAGCTTCGATCATGCCCGCCACCTGGCATTGAATTATGGCTTAACGGGCTATGAGTCTCTGCCTCCGGGGATTGCGAAAAACCTCGCACGCGGTAAACCGCTTCCTCCGGGCATTGCGAAGAAGACCGTACCAGCCTCTATGCTCGGCCAGCTTCCTTCCTACCCGGGCTATGAATGGCGCGTGGTCGGGGACGACCTGGTCTTAATTGCGCTGAGTACGGCGATTGTGACCTCCGTAATTAACGGCGTCTTTAAATAGAATATAAAAAGGCCCGGTTCTTACCGGGCCTTCTCTTTAATACATGACCTTGTGGCCGTACTGCTCAAGAATACCTTTCACGCGTTCCATCGTCTCTTTTTTCGGCGGCTTCACGCCATCAAGCTTGTACTCTTCGCCCATCGCCACCCATTTATGTTTACCCAGTTCGTGATAGGGCAGAAGCTCAATTTTCTCGACGTTGCCCATGTCGCGGGTAAATTCACCCAGGCGATGTGCGGAGTCATCGTCATCTGACCAGCCGGGAACAACAACGTAGCGGATCCAGGTTTTGATGCCTTTATCGGCGATGTATTTGGCAAACTCCAGCGTACGGTGGTTAGAAACGCCAACCAGATTCTGGTGGATCTCATCGTTCATCTGTTTGAGATCGAGCATCACCAGATCGGTCACGTCGAGCAGTTCATCAATGACCGGATCGTAGCGGCGCACAAAGCCGTTGGTGTCGAGACAGGTATGAATGCCTTCTTTATGGCAGGCGCGGAACCAGTCGCGGACAAACTCAGCCTGAAGAATAGCTTCACCGCCGGACGCGGTCACGCCACCGCCGGATGCGTTCATAAAGTGGCGGTAGGTCACCACCTCTTTCATCAGATCTTCCACGGTGACTTCTTTACCGCCGTGCGTGTCCCAGGTGTCGCGGTTATGGCAGTACAGGCAGCGCATCAGGCAGCCCTGGAAAAAGGTAATAAAGCGGATCCCCGGGCCATCGACGGTGCCACAGGATTCAAAGGAGTGAATGCGACCAATAGTTGACATTGCGGTGATATCTCCGAATTTGGCCCATCCGGGGGCCTGTGTAGTTGCACAGCTCAAAGGCTATGTCGAGTCTGTTTTGGCTGTTATCCATAAAGTATAGATAGCGGACAAAAGAGACTGGTGAAGCGAGGGTGTTAAAAAGGCCCCACTTGCGTGGAGCCTTTATTGTACGCTTTTTAACGCGTGATTTCAGTCAATTCCACTTACATGGACTGAGTGAAAGTACGGGTGATAACGTCCTGCTGCTGTTCTTTCGTCAGGGAGTTAAAACGTACTGCGTAGCCAGATACGCGGATGGTCAGCTGAGGATATTTCTCAGGATGTTCCATCGCGTCGAGCAGCATTTCACGGTTCATTACGTTCACGTTCAGGTGCTGACCACCTTCGATGGACGCTTCGTGGTGGAAGTAACCATCCATCAGACCCGCGAGGTTAGTTTTACGCACTTCGTCGTCTTTACCCAGCGCGTTTGGCACGATAGAGAAGGTGTAAGAGATACCATCTTTCGCGTAAGCAAACGGCAGTTTAGCAACGGAGGTCAGAGAAGCTACAGCACCTTTCTGGTCACGACCGTGCATTGGGTTAGCACCTGGGCCAAATGGCGCGCCAGCACGACGACCGTCTGGGGTGTTACCGGTTTTCTTACCATACACAACGTTAGAGGTGATGGTCAGAACAGACTGAGTCGGGATAGCGTTACGGTAGGTAGTGAGTTTCTGAATTTTCTTCATGAAACGTTCTACCAGGTCAACCGCCATGTCATCAACGCGAGCGTCGTTGTTACCAAACTGCGGGTATTCGCCTTCGATTTCGAAGTCTACGGCCAGACCGTCTTCGTCACGAATTGGTTTAACTTTCGCGTATTTGATTGCAGACAGGGAGTCAGCCGCAACGGACAGACCTGCGATACCACACGCCATGGTGCGGATAACGTCACGGTCGTGCAGCGCCATCAGAGAGGCTTCGTAGCTGTACTTGTCGTGCATGTAGTGGATAACGTTCAGCGCGGTCACGTACTGCTTAGCCAGCCAGTCCATGAAGTGGTCCATGCGCTCCATGACTTCGTCATAGTTCAGCACGTCGCCTTTGATTGGCTCAGACTTAGGACCAACCTGCATTTTCAGTTTTTCATCAACGCCGCCGTTGATAGCGTATAGCATGGTTTTCGCCAGGTTTGCACGCGCACCGAAGAACTGCATTTGTTTACCAACAACCATTGGGCTCACGCAGCAAGCGATAGCGTAGTCGTCGTTGTTGAAGTCCGGACGCATCAGGTCATCGTTCTCGTACTGCAGAGAAGAGGTGTCGATGGACACTTTAGCGGCGAATTTCTTGAAGTTCAGAGGCAGTTTTTCAGACCACAGAACGGTGATGTTTGGCTCCGGAGAAGGACCCATGGTGTACAGGGTGTTCAGGAAGCGGAAGCTGTTTTTGGTAACCAGCGTACGGCCATCTACGCCCATACCGCCGATTGATTCGGTTGCCCAGATTGGGTCACCAGAGAACAGTTCATCATATTCTGGGGTACGCAGGAAGCGAACCATACGCAGTTTCATGACCAGGTGGTCAATCATTTCCTGAGCGTCTTGCTCGGTGATTTTGCCTGCTTTCAGGTCACGTTCGATGTACGCATCCAGGAAGGTGGATACGCGGCCGAAGGACATTGCTGCACCGTTCTGAGACTTAACAGCGGCCAGGTAGCCGAAGTAGGTCCACTGAATAGCTTCCTGAGCGTTGGTCGCAGGACCAGAGATATCACAGCCGTATTTAGCCGCCATCTCTTTGATCTGACCCAGCGCGCGGTGCTGTTCAGCAATTTCTTCACGCAGACGGATAGTCGCTTCCAGGTTTACGCCGTTTTCCAGGTCAGACTGCAGGGAAACGAACTGCGCGTATTTGTCTTTCATCAGGAAGTCGATACCGTACAGCGCAACGCGACGGTAGTCACCGATGATACGGCCACGGCCATAGGCATCTGGCAGACCAGTCAGAACGCCAGATTTACGGCAGTTCAGAATGTCTTTGGTATAAACATCGAATACGCCCTGGTTATGGGTTTTGCGGTATTCGGTGAAGATTTTTTTCAGCATTGGGTCCAGCTCGCGGTTATACGCTTTGCAGGAACCTTCAACCATTTTGATACCACCGAACGGGATGATGGCGCGTTTCAGTGGTGCTTCAGTCTGCAGACCAACAATTTTCTCAAGGGCTTTGTTGATGTAGCCAGCATCGTGAGAAGTGATGGTGGATGCAACGGAGGTGTCAAAATCAACTGGCGCGTGAGTGCGGTTTTCCAGTTTAACGCCTTCCATTACGCTGTCCCACAGCTTGGTGGTCGCGTCAGTTGCGCCAGCCAGGAAGGATTCGTCACCTTCATACGGGGTATAGTTTTTCTGAATGAAGTCACGGACGTTGACTTCATTCTGCCAGTCACCTTTCGCAAAACCTTCCCAGGCTGTGGCTAACTTTTCATTAAGCTCGGACATGTAACACCTACCTTCTTAAGTGGATTTTTTATTTACTGCCTGAGACAACCATTAATGATGGTCGCCGCCACGCAGGTAAATGACCCAGTATGTCAACCCAACTAACAGACCCCCACCGATAATGTTCCCGATAGTGACGGGGATCAGGTTATCAGTAATGAAATTCATAATAGTCAGGTGAGAGAAACTTTCCGGGGATGAACCAACTGCGGTCCAGAACTCCGGGCTTGCAAAGTTGCGGATAACAATCCCCATCGGGATCATGAACATATTCGCAATACTGTGCTCGAAGCCGCTGGCAACAAACATCGCAACCGGCAGAACCATAATCATGGCTTTATCCATCAGGCTACGGCCAGAGTAGCTCATCCAGACCGCCAGGCAGACCATCAGGTTTGCGAGGATGCCGAGAGCAACGGCTTCGATAAATGTGTGATGCATTTTGTGGTCAGCGGTTTGCAGGACATTAAGCCCCCAGCCACCGTTGGCGGTCATATACTCGCCAGAGAGCCACATCAACAGAACAAAGAGCAGACAGCCAATCAGGTTACCAACGTAGACGTTAAGCCAGTTGCGCGCCAGTTGACCCCAGGTAATTCTTCCGCTGGCTTTCGCCACAACAATCAGCACCGTTGAGGTGAAGAGGTCGGCGCCGCAAATGACGCAGAGAATCAGACCCAGTGAGAAGCAAATGCCGCCAATCAGTTTGGCCATGCCGAAAGGCATTCCGGCAGTACCGGTGGTGGCGGTGATGTAGAAGACGAAAGCGATAGAGATGAACACACCTGCAGTGATCGCCAGATAGAACGTCTTCATCGGGTGTTTCGTTGCTTTATAGACACCCGCTTCTTCGGCAACTTTTGCCATCGCGGCGGGGAGTAAAAGATCAAAAGGGTTGTCAGCTTTCACACTAACTCTCTCTTTATTAAGTCGGCGACGAGATACTAACAAAGCATTATAGAAGAGAAATTGATATAGATCATATCTCGCCTGGCTTATAGGCCCGCAGTATGTATGGTTTCACAGCAAATGCGGAGTAAGTATTTGATTATCCGTATAAAAATAAATTTTAAAAGTTATGAAAAGAGTTGAATTTTTTCGTTCGGCCCCCTTCGAAACAGTTAATTAATATGGAGTAATTACCATAAAAAGTAACAATAAAGCCCAGGCAAATATTATTATATTTACCCGTGTTTAACTTTATTATTACAATCAACAATCATTGCCGAAGAGAATAAAAAACGGGGCAATGAAATTGCCCCGTAATATAGCCCAGACGATTGAATACGCCTACTGCCGTTAATGTTATATGCGCTTATTTTGACCAGTAAGCGGCTTTTGCTTTCTGCAGTTTTTCATAGGCCTTCAGCAGAGACTGATGCGCCGGGAAGGCTTTCAGATCGCTGTCAACCGCCTGCAGACCGTAGAACGGCTCTTCACCGCTCAGCGCCGCGCTGGCGGCTTCAACCGCTTCAGCACCGTACATACGTACGAAAGCGTTCAGGTACTGCAGTGGCTCGCGATCGTCTTCCTGCGCAAGCAGCAGCAGGGTTTGCAGGCAGCGGTAATAGTTGGTGCGCTCGGCGGAGAAGACCGACTGGTTAAACTCCATGGTCCATTCTGTCCAGGCCAGAGCCTGATCCAGATCGCCGCCCGCGAGGGCCAGCATCGCTTTCAGTTCACCGATGCGCAGCGTGTACCAGCCGTTGTCTTTCCCGGTCGCCAGACCCAGCAGCTCGCGCACGCGGGTAAAGTCATCGTGGCCTTCATCGTCCAGCTGGGCTATCAGGTTGAGATAATCTTCTTTTTCCCACTCGCTGCCCGGCAGGGAGAGTAGGGTTTCACGCAGGTGCGCGCCCATGCTGTTGTTTGCGAGCCACAGATCTTCCGCCGGATAGATATCAGACATGCCAGGCACGATGATGCGGCACGCGTAAACGCCCAGGTGCTCGTAATCGGCAATGTACACTTCCTGGTCTTCCGCGTTAAAGATCGCCATCAGCGTCGCGAACTCTTCTTCCGTGGTACCGGCAAAGCTCCAGTCCACGAACGGATAGTCCGCGTCCTGCTTGAACATATCCCAGGAGATCAAACCGCTGGAGTCGATGAAGTGGGTTTCGAGGTTGGTGTGCTCGGCCACTTCTTCATCGTCAAACGTTGGCGGGGTGAATACGTCGAGATCTTTCAGGCTACGGCCCTGCAGCAGCTCGGTCACGGTACGCTCCAGCGCCACGCCGAAGTCAGGATGCGCGCCGAAGGAGGCGAAGCAGGTTCCGTTAGTCGGGTTAAACAGCACGACGCAGATAACCGGATATTTACCGCCCAGCGAGCCGTCATATGCAAAGATTGGGAAACCTTCGGCTTCCAGTTTGGCGATGGATTCCACCACCCCCGGGTAGCGCGCCAGCACGTCTGCCGGAATTTCAGGCAGGCTGATGGATTCGGCGATAATGCGGTTTTTGATATGACGCTCGAAGACTTCAGAGAGACCCTGCACGCGCGCTTCATTGCGGGTGTTACCGGCGGACATACCGTTGGACACATACAGGTTGCCGACGATGTTCATCGGAATATACACGGTTTGCTCGTCAGACTGACGGGTGAACGGCAGGGCGCAGATCCCACGCTCTTCATTCCCAGACTGCAGATCGATCAGCATGCTGGCGGTCAGTTCGTTTTCCGGATCGTAGAAGGCACGCAGACGGGCATCCAGAATGCCTTCCGGCAGTTCATCGTCTTCGGTCAGCGGGAACCATTTTTCGTTCGGATAGTGAACGAACGGGCCGTTGGCAATGGTTTCACCCAGCCAGAAGTCGGCGAAGAAGTAGTTGGTGGACAGACGCTCAAAATACTCACCCAGCGCAGAGGCCAGTGCCGCTTTTTTTGTCGCACCTTTACCGTTGGTAAAGCAGAGCGCGCAGTCTTTGTCGCGAATGTGCACGGACCAGACGTGAGGCACCGGGTTCAGCCAGGAGGCTTCTTCGATGTTAAAGCCCAGGTCGGTCAGTTTCTGCTGGAAGCGAGCGATGGAATCTTCCAGAGCGGCGTCTTTGCCGGGGATAAACGTTTGAGTCATGGCGTTCACTTTTATCGTACGTAAAGCGCGCAATGATACGGGTTTTGCGTGACGGGTGCTATCTCCGGCGAAAATAAATGGCTGGGCTATGCTTAGTAGCAGTAACTGACTGTTAAGGCATAGAAAAATGAAAGCATTTGATCTCCAGCGGATGGCGTTTGATAAAGTTCCACCTGAATTTCTGGGCGAAGTGGCGCTGCGCAGCCTGTATACCTTCGTACTCGTCTTCCTGTTTCTCAAAATTACCGGCCGTCGTGGCGTTCGTCAGATGTCGCTGTTTGAAGTGCTGATCATCCTGACGCTGGGCTCGGCGGCGGGGGACGTCGCGTTTTATGACGACGTGCCGATGGTGCCGGTGTTTATCGTTTTTGTTTCCCTCGCCTTGCTTTACCGGCTGGTGATGTGGCTGATGTCAAAAAGTGAAAAGCTGGAAGATCTGCTTGAAGGGAAACCGGTCGTTATTGTCGAGGACGGTCAGCTGGCCTGGGAAAATGTGCAAAGCGCCAATATGACCGAGTTTGAGTTCTTTATGGAGCTGCGCCTGAATAGCGTTGAACAGCTCGGACAGGTGCGGCTGGCGATCATGGAAACCAATGGGCAAATCAGCGTCTATTACTATGCTGACGACGACGTTAAGCCCGGCCTGTGTATCCTGCCGGATATGTTAGTAGAACGGTTCAGGGTGATACCTGAAACCGGGGAGTATGCATGTATAAAATGTAGTCATGTTGTGGGGATGCATGCAGGCGATCATCAATTATGCCCTCGTTGTGCAAATCCGGAATGGACAAAGGTTAGCCGGGCTAAACGCCTCGTCTGACAGCGATTTTGTCGGTTTTGTGACGACGAGGCGGCAGATTGTTTTGTGTGACGAAGGGCACATTTCCCCGGTCATAAGTTTTAGACATTGCGGCGCGTGTCACTGAATGATAAAACCGATATCCACAGTTATAACTTATGGCTTTTAGCGTGGTGAGGGGAAATGGCTCAAGTCTTTAATTTCAGTTCAGGTCCGGCAATGTTACCGGCAGACGTGCTCAAACAGGCTCAACAGGAGCTGTGTGACTGGAACGGTCTGGGTACGTCGGTGATGGAAATCAGCCACCGTGGTAAAGCGTTTATTCAGGTGGCGGAAGAGGCAGAAAAGGATTTTCGCGATCTGCTGAACATTCCCTCGAACTACAAAGTATTGTTCTGTCACGGCGGTGGACGCGGCCAGTTTGCGGGCATCCCGCTCAATCTGCTGGGCGACAAAACCACCGCTGATTACGTCGATGCCGGCTACTGGGCAGCCAGTGCGGTAAAAGAAGCGCACAAATACTGCACGCCGAACGTTATCGACGCCAAAGTGACCGTTGACGGTCTGCGCGCCGTGAAGCCGATGAGCGAGTGGCAGCTGTCTGACAACGCCGCGTATCTCCACTACTGCCCGAACGAAACCATCGACGGCATCGCCATTCACGAAGAGCCAGACTTTGGCGACAATGTCATTGTGACGGCGGACTTCTCTTCAACCATTCTGTCCACTCCGCTGGACGTCAGTCGCTACGGCGTCATTTACGCAGGTGCTCAGAAAAACATCGGTCCTGCTGGGCTGACTATTGTCATCGTCCGTGAAGACCTGCTGGGGAAAGCCCATAAGTCCTGCCCGTCAATCCTGGATTACACCGTCCTGAATGACAACGACTCCATGTTCAACACCCCACCTACGTTTGCCTGGTATCTCTCCGGCCTGGTCTTCAAATGGCTGAAGCAAAACGGCGGCGTGGCGCAGATGGACAAGATCAATCAGCAGAAAGCCGAACTGCTGTATGGCGTGATCGACAAGAGTGATTTCTACCGCAACGATGTGGCGAAAGCTAACCGTTCCCGCATGAACGTGCCGTTCCAGCTGGCGGACAGCAACCTGGACAAAGTGTTCCTGGAAGAGTCCTTCGCCGCAGGTCTGCATGCGCTCAAAGGTCACCGTGTCGTGGGCGGCATGCGTGCCTCCATTTATAACGCCATGCCGCTGGAAGGCGTTAAAGCCCTGACCGATTTCATGATCGACTTCGAACGTCGTCACGGTTAATTTGCTGTTTTTCACCCCCGCAGCGTCCCTGCGGGGTTTTTATTATGTTGAGTTGAGAGTTTAGTTTTCATGGAATCCCTGACGTTACAACCTATCGCGCGGGTAGATGGCACCATCAATCTGCCTGGTTCAAAAAGTGTCTCGAACCGCGCTCTGCTGCTGGCAGCTCTGGCAAACGGCACCACCGTCCTCACCAACCTGCTGGACAGCGATGACGTGCGCCATATGCTCAATGCGCTGAAAGCGTTGGGCGTTCATTACACACTCTCTGACGATCGCACCCGCTGCGAAGTGACCGGCAACGGCGGCGCGCTGCGGGCGAGTGAAGAGCTTGAGCTGTTTCTGGGTAACGCGGGTACCGCGATGCGTCCGCTGGCGGCGGCCCTGTGCCTCGGGAGCAATAACATCGTGCTGACCGGCGAGCCGCGCATGAAGGAGCGTCCGATCGGCCATCTGGTAGATGCCCTGCGTCAGGGCGGCGCGCAGATTGAGTATCTGGAGCAGGAAAATTACCCGCCACTGCGTCTGCGCGGGGGCTTTACCGGCGGTACCGTCGAGGTTGACGGCAGCGTCTCCAGCCAGTTCCTGACGGCGCTACTGATGACCGCGCCGCTGGCCCCGCAGGATACGGTTATCACGATTAAAGGTGAGCTGGTCTCCAAACCGTATATTGATATTACGCTGCATCTGATGAAAACCTTCGGCGTTGAGGTTGAAAACCAGTCTTATCAGCGCTTTGTCGTGCGTGGGGCGCAGCAGTACCAGTCGCCGGGCAACTACCTGGTTGAAGGCGATGCTTCATCCGCGTCCTATTTCCTTGCCGCTGGCGCGATTAAAGGCGGTACGGTAAAAGTGACCGGCATTGGCCGCAACAGCGTGCAGGGCGATATTCGTTTTGCTGACGTGCTGGAAAAAATGGGCGCGGTTGTCACCTGGGGGGATGATTTCATCTCCTGTACCCACGGTGAGCTGAACGCCATCGACATGGACATGAACCATATCCCGGATGCGGCGATGACCATTGCCACGGCGGCGCTGTTTGCCAAAGGCACCACCACGCTGCGCAACATCTATAACTGGCGCGTAAAAGAGACGGACCGCCTGTTCGCGATGGCAACCGAGTTGCGTAAAGTCGGCGCTGAGGTAGAAGAGGGCGAAGATTACATTCGCGTCACGCCGCCGGCAAAACTGAACTTTGCTGAAATCGGGACCTATAACGATCACCGTATGGCGATGTGTTTTTCGCTGGTGGCGCTGTCCGATACCCCTGTGACCATTCTCGATCCGAAATGTACGGCGAAAACCTTCCCGGACTATTTCGAACAGCTGGCGCGCATTAGCACCCTGGCATGATGAAGTCTTGCCGCATCACCTGATGCGGCATTTCCTTACGCTTCCTGACGATCTTTCCCGCTCATTTCTTCTACACTCTGCTTCTATCATTCCGTAATTTGCACGCAAAGGTAACAGTTGCGCACGTTGGCGCGTATAATGCGCGGCGTTCATGTTAACGGTATGCCTTATTTAAGGAGAAAAAGATGACGGCAGTTGCCCCGGTAATCACCATTGATGGGCCGAGTGGCGCAGGGAAAGGTACTCTGTGCAAAGCGATGGCGGAAGCATTGCAATGGCATCTTTTAGATTCGGGAGCAATCTATCGCGTGCTGGCGCTGGCTGCGCTGCATCATCACGTGGATGTCGCCTCTGAAGAAGCGCTGGTACCGCTGGCTGCGCATCTGGATGTGCGTTTTGTTTCTACCAATGGCAACCTGGAAGTGATCCTGGAAGGGGAAGACGTGAGCGGCGAAATCCGTACGCAGGAAGTTGCTAATGCGGCCTCCCAGGTGGCGGCTTTCCCACGCGTTCGCGAGGCGCTGCTGCGTCGCCAGCGAGCGTTTCGTGAAGCCCCGGGTCTGATCGCTGATGGACGCGACATGGGAACCGTGGTCTTCCCTGATGCGCCAGTAAAAATCTTCCTTGACGCCTCTTCGGAAGAACGTGCTCAACGCCGTATGCTTCAGTTGCAGGAAAAGGGGTTTAGTGTTAACTTTGAACGCCTTTTATCCGAGATAAAAGAGCGCGATGACCGCGATCGTAACCGCGCCGTCGCACCGCTTGTTCCTGCAGAAGATGCATTAGTTCTGGATTCAACCAGTTTAACTATTGAGCAAGTGATTGAAAAAGCGCTACAATATGCGCGCCAAAAACTGGCACTCGCGTAATCGCGACCGATTTAGCAGTACCCCCGCTGCAATGGATTGACGGCGGGTATGTGAAACAACCCCATCCGGCACGGAGCCAGGTGGACGTTAATATTAACCTGAAGATTAAACATGACTGAATCTTTTGCTCAACTGTTTGAAGAATCCTTAAAAGAAATCGAAACCCGTCCGGGTTCCATCGTTCGCGGTGTTGTTGTTGCTATCGACAAAGACGTAGTACTGGTTGACGCCGGTCTGAAATCTGAGTCCGCCATTCCGGCTGAGCAGTTCAAAAACGCCCAGGGCGAGCTGGAAATCCAGGTTGGTGACGAAGTTGACGTTGCTCTGGACGCAGTAGAAGACGGCTTCGGCGAAACCCTGCTGTCTCGTGAGAAAGCTAAACGTCACGAAGCATGGATCACGCTGGAGAAAGCTTACGAAGAAGCTGAAACTGTGGTCGGTGTTATCAACGGCAAAGTTAAAGGTGGCTTCACTGTTGAGCTGAATGGTATTCGTGCGTTCCTGCCAGGTTCACTGGTAGACGTTCGTCCAGTCCGTGACACCCTGCACCTCGAAGGCAAAGAGCTTGAGTTCAAAGTAATCAAGCTGGACCAGAAGCGTAACAACGTTGTTGTTTCCCGTCGTGCCGTTATCGAATCCGAAAACAGCGCAGAACGCGATCAGCTGCTGGAAAACCTGCAGGAAGGCATGGAAGTCAAAGGTATCGTTAAGAACCTCACTGACTACGGCGCATTCGTTGACCTGGGCGGCGTTGATGGCCTGCTGCACATCACCGACATGGCGTGGAAACGCGTTAAGCACCCAAGCGAAATCGTGAACGTGGGCGACGAAATCACTGTTAAAGTGCTGAAGTTCGACCGCGAGCGTACTCGTGTATCCCTCGGCCTGAAACAGCTGGGCGAAGATCCATGGGTAGCTATCGCTAAGCGTTACCCAGAAGGTACTAAACTGACTGGTCGCGTAACCAACCTGACCGACTACGGCTGCTTCGTTGAAATCGAAGAAGGCGTTGAAGGCCTGGTGCACGTTTCCGAAATGGACTGGACCAACAAAAACATCCACCCATCCAAAGTTGTTAACGTTGGTGATGTAGTGGAAGTGATGGTTCTGGATATCGACGAAGAACGTCGTCGTATCTCCCTGGGCCTGAAGCAGTGCAAAAACAACCCATGGCAGCAGTTCGCGGAAACCCACAACAAGGGCGACCGTGTTGAAGGTAAAATCAAGTCTATCACTGACTTCGGTATCTTCATCGGCCTGGACGGCGGCATCGATGGCCTGGTTCACCTGTCTGACATCTCCTGGAACGTTGCAGGCGAAGAAGCAGTTCGTGAATACAAAAAAGGCGACGAAATCGCTGCAGTTGTTCTGCAGGTTGACGCAGAGCGTGAGCGTATCTCCCTGGGCGTTAAACAGCTCGCAGAAGATCCGTTCAACAACTGGGTTGCACTGAACAAGAAAGGCGCAATCGTAAACGGTAAAGTGACTGCAGTTGACGCTAAAGGCGCAACCGTAGAACTGGCTGACGGCGTTGAAGGTTACCTGCGCGCTTCTGAAGCTTCACGTGACCGCGTTGAAGATGCCACTCTGGTTCTGAACGTAGGCGACGACGTTGAAGCTAAGTTCACCGGTGTTGACCGTAAGAACCGTGCAATCAGCCTGTCTGTTCGTGCTAAAGACGAAGCTGATGAGAAAGATGCAATCGCAACTGTTAACAAACAGGAAGATGCAAACTTCTCTAACAACGCAATGGCTGAAGCTTTCAAAGCAGCTAAAGGCGAGTAATATCAGGTTCTCAGCATCATTTGAGCTGTAACGCATTTACAGCGCGAAGGATGAGGAGCAGACTTGACAGATTGCAGGATTCGTCCTGTAATCAATAACAAAGGGCGGCTACGGCCGCCCTTGTTTAATGAGCTGTTCAGCTAATTGGTTTGAAAGGAACCGGAGGAATCATGACCAAGTCAGAATTGATTGAAAGACTTGCCAGTCAGCAACCGCATATCCCTGCCAAGGCAGTGGAAGATGCCGTAAAAGAGATGCTGGAGCATATGGCCTCCACTCTTGCCCAGGGCGAGCGCATTGAAATCCGCGGTTTCGGTAGTTTTTCTCTGCACTATCGTGCTCCACGTACCGGGCGTAACCCGAAAACTGGTGATAAAGTCGAGCTGGAAGGGAAGTACGTTCCACACTTTAAGCCGGGTAAAGAACTGCGCGATCGCGCCAATATTTACGGCAACTGAGTTTAGCCAGCCGGTTAAACTGGGTTCGAAAGAAAGCACCTGCGGGTGCTTTTTTTGTCTCCGTCACTTTCATTCTGAAGGTGTCTCGCATTTTAAGTTGCGTTTTCTGCAACGCGCTAAAAACCTTGCAGCGCTTGCTGTAGATTGCATTTTTCACGCCTGACACCCCGCTCGATCTGCCCGCATACTGCCACCCAGAAACAGGGAGGTAGCAATGGGAATTCCCGCTTTAGGTATCTGCGCCATTCTGGCGATAGCCCCGTTACTCTGGTTACCTGAACTGCCATCGCGTTATACCATCTGGATAATGATGGCTGGCGCAGTTGCACTGGCCGCACGCCAAAACGTACGGCTGAAGTATGTGGGGTTGACGCTGTTATTTTGCGTGTGGGGCATTCTGGCCGCGCAAGAGAGCGTCTGGCCGATGCAGCATTTAACCGCAGGTGCCGTACAGGCCGAGGTGGAGATCGCCGCGACTGATGGTGCCACTGTGCATCAGGGAAAAATACTCACCGTTGATGGCCATCGCTGGTGGGCGTCAACAGGCGTAACGCTTTATGGTCATTATCTGCCGCAGAAAGCGTGTGCCGGTCAGCGCTGGGCGATGACGCTCCGGCTCAGGCCTGTACACGGCGAACTGAACGACGGAGGGTATGACCCCCAGCGCAGCGCTATTGCCCGCCATCAAACGCTAAGTGGGCGTTTTACCCATGCAGAACTCATCGATGGACGCTGCAGCCTGCGAGCGCAATACCTGACATCGCTGCAAAACCGACTTTCAGTTTATCGCTGGGGCGCGGTTATCCTCGGGCTGGGCATGGGAGAACGTCTGGATGTCCCCAGGGAAATAAAAGACCTGATGCGTGAAACCGGCACGCTGCATCTGATGGCGATTTCGGGTCTGCATATCGCGCTGGCGGCCTCCATCGTCTGGTTTCTTGTGCGCGGGCTTCAGTTTTTATTACCTTGCCATCGGGTCAACTGGCAAATGCCTCTGCTGGCAGGGTTATTCTTTGCTGCTTTCTACGCCTGGCTGACCGGTCTGCAACCGCCCGCGCTACGCACGGTCATCGCACTTGCTGTACTGGCGGCGCTGCGGATCGGTTCCCGGCAATGGTCTCCATGGCAGGTGTGGATCTGCTGTGTCGCGGCGATCCTGATAAGCGATCCCTTAGCCATACTTTCGCAGAGTCTGCTTTTGTCTGCATTTGCCGTCGCCGCGCTGATTTTCTGGTTTCAGTGGTTGCCGCTTCCTCACTGGCAGTGGGCTCGCCGGATACGTCCGCTGCTGAACCTTGTCTATCTGCAGGTCGGCATGCTGTTACTTCTCATGCCGCTACAGGTTCTGATTTTCCATGGCTTTAGCATTTCATCGTTGATCGCCAACTTCTTTGCCGTGCCGTTGGTGACGTTTGTCTGCGTACCGCTGATTTTACTTGGCATGCTGCTCCATCTGCTGCCGCTGGCGGGGCTGGAAAGCGGCATCTGGTATGCAGCCGATAAGACGCTTGCCGGGTTGTTCTGGTTGCTGATGCGCCTGCCAGACGGCTGGCAGAGTGTGGACCAGCGCTGGCAGTACATGACGTTACTGCCGTGGCTTATCCTCATCGGCTGGCGTTTCCGCGCCTGGAAAACCGTTCCTGCCGTTTGTCTGGCGGGAAGTGTCTTGCTGGCTTCTCCCCTCTGGCGAACGGCGAAAAGCGACGCCTGGACGCTCCATATGCTGGACGTGGGGCAGGGGCTGGCAATGGTTATTGAACGACAGGGAAAAGCCATTCTTTACGATACCGGGCTTGCCTGGCCGGGCGGGGATAGTGCACAGCGGTTAATTATTCCATGGCTGCGCTGGCATCATCTGCAGCCGGAAGGCGTTATTCTCAGCCATGAGCATCTCGACCATGCGGGAGGTCTTGTATCGCTGCAAAAAACATGGCCCGAAATGTGGGTAAGAAGTCCGTTGCACCAGACTGGGCATCGTCCCTGCTTTCGCGGGCAAAGATGGCAATGGCAGGGGTTAACGTTCACCGTCCACTGGCCCACTGAAAATTATCCGGCTCAGGGTAACAATCACTCCTGCGTGGTAAAAATTGACGACGGCGAGCAGAGCGTTCTGCTGACGGGAGACATTGAAGCACAGGCAGAACAGGCTATGCTTAGCCATTACTGGCAGCATCTGACGTCCACCCTCATACAGGTACCTCATCACGGCAGCAATACCTCGTCTTCATTGCCGCTGGTACAGCGCCTGGAAGGGGAGATTGCGCTGGATTCAGCGGCCCGCTATAACGCATGGCGATTCCCGTCGGCTAAAGTAGTCCGGCGCTATCGAAAAGAGGGATATATCTGGCACGATACCCCCCATTCCGGGCAAATATCGGTGACATTTTCGCACCATCGCTGGCAAATCCGGCGCGTGCGGGATCAATTTTTACCCCCCTGGTATCATCAGTGGTTTGGCGCGCCCGTAGATAACGGGTAGAATATGCGGCTATTTCAACAAATGCTGGTTTTTTGAATGCATAACGACAAAGATCTCTCCACGTGGCAAACCTTCCGCCGACTCTGGCCGATGATTGCTCCCTTTAAAGCAGGCCTGATCGTGGCGGGTGTAGCGTTAATCCTCAACGCAGCCAGCGATACTTTTATGTTATCGCTCCTCAAACCGTTACTGGACGACGGTTTTGGTAAAACGGATCGCTCAGTGTTGCTATGGATGCCTCTGGTGGTTATCGGGCTGATGATCTTACGTGGTATCACCAGCTATATCTCCAGCTACTGTATCTCCTGGGTTTCCGGGAAAGTGGTTATGACCATGCGCCGTCGTCTGTTCAGCCACATGATGGGCATGCCGGTCTCATTCTTTGACAAGCAATCCACCGGGACGCTGCTGTCTCGTATTACCTACGATTCAGAGCAGGTTGCCTCCTCCTCTTCAAGCGCGCTGATTACCGTCGTGCGCGAAGGAGCGTCGATCATCGGTCTGTTTGCAATGATGTTCTATTACAGCTGGCAGCTGTCGCTGATCCTTATCGTGCTGGCACCGGTCGTGTCCATTGCTATCCGCGTCGTCTCAAAGCGCTTCCGCAATATCAGTAAGAATATGCAGAACACCATGGGGCAGGTGACGACCAGCGCAGAACAGATGCTGAAAGGGCACAAAGAAGTGTTGATCTTCGGCGGTCAGGAAGTTGAAACCAAACGCTTTGACAAAGTCAGCAACAAAATGCGTCTGCAGGGGATGAAGATGGTCTCGGCCTCTTCCATCTCTGACCCGATCATTCAGCTGATTGCCTCACTGGCGTTGGCGTTCGTTCTTTATGCGGCAAGCTTCCCGAGCGTAATGGAGACGCTGACGGCGGGTACTATCACCGTAGTCTTCTCCTCGATGATTGCCCTGATGCGCCCGCTGAAATCCCTGACCAACGTGAACGCCCAGTTCCAGCGCGGGATGGCCGCCTGCCAGACGCTGTTCAGCATTCTGGATTCTGAACAGGAAAAAGACGAAGGTACACGCGAGGTAGAGCGCGCGCGTGGCGACGTGGAGTTCCGCAACGTGACCTTCACCTATCCAGGCCGCGAAACGCCGGCTCTGCGCAATATCAACCTGACGATTCCGGCAGGTAAAACCGTTGCGCTGGTAGGCCGCTCCGGCTCCGGTAAATCCACCATTGCGAGCCTCATCACTCGTTTCTACGATATTAACGAAGGTGAGATCCTGCTGGATGGTCACGACCTGCGGGAGTACACCCTGCAGTCGCTGCGTAACCAGGTTGCGCTGGTTTCTCAGAACGTGCATCTCTTCAACGATACGGTTGCCAACAACATTGCTTATGCGCGCACTGACGAGTACAGCCGCGAGCAGATTGAGAACGCCGCGCGTATGGCGTATGCAATGGACTTTATCAACAAGATGGATAACGGTCTGGATACGATCATCGGTGAAAACGGGGTACTGCTCTCCGGCGGTCAGCGCCAGCGTATTGCCATTGCGCGCGCGCTGCTGCGCGATAGCCCGATACTGATCCTGGACGAAGCAACATCTGCACTGGATACGGAATCTGAACGCGCGATTCAGTCGGCGCTGGATGAACTGCAAAAGAACCGTACGTCGCTGGTGATTGCGCACCGTCTGTCCACTATTGAGCAGGCAGATGAGATCGTCGTGGTTGAGGACGGCATCATTGTTGAACGCGGAAGCCATGCCGATCTGCTGGAACATCGTGGCGTTTACGCCCAGCTTCATAAGATGCAGTTCGGCGAATGATTGCACGCATCTGGTCCGGTGAATCCCCGCTGTGGCTGCTGCTTTTGCCGCTCTCCTGGCTGTACGGCCTGGTGAGCGGCATTATTCGCCTGTTTTACCGTCTGGGGATCAAGCGTGCCTGGCGCGCGCCGGTTCCGGTAGTCGTGGTGGGTAACCTCACGGCGGGCGGCAACGGCAAAACGCCAGTGGTGATCTGGCTGGTGGAGCAGTTGCAAAAACGCGGCATCCGCCCCGGCGTGGTATCGCGTGGGTATGGTGGTAAAGCGGCGCGCTACCCATTGCTGCTGTCGGCGGAAACCACGACCGCAGAAGCAGGTGATGAGCCAGTATTGATTTTCCAGCGTACCGGTGCGCCGGTTGCGGTCTCCCCGGTGCGCAGCGACGCCGTGCAGGCCCTGCTTGCTGAACACGCGGCACAAATCATCATCACTGACGACGGCCTGCAGCATTACGCTCTGGCGCGTGATAAAGAGATTGTAGTTATCGACGGCGTTCGTCGTTTCGGCAACGGCTGGTGGCTGCCCGCTGGCCCCATGCGTGAACGGGCTTCGCGTCTGAAGTCCGTTGATGCGGTGATTGTTAACGGCGGTGAAGCCGAGGCGGGTGAAATTCCTATGCGTCTGTTACCGGGAATGGCGGTCAACCTGGTGACGGGTGAACGCCGGGCGGTTGCAGAACTGCCTTCGCTGGTGGCAATGGCGGGTATTGGTCATCCGCCGCGCTTCTTCGCGACGCTGGAACAGTGTGGCGCCCGGCTGGAAAAACGCGTTCCGCTGGCTGACCATCAGGCGATGGTGGCAGAGCAGGTTGAGGCGTTTACCGCGCCTGGCCAGACGCTCATTATGACCGAAAAAGATGCGGTGAAATGCCGTGCCTTTGCGAAAGAAAACTGGTGGTATCTGCCCGTTGACGCTGAACTCAGCGGCGAACAGCCGGAACAATTGCTTAAGGAACTGATTGCGTTGGTGCAGTAGAGGCTTACGCGGTTCTGGTGGCGCTTTGACTGACAGGAAAACGCATGTCTTTACCGCAACTCTCGCTTTCAGCCGCACGTCATTTACACCTTGCCGCGCAGGGGCTGCTCAAAAAGCCCCGTCGCCGCGCGCAGCCTGCCGATATCCTCTCTACCGTCCAGCGCATGTCGCTGCTCCAAATCGACACCATTAACATTGTCGCCCGTAGCCCTTACCTGGTGCTGTTTAGCCGCCTGGGGAGTTATCCTCCGCAGTGGCTGGATGAGGCGCTCTCCAAAGGGGAGCTGATGGAGTACTGGGCTCACGAAGCCTGCTTCCTGCCCCGTAGTGATTTCGCCCTGGTACGTCACCGTATGCTTGCTCCGGAAAAGATGGGATGGAAATACCGGCAGGCGTGGATGGAGGAACATGAGGCCGAAATAGAGCAGCTTATCAGCCATATTCAGGAAAACGGCCCCGTTCGATCCGCCGATTTTGAACATCCGCGCAAAGGTGCAGGCGGATGGTGGGAGTGGAAGCCGCACAAGCGTCATCTTGAAGGGTTGTTCACGTCAGGCAAAGTCATGGTCATTGAACGGCGTAATTTTCAGCGCGTTTATGATCTGACGCATCGCGTAATGCCTCACTGGGACGACGAGCGGGATCTGCTTACTCAGGAGGCGGCCGAGGCCATCATGCTGGAGAACAGCGCCCGCAGCCTGGGCATTTTCCGTCCGCAATGGCTGGCAGACTATTACCGTCTCCGTCAGCCTGCGCTGAAGCCTCTGCTGGGGATGTGGCAGCGTGAACAGCGAGTTATTCCCGTTATGGTGGAAACGCTGGGAGAAATGTGGCTGCATGCGGAACTTGTCCCTCTGCTGCCCGAGGCTCTGGAGGGGAAACTCCGGGCGACCCACAGCGCGGTATTGTCGCCGTTCGACCCGGTTGTCTGGGACAGAAAACGCGCCGAGCAGCTGTTTGACTTCAGCTACCGGCTGGAATGCTATACCCCGGCGCCAAAGCGGCAATACGGCTACTTTGTTTTACCGCTGCTGCACAAGGGACAACTGGTCGGACGCATGGATGCCAAAATGCACCGCAAGACCGGCACGCTTGAAGTCATTGCCCTTTATCTGCAAGAGGGCATCAGGGTCACGGCGAGCCTGGAAAAAGGGTTAACGTCCGCCATTAGCGAGTTCGCGCGCTGGCAGGAGGCTCGCGACGTAACGCTTGGCCGGGTACCTGACGGGTTATTCACATCCTGTCGAAGTGGCTGGGAAACAGGCACGCCCTGAAAAGGGAATGTGTTAAGCTTTAGCGATTACCCATACGGAGGAACTATGGATCACCGTTTACTTGAAATTATTGCCTGCCCGGTATGCAACGGCAAACTTTACTACAGCCAGGACAAACAGGAGCTGATCTGCAAGCTGGACAGTCTGGCCTTCCCGCTGCGTGACGGCATTCCGGTACTGCTGGAAAATGAAGCCCGTTCCCTGGTGGCAGAAGAGAGCAAACCATGAGTTTTGTTGTCATTATTCCTGCACGTTATGCCTCAACGCGTCTGCCGGGTAAACCGCTGGTAGATATCAACGGCAAGCCGATGATTGTGCATGTCCTTGAGCGGGCGCGTGAGTCCGGTGCCGACCGCATTATCGTTGCAACCGATCATCCTGATGTCGCCCGTGCGGTTGAGGCCGCAGGCGGTGAGGTGTGCATGACCCGCGCCGATCACCAGTCCGGCACCGAGCGTCTGGCTGAAGTGGTTGAGAAATGTGGTTTCAGTGACGATACGGTCATCGTAAACGTGCAGGGCGACGAGCCGATGATCCCGGCCGTTATTATCCGTCAGGTGGCGGAAAACCTGGCGCAGCGTCAGGTCGGTATGGCGACGCTCGCGGTGCCTATTCACCACGCTGAAGAGGCATTCAATCCGAATGCGGTGAAGGTGGTGATGGATGCCGAAGGCTATGCGCTCTATTTCTCCCGCGCTACGATTCCGTGGGATCGCGATCGCTTTGCGCTCTCTAAAGAGACCATCGGTGATTCTTTCCTGCGTCATATTGGGATCTACGGCTATCGCGCCGGCTTTATTCGCCGCTATGTAGCCTGGGCACCGAGCCCGCTGGAGCATATCGAAATGCTGGAGCAGCTTCGCGTGCTCTGGTATGGCGAAAAAATCCACGTTGCCGTTGCCCGCGAAGTACCGGGAACGGGCGTTGATACGCCGGAAGATCTTGAGCGCGTCCGCGCCGAGTTGCGCTAATCCCGCCTGCATCCCTCCTTTCGGAGGGATGTCCTCTCCCCGCAAATTCCCCTTTCTTTACCCTAATTGATCTCTTCCGGGTGACATCTTCACGCTGTGCGCTCATTATAAAAGCAGTAGTCTTAATGGGGGTAATCTCATATGGAACAGCTGCGTGCCGAACTTAGCCATCTGCTGGGTGAGAAGTTAAGCCGGGTCGAATGCGTGAGTGAAAAGGTCGATACCGCGCTCTGGTCGTTGTATGACGGCCAGGGCAACCCGATGCCGCTGATGGCACGAAGCTTCTCGTCGCCGGGCGTCGCCAGGCAGCTTGCCTGGAAAATGTCGATGCTGGCACGGGAGGGAACCGTCCGTATGCCGACCGTGTACGGCGTGATGACCCACGAGGAACATCCCGGCCCGGACGTACTGCTGATTGAGCGTTTACGCGGTGTGCCGGTAGAAGCGCCCGCGCGTACGCCGGAACGCTGGGAACAGCTGAAAGATCAGATTGTTGAGGCGCTGCTGGCCTGGCACCGACAGGATAGCCGAGGGCTTGTTGGTCCGGTTGACAGCACCCAGGAAAACCTGTGGCCGCTGTGGTATCGCCAGCGGGTGGAAGTGCTGTGGGGGACGCTTAACCAGTTCAACAATACCGGCTTGACCATGCAGGACAAACGTATTCTGTTTCGCACCCGCGAGTGCTTACCGGCGCTGTTCGACGGCTTTAACGACAACTGCGTGCTGATCCACGGCAATTTTACTCTGCGCAGTATGCTCAAAGACTCCCGCAGCGATCAGCTCCTGGCGATGCTAGGGCCGGGGATCATGCTCTGGGCACCGCGGGAATATGAGCTGTTCAGGCTCAGCGACAGCGGGGCGGCGGAAGGTTTACTGTGGCACTACCTTCAACGCGCGCCCGTTGCAGAGGCGTTTCTCTGGCGTCGCTGGCTTTATCTGCTCTGGGACGAAGTGGCGCAACTGGTCAACACCGGACGTTTCAATCGCGCCAACTTCGATCTGGCGGCTAAATCACTCTTGCCCTGGCTCGCCTGACGAGCCTTTCAGCCACTGCCAGAGGCGTCCGAGCGTCTCGTAGCCAACGCGATCGCTATGCATCAACCACATCGGAGAGGGGATCACCCGTTCCCATGGGTTGAGCGGCGCGCTGATGGCCATCTGGTTTGCCGGTGCGGGAAGCGGGTGCAAACCTTGCTTCTCGAAGAAAATCATCGCTCTTGGCAGGTGCGAGGCGGAGGTCACCAGTAAGAACGGAACATCGCCAATCGCCTGCTTCACCGCGGCAGCCTCTTCCTCGGTATCCTTTGGGCTGTCCAGCGTGATGATAGAGGAACGCGGTACGCCGAGCGATTCCGCGATTCTGGCCCCCGCTTCAGCCGTACTCACCGGGTTGGTTTTGGCCGCTGCGCCGGTGAAGATCATTTTTGATCCCGGATTCGCCAGCCACAGGCGAATACCTTCGTTTAGCCGTGGCAGGCTGTTGTTGATCAGGTTCGAACTGGGGGCCCAGTCAGGGTCCCAGGTATACCCGCCGCCCAGCACAACGATGTAATCAACTTTCTGGTTTCCCTGCCACGTAGGGTACCTGTTTTCGATGGGGCGCAGCAGTCCATCCGCCACTGGCTGCAGGCTCAGCAGCAGCAGGACCAGCCAGCCGAACGTAATAAGCGTTTTGCCACTCTTCTGAAAGCGACTAAACCACACCAGCGCCAGCCCCAGCGCGATGATGATAAGCAGCAGCGGAAGGGGAAGCATCATCCCTCCAACGTATTTCTTAAGGGTAAAAAGCATCCTTTTTGGTTCCTTTTTTGACCATACAGCAGATGATTACCGGTGATATTACACCAGAGAGGTTCATTCTCCGCGCGGGTGTGACAAAATAGCGGTTTTGCAGTTAGCGAGTGGAACTCTCCCAATGCGGGATCGCAATTTTGATGACATCGCGGAAAAGTTTTCGCGCAACATTTATGGCACCACGAAAGGGCAGCTCCGTCAGACGATCCTCTGGCAGGATCTGGACACTATTCTGGCGACGTTCGGTGGTCAAACGTTGCGCGTGCTGGACGCCGGTGGTGGTGAAGGGCAGACGGCGATAAAAATGGCTGAACGCGGTCATCACGTCACGCTTTGCGATCTTTCTGCTGAAATGGTCGCCCGCGCGACGCGTGCGGCAGAAGAGAAAGGTGTGAGCGACAACATGCATTTTATACAATGCGCCGCTCAGGACATCGCGCAGCATTTGGAAACCCAGGTTGATCTGATATTGTTTCATGCGGTGCTGGAGTGGGTTGCCGATCCGCAAAGCGTGTTACAAACCCTGTGGTCAATGTTACGTCCGGGCGGTACGCTGTCGCTGATGTTCTACAATGCTAACGGCTTCCTGATGCACAACATGGTGGCAGGGAACTTCGACTATGTTCAGGTCGGGATGCCGAAAAAGAAAAAACGCACGCTTTCCCCGGACTATCCGCGCGATCCGCAGCAGGTTTACGGCTGGCTGGAAGAGATTGGCTGGCAGATCGTCGGGAAGACGGGCGTCAGGGTGTTTCATGATTATCTGCGTGAAAAACACAAACAGCGTGACTGTTTTGACACCTTAACAGAATTAGAAACGCGGTATTGCCGCCAGGAGCCGTTCGTCAGCCTTGGCCGCTATATTCACGTCACCGCGCACAAGCCGCAGATGCAAGGATAACCTATGAGTGAATTTTCCCAGACAGTCCCCGAACTGGTTGCCTGGGCCAGGAAAAACGATTTCTCCATCTCGCTGCCGGTAGACAGACTCTCTTTCCTGCTGGCGGTTGCCACGCTGAACGGCGAACGGCTGGATGGTGAAATGAGCGAGGGTGAATTGGTGGATGCGTTCCGCCACGTCAGTGATGCGTTTGAGCAAACCAGCGAAACCATTAGCGTGCGTGCCAATAACGCAATCAACGATATGGTGCGTCAACGTCTGCTGAACCGCTTTACCAGCGAGCAGGCGGAAGGAAACGCCATCTATCGCCTGACGCCGCTGGGCATCGGCATCACCGACTACTACATTCGCCAGCGCGAATTTTCCACGCTGCGTCTCTCCATGCAGCTCTCGATCGTGGCGGGTGAGCTTAAACGTGCCGCTGACGCGGCCGATGAAAACGGTGACGAATTCCACTGGCACCGCAACGTTTACGCGCCGCTGAAATACTCGGTGGCCGAGATTTTCGACAGTATCGATCTCACTCAGCGTCTGATGGACGAGCAGCAGCAGCAGGTGAAAGATGATATCGCGCAGCTGCTGAACAAAGACTGGCGTGCGGCCATTTCCAGCTGTGAACTTTTATTGTCAGAAACCTCCGGTACGCTGCGTGAGCTGCAGGATACGCTGGAGGCCGCAGGGGACAAGCTGCAGGCCAACCTGCTGCGCATCCAGGATGCGACCCTGGCGCACGACGATCTGCATTTTATCGACCGTCTGGTGTTTGATCTGCAGAGCAAACTTGACCGCATTATCAGCTGGGGCCAGCAGTCGATCGATCTGTGGATCGGCTATGACCGCCACGTGCATAAATTTATCCGTACCGCGATTGATATGGATAAAAACCGCGTCTTTGCTCAGCGTCTTCGTCAGTCGGTACAGACCTACTTTGATGCACCGTGGGCGCTGACCTATGCCAATGCCGATCGTCTGTTGGATATGCGCGACGAAGAGATGGCGCTGCGCGATGAAGAGGTCACCGGTGAACTGCCGCCGGATCTGGAGTACGAAGAATTCAACGAAATTCGTGAGCAACTTGCGGCGATGATCGAAGAACAGCTCGCCGTCTACAAAACCAGACAAGCGCCGCTGGATCTTGGGCTCGTGGTGCGCGACTATCTGGCGCAATATCCGCGCGCGCGCCACTTCGACGTTGCCCGCATTGTGGTAGACCAGGCGGTGCGCCTGGGTATCGCGCAAGCAGACTTCACCGGACTGCCGCCGAAGTGGCAGCCAATTAACGATTACGGAGCCAAGGTACAGGCGCATGTCATTGACAAATATTGAACAAGTGATGCCAGTTAAGCTGGCACAGGCGCTGGCGAATCCGTTATTTCCGGCGCTGGACAGCCAGCTGCGTGCCGGTCGTCACATTGGCCTGGACGAGCTGGATAATCACGCCTTTTTGATGGACTTCCAGGAGTACCTGGAAGAGTTTTACGCCCGCTATAACGTGGAGCTTATCCGCGCGCCGGAAGGCTTTTTCTATCTGCGCCCGCGTTCCACGACCCTGATCCCGCGCTCCGTGCTCTCCGAGCTGGACATGATGGTTGGCAAAATTCTTTGCTATCTCTACCTCAGCCCGGAACGCCTGGCAAATGAAGGCATCTTCACCCAGCAGGAGCTGTACGATGAACTGCTGACGCTGGCGGATGAGAGCAAGCTGCTTAAGCTGGTGAATAACCGTTCGACAGGGTCGGATCTTGACCGTCAAAAATTACAGGAAAAGGTTCGCTCTTCCCTGAACCGTCTGCGCCGTCTGGGGATGGTCTGGTTTATGGGCCACGACAGCAGCAAATTCCGCATCACGGAATCGGTCTTCCGCTTCGGCGCCGACGTGCGTGCGGGCGATGATGCGCGTGAAGCGCAGCTTCGCATGATCCGCGACGGTGAAGCGATGCCGGTGGAAAACCATTTGCAGCTCAATGATGAGCATGAAGAGAATCTGCCGGATAGCGGGGAGGAAGAGTAATGATTGAACGCGGTAAATTTCGCTCACTGACGCTGATTAACTGGAACGGCTTCTTTGCCCGAACCTTCGATCTGGATGAGCTGGTCACGACGCTCTCAGGTGGTAACGGGGCGGGTAAATCCACCACCATGGCGGCGTTTGTAACGGCGCTAATCCCCGACCTGACGCTGCTTCACTTCCGTAACACCACCGAAGCGGGCGCGACAAGCGGCTCCCGCGATAAAGGCCTGCACGGTAAGCTGAAAGCGGGCGTCTGTTATTCCGTGCTGGACGTCATCAACTCCCGTCACCAGCGCGTGGTGGTGGGCGTACGTCTGCAACAGGTTGCCGGCCGCGACCGTAAAGTGGATATCAAACCGTTCGCCATTCAGGGGCTGCCAACCTCCGTACAGCCGACCGCGCTGCTGACGGAAACGCTGAATGAACGCCAGGCGCGCGTCCTGACGCTGCAGGAGCTGAAGGACAAGCTTGAAGCCATCGAAGGGGTGCAGTTTAAGCAGTTCAACTCGATTACTGACTATCACTCACTGATGTTCGATCTGGGCGTGGTGGCGCGCCGTCTGCGCACCGCTTCAGACCGTAGTAAATACTACCGTCTGATCGAAGCGTCCCTGTACGGCGGTATCTCCAGCGCCATTACCCGTTCCCTGCGTGACTATCTGCTGCCGGAAAACAGCGGCGTGCGTAAGGCCTTCCAGGACATGGAGGCGGCACTGCGTGAAAACCGCATGACGCTGGAAGCGATTCGCGTTACCCAGTCTGACCGCGACCTGTTTAAACACCTGATCAGTGAAGCGACCAACTACGTTGCGGCGGACTACATGCGCCACGCCAACGAGCGCCGCGTCCATCTCGATCAGGCATTAGAATATCGCCGCGAGCTGTTTACCTCCCGTAAACAGCTGGTGGCCGAGCAGTACAAGCACGTCGAAATGGCGCGCGAGCTGGGTGAGCACAACGGTGCCGAGGGCGACCTGGAAGCCGACTATCAGGCCGCCAGCGATCACCTGAACCTGGTGCAGACCGCGCTGCGTCAGCAGGAAAAGATCGAACGCTACGAAGCGGACCTCGATGAGCTGCAAATTCGTCTCGAAGAGCAAAATGAAGTAGTGGCCGAAGCCGCCGAGATGCAGGAAGAGAATGAAGCCCGCGCCGAAGCCGCCGAGCTGGAAGTGGACGAGCTGAAAAGCCAGCTTGCGGACTACCAGCAGGCGCTGGACGTGCAGCAGACGCGTGCGATTCAATACAACCAGGCGCTGCAGGCGCTACAGCGTGCGAAAGAGCTGTGTCATCTGCCGGATCTGACGCCGGAAAGTGCCGACGAGTGGCTGGACACCTTCCAGGCCAAAGAGCAGGAAGCCACCGAGAAACTGCTCTCGCTTGAACAGAAAATGAGCGTCGCGCAAACGGCGCACAGCCAGTTTGAACAGGCTTATCAGCTGGTAGTTGCCATTAACGGCCCGCTGGCGCGTAGCGAAGCCTGGGACGTTGCCCGTGAACTGCTGCGCGACGGCGTCAACCAGCGCCATCTGGCCGAGCAGGTGCAGCCGCTGCGTATGCGCCTGAACGAGCTGGAACAGCGCCTGCGCGAGCAGCAGGAAGCCGAACGTCTGCTGGCCGAGTTCTGCAAGCGTCAGGGTAAACATTACGATTTCGACGAGCTCGAGGTGCTGCATCAGGAACTGGAAGCGCGTATTGCGGCCCTGTCCGATACCGTATCAAATGCCAGCGAACAGCGTATGACGCTGCGTCAGGAGCTGGAGCAGCTTCAGTCCCGTTCGAAGGCGCTCCTGCAACGTGCGCCGGTCTGGCTGGCAGCGCAAAGCAGCCTGAACCAGCTCAGCGAACAGTGCGGCGAGCAGTTCGAGTCCAGCCAGGAAGTGACCGAATACCTGCAACAGCTGCTAGAGCGCGAGCGCGAAGCCATTGTTGAACGTGACGAAGTGGGTGCCCGCAAGCGTGACGTCGATGAAGAAATCGAGCGCTTAAGCCAGCCGGGCGGGTCAGAAGATCCGCGTCTGAACACGTTAGCCGAGCGTTTTGGCGGCGTACTGCTGTCTGAGATTTACGATGACGTTGGCCTGGACGATGCGCCGTACTTCTCCGCGCTGTACGGTCCATCCCGCAACGCAATTGTGGTGCCGGATCTGTCGCTGATTTCTGAGCAGCTCGCAGGGCTGGAAGATTGCCCGGAAGATCTCTACCTGATCGAAGGGGATCCGCAGTCGTTCGATGACAGCGTTTTCAGCGTTGACGAGCTGGAAAAAGCGGTGGTGGTGAAAATCGCCGATCGCCAGTGGCGTTACTCCCGCTTCCCGGAGCTGCCGCTGTTTGGCCGCGCCGCGCGCGAAAGCCGCATCGAGAGTCTCCACGCCGAGCGTGAAACGCTGTCTGAACGCTTTGCCACTCTGTCGTTTGACGTACAGAAAACCCAGCGTCTGCACCAGGCGTTCAGCCGCTTTATCGGCAGCCATCTGGGCGTGGCGTTTGAAGCCGACCCGGAAGCGGAAATCCGCAAGCTCAACACCCGCCGTGGCGAGCTGGAGCGCGCGATTGCCAGTCATGAAAGTGACAACCAGCAGAGCCGCGTCCAGTTCGAACAGGCGAAAGAGGGCGTCGCTGCCCTTAACCGCATTCTGCCGCGCCTGAACCTGCTGGCGGATGACACGCTGGCCGACCGCGTGGATGAGATCCAGGAACGTCTGGATGAAGCCCAGGAAGCCGCGCGCTTCGTGCAGCAGCACGGCAACCAGCTGGCGAAGCTGGAGCCCGTCGTGTCTGTACTGCAGAGCGACCCGGAACAGTTCGAGCAGTTAAAAGAAGATTACGCCTGGTCGCAGCAGGTGCAGCGTGAAGCGCGTCAGCAGGCGTTTGCCCTGACGGAAGTGGTGCAGCGTCGTGCGCACTTCGGCTACTCCGATTCGGCTGAAATGCTGAGCGGTAACAGCGACCTGAATGAAAAACTGCGCCAGCGCCTTGAGCAGGCGGAAGCGGAACGTACCCGCGCTCGCGAAGCGATGCGCAGCCACTCCGCTCAGCTGAACCAGTACAACCAGGTGCTGGCTTCGCTGAAAAGCTCCTTCGACACCAAGAAAGAGCTGTTAAACGACCTGCAGAAAGAGCTGCAGGACATTGGCGTTCGTGCCGACAGCGGGGCGGAAGAGCGCGCGCGCATTCGTCGTGATGAGCTGCATAGCCAGCTCAGCAATAACCGCGCGCGTCGTAATCAGCTGGAAAAAGCGCTGACCTTCTGCGAAGCGGAAATGGATAACCTGACCCGCCGCCTGCGCAAGCTGGAGCGCGACTATCATGAGATGCGCGAGCAGGTCGTGACGGCGAAAGCGGGCTGGTGCGCCGTGATGCGGATGGTGAAAGACAACAACGTTGAACGTCGCCTGCACCGTCGCGAGCTGGCATACCTTTCTGCCGATGAGCTGCGTTCGATGTCGGATAAGGCGCTGGGTGCGCTGCGTCTGGCGGTGGCGGATAACGAACACCTGCGCGATGTGCTGCGTATGTCGGAAGATCCAAAACGTCCGGAACGTAAAATCCAGTTCTTCGTGGCGGTTTACCAGCACCTGCGCGAACGTATTCGTCAGGACATCATTCGTACCGACGATCCGGTCGAAGCCATCGAACAGATGGAAATCGAGCTGGGCCGCCTGACGGAAGAGCTGACCTCCCGCGAGCAGAAGCTGGCGATCAGCTCCCGCAGCGTGGCGAATATCATTCGCAAAACCATTCAGCGCGAGCAGAACCGTATCCGCCAGCTGAACCAGGGGCTGCAGAGCGTCTCGTTTGGTCAGGTCAACAGCGTGCGTCTTAACGTCAACGTGCGGGAAGCCCACGCGACGCTGCTGGAAGTGCTCTCTGAGCAGCACGAGCAGCATCAGGATCTGTTCAACAGCAACCGTCTGACCTTCTCCGAAGCGCTGGCGAAGCTGTATCAGCGCCTGAATCCGCAGATTGATATGGGCCAGCGTACTCCGCAAACCATCGGTGAAGAGCTGCTGGACTATCGTAACTACCTGGAAATGGAAGTTGAGGTAAACCGTGGTTCAGACGGCTGGCTGCGTGCGGAATCCGGAGCGCTGTCGACCGGTGAAGCCATTGGTACCGGGATGTCGATTCTGGTGATGGTGGTACAGAGCTGGGAAGATGAAGCGCGCCGCCTGCGCGGGAAAGACATCTCCCCATGCCGACTGCTGTTCCTCGATGAAGCGGCGCGTCTTGATGCCCGCTCGATTGCCACGCTGTTTGAGCTTTGCGAACGTCTCGATATGCAGCTCATCATTGCGGCACCGGAAAACATCAGCCCTGAAAAAGGCACCACCTATAAGCTGGTGCGTAAAGTGTTCCAGAACAGCGAACACGTGCATGTTGTCGGGCTGCGTGGCTTTGCGCCGCAGCCGCCGGAATCATTGCCGGAAACCACGGCAGACGCTTCCTGAGGCGTTTTGTTACAAAGAGCGGCGCAGAAGCGCCGCTTTTTTTATTCTCTTAACTTGTGTTCAGGGCTGCGTTATCTTTAAACTTCTTTACATAAGGTAAGGCAACAGAGTTGTCGTCTACCTATAATAAAAGAAAGCCCCACCGTGATGGGCATGTCGTGAAAACAGGGGGCAAGGGATGTTGCTAAAGAAAGAATGTGGTCGTCAACTGTCAGCGCTGAGTTTATGTCTGGCAGTGATGTTTGCTCCACTGTTAACCGCCCAGGCCGACGAGCCTGAAATTGTGCCGACTGACAGCACCGCAACGACAGGCGCGCAGCCGACGTCATTGTCTCAGCCGCTGGAACAGTCTACGGCAACGGCCATCATGGCCGGGATTAAGCCGCTGCCGGAAGGCATCGACGTTGAATCGCTCAGCCAGCAGCTCCAGACAGGCCTGCCTTCAGGCTACACGCCTGCCTATATCAATCAGCTCACGCTGCTATATGCTGCCCGCGATATGAAACCCATGTGGGAAAATCGTGAAGCCGTGCGCGCCTTCCAGCAACAGCTGGCGGAAGTGGCGATTGCGGGATTCCAGCCGCAGTTTACGAAGTGGGTTGAGCTGCTAACCGATCCTGCCGTCACCGGTCAGGCGCGGGACGTGGTCCTTTCCGATGCCATGATGGGTTACCTGCAGTTTGTGGCGGGTATTCCGGTCAATGGCAACCGCTGGCTGTACAGCGATAGGCCCTATAAGCTGGCGACGCCAGCCCTGTCGGTGATTAACCAGTGGCAATTAGCGCTGGATAACGGCGACCTGCCGCACTTCATTACCAGCCTCGCGCCGGCGCATCCACAGTATGCCACGATGCACCAGTCGCTCCTCGCGCTGGTGGGGGACTCGCGTCCATGGCCGCAAATGCGGGGGACCGCAACGCTGCGTCCGGGTCAGTGGAGCAGCGATGTGCCAGCCCTGCGCGAGATCCTTAAACGCTCCGGTATTCTTGATGGCGGGCCGAAGATTGCCCTGCCGGGCGACGATCCGCAAAGCGCGGTGGTCAGCCCGTCAGCGCCCATAAAAGAGAACAAGGCCACTACCCTGAGCAATAAGCCCGAGGCTTACGATCGCGAGCTGGTCGCCGCGGTTAAACAGTTCCAGGCCGCTCAGGGGCTGGGAGCCGATGGCGTCATTGGACCCTCAACGCGTGACTGGCTTAACGTATCGCCTGCGCAGCGGGCCGGGGTGCTGGCGCTTAATATTCAGCGTTTGCGTTTGCTGCCGGGCACGCTGTCTACCGGCATTATGGTCAATATCCCGGCCTATTCACTGGTTTATTATCAGGACGGTAGCGAGAAGCTGGCCTCGCGCGTGATTGTCGGGCGTCCGGATCGCAAAACGCCGATGATGAGCAGCGCGTTAAATAACGTGGTGGTTAACCCGCCGTGGAACGTGCCGCCGACGCTGGCGCGTAAGGACATTCTGCCTAAGGTCTGGAACGATCCGGGTTATCTGGAACGTCACGGCTATACGGTCATGCGTGGCTGGAACAGTAAAGAGGCGATCGATCCTTACATGGTCGACTGGTCGACGATCACGGCCTCGAACCTGCCGTTCCGCTTCCAGCAGGCTCCCGGAGCCCATAACTCGCTGGGGCGCTACAAATTCAACATGCCAAGTTCAGATGCTATCTATCTGCACGATACGCCGAACCACAATCTGTTCCAGAAAGATACCCGGGCACTGAGTTCAGGCTGCGTGCGGGTGAATAAAGCCTCGGAGTTGGCCAACATGCTGCTGCAGGATGCGGGCTGGAACGATACGCGTATTTCTGACGCCCTGAAGCAGGGTGATACGCGCTACGTGAATATTCGCCACAACATTCCGGTTAATCTTTATTATCTGACAGCGTTTGTGGGTGAAGACGGTCGCACGCAGTACCGTACAGATATTTACAATTATGATCTCACCGCGCGATCCGGCGCACAAATTTTGCCAAAAGCGGAACAATTAATCAGGTAAATGAAGTAGTTCGGGAAAAATGATTGTCGTAAGTTATGGTGAATCGGGGCCAATATCGCTGTAAGCCGCGTATTCACTGGGGTTGGGCGCCTTGACGTACCCTGTTTTGCCAGTTAAGGTGCCCTTCGTGCGCTAAGCATATTACGATTTCATTGACCTGTAGACCTGATTATCATGGACAAATTTGACGCTAATCGCCGCAAGCTGCTGGCGTTAGGTGGTGTTGCGCTTGGCGCAGCGGCCATCTTACCGACGCCAGCATTTGCCACCCTCTCTACACCTCGTCCGCGCGTTTTAACGCTCAGCAATCTTCACACCGGTGAGTCGCTAAAAGCGGAGTTTTTCGATGGCAGAGGCTATATTCAGGATGAATTAGCAAGACTCAACCATTTTTTCCGTGATTTCCGCGCGAATAAAGTAAAAGCCATCGACCCAGGACTGTTTGATCAGCTTTTCCGCCTTCAGGGCCTGCTGGGCACCAGCAAGCCGGTGCAGCTTATTTCTGGTTATCGCTCAATTGATACCAACAATGAACTGCGCGCCCATAGCCGTGGGGTAGCGAAAAAAAGCTACCACACGAAGGGACAGGCAATGGATTTCCACATTGAAGGCGTTTCGTTAGCCAATATTCGCAAAGCCGCGTTATCTATGCGCGCTGGTGGTGTAGGATATTACCCACGTAGCAACTTTGTGCATATTGATACCGGGCCGGTTCGGCACTGGTAATAACGAAACACAGGAGCAGTATGAACTATCGTATTATTCCGGTTACCGCGTTCTCCCAGAACTGTTCATTAATCTGGTGCGAGCAAACCAAACTGGCCGCGCTTGTCGATCCCGGCGGTGACGCTGAGAAAATCAAGCAGGACGTTGCCGACAGCGGCGTGACGCTGATGCAGATTTTACTGACGCATGGTCACCTCGACCACGTAGGCGCAGCGGCTGAACTGGCTAAACACTACGGTGTGCCGATTATTGGCCCGGAAAAAGAAGATGAGTTCTGGCTGCAGGGGTTACCCGCCCAAAGCCGCATGTTTGGCCTTGATGAGTGTCTGCCATTGACGCCCGATCGCTGGCTGAACGAAGGAGAGCGCGTTAACGTAGGGAATGTGACTTTACAGGTGTTGCATTGTCCTGGGCACACGCCAGGCCATATCGTCTTCTTTGACGACCAGTCCCGTCTGCTGATTTCCGGCGATGTGATTTTCAAAGGTGGCGTAGGACGCAGCGATTTTCCGCGCGGCGATCACGGGCAGCTGATTCAGTCGATTAAACAGAAGTTATTGCCGCTGGGTGATGACGTAACGTTTATCCCTGGACACGGTCCGATGTCGACGCTGGGCTATGAACGGCTCCATAACCCGTTCCTTCAGGATGAAATGCCTGTCTGGTAACCAGCATAAAAAAAGCCTGCTTAACGCAGGCTTTTTTGTGGGCGCAAATTACAGGACGGCGACAATCGCTTCGCACAGTGGTGCCATGTTGTCAGGGGTCATGCCTGCAACGTTTACGCGGCCAGAGGCTACGGCGTATACGCCAAACTCTTCACGCAGACGCAGAACCTGCTCTTTGGTCAGGCCGCTGAACGAGAACATACCGTTCTGTTTGATGATGAAGCTGAAGTCGCGTTCAGCGCCTTTCTCCGCCAGGGTGTTCACAAACAGCAGGCGCATGCGCTGGATACGCTGACGCATATCGTTCAGCTCTTGTTCCCAAATCGCGCGCAGCGCATCGTTGCTCAGAATGGTCGCAACAACAGACGCACCGTGTGCCGGCGGGTTAGAGTAGTTTGCGCGGATAACGGATTTCATCTGGCTAAACGCGCGATCGACAGTCTCATCGTTAGCCGCAACCAGCGTACAGGCGCCTACACGCTCATTGTACAGACCAAAGTTCTTGGAGTAGGAGCTTGCAACGATCAGCTCCTGATGCACGGCTGCGAACGCGCGCAGGCCTTCAGCATCTTCTTCCAGACCGCGGGCGAAGCCCTGGTAAGCAAAGTCAAACAGCGGCAGCCAGCCTTTCTCAACGGAGAGCTTTGCCAGGTGTTCCCACTGCTCAAGCGTTGGATCGATACCGGTTGGGTTGTGGCAGCAGCCGTGGAACAGCACCACGTCACCCGCCTGCGCTTCGCTCAGGCTTGCCAGCAGGCCGTCAAAGTCCAGAGAGTGATTGGCCGCGTCGTAGTAAGCATATTCACGCACTTCCAGGCCGGCAGAGTTAAAGACGCTCTTGTGGTTCGGCCAGCTTGGGTTGCTCACCCAGACGCGCTTCACAGAGGTGTTTTTCGCAAGGAAATCCGCCGCCACGCGCAGCGCGCCGGTACCGCCAGGGGTCTGCGCCGTGCGCGCACGTTTGTCACTCACAATTGCGCTGCCTTTACCGAACAGCAGCTCCTGGGTGCAGCGACCAAATTCAGGGATACCATCAATACCGAGGTAGTTTTTGGTGGTTTCATTTTCCAGCAGATACTGCTCAGCTTTCTTAACGCTGGTCAGTACCGGAGTTTTGCCGGTTTCATCTTTATATACACCAATACCCAGGTTGATTTTGCCAGGGCGGTCGTCGGCACGAAACAGATCGGCCAGGCCCAGAATAGGGTCGGCAGGAGCGGCGGTAATGTTCTCAAACATGACGAAGTTCCATTGTGATTACAGAAGTGAAATCCGCTATCAGGTTAACGGTAGATTTACAAAATGCCAACCGTTTGCGACGAAAAGCGTGCGGCTTTTCAAAAGTCGCCATTATTTTCTGTCAGGCATAAAAAAACAGGGCCGAAGCCCTGTTCATTATGCATATAACAAAGTGGTGTTCTGATTAGAACTGGTAGGTTACACCCACAGCAGCCATATCGTCGTTGCCGTTCAGACCGCCAACAGCTTTCGCGTAGTCGGTGTCTTTATCCAGCAGGTTGATGTAGTAGTCAGCCCACACGTTGAAGTTTTTGTTGAAGTAGTAAGTGGTACCAACCTGGATGAATTTAGCCAGGTCTGCATCGCCACCGCTGAAGCCGCCGACGGCAGCCAGGTCTTTACCTTTGGTCTGCACGTAGGAGATTGCTGGACGCAGGCCGAAGTCGAACTGGTACTGAGCAACCACTTCGAAGTTCTGAGTTTTGTTAGCAAAACCTGCATCACCGCTAGAACCGGTACGGGTGGTGTTACGGGTTTCTGCATAGGTAGTTGCCAGGTAGAGGTTGTTAGCGTCGTATTTCAGACCCACGCCCCATGCTTCAGCTTTATCACCCTGGCCATCAGCTTTCTGGTTCAGAGTACGGTTAGCGTTGCTGTAAGATGCGATTGCACCGAAGCCTTCGCCGAAGTCGTAACCCAGGGAGTAACCTACGCCGTCACCGTTAGAGGTTTTAACGTCAGCACGGTCATTTTTACCCTGATACTGTACGCCCAGGCTCAGACCGTCAACCAGACCGAAGAAATCGCTGTTACGGTAGGTCAGCAGGCCGGTGCTGCGGCTGGTCATAAAGTTATCAACGTAGTTACCGCCCCAGGTCATACCGGAGAAGGACGGCGCCATATCGGTGTATGACTCAACGTCGTATACGATACCGTAGTTACGACCGTAGTCGATGCTGCCAGCGTCGCCCGCTTTCAGACCAGCAAAGGCCAGACGGTTTTTGTTAGACTGAGCGGTGTTCTCAGCCTGGTTAGCCATGAAGCGGTATTCCCACTGGCCGTAACCGGTCAGCTGGTCGTTGATCTGAGTTTCGCCTTTGAAACCGATCTGCGCGTAGGTAGCGTCGTTATTGTTAGTGTCATCGCCGGAGGTCACGAAATCGTGCTCGGCGTTAACTTTACCGTAGAAGTCCAGTTTGTTGCCGTTCTTGTTATAGATTTCTGCAGCGTTAGCTGCACCGGCTACCAGCAGGGCAGGGATTACCACTGCCAGAATATTGCGCTTCATCATTATTTATTACCCTCATTGGTTTTTTTATGACACTCGCCACTGCCGTCAATAAATTCTGTCAATAAATATTTCCGGAACTATTGATGAGAGTTTGGTGTCTTTATGTATCTGACAGGCATCTTTCCATTCACCGAAGCGTTTCGCTAGCCTGAAAGTGCTACAATTCTCAAGATTGAGTTACAGAAAGAAAATATGTGTAACTAAATGTGTATTTTTGGGAACTTTGTGAACCATCTCAAATTTCAGAACCCCCTGGCGAATTAAGCATCGGTTTGTTTTCTATATATATGAATTCCTTATGTTTAATTTGGATAAAGGCAATTCCTATAAACGAATGTTAAACGACTCGTTTTTTCTTATGACCCAATAAAGACTTCTGGATGGCTGAAAAATTGGTTGAAATTTGTGCTATTACTTCAGGATGTAGTAATCGCAATAAGAATGAGGTTAATTTTTTGTGGCTGGATATTTCGCGGAAACAAAACGTAACAGGTAGCGGTTGTGACGGGGTAGTGGTTTAAAAACGCTGACTTTACGCTGACAAAAACTGACAGGGCAGAATAAAATAATGGCCAGCAAATGCTGGCCATTGTCTGTTGCGTTGCTTAGAAGCTGGCGTTGCGTGGTGTACGCGGGAACGGAATTACGTCACGCACGTTCTGAACGCCAGTAACGTAGGCGATCAGACGCTCGAAGCCCAGACCGAACCCAGCGTGCGGAACGGTGCCATAACGGCGCAGATCGCGATACCAGCTATAGTCCGCAGGGTTGAGCCCCATCTCTGCCATGCGCGTGTCAAGCACGTCCAGACGCTCTTCACGCTGAGAACCACCAATGATTTCACCGATGCCCGGCGCCAGTACGTCCATCGCTGCCACGGTTTTCCCGTCTTCGTTAAGGCGCATATAGAAGGCCTTAATGTCTTTCGGGTAGTTTTTAACGACAACCGGCGCTTTGAAATGTTTCTCGGCGAGATAGCGTTCGTGCTCAGACGCCAGATCGACGCCCCAGTAAACCGGGTTCTCGAACTTCTCACCGCATTTCTCGAGGATCGCCACCGCATCGGTGTAGTCCACCTGCGCAAAGTCGGCAGAGACGAAACGCTCCAGACGTGCTACAGCATCGCTGTCTACGCGTTCGGCGAAGAACTTCATGTCGTCAGGACGCTCTTCCAGCACCGCTTTGAAGACGTACTTCAGCATCGCTTCTGCGAGACCTGCAACGTCATTCAGATCGGCAAACGCCACTTCCGGCTCCAGCATCCAGAATTCCGCCAGGTGGCGGCTGGTGTTGGAGTTTTCGGCGCGGAAGGTTGGGCCGAAGGTATAGATCTTAGACAGCGCACAGGCGTAGGTTTCGCCGTTGAGCTGGCCGGATACCGTCAGGAAGGCTTCTTTACCAAAGAAGTCTTTGTCGTAGTCGACTTTACCTTCCGGCGTGCGCGGCAGGTTTTCCATGTCCAGCGTCGAGACGCGGAACATTTCGCCTGCGCCTTCCGTATCGGACGCGGTGATCAGCGGGGTAGACACCCAGAAATAACCCTGCTCATCGAAGAAGCGATGCAGCGCCTGGGCCAGCGTATGGCGCACGCGAGCCACCGCACCAATCAGGTTGGTACGCGGACGCAGGTGTGCGACTTCACGCAGGTATTCAATGCTGTGACGTTTTGCCGCCATCGGGTAGGTGTCCGGATCTTCAACCCAGCCAGTCACTTCAATGGCAGAAGCCTGGATCTCGAAACTCTGGCCCTGGCCCGGGGATGCCACAACCACACCGGTGACGATAACGGAACAACCCGTTGTCAGGCGCAGAACGTCATCATTGTAATTGGGCAGAGAATTATTAATGACGGCCTGTACAGGATCAAAGCAGGAACCGTCATAGACGGCAAGGAAGGAGATGCCAGCTTTAGAATCTCGGCGAGTACGCACCCATCCGCGCACGGTGACCTCCTGGTCAACGGCGACACGGCCCTGGAGTACGTCGGCTACAGGCACAACGCTCATAATATTCTCTCTGTTAATAGTCGGAAAAAATAAACACTTGTCCACCCCAAGACGGGGGGATATCTATGTTACCTGCCAACCGCTATCAGACAAGTAAATTTCGCAGTCAAAAGAGAAGAATTGAGAAATAAATAAGGGAAGGGAGCCCTGAAGGCTCCCGTAAGCGCTTAACTGGCTTTTTTGATCTGGGGGAGATCGAACGCTTTGCGCAATGCGCGAACAAACGCTTTGTCATGGCAGATGGTTTTACCCGGGCTGTCAGAGAGCTTAGCCACCGGCTTGCCGTTACATTCCACCAGCTTTATCACAATATTCAGAGGTTTTACCTGAGGAATGTCGCAGGTCAACCGGGTACCGATCCCGAAGCCCAGGTTAATTCTGGCATTGAAATGACGATACAGTTCGACGGCTTTTGCCAGGTCGAGATTATCGGAGAAGACCAGCACCTTGCTCATCGGGTCAATGCCGAGTTTTTGGTAATGAGCAATCGCCTTTTCGCCCCATTCAACCGGATCCCCTGAGTCGTGGCGTAACCCCTGGTAACGCTCAGCGAACTCGGGACCAAAGTCGCGCAGGAAGGCATCCATCGTAATACAGTCGGTCAGGGCGATCCCGAGTTGATTCGGGTACTCTTCAAGCCACGCAGCCAGCGCCGCACGCTGGCTGTTAGCCAGGTCCGGGCTAATTTGCTGATGCGCCTGGAACCACTCGTGCGCCTGGGTGCCCATTGGCGTCAGGTTGAGGCGACGCGCCAAATCGTAGTTGCTGGTACCCACGAACCACGGCTCCTGCTGCAAACGTTCAACGATAGCTTGCTGAACCTCGCGAGAGAAGCGGCGACGGGTGCCGAAATCCATCAGGCGGAAGCGGGACATATCCAGCCCTTCGGTCAGCGTTGAGAATGCCTCAAGTTTGTTCTCCAGCGAGGCGACCGCCTGTTCGACGCCCGTTTCAGGCGAACGGTAGCGGTGAGCCAGCTCGCTGATGACGGCCAGAAGCGGCACTTCCCACATGATCACTTCCCGCCACGGACCTTCAAGACGAATATCCAGCTTGCCGTTCTCGTTGGTCACGGTGACCTGTTCAGGCTTATAGCGGAAGTCGCGCAGCCAGTTCAGATAGTCCGCTTTAAAGAAAGGCAGGCCAGAAAGCCACTGATATTCGTCATCGGTGAGCGCCAGATGCTGCATCGCATCGACCTGTTCACGAATGGAGTCTGCGTAGATACCGAGCAAGTCGTCACCACGGCAGCGGAATTCCGCCGCGACGTGAACGTCATAGTAATGGTGGAAAACGGCTTGCTGCATATGCAGTTTATACGCGTCGGTATCCAGCAACGTATGCAGAACCGGAGAAGCGAATTGAGTCATAGGTGCGCTGTAGCATCCTCTCACGGGAGCGTTTAGTACAATAAACAACTCCGGAGTATACCTTGTTTAGTGATTTATTGAACCCCGATCACAACATAAGCACACTTTATGGTCGAGAGCATTTCGTGCCCCGTGTTATACAAATGTAGCGAAAAAGGTGTTTAAGCCTGAAAAGATGAACATTCTGCATAGCGCGTTTTACGCAACAGGAATATATTGAAACGTTACTCGACAAACGATGCATAAGGTTTTCTATGACACAACAGCCACAAGCCAAATACCGCCACGACTACCGTGCGCCGGAATACCTGATTAGCGATATCGACCTGACTTTTGACCTGGATGCCACAAAAACCGTTGTGACGGCGGTAAGCCAGGTGACGCGCCACAGCGCGACTGCCGTACCGCTGCGTCTGGATGGCGAAGACCTGACGCTGGTCTCCCTGCACATTAACGATGAAGCCTGGTCAGATTATAAAGAAGAAGGCAACCAGCTGGTCATCGACAACCTGCCGGAACGCTTTACGCTGCGCATCGTGAATGAAATCAGCCCTGCCGCCAACACGGCGCTGGAAGGGCTCTACCAGTCAGGCGTGGCCCTGTGTACCCAGTGTGAAGCCGAAGGTTTCCGCCACATTACCTGGTACCTGGACCGCCCGGACGTGCTGGCGCGCTTTACCACCAAAATCATTGCCGATAAAACCCTCTATCCGTTCCTGCTCTCCAACGGTAACCGCGTGGGTGAGGGCGAGCTGGAAAATGGCCGTCACTGGGTGCAGTGGCAGGATCCGTTCCCGAAACCGTGCTACCTGTTTGCGCTGGTGGCGGGTGATTTCGACGTGCTGCGCGATACCTTCAAAACCCGCTCTGGCCGCGAAGTGGCGCTGGAGCTGTTCGTTGACCGCGGCAACCTTGATCGCGCGCCGTGGGCGATGACTTCACTCATTAACTCCATGAAATGGGACGAAGAGCGTTTCGGCCTCGAATACGATCTCGACATCTATATGATCGTCGCTGTCGACTTCTTCAACATGGGCGCGATGGAGAATAAAGGCCTTAACATCTTTAACTCCAAGTACGTGCTGGCGCGTACCGATACCGCCACCGATAAAGACTACCTCGATATCGAACGCGTTATCGGCCACGAGTATTTCCATAACTGGACCGGTAACCGCGTCACCTGCCGCGACTGGTTCCAGCTGAGCCTGAAAGAGGGGCTGACCGTCTTCCGCGATCAGGAGTTCAGCTCCGATCTGGGCTCGCGGGCGGTCAACCGCATCAACAACGTGCGCACCATGCGCGGCCTGCAGTTTGCGGAAGATGCCAGCCCAATGGCGCACCCGATCCGTCCGGATAAAGTCATTGAGATGAATAACTTTTACACCCTGACGGTGTATGAGAAGGGCGCTGAAATTATCCGCATGATCCACACCCTGCTGGGTGAAGAGAATTTCCAGAAAGGGATGCAGCTTTACTTCGAACGTCACGACGGCAGCGCGGCTACCTGCGACGACTTCGTGCAGGCGATGGAAGACGCGTCCAACGTTGATCTTTCTCACTTCCGCCGCTGGTACAGCCAGGCCGGGACCCCGATTGTCACCGTTAAGGACGACTACAACCCGGAAACCGAGCAGTACACTCTGACCATCAGCCAGCGCACGCCGCCAACCGCCGAGCAGGAAGAAAAATATCCGCTGCACATTCCGTTCAGCATTGAGCTGTACGACAACGAAGGCAACGTCATCCCGCTGCAGAAGGGCGGCCACCCGGTGCACCACGTGCTGAACGTGACCCAGGCAGAGCAGACCTTTATCTTCGATAACGTCTACTTCCAGCCGGTGCCTGCGCTGCTGTGCGAGTTCTCCGCGCCGGTGAAGCTGGAGTACAAGTGGAGCGACCAGCAGCTGACGTTCCTGATGCGTCACGCCCGCAACGATTTCTCCCGCTGGGACGCGGCGCAGAGCCTGCTGGCAACCTACATCAAGCTTAACGTGAACCGCTACCAGCAGGGCCAGCCGCTGACGCTGCCGGTGCATGTGGCAGACGCGTTCCGCGCCATCCTGCTGGACGAGAAGATTGACCCGGCGCTGGCGGCTGAAATTCTGACGCTGCCGTCCGCGACTGAAATTGCGGAGCTGTTCGACATTATCGACCCGATTGCCATCGTGGCGGTGCGCGAAGCGCTGACCCGCACGCTGGCGACCGAACTGGCGGATGAATTCCTGGCGCTCTACAACGCTAACAAGCTTGACGCGTATCGCGTGGAGCATGCGGATATCGGCAAGCGTACCCTGCGCAATACCTGCCTGCGCTATCTTGCGTTTGGTGAGCCCGAATTGGCGAACGCGCTGGTGAGCAAGCAGTATCACGAAGCGGATAACATGACTGATGCGCTCGCGGCCCTGGCGGCAAGCGTTGCCGCTGAACTGCCGTGCCGCGATGCGCTGATGCAGGAATATGACGACAAGTGGCACCAGGATGGCCTGGTGATGGACAAGTGGTTTATTCTGCAGGCGACCAGCCCGGCGGCCGATGCGCTTAGCAAAGTTCGCAGCCTGCTTAAGCACCGTTCGTTCACCATGAGCAACCCGAACCGCGTTCGCTCGCTGATTGGCGCATTTGCCAGCAGTAACCCGGCCGCGTTCCACGCCGAAGACGGCAGCGGATACCAGTTTATGGTGGAAATGCTGACCGAGCTGAACAGCCGTAACCCGCAGGTTGCATCACGTCTGATTGAGCCGCTGATCCGCCTGAAACGCTATGATGCGCAGCGTCAGGCGAAAATGCGCGCCGCGCTTGAGCAGCTGAAAGGGCTGGAAAATCTGTCTGGCGATCTGTACGAGAAGATTGCTAAGGCGCTGGCCTGATGTAAAAAAGCCCGGTGGCGCTACGCTTACCGGGCCTACGTGGGGGCGCGGGGCATCGGTTTTCGCCCTCTCCCTGTGGGAGAGGGCATCAGGCATTGGCCTTTATCCGCTGAATCTCCGCTTCCCCACGTTTCATCACCCGATCCAGCACTTCGGCTTCCAGCTCCGCCAGTCTCGCCGAGCCCACGCGACGAGGGCGCGGGATGTCCACCGTCAGATCCAAACCGATTTTCCCGTTTTCTATAAGCAATACCCGGTCCGCCATCGCCACGGCTTCGCTGACGTCATGCGTCACCAGCAGTACCGTAAAGCCGTGCGCCTGCCAGAGGGATTCAATCAGATCCTGCATTTCTATCCGCGTCAGGGCATCAAGAGCGCCGAGCGGCTCATCAAGCAGCAGCAGGCCGGGACGGTGAATCAACGCTCGCGCCAGCGCCACGCGCTGCTTCTGGCCGCCCGATAGCGCCGCAGGCCATTCACCTGCACGGTTTTCCAGCCCGACGGCGGCCAGCGCCTGACGGGCTTCATCCCGCCAGTTGCCTTTGAGCCCCAGCCCGACGTTATCAATCACCGTTTTCCACGGCAGCAGGCGCGCATCCTGAAACATTATGCGCGTATCGTCCTGAATATTGGCCAGCGGCGTGGTTCCTGCCAGAATCTCTCCACCGTTGGGGGCCTCCAGCCCGGCTAAAAGACGCAGGAGTGTGCTTTTTCCGCCGCCGCTGCGCCCGACTACAGCCACAAACTGGCCGGCGGGAATGTGCAGATCCAGCCCGTTAAGAATGGTGTTTTCGCCGTAGCGTTTGGTTACGCCGTTCAGCAGCAGCGGCGTGCCCTGATTTAGTCGTGCGGTATTCATGCTTTCGCCTCCTGAAGGGTATAGGCCGGGTTCCAGCGCAGCCAGCTGCGCTCCAGCCACTGTGCGCTGACGTCGGCGAGTTTGCCGAGCAGTGCATACAGAATGATGGCGACCACCACCACGTCCGTTTGCAGGAATTCGCGGGCGTTCATCGCCAGGTAGCCAATACCGGAGTTGGCTGAGATGGTTTCCGCCACAATCAGCGTCAGCCACATCAGGCCGAGCGCAAAGCGCACCCCGACCATAATGGAGGGCAGGGCGCCCGGCAGAATCACGTGAGCAAAGAGGGAAAAACCCGATAAGCCGTAGCTGCGTGCCATCTCCACCAGACCGCGATCGATATTGCGGATGCCGTGCCAGGTGTTGATGTATATCGGGAACAGCGTGCCCAGCGCCACGAGGAAGATTTTGGCGCTCTCATCGATCCCAAACCACAAAATGACCAGCGGGATCAGCGCCAGATGCGGCACGTTGCGCAGCATCTGGATGGAGGTATCCAGCAGCCTTTCCCCCCAGCGTGAAAGGCCGCTGATCAGACCCAGCACCAGACCGATGCTGCCGCCGATGGAAAACCCAATCACCGCGCGCCAGGAGCTGATCGCCAGATGTTGCCACAGCTCTCCGCTGACGCTCAGCGACCAGAACGCTTCGATAACGCCCTCCGGAGAGGGCAAAATGCGGCTCGACAGCCAGCCGGTGGTCGACGCGAGCTGCCAGAGCGCCACGATGCCGACGGGCAAAAACCACGGGGCGGCGCGCAGCAGCCATTTTTGTGAGGTGGCAGACATGGTCACTCCTTAGCTCTGTGCGGCTTTGCGCGGAATAAACTCGTTTGCCACGGCTTCGCCCTGCAGCTGGAGCCGCTGCGGCTGCGGAATTTCCGGAACGGCGACATCCAGATGCGGGAATAACAGCTCGCCCACCCTGTAGGCCTCTTCCAGGTGCGGATAGCCGGAGAGAATAAAGCTGTCGATGCCCAGGTCAGCGTATTCATTAATACGTGCAGCCACGGTTGGCCCGTCGCCGACCAGCGCCGTGCCCGCGCCGCCGCGTACCAGACCCACGCCCGCCCACAGGTTCGGGCTGATTTCCAGATTCTCGCGCTTGCCGTTGTGCAGAGAGGCCATGCGGTGCTGCCCGACGGAGTCGGTTTTGGCAAACGCAGCCTGCGCCTTCGCAATGGTCTCATCGTCCAGATGGGAGATCAGACGGTCTGCCGCCTGCCAGGCTTCTTCATTGGTTTCGCGCACAATCACGTGCAGGCGAATCCCGAAGCGCACCTTGCGGCCATGGGCGGCGGCTTTGGCGCGGACCTGGGCAATTTTCTCTTTCACCAGCTCGGGCGGCTCGCCCCAGGTCAGATAGAGATCGACCTGCTCGGCGGCCAGATCCTGGGCCACATCCGACGATCCGCCAAAATAGAGCGGAGGGCGCGGCTGCTGCACTGGCGGGAAGTAGAGCTTCGCGTCGCGAACGTGAATATGCTTACCTTCAAAGGTGACGGTTTCGCCTTCCAGCAGGCGTCGCCAGACGCGGGTAAATTCGGCGGAGGCTTCATAGCGCTCGGTATGGTCGAGGAACACGCCGTCACCCGCCAGCTCCTGCGGATCGCTGCCCGTCACCAGGTTAAACAGAGCGCGGCCGTTGGAGAGCCTGTCCAGCGTTGCTGCCTGACGCGCCGCCACGGTGGGTGAAACGACGCTCGGACGCAATGCAACCAGGAATTTAAGGCGCTGGGTGACCGGGATCATCGACGCGGCCACCAGCCAGGCATCCTCGCACGAGCGTCCGGTCGGGATCAGCACGCCGGTAAAACCGATTCGGTCCGCCGCCTGGGCAATCTGCTGAAGATAGCCATGGTCAACCGGGCGCGAGCCCTCTTCTGTACCAAGATTGTGTCCATCACCGTGGGTGGGTAAAAACCAGAAAAGATTCAGACTCATGATTTAGCTCCTTCTTTGCCAGCGGGCTGCCAGATGCGTTCGCGAATATCGACCTGTTTTGGTACCAGGCGGTTTTGATAGAAGAGGTCAGCAGTCTGTTGCTGAAGCGCGGCGACGTGTGCGTCGACAGGCGCAATGGTGGTGGGCGGACGGTGACTGAGGTAGCTCGCGATCACCGGCTCAGGTAAGCCCATGGTTTTTGCCAGCAGGGCGATGCTCGCCTGACGCTGGCTCTGGGTCAGGGCATCTGCCTGCGTAAAGGTATCCAGTACGCCCTGAATAAACGCGCCGTTTTTTTCGGCGTAAGGGCGTGAGGCGAGGTAGAACGAACCGGTTTGCTTCAGCGTGGTACCGTCTTTCAGCACCCGTACGCCACCCTGCAGTAATGCCGCGGAGTAGTACGGATCCCAGATAGCCCAGGCATCAACGTTTTTCTGCTGGAACGCGGCGCGCGCGTCGGCGGGCGTCAGGTAAACGGGCTGAATGTCGGTGAACTTGAGCCCAGCTTCCTGTAAGGCGCGCAGCAGCAGGTTGTGCGAGCTGGAACCTTTCTGGAAAGCGACCTTACGCCCTTTAAGGTCGGAGACGCTTTTAATGTCACTGTTTTCAGGTACCAGGATGACTTCGGCTTTCGGCTTAGCGGGTTCTACACCGACGTATACCAGGTCTGCCCCGGCAGCCTGAGCGAAAATAGGCGGGATGTCGCCCGTACTGCCCAGATCGATACTGCCGACGTTCAGGGCTTCAAGCATCTGCGGCCCTGCCGGGAACTCCACCCATGAGAATTTGGTGTCCGGGAAGCGTTTTTCCAGCAGCTGGTGGCTTTTTGCCAGCACCATACTGACGCTGCCTTTTTGGTAGCCAATCCGTAAACTGTCCGGTGCGGTTTCTGCGGCATGTGCCAGCGCGGTAAACGCCATCAGGCCAGCCAGTCCGAGGCGGGTTAAGGTTTTAAACATGTGCGACTCCCTGCGGCGGATTAAAAGAAGGAACCTGGATATCCCGGCGATGCAGCGCGTGCCAGAAAGTTTCCAGCGAGGCATCAAGGCGCGTTTGCAGATTCGGCGTGAAGTGCGGCTTATGCTGGTAGTCAATGACCTGCGAATCATCCGCGAAAACGCCGTGAAGGATCTCCTGCGCCTTCAGGGCGTTTAGCACCGGCTTCAGGGCGTAATCTACCGCCAGTAAATGGGCCACCGTGCCGCCCGTTGCCAGCGGCAGAACCACTTTGCCGTCCAGTGCGCGCTCGGGGAGAAGATCGAGCAGCGTTTTCAGCGCGCCCGAAAAAGAGGCTTTATAAATCGGGGTCGCAACGATGAGGCCGTCCGCTTCCTTGAGCTGCTCAGTGAGGGTTTTCAGCGCGGGGCTGTCGAAGCGGGCATACAGCAAATCTTCAGGTTCGAAGTTATGCAGATTCCAGTGGCACACTTCCACGTCCAGGGCATTGAGCTTGTCGCGGGCATATTCCAGCAGGGCGCTGGAACGCGAAGGGAATCGTGGACTTCCGGCCAGGGTAATGACGCGCATACTTCCTCCTTATAACTAATTGTTTGCTTTTATCTAACATTCATAACAATTTTCAGGAGTGTGACACCGCGCGGTTATTCCACTAAATGATTTATCCGCAATTAAACTGCGAAAAACTGCATAAGAAAGAGAGTGGGAGGTAAACGATTGCGTTTTACACCGATTTTTTTGCCGCAGGTCAATTCCCTTTCGTGACGGGATCGCCCATAATCCCCTCCCGGTTTGCACACCGGGAATCCAGGAGAGTTCATGTACTACCCCTTCGTTCGTAAAGCCCTTTTCCAGCTCGACCCCGAGCGCGCTCATGAATTTACATTCCAGCAATTACGTCGTATTACAGGAACGCCTCTGGCGGCCCTGGTGCGTCAAAACGTGCCGGAAAAGCCTGTGCAGTGCATGGGGCTGACCTTTAAAAATCCGCTGGGTCTGGCGGCCGGTCTGGACAAAAATGGCGAGTGCATTGATGCCCTGGGCGCGATGGGCTTTGGCTCCATCGAAATTGGTACCGTCACGCCGCGCCCGCAGCCGGGAAATGACAAGCCGCGCCTGTTCCGCCTGGTCGAAGCCGAAGGGTTGATCAACCGCATGGGCTTTAATAACCTCGGCGTTGATCATCTGGTAGAGAACGTGAAGAAAGCCCATTTTGATGGGGTGTTAGGCATCAATATTGGCAAAAATAAAGATACGCCGGTTGAGCAGGGTAAAGATGACTACCTGATTTGTATGGAAAAAGTCTACGCCTATGCCGGGTATATCGCGGTGAATATTTCCTCACCCAATACCCCGGGGCTGCGCTCCTTACAATATGGCGAAGCGCTGGACGATCTTCTGAGTGCCATTAAAAATAAACAAAATGAACTCCAGGCGATCCACCATAAATATGTTCCGGTCGCGGTGAAGATCGCGCCGGATCTTTCTGTCGAAGAATTGATCCAGGTTGCCGACAGTTTGGTTCGCCATAATATTGACGGGGTGATTGCAACGAATACCACGCTCGATCGTTCGCTCGTTCAGGGAATGAAAAACTGTGACGAAGCGGGTGGGTTAAGTGGCCGTCCGGTACAATTAAAAAGCACCGAAATTATTCGCGCGCTGTCTGCGGAATTAAAAGGCCGTTTACCGATTATTGGCGTCGGCGGTATCGACTCGGTGATTGCTGCGCGCGAGAAGATGGCGGCCGGTGCGTCACTGGTGCAAATCTATTCCGGCTTTATTTTTAAAGGCCCGCCTTTGATTAAAGAAATCGTTACGCATATCTAATCTTTTTTCTTAATCAGACAACCAGGGCTTTATTTCCAGCCCTGGTTGTTTTATATTCCGTCACTGTTGCTTATTTAGACATTATCGTCTTTTATTACTAGTGTTATAAACGAAGCGGCGAACAGGACATTTTTAGTACAGGACGTTTGGGGACGGGAGAGACACATGCGAATTAAACCTGACGATAACTGGCGCTGGTATTTTTGCGACGAGCATGACCGTATGATGCTCGATTTAGCCAATGGCATGTTGTTTCGTTCTCGTTTTGCCCGCCGAATGTTAACCCCGGACGCGTTTTCTCCATCGGGCTTTTGCGTTGACGATGCGGCGCTTTATTTCTCCTTCGAAGAAAAATGCCGCGACCTGATGCTCTCTAAAGAGCAGCGTGCCGAACTGGTATTAAATGCGCTGGTGGCTATCCGTTTCCTGAAACCGCAAATGCCGAAAAGCTGGCATTTCCTGCCTCACGGCATGGACTGGACGCCAGCGACGGGCGATGCGGCCAGCGTTAACCTGAGCGATACCGCCGAAGAGGTGAGTTTGTTAGTGGTTGAGCCTGGCGAAAACGCCGCACTCTGTCTGCTGGCGCAGCCCGGCGTGACGATTGCCGGGCGCGTAATGCAGTTAGGTGATGCGATCAAAGTCATGAATGACAGGCTGAAGCCACAGCTGCGCGTCGATGCCTTCCGCCTCGAACAAGCGGTTTAAGCTTCAAGTTGTACCGACGTTTTCGGTACGCAGCTACAGCACAGGATTGTGCCGTCATTTCCAATTGCAGATTTTTTCAGCGCACTCACTTCTCCCTCCAGCAGCTTGATGCGGCAGCATCCGCAAATTCCCGCGCGGCAGGAATACGGTACGCGAATACCGGCTTGCTCCAGCTGCTCCAGTAAAACCTGTTGATTGTTGCCACGAATAACCTTGCCCTGCCAGTGAATATCCACCCCAGTGGCGACATTCGTCTCAACCTCGACCATTTCTTCTTCCTGGCCTGAGCCGTACACTCGCGCCGGCCCGCGGGCGAGAATTTTAACCTCATCGCCTACGCGGATTGCGCCGCTGGATCGCGGGATCAGGTTCTGGCCGAAATCGACATCGCCGATGTCCTTCGCGGTACGGAACGATTGCAGCGTTTTCAGCGGCTCGCCAGAAGGATGCTTCTGGCCTTTCTCAGGGCTTATCGTGGTGAAAATGCAGCGGCTGCAGGGTTTGACGACATCAAAGATGACGCTGCCAATGCGGATGACTTTCCAGGTGTCTTCATCCCAGGCGTCCGCTCCGGTCACGACCAGATTCGGGCGGAACTGTTCCATCTGTACGCTGGCTTTACAGCGATTCTGTAAATCACGCAGAGACGCTTCGTTGGTGAGCAGGAACGGGAAGCCATCCGCGAAGGAGAGGGGAACGGCATCGTGGCGCTTTACGCGACGCGTCAGTTCCGGCCCAACCCACCGCAGCTGCACGTCGCGGGAGAAGAAGCCGCTCAGCCAGCGGTTAATTTCATCCGGGGCGATGCGCGCGGTAAAATGGTTGCCCCATACTTCCGTTGGCGCGTCGACAGCCGCAAAATCCGCAAAGCGAATCACCGCGCTGGAACCGTCCGGCGCGGTAAGGTGCAAACCGTCGTGAAGCGGGGAAGGGGTAAAGCGAACCATCTGAGGGAACTGGCGTGCGGTGATAAACGTACCGTCAGGCTCGGTGACCATAAAAATACGATCGAAGGCGAACCCGCTCATGTCTGCCAGCGCGTGAGTGACGCCGATGCCGCGCATGGATTTCACCGGATGAATAAAAAGCCTGGATAACGTCGCCACTGCACACTCCCTCGAATGAAAATAAGCCTTCAACTTTATGACATACACGCCATATTAGCTATAATGCGCGACAATTTTCTAAGAGTAAAAGTGACGATATGAATTCTCTGTTTGCCAGTACGGCCCGTGGGCTGGAAGAGCTGTTAAAAACTGAACTGGAAAGCCTGGGCGCGCAAGAGTGTCAGGTGGTTCAGGGTGGTGTCCATTTTGAGGGCGACACGCGGCTTATTTACCAGAGCCTGATGTGGAGCCGTCTGGCGTCGCGCATCATGCTGCCGATGAAGGAATGCAAGGTCTATAGCGACCTGGATCTCTACACCGGCGTACAGATGATCGACTGGACAGAGATCTTCACGCCTAACGCCACCTTCGCGGTGCATTTCAACGGCGTGAACGACGAGATCCGCAACAGCCAGTACGGCGCCCTGCGCGTGAAAGACGCCATTGTGGACTGCTTCACGCGTAAAAATAAGGAACGTCCGAACGTCGATCGCGAAAACCCGGACCTGCGTATCAACGTCTGGCTGAACGGCGACACGGCGAGCATCTCCCTCGATCTGAGCGGCGCGGGTCTGCACCTGCGCGGCTACCGCGATCGCACCGGTATGGCGCCGATCAAAGAAACCCTGGCCGCCGCCATCGTGATGCGCTCCGGCTGGCAGCCGGGCACGCCGCTGCTTGACCCAATGTGTGGCTCCGGTACGCTGCTGATTGAGGCCGCAATGCTGGCAACCGACCGTGCGCCGGGGCTGCACCGCGGCCACTGGGGCTTCAAAGGCTGGGCGCAGCACGACGAAGCGCTCTGGAAAGAGGTTAAAGACGACGCGCAGACCCGCGCGCGTAAGGGGCTGGCGGAGTATACCTCTCACTTTTACGGTTCGGATAGCGACCCGCGCGTAATAGAACGCGCGCGCAGCAACGCCCGTCGCGCCGGTATCGGCGAGCTGGTCACCTTCGAGGTGAAAGACGTGGCGAACCTGACCAACCCGCTGCCGAAGGGCCCGTACGGGACCGTAATCAGCAACCCGCCATACGGCGAGCGTCTGGACAGCGAGCCTGCGCTGATTGCCCTGCACAGCCTGCTGGGCCGCAATATGAAGGACCACTTCGGCGGCTGGAATCTGTCTCTGTTCAGCGCCTCGCCGGAGCTGCTGAGCTGCCTGCAGCTGCGTGCCGATCGCCAGTTTAAAGCGAAAAACGGCCCGCTGGACTGCGTGCAGAAAAACTATCATCTGGCAGAGAAAGCGGCGGACAGCAAGCCAACCGGCGTGGCAGAGGATTACGCCAACCGCCTGCGCAAGAACCTGAAGAAATTTGAAAAATGGGCGAAGCAGGAAGGGATCGAGTGTTATCGCCTGTACGATGCCGACCTGCCGGAGTACAACGTGGCGGTTGACCGCTATGCGGACTGGGTGGTGATTCAGGAATATGCTCCGCCGAAAACCATCGATGCGCAAAAAGCGCGCCAGCGCATGCTGGACGTCATTGCGGCCACTATTGCCGTGCTGGGGATTGCGCCGAACAAGCTGGTGCTGAAAACCCGCGAGCGTCAGAAGGGTAAAAACCAGTACCAGAAGATGGGCGAAAAGGGCGACTTTATCGAAGTGGGCGAATACAACGCTCGCCTGTGGGTGAACCTGACCGACTATCTTGATACCGGCCTGTTCCTCGACCACCGCATCGCCCGCCGTATGCTCGGCCAGATGAGCAAGGGCAAAGATTTCCTCAACCTGTTTTCCTACACCGGCAGCGCCAGCGTGCATGCCGGTCTCGGCGGCGCGCGCAGCACTACCACGGTGGATATGTCCCGCACCTATCTCGAGTGGGCCGAGCGTAACCTGCGTCTGAACGGCTTAACCGGACGTCAGCATCGCCTGATGCAGGCCGACGTGCTGGGCTGGCTGCGCGATACCGACGAGCAGTTCGACCTGATCTTTATCGATCCGCCGACCTTCTCTAACTCCAAGCGCATGGAGGATAGCTTTGACGTTCAACGCGATCACCTGCGCCTGATGACCGACCTGAAGCGCCTGCTGCGCAAAGGCGGCACCATTATGTTCTCGAATAACAAACGCGGCTTCCGTATGGATCATGACGGCCTGGCAGCCCTGGGACTGAAAGCACAAGAAATCAGTCAAAAAACGCTGTCTCAGGACTTCGCCCGTAACCGTCAAATTCATAACTGCTGGTTGATTACCGCGGTCTGAAAGGAAAAATAAATGTCATTAATTAGTATGCACGGCGCGTGGCTCTCTTTCAGCGACTCACCGCTTCTCGATAATGCAGAGCTGCATATCGAAGATAACGAGCGCGTCTGTCTGGTGGGCCGTAACGGCGCGGGTAAATCCACGCTGATGAAAATCCTCAACCGCGAGCAGGGGTTGGATGATGGCCGCATCGTATACGAGCAGGATCTGATCGTCTCCCGCCTCCAGCAGGATCCGCCGCGTCATGTGACCGGCAGCGTGTACGATTTCGTGGCGGAAGGCATCTCCGAGCAGGCGGAGTACCTGAAGCGCTATCACGAGATTTCGCATCTGGTGATGACCGACCCGAGCGACAAGAATCTCAACGAACTGGCGAAAGTGCAGGAGATGCTCGATCACCACGGTTTGTGGCAGCTGGAAAACCGCATTAACGAGGTGCTGGCGCAGCTCGGGCTGGAACCCGACATGGAGCTGTCGGCGCTCTCCGGCGGCTGGCTGCGTAAAGCGGCGCTGGGGCGCGCGCTGGTCAGCGGCCCTAAGGTACTGCTGCTGGACGAACCAACCAACCACCTGGATATCGAAGCAATTGACTGGCTGGAAGGTTTCCTGAAAACCTTCAGCGGCACCATCATCTTCATCTCGCACGACCGTTCGTTTATTCGCAATATGGCGACGCGCATTGTTGACCTCGACCGCGGCAAGCTGGTCACCTATCCTGGCGATTACGACACCTATCTGCTGGAGAAAGAAGAAAACCTGCGCGTGGAAGAGCTGCAGAATGCGGAGTTCGACCGCAAGCTGGCGCAGGAGGAGGTCTGGATCCGCCAGGGCATCAAAGCCCGCCGTACCCGTAACGAAGGCCGCGTGCGTGCCCTGAAGGCGATGCGTCGCGAGCGCAGCGAGCGCCGCGAAGTCATGGGCAGCGCCAAAATGCAGGTGGAAGAGGCGTCCCGCTCCGGCAAGATTGTCTTCGAAATGGAAAACGTTAACTACCAGGTTGACGGCAAGGTGCTGGTGAAAGATTTCTCTGCGCAGGTTCAGCGCGGGGACAAAATTGCGCTCATCGGCCCGAACGGCTGCGGCAAAACCACGCTGCTGAAGCTGATGCTGGGCCAGCTGCAGGCCGACAGCGGTCGCATTCACTGTGGCACCAAGCTGGAAGTGGCCTACTTCGATCAGCACCGTGCGGAGCTGGATCCGGACCGCACGGTGATGGACAACCTCGCCGAAGGTAAACAGGAAGTGATGGTAAACGGCAAGCCGCGTCACGTTCTGGGCTACCTGCAGGACTTCCTGTTCCACCCGAAACGCGCCATGACACCGGTGCGCGCGCTGTCTGGCGGGGAGCGTAACCGTCTTCTGCTGGCCCGTCTGTTCCTGAAGCCAAGTAATCTGTTGATCCTCGATGAACCGACGAACGATTTGGATGTCGAAACGCTGGAATTACTCGAAGAGCTGATCGATGGGTATCAGGGAACCGTGATGCTGGTTAGCCACGATCGTCAGTTCGTGGATAACACCGTGACCGAGTGCTGGATCTTTGAAGGTGAAGGGCGAATTGGCCAGTACGTGGGCGGTTATCACGACGCAAAAGGGCAGCAGTCGCAGTCTCTGGCGCAGAAACAGTCGAAGTCCAGAACAAGTTCTGAACCTGCTGTAACAAAAGCAGAAACTGTCAAGAAAACCTCGGCTAAACTAAGCTATAACCTGCAGCGCGAACTGGAGGGGCTACCTCAGCGTCTTGAAGAGCTGGAGGCCGCGCTTGAGGAGCTGCAAGCGCAGGTTGCTGATGCCTCATTCTTTACCCAATCGCATGACTATACTCAGAAAGTACTGGCTGAAATGTCCGCGGCTGAAAAAGCCCTGGAAGAAGCATTTGAGCGCTGGGAGTACCTTGAGTCTCTGAAAAACGGCGCATAACAGGGATTAAATATGTGTGACCAGCACCATGCCGACAGGCATATATTATGCTCGCAATGCGATTTGCTCGTGGCGTTGCCAGAGCTTGGTCACGGACATAAAGCCCAGTGTCCACGCTGTGGCGCGACGTTGACAACAGAGTGGGACGCGCCGCGGCAGCGTCCCACCGCTTACGCGCTGGCAGCACTGTTCATGCTGCTGCTCTCCAATCTCTTCCCCTTCGTCTATATGAAGGTAGGCGGGATGACAAGCCAGGTGGATCTGCTTGAAATCCCGGGCGTGATGTTCTCGGAAGATTACGCCAGCCTCGGCACCTTTTTTCTGCTATTCGTCCAGATAGTCCCGGCGTTCTGCCTGGTCATCATCCTGCTGCTGGTTAACCGCGTCAGGATGCCGTCACCGCTGAAAATCCGGCTCGCGCGCATCCTTTTTCAGCTCAAAAGCTGGGGGATGGCCGAGATCTTTCTCGCAGGGATACTGGTCAGTTTCGTGAAGCTGATGGCGTACGGCGACGTGGGGATAGGCAGCAGTTTTATTCCCTGGTGTCTGTACTGTGTCCTGCAGCTGCGTGCTTTCCAGTGCGTGGACAGGCGCTGGGCCTGGGACGATATCGCCCCGGCACCGACGCTCGCGCAGACGGTGAAGGTCGGCGTGCCGGGTATCCGCCAGGGGCTCCGTTCTTGTCCGTGCTGTACCGCCGTGCTGCCCGCCGATCTTGAGGTTTGTCCGCGCTGCGAAACGAAGGGCCATGTTCGCCGTAAAAATAGCCTGCAGTGGACGATGGCACTGCTGGTCACGTCCGTCATGCTGTATCTGCCCGCTAATATTCTGCCGATTATGATCACCGATTTGCTCGGCGATAAAATGCCCTCGACGATCCTCGCCGGGGTCATACTGCTGTGGAGCGAAGGATCCTATCCTGTCGCCGGCGTGATTTTCATCGCCAGTATCATGGTGCCCACTTTAAAAATGATCGCCATTGCCTGGCTCTGTTGGGATGCAAAAGGCCACGGAAAACGCGACAGTGAACGCATGCATCTGATTTACGAAGTGGTCGAATTTGTCGGTCGTTGGTCAATGATCGACGTGTTTGTGATTGCCGTTCTCTCTGCGCTGGTGCGGATGGGCGGTTTGATGAGTATTTATCCCGCGATGGGGGCTTTAATGTTTGCACTGGTGGTAATTATGACCATGTTTGCGGCCATGACCTTCGACCCTCGTTTATCGTGGGATCGTGAGCCTGAATCAAGCCATGAGGAAGAGTAAGAGCATGGAAAATAAGAGTGGAGAGGCGAAAGTGCAGAAGGTCAAAAACTGGTCGCCGGTGTGGATTTTCCCCATCGTGACCGAGCTGATCGGTGCATGGATCCTGTTTTATCACTACAGCCATCAGGGACCGGAAGTGACGCTGATTACCACCAATGCCGAAGGAATTGAGGGCGGTAAAACGACCATCAAAAGCCGCAGCGTGGATGTGGGCGTGGTGGAAAGCGCAACCCTGACCGACGATTTAACCCATGTGGAGATTAAGGCGCGTCTTAATGCCGGCATGGAAAAACTCCTGCACGGCGATTCTGTTTTCTGGGTGGTTAAACCGCAGGTGGGACGTGAAGGGATCAGCGGCTTAGGAACGCTGCTCTCAGGTGCCTACATCGAACTGCAGCCGGGTGCAAAAGGCAGCCAGCCGGCGCAGTACCAGCTTCTGGATTCACCGCCGCTAGCACCGCCTGATGCAAAAGGTATCCGCGTGATCCTCGACAGTAAAAAAGCGGGCCAGCTCACGGCGGGCGACCCGGTACTTTTCCGCGGCTATCGCGTGGGTTCGGTGGAGAAAAGCACCTTTGATCCTCAGAAAAGATCCATCAGCTATCAGCTGTTCATCAATGCGCCTAACGATCGTCTGGTTACCAGCAACGTCCGTTTCTGGAAAGACAGCGGCATCGCGGTGGATCTGACCTCGGCGGGCATGCGTGTAGAAATGGGCTCGCTGACAACACTGTTTGGCGGCGGCGTGAGTTTTGACGTACCCGAAGGTCTGGACCTGGGGCAGCCGGTTGCGGAGAACACTGCTTTCCGCCTGTTCGACGATCAAAAAAGCATTCAGGATGCACTCTATACCGATCACATCGACTACCTGATGTTCTTTAAGGATTCTGTTCGCGGCCTGCAGCCTGGGGCGCCCGTTGAGTTCCGCGGTATTCGTCTGGGGACGGTGGGACAAGTGCCTTACTTTGTTCCAGGCCTTAAGCAGATGCTTGATGATGATTACCGTATTCCGGTGCTGATCCGCATTGAGCCTGAGCGCCTGATCAACCAGATTGGTGAGAATCAGGATATCGGCGAGCACATCACCGACCTGATGAATCGCGGTCTGCGCGGCTCGCTGAAAACCGGTAACCTGGTGACCGGCGCACTGTATGTCGATATGGACTTCTATCCAAAAGCGCCGCCGATTACCGGTATGCGTGAGTTTGGTGGTTACAAGATCATCCCAACGGTAAGCAGCGGTCTGGCCCAGATCCAGCAGCGTCTCATGGAAACGCTGGATAAAATTAACAATCTGCCTCTGAACCCAATGATTGAGGCGGCGACAGGTTCGTTACATCAAAGCCAGGCGACAATGCAGCGCCTGCAGACCACGCTGGATAACATCAACAAGATTACTGCAAACCAGAGTATGCAGCAGCTGCCGCAGGATATGCAGAAAACGCTGCGCGAGCTGAATCGCAGTATGCAGGGCTTCCAGCCTGGCTCGGCGGCGTACAACAAGATGGTGGCAGATATGCAGCGTCTCGATCAGGTCTTGCGTGAACTGCAGCCGGTTCTGAAAACGCTCAACGAGAAGAGCAACGCGCTGGTGTTCGAAGCGAAAGATAAAAAGGATCCTGAGCCGAAGAGGGCGAAACAATGAAAAAATGGCTAGCGATTGCAGGAGCGATGGTACTCACGGCCTGTAGCTCCGGGAGCGAAACGAAAAGCTACTACCAGCTGCCTCTGGTGACGCATGCGGTTACGCAAAGTTCCGCCTCGCAGGGCAACCGTCTGCTGTGGGTTGAGCAGGTCGCCGTGCCGGATTACCTGGCCGGCAACGGGGTGGTCTATCAGACCAGCGATGTACAGTACGTTATCGCCAACAACAACCTGTGGGCCAGCCCGCTGGACCAGCAGTTACGCAATACGCTGGTGGCGAATCTGGGCAGCCAGCTTCCGGGCTGGGTTGTTGCCTCCCAGCCTTTGGGAAGCGATCAGGACACGCTGAACGTCACGGTAACGGGCTTCCACGGCCGTTATGACGGTGCCGTTGTCATCAGCGGCGAGTGGCTGTTGAATCATCAGGGACAGCTGATTAAGCGTCCTTTCCATCTGGAGCTGAAGCAGCAGAAGGATGGCTATGATGAAATGGTGAAAGTGCTGGCTCAGGGTTGGGCGCAGGAGTCAGCCAGTATCGCCAGGGAAATTTCCCGACTGCCATAAGTAAAATTCATCATCAAAAACCGCAATCGGCCTGGGGCTGATTGCGGTTTTTTTTTCGTTTTTGCGTCAGGTTGTTACTTGTGCCGGGTCACATTTTTTGTACAAATGATCTTCTGGCTAGCTCACAAATATGACACCCGTATGAATTTTGAACATTGACGCTGGGACTAATTCGGGGTATTCGTTATCTGTGCCTGCGCATCTGGCGCGGACACTGTTTTCTTTCCACCAGACAAAAGAATGAGGGAAACGAGGCATGAAGAGACAGAAACGAGATCGCCTGGAACGGGCTCATCAACGTGGTTATCAGGCCGGCATCGCTGGACGTTCGAAAGAAATGTGTCCTTATCAGACGATAAATCAAAGGTCACAATGGCTTGGAGGCTGGCGAGAAGCCATCGGCGACAGGGCACTTATAGCCTGATAACGTCTCTTTAAAAAAAGAAACCTCCGCACTGCGGAGGTTTCGCCTTTCCGGGGTCGCTTAAAGCGATATCAGAACGCGGAAGTGTCCTGGAACAGACCTACTTTCAGGTCGTTCGCGGTATAGATCAGACGACCGTCTACCAGCACTTCGCCATCCGCCAGGCCCATAATCAGGCGACGGTTAACGATGCGCTTGAAGTGAATACGATAGGTGACTTTCTTCGCCGTAGGCAGAACCTGACCAGTGAATTTCACTTCGCCCACGCCCAGCGCGCGGCCTTTACCTTCACCACCCAGCCAGCCCAGATAGAAGCCAACCAGCTGCCACATGGCATCCAGGCCCAGGCAGCCAGGCATTACCGGATCGCCAATAAAGTGGCAACCGAAGAACCACAGGTCCGGGTTGATATCGAGTTCTGCTTCTACGTAACCCTTATCGAAGTTGCCGCCGGTTTCGGTCATTTTCACGACACGGTCCATCATCAGCATGTTCGGGGCCGGTAACTGTGGGCCTTTCGCGCCAAACAGTTCTCCGCGACCAGAGGCAAGAAGATCTTCTTTTGTATAGGATTCGCGTTTATCTACCATGTTCTCAGTAAGCCTTATTTTAGTGAAGGACGCAGGATAGCTAACACGTGTACGCTGAACAAGTCCGATCAGTTCGAACTGAACCAGCCCAGCCAGCGTAACGGCCATGGATAACGATGGCGAGCATCCTGCTGCGTCGCCTGAGCAATGCGCTCCTGGATAGTCTGCATCAAAGTTGTCTGACCTTCGCCATCCCAAACCAGGTTTGTCAGTAAGGGTAGTGCATCCTCAATCCCTTCGATGGCCCAGATGGCGAATTGTTCCTGTTCAACCGCGTCCAGAATATCCTGGCACAGGCTGAGATGGCGTACGTTAGGCGCCGGAATAATCACACCCTGTTTGCCGTTTAAACCGCGCTGCTGACAGACAGAGAAGAAGCCTTCAATTTTTTCATTCAGACCGCCAACGGGCTGAGCACGACCAAATTGATCGACCGAACCGGTAATAGCAATGTTCTGGTTGATCGGCACGTCCGCCAGGGCGCTGATTAAGGCGCACAGCTCCGCCATTGAGGCACTATCGCCATCCACTTCGCTGTAGGACTGCTCAAACGTCAGCGAGGCGGAGAAGGGGATTTGCTGCTCAAGCTGCAGCTCAGACATCAAAAATGCCTGCATGATCATCATGCCTTTGGCGTGAATGTTGCCGCCCAGTTCGGCCTTGCGTTCAATATCGGTAAACTCGCCGTCGCCAATATGCACAACGCAGCTGATTCGCGAAGGTTCACCGAACGCGCGCGGATGGCCAGGAAACTCGATCACCGAGAGGGCGTTGATCTGCCCAACGCGTTCGCCTTCTGTCTCGACCAGAATTTGTTCCAGCAGAATTTCATCCTGCATGCGGTCAGCAAGATAGCCTTCGCGCCACTCTCGCTGCGCCAGCATCTGCGTGAGCTGTTCGCCAGTAAACGCACCGTTACCGCTGATCGTACCGACTTCACGCAGCTGCTTGCCGATCCAGAGCGGGCAGAGCGGCAAGGTTTCCTGGTCACCGGTATAGCGAACGGCTTCGCGGATTAAACCCGGCCACGCGTCGGCGGCAGGCGCTGGCAATGCAAAACGTTCCGCCACGGCCATCACCCACTGACACCACTGCGCCATGTCGTCCGCATCGGCAATCTGAATGTTGTCTTCGTATTCGCTGTAAACTGCCTGCTCGGCCAGTTCCGGCTCCATCTCCTGGAAGTCCGCCAGCGATTCGCGGTCACCCGTCAGCACGACGGTCAGCGACAGCGGCATTGACGGCACGGAGACAGGAAGAGGACGAGACTCGTCGTAACCGACCCAGTCAAAGCGCTGTTGGGTCACAACGGTTTTCAGACGCATCCACAGCAGCGGCTGCGCGAGCAAAGTGCGCAGAGAGATGATGAGCACGCCTCCGTTTGCACGATGCACCAGCCCCGGCTGCAGGGAAAGCTCGCCGTTAAACTGGCGCAGACAGCCAAACAGCTGTTCAGCCTCGACCCAATTAGCGGTAATTACCTCGCCGTTAGTAGCAAAACGACCGTCGGCCTGGTCCGCCGGTCCGAAGGTAATATTATGCCCCGCGATACGATACTGGCCGCCAAATACCGCGGTGGTGTCTGGCCGCAGCTGGCGCGTGGCATCCCCAAGCAGCGACAGATATTCCGCTTCTTCCGGGGCTTTCAGCAGCATGAAGGGCGATGTCGCCCACGGGCTTAACGTCTGCTCCAGCGCATAATGTAAGCGTGGTTGCGTATCGCTAAGGATGAATTCGTGTTCTTTTGCGAGATCGGGCTGTGCAAACAGTTCCTGATAGCTCTCGGCATCCGGAACAAGGTCACGCCATGCTAGTTTCGTAATGGTCAAAGTTGATGTTTTTTAGTCAGATGTAAAAGCGTGGAGTATACCGTAAGCGGGGGGCTCTACCCAAGCAGGATTGGTGTTTCAGCAGGCGGATTGGCTGCAGTCACTCACAGGATATGATTTCTTTTCAGCAGATTGCTAAAAAACTGATATTCTGAACAGAGTTACGTGGTAACACTGAGATCGCAATGAAATATCAACAACTGGAAAATCTCGAAAGCGGCTGGAAATGGAAGTACCTGGTCAAAAAGCACCGTGAAGGGGAGCTGATCACCTGCTACATCGAAGCCAGCGCTGCGCAAGAAGCCGTGGATATTTTGCTGACCCTCGAAAATGAACCGGTACAGGTCAATGGCTGGATTGAGAAGCACATTAATCCTGCATTGTTAAACCGGATGAAGCAAACTATCCGCGCGCGACGTAAACGGCATTTTAATGCTGAGCATCAGCATACCCGGAAAAAATCCATCGATCTGGAGTTCGTGGTCTGGCAGCGTCTGGCCGGGCTGGCACAACGGCGTGGTAAGACCCTGTCGGAAACCATCGTGCAGTTGATTGAGGATGCCGAACATAAAGAGAAGTACGCCAACCAGATGTCGTCGCTGAAAAACGACCTTCAGGCGTTGTTGGGCAAAAAATAGATTTTTGTTTTCTTCAGACAATAAAAAACCCCGCATGGCGGGGTTTTTTTATAAGACGATAACTTATGCCGCTGGCTGAGTTACAACGTCTTTAACGCCTTTAACTTCGATCTCTACGCGACGATCTGGTGCCAGGCAGTCGATCAGTGCAGCGCGAGCTTTAACGTTGTCACAGGTGTTGCCAGTAACTGGGTTAGATTCGCCCATACCACGTGGGGAGATCTTGTTAGCTGGGATACCTTTAGAGATCAGGTAATCAACAACAGACTGAGCACGTTTCTCAGACAGTTTCTGGTTGTAAGCGTCAGAACCGATGCGGTCGGTGAAGCCCAGAACCACTACAGAACCGTCTTTAGGATCCAGGTTGCTCAGCTGGGTGTACAGCTGATCCAGTGCCTGCTGACCTTCTGGTTTCAGGGTCGCTTTGTTGAAGTTGAACAGAACGTCAGACTTCAGAGTGAAGTGCTTGGTCTGTACTTCTGGAGCTGGAGCCGGCGCTGGAGCAACAACTGGTGCTGCATCTTCCTGCTGGCCGAAACGGTAGGAAACACCTACGCTCAGCATGCCGTTGTCTGGACGAACGCCAACGGTAGCACCGTCACCGATGTTGTTAACCCACTGGTATTCCAGACGGGTAGCGATGTCACGGGTCATAGCCCACTCAACGCCACCAGCGAATACTGGGGAAACGCCAGTGTCATGGTCGTCGCCAGCGATGTTGTTGCTGGAGTCTGCACGCCATACCATGCCGCCCAGACGGGTGTACACGTCCAGATCGTCAGTTACTGGGTAACCCAGTTTAGCGGTCAGCTGAACGCCCTGAGCTTTGAAAGCGCCATTGATGGTGTCGCCTTTGTATGGCATACGACCTAACCAGTCGTAACCCATTTCAAAGCCAACATACGGGTTAACCTGATAGCCACCGAACGCACCTGCACCAAGCTGGCTCTCGTGAGTAGGGCCATCGTTGTTCAGGCTGCTGTTGTACCAGCCAGTGTCATGGAACTGAGACCAGCCCAGTTTACCACCTGCATACCAGGTATTATCTTTCGGAGCGGCCTGCGCTACGGTAGCGAAGCCAGCCAGTGCCACTGCAATCGCGATAGCTGTCTTTTTCATTTTTTGCGCCTCGTTATCATCCAAAATTCGCCATGAAGGTCTCAAGAGAGAATCACGGTTAAATCCTTCACCGGGGGGCGTGGTCAAATATAAATCTACCGATATCTTCGGCTTAGGCCGAGCACCCCTGGCGATGTAAAGTCTACAACGTAGCTGAAAACTTACAAGTGTGAAGTCTGTCAGGCATATGAAAAAAAAAGTTCCGTATACCTATTATTTAACATTTTTAGAACGAATTTTGTGCAATAAAATTAAGGAGAACCGCACCAGACAAGCCTTGCCGCAATTTTGAGGCCGGGAACTAAAACCGCATCCTGCGGTCAAAAAAAATTCCAGGAAAAATCTTAATTTCACTCAATGATACAAATTTGAGTGAATTTTTAGCCCAGAAAGTTGTCCTCTGCGATAAGAATCTGGACGAACCGGGCGCATGATAAACCCGATCGCATTCCCTTCTTCAGCCGCTTCGGTCAGACGAAAATGTTCCTCTTCCGTCAATTCTTCCGGTAACCACCCGATCACCACGCTGTAATTTCCGGTGCGTAGCGCGCGAATCATCGATTCGACGGTATCGCAGGGAGAAAGCTGGTTGATTTGCATAACCTTTGCCAGCGGCAGGCCCGCAGACTGCACCCATTGGCGGCTCAGTTTTTGCTGCGGCGTCAGCCAGAGCTGCCAGCGTGATTGCTGACCAAGCTGCTGTAATAACGGAAGCAGCAGGAGTTGGGTCAACAGAGGCTGGTCTTCACGGTAAACCACTTCACTAATAAGCCCCGTCGAAGCACCCCCAACGGTGTTCTGCGCGACAGTGCCCGCGGTAGAGGAGAGAGAAGTTGAGCGATTTGCATAGCCTGAAGTGTACATATTCATTCCAGCCCTGTAGTTACTGTATGGATATACAGTAACCCCTGTATGCATAAAGATCAACCTCATTTTCGGAAAGCGACTCGCAAAATTCATTCAATGTTGATGTCCTTCGAAAAATCATCTTGCTCAACGACGCTAAGTTGCCTATTTTCCTGCTAACGGATCCGCTAGTAAGAAATTTCGTTGTTACTTTATGATTTTGAAGGGAAATATCATGAAAAAGATATCTTATGAACGGATTTATAAATCCCAGGAATACCTGTCACCACTGGGTGAAATTCATCATCGCGCGCTGTTCGGCGGCTATACCCTGGCAGTGGATGATGCGGTTTTTGCCATGGTGTCAGAAGGTGAGCTCTACCTCCGCGCCTGTGAAGAAAGTGCGAAATACTGTGTGAAAAATGCCGCGTCTTTTTTGACCCTGATGAAGCGGGGCCGTCCGGTGCTTCTCAACTATTACCGGGTGGATGACGGGCTATGGCAGGACAGGGAGCGTCTGCTTCAGCTCTCCACTTTCGCACTTAATGCGGCAAGAAAAGAGCGTTACCAGCGGCATCAGCGCAATCGACTTAAGGACCTGCCAAACCTGACCTTTCAGCTGGAAGTGTTGCTCTTTGAAGCGGGCATCACCAACGAAGAAACGCTGCGGGCGCTTGGCGCTAGGGAGAGCTGGCTGAAGATGCGGGCGAAAAATAAAGCGCTGAGTATCAAAGTGCTATTCGCGCTGGAAGGGGCGATCGAGGGGCTGCATGAGGCGGCACTCCCGGCCGGCATTCGCCGGGAGTTGACGGAGTGGTTTAATGCGCTGCCTGAGCCACTGGAGAATCACTCCTCCAGGTAGCGATTTGTTGTTGCAGCCGGCAAATTTCTGGCAGCAGGGCGATGAGCAGGCCAATCTGCTGTAACACCAGAGGCGCTTTGCTGTCGTTTCCGGGCTCAAGATGCGCAATACGTTGGGTAAGTTCATCCAGCGCCTGTCTCACGCGCGGTTCATCGGCTGGCCGGTGATGCAGTGCATCATCGACATAACAGACCGCGTCATCCAGCAGATTGAGGATGCCCGGGTTGGTGAGTTTTTCGCGATGGGCGCCCAGCGTGGAAATATAGCTGGTGAAGGTATGGTTCAGGCAGAGCAGACGGAAAGCCGTCTCACGAATCTCGGCCGTGGCGCGAGGCTCCGTTGACATGTTAGAGACCACCGAGGCCAGTTCCGCATCGCTGTTGTGCGCATCGCGGCGCGCTATCCGGTAAGCCAGGCGGTTATCGCGGCCCTGATGATACTGCTCAAGGATGGCGTCCAGGTATCGGCAGTTGGCGTTCATAGCCCTGTCTAACACGCGCGGTAGATTACGGAAACGCCAGTCCGGCCAGATAAAGCTGACGGCGGCCCAGGCGATAGCGCAGCCAATCAGGGTATCGAGTACGCGGGGCAGGGCGACCTCGAACCCTTCACCCAGCAGGTTAAAGCAGAGCAGAACCAGCAGCGTGATGAACATTGTGGCATGGGCGTACTGCACGTTGCGAAACGCGAAGAACAACACGCCGGTGATCACGATCAGGATCAGCTGTCCTTCAATGGACGGCACGAAATAGAGCACCGGAAGGCCGATCGCGACGCCGACCAGGGTGCCGATAATACGCAATGCCAGGCGGTGTCGGGTGGCGTTATAGTTCGGCTGACAGACAAACAGGCTGGTCAGCAGGATCCAGTAGCCGTGGTGCAAACCGGTTATCTGGATAAAAGCATACCCCACGCATAAGACCAGGGACATTCGCACCGCGTGACGAAACAGCGCCGACTCCGGCGTGAAGTTGCGGCTCAGCCTTAGCCACATATCGCTCACGCTGTGCACGCTGTCATCTGCAAGCTGGTTATCCACCTCGCTGCCCGGCAGTGCCATCGCCTGCTCGGACTCAATCGTCGCCAACTGAGCATCAATCGCCCGCAGGTTGTTGAGCAGAAAACCCAGCGCTTTGATCTGTTCCGGTGACGTTCCGCTGGCCTGCACGCGGTCGAGCGCCGCATCAAGATGGCTAAACACGCGTTCGAAGCGGGAGTCGTGCTGATAGGGCGTGCGCAAAAGAATGGAGCGCGCGAGCTGCTGGCATGCCTGTGACTGCATGGACAGCAGGCGCTGAAAGCGGAACATGACGTCGCTGTAGCGGAACTTCTCGCGCAGGGCGGCATACTGAACGTGTGAGGAGCTGGCGCGCTCATGAATGTCCTGAGCGGCAAAATAGTAGTGCAAGGTTCTGCGCGTGCCGCGCTGGCCGCGATCCCCGCGCAGACGGGTAAGCAGCGAGGCTTTCGTCTGGTTAAGGGTGGCGACCAGCTGGCCGTTTGCCAGCGCCAGATCGTAAAGCGGCGCCTGGCTTTCTTCCTCGATATCCGGGTCGAACAGCCGGGATTTCAGTTCCAGATAATGGGCTAGCTGCTCATAGCTGCGGGCAAGGTTATCCTGCAGAGGACGAACCGGGAAGATTAGGTGGCCGGTTAACGTCAGCAGGTTATACCAGATGGCGCCCAACAGCAGCAGCACAGGCTGCTGATACCACTGGTCGTACAGGGAAACGCCCAGCATGGTGTAGATGGCGATCAGCAGGGCCCCAAAGGCGATAGTGGCATAGCGCTGCCCCAGACCGCCCAGCAAAATAAACCCGCTGGTGGAGAGTGTAAGGCCCAGAGCAAACAGCCACGGCCAGGGGAAAAGTAACTCAACGGACGCGGAGGCGATAAAAAAACAGACGAGCGTAATGACAAGATTCCGCAAACGCCCGGCCAGGCGATCGTCCAGATCCGCCAGCGCTCCGGCCACCACCCCCAGCGTGAGGGGGATGGTGAGCTTGACATCATTCAGCCACCACGGCAGGGCAGCCGTGCCGCAAAGCGCGATAAATATCCTGACGTTGTAGAGCCAGGCGCTGTTCCAGGTATAACGGCGAAGCAGTGGACTTAGCATAAACGCGGCCAGACCTTATTTACTGAAAACGACGACGTGCGTTCGCTTCACGCGCCGCCTGGGCCACTTCGACCGGAACCACCCTACGCCCGACGGGCCAAAGGGCGATGGCGGCGATCTTAAAGTTCGCGAGCCCGACCGGAATACCAATTATTGAGATGCACTGCGCAATACCGGCAAAAATATGCATGATGCACAGCCACCAGCCGAAGAAAATCAGCCACATAATGTTCAGCAAAGTTCCCCCCGTATTCATCAGGGCGCTTTTGCTCTCCGGGTTCAGCTCGTTAACGTGGATAGCTTCGTTACCGTAGGGGATGAACGAGAGTTTCGTGATTTCCCAGCAGGAACGGGTCAGGGGAAGGGTGAAGATCAGGACGATGCTCACCAGCGTGGCAAAAAGCCAGGAAAGGGTGGTGGCAAAACCGCCCAGCACAAAATTCAACACATTCAGAACTGTACGCATAAACCCTCACTTCCTTTCGATAAAATTAACGCCCAATGATTGTAACGTTTTTTTAGGCTGGAGCACCTTAAAACTGGCAGTTAAACTGTCAGGTAAATTATCTCTTCGTGGATTTGGCGGGACATGGAACTGAAAGCAACTTCTTTAGGCAAACGCCTGGCGCAACACCCCTATGACAGAGTTGTTATGCTCAACGCCGGGGTTAAAGTCTCCGGAGAACGCCACGAATACCTTATTCCGTTTAATCAGCTTCTGGCTATTCACTGCAAGCGCGGGCTGGTGTGGGGCGAGCTCGAGTTCGTTCTGCCTGACGACAAAGTCGTGCGCCTTCACGGTACCGAGTGGGCGGAAACCCAGCGTTTCCACCATCACCTGAACGCGCTCTGGCAGCAGTGGAGCCACGACATGAGCGTGATTGCCGCTCAGGTGCTGCAGCAGGTGCTGGACGATATCGCGCAAAGCAACGCGCAGAAAACGTGGCTGACGCGCCAGCAGACCGCCGGTCTGCAGCAAAAGATTCGACAGGCACTTTCGGCGCTGCCGCTCTCCGTGACGCGTCTTGATGAGTTCGACAATTGTCGCGATGCCTGGCGTCAGTGCCAGGCCTGGCTGAACGATATGGATAAAAGCCGGCTGGCGCATAACCAGGCCTGGACGGACGCCATGCTCACCCAATACGCCGACTTTTTCAGTACGGTGGAGTCTTCACCGCTCAACCCTGCTCAGGCGCGCGCGGTGGTGAACGGCGAGCAGTCGCTGCTGGTGCTGGCGGGGGCCGGAAGCGGTAAAACGTCGGTGCTGGTGGCGCGTGCGGGCTGGCTTCTCACCACCGGGGAGGCCGTTGCCGATCAGATCCTGCTTCTGGCTTTTGGCCGTAAGGCGGCACAGGAGATGGACGAACGCATCCAGGAACGGCTGCACACCCGGGATATTACCGCCAGAACCTTCCATGCCCTCGCGCTGCATATCATTCAGCAGGGCAGTAAAAAAGTGCCTGCCATCAGTAAACTGGAAAACGACGCGCAGGCGCGACAGGCGTTGTTTATTAAAACGTGGCGTCAGCAGTGCAGTGAGAAAAAGGCGCAGGCGAAAGGGTGGCGTCAATGGCTGGAAGAGGAACTCAACTGGGAGGTGCCGGAGGGCAGCTTCTGGCAGGATGAAAAACTGGCGCGTCGGCTCGGCTCGCGTCTTGACCGCTGGGTCAGCCTGATGCGGATGCACGGCGGCTCGCAGGCAGAGATGATTGAAAGCGCGCCGGAGGCGATCCGCGATCTGTTTTCAAAACGGGTCAAGCTGATGGCTCCGCTATTGAAAGCCTGGAAAACCGCGCTGAAAGAGGAAAATGCCGTTGATTTCTCCGGTCTTATCCATCAGGCGATCGTCATTCTGGAGAAGGGGCGCTTTGTCAGCCCGTGGAAGCATATTCTGGTGGATGAGTTCCAGGATATCTCACCCCAGCGTGCGGCACTGCTCTCGGCGCTGCGGGCGCAAAATAAACATACCTCGCTGTTTGCGGTGGGGGACGACTGGCAGGCCATCTACCGCTTCAGCGGGGCGCAGCTTTCACTGACGACCGCGTTCCACCACTATTTTGGCGAAGGCGACCGCAGCGATCTGGACACGACATACCGCTTCAATTCACGGATTGGTGAGATCGCCAACCGCTTTATCCAGCAGAACCCGCACCAGCTGGCCAAGCCGCTAAACAGCCTGCGGGCAGGGGATAAAAAAGCGGTCACCCTGCTGGCGGATGACCAGCTGGAGCCGCTGCTGGACAAGCTCAGCGGCTATGCGAAACCCGATGAACGTATCCTGGTGCTGGCGCGTTATCATCACCTTAAGCCTGCTGCGCTGGAAAAAGCCGCTACCCGCTGGCCGAAACTGCAGCTTGAATTTATGACCATTCACGCCAGCAAAGGGCAGCAGGCCGATTATGTGATTGTGGTGGGGCTGAAGGAGGGCAGCGACGGATTCCCGGCTCCGGCCCGCGAGTCGGTCATGGAAGAGGCCCTGCTGCCGGTGCCGGAAGACTTCCCGGATGCCGAAGAACGACGTTTGCTGTACGTGGCCATCACCCGCGCGCGTCATCGCGTGTGGCTGCTGTTCAATAAAGAGGAGCCATCCGTGTTTGTCGATATTCTGAAGAGTATTGATGTGCCGGTGGCGCGGAAGCCATAACGACCAAGGCAACGAGGGGGAGGCCGGATAAGACGTAGCCGCTACCCGGCAAAAAAGCTACTTCAGTCTCTCGGAAAGATAGCGCTGATAGTCCGGAATCAGGATCTCAACCGGCGAGTTAAACTGCGGTGATTCAATGATGAAATCCGCCGTTGACAGGTTCGTCGCCACCGGAATATTCCACACCGTTGCCAGACGCAGCAGCGCTTTGACATCCGGATCGTGCGGAACCGCATTCAGCGGATCCCAGAAGAAGATCAGCACATCAATTTTCCCTTCGGAAATCTGCGCCCCGACCTGCTGATCGCCGCCCATCGGGCCGCTCAGCATCGCATTCACCTCCAGACCCGTTTCGCGCTGGATCAGGTTACCGGTAGTGCCGGTCGCCGACAGGGCGTGCTTTTCCAGCAGCGGCTGATGGCGGCGAACCCAGTTAAGCAGCATTTGTTTACAGTGATCGTGCGCCACCAGCGCAATGTGTTTGCGTTCAGGCAGCGTGCGTGTTGTCAGTTCCATAATCATATCCATCAGGTTAACTGACTACACGATGACGGGAACCGTCTGACGCTGCAAGAGAAAGGCGTAAAAAATGTGGCTTAAGATGAAGGTTGTTGCTTTGCCCACTGTAAAAACCGGGCCCGCGTGTCGGGATCGGCCTGCTGGAACCAGAATTTAAGGCGCTGTTCCGTCAGGCTCTGGGACTGCGGCGGAATGACGTCCAGTTCCGAGACGCCGGATAGCAGCGTACTGTCGTCCGCCATCATGGTGGCAAACTGCGGAAGGGAGGCGCGTTTGCCGGCTTTGTTATAGACCTGCGTTGCGGCCTCGTAGTCCGGGCTTTTTGTGGCGCTGGTCAACGCCAGAATATCCAGCTTGACCGGGATCGGCATTGCATTCCCGTCCAGCAGCTCAACGCGCGGCGAGGCGTCGAAGGCCGCTGATTCCTTCTCCGTTTCAAGGCGAGGCAGGGTAATGTTCACCTGGCTGATTTGCTGGGTATTAAAGCTGACAATCAGCGGCGGAGAGATGTACATCCGCTGCTCATGGTTAGTCAGGCCGATCGCTTTTTCGACCCGGAACACCAGCTGATGCGGCCCGTTATCTAACTCAATGCTGTCAGCCCCGCGCAATAACGAGCTGGAAACCTTTTTCCCGTCCAAAACCAGAAGATCAATGTCGCCAGAGAGCCGAAGCGTGGTGGCAAAAACGCAAACCGGCATCGCTAACGCAATCAGAGCAGTGGCAAAACCGGTTTTCATAGAAGGCTCCCGTCAGAGATACTGTCGCCGCATTAATGTATCTAAATCTTTCGATAATCACGTTTACTAACATATAGACATATTTTGCCGTTTTGCCCTCATACATCTGTATGGGATGGATGGTTGAGATGTGCGCTTTGGCGTACACTTTTAAAAAAGCCAGGAGAAAAACCATGAAAGAGAACGATATTGCCGAGATTCTGACATCCACGCGTACCATTGCGCTGGTGGGCGCGAGCGATAAACCCGACCGTCCCAGCTATCGGGTGATGAAATACCTTCTCGATCAGGGCTATCACGTCATCCCGGTGTCGCCAAAAGTGGCGGGGAAAACCTTACTGGGCCAGCAGGGTTATGCCACGCTCGCTGACGTGCCGGAAAAAATTGATATGGTCGATGTCTTCCGTAATTCCGAGGCGGCGTGGGAAGTGGCGCAGGACGCGATTGCCGTCGGGGCGAAAACGCTGTGGATGCAGCTGGGCGTGATTAACGAGCAGGCTGCCGTGCTGGCGCGGGATGCGGGATTGAAGGTGGTTATGGATCGCTGTCCGGCAATCGATATCCCCCGTCTGGGGCTGGCGAAGTAATAAAAAAAAAGCCCGTTCATCGGGCTTTTTTTACACGCTTAGTTCCGCAGGCGCGGAGCCTGTAACTGTTTGCGGATAGTCTGAGCAAGTTCATCCATCGTGGGTTGTTCCGGATGCTCTTCCTGCAGCTCGCTACTCAGCTGCGCTTCGGCAAGGTAGGTATGTACGGGTTGTCCGTCGTCACCTTCCATCACCACATGGTACCAGGGTGCAGCGCGAAGCTCTGCGTTCACCGCCAGTTCGTCCGCTGACGGTTCATCAAGGGAATACTCCGGGTCGATATCCACGACCACACCCAAATACCCAAGCAAAGTGTGGCGGACCTGCTGGCCGATACCGAATTTGCTGGCAATCATAGTCACCTCCCGGGAAATACGACTTACACATTAAGTGCGGGCAATATTTCTCTTTTCAAGTTACATGACGCGACAGGCAAACCCTTTCAGATACAGTCCTTCCGGGTAGGTAGCAATCACGGGGTGATCGGCTGCCTGACGGAACTGCTCTATAAATTGTACATCACGACCAGCATCTATTGCGGCATCGGCGATGATTTTTTGGAATAAATCGGTGGTCATCAGCCCGGAGCAGGAGAAGGTGAGCAGCACCCCGCCCGGGTTCAGCAGCTGGATGGCCAGCATGTTGATATCCTTATACCCACGGCAGGCGCCCATCAGCTGGCTTTTGTTTTCCACAAACTTTGGCGGATCCATCACGATGACGTCGAACTTCTCGCCCCGATCGCGATATTTACGCAGCAACTTGAAGACGTCGTCGCGTATAAATTCGGCTTTGCTCAAGTCCAGTTTGTTCAGCTCGACGTTCTGTTTTGCCACGTCCAGCGCTTCCTGCGAGGTATCCACGCTGACCACCTGGGCACAGCCGCCCATCAGCGCCGAAACGGCAAAACCGCCGGTGTAGGAGAAGCAGTTCAGCACGCGTTTGTCGGCAACGTACTGACGCGTAGCCAGGCGGCTGTCGCGCTGGTCAAGGTAGTAACCCGTTTTGTGCCCGCCCTGAATATCCACCAGCAGCTTCATTCCGTGCTCTTCAATTGGCAGCAGGGCAGGCGGCAGCTCACCCGTGACCGGGCCCTGCGTCAGCTCCATGCCCTCTTTTTTGCGCACCGCCACGTCGCTACGGTCGTAAATGGCGCATTCCGGGAACAGGGTTTGCAGGGCGCTAATCAGCGCGGCACGCTGGTATTCCGCCCCGGCGCTCAGCAGCTGCAGCACCAGGAAATTGCCGAAGCGATCGATGGTCACGCCCGGCAGACCGTCGGATTCACCGGCAATCAGGCGATAGCTGTCCAGCCCGTCGCGCTTTGCCAGCCACTCGCGCCACTGCTGCGCCTGCTGCAGACGGCGGACAAAGAAATCGATATCGATGGTTTCGTCTTTATCGAAGGTCCAGACGCGCGCGCGGATCTGGGAGGCTGGCGAGTAAGCGCCTCGCGCTAACCATTTCCCCTGATGGTCAACGATATCAATGGTTTCACCGAGGCTGGCTTTGCCTTCCATACGGGCAACCGCGCCGGAAAAGACCCAGGGATGACGGCGCAGTAATGACTTCTCACGCCCTTTGGCTAACACTAAACGTACACTCATAATTTGCTGTTCTGTCGATTCAAGAAAATGGCCGCCATTTTCCCGAGTTCGCTGGGGAAATGCAACGCGCCAGACGGATAAGGAGAAGGAAGATGTCAAAAGTCTGCACCATTGCCTGGGTCCACGGCCTTGTTCAGGGCGTCGGGTTCCGCTACAGCACCCAGCGCGAAGCGATAACGCTTGGGCTAACGGGATACGCGCGAAATATGGACGACGGCAGCGTTGAGGTGGTCGCCTGCGGCGACGCGGAGCAGGTTGAAAAACTGATGGCGTGGCTGAAAGCAGGCGGGCCGCGCAGCGCCCGGGTTGATAAGGTCTTAACGGAACCGCATCAACCCGGCAGGGAATATGTGAACTTCGGTATTCGGTATTAAATACACTTCACCGGTTTAGGCAGGCCGGCAATTTTGGTGGCCTGTTTTGCCGGGCCCTTCGGGAACAGGCGATACAGATAGCGGCTGTTGCCTTTTTCTTCGCCAAATTTGTTGGCCATTGCTTTAACCAGCATGCGGATCGCCGGAGAGGTGTTGAACTCGAGATAAAACTCGCGCACAAAACGGACCACCTCCCAGTGTTCGGGGGAGAGGGCGATACCTTCGTTTTCGGCGATTTTCTCCGCCAGCGGCTCGCTCCATAGCGTGGTGTCTTTCAGATAGCCTTCGCTATCGGTCTCAATTTCCTGGCCTGCAAAAATGAACATAGTGCTCTGTCGATAAAGTAAAAACCGCCCCTAGTCTAGCAAATAAGGGGCGGCGTGAGAAACCTCGACCTACAGAAGAAGCTGGAGCAGATTGTTGGCATTAAGCTTTTTCAGCGCGTTGCATTTATACGTCGACACCTGTTTTTCACTCATCTGCGTCATATGCGCGACATGCCGTACCGATTGTCCGTTCACCAGCCTGTGCAAAGCCATTCGCTACAAAAGCGGAGCAGAAAAATGAAAATGAGACTTCTGTTCGCCGCAGGCGGTGCGCTGGCCTGCAGTACGGAATTTAACTTTAAGCGCAACGAGGGAAAAGCGAATGAGGTCCAGGTCAATACCGTGGCTCAGTTCTATTTTCATCGGGACGGGACCGGCTCTATCCCACCTATATTTGCCGCGGTGACTAGGGCATAAAAAAAGGAGAATGCCTGAGGCATTCTCCTTTTTGTTTCAGCAGGTCTGCTTAATCGCGGCTGGCGAAGCCCAGGATGCTCAGCAGGCTGACGAAGATGTTATACAGCGACACATACAGGCTCACGGTCGCGCGGATGTAGTTGGTCTCACCGCCGTGAATAATGTTGCTGGTTTCATACAGAATCGCGCCGGATGACAGCAGGATAAACATCGCGCTAATCGCCAGGTGCAGAGCAGGCAGCTGCAGGAAGATGTTTGCCACCATACCAATCAGCACCACCACGATACCCGCCATCAGCATACCGCCGAGGAAGGACATATCCTTGCGCGTGGTCAGCACGTAGGCCGAGCAGCAGAAAAACACCAGCGCGGTACCGCCCAGCGCCATGCCAATCACGTCACCCATACCGGCAGACAGGTACGCATTCAGGATCGGCCCCAGGATATACCCCAGGAAGCCGGTGAAGGCGAACGCGGAAAGAATACCGACCGGTTTATCAGCAGTTTTGTAGGTCAGGAACATCAGACCGTACATCCCCACCAGCGTCAGGATCAGGCCCGGAGACGGCAGCATCAGCACGGTGCTGGCGGTAGCGGTGATCGCCGAAAACGCCAGCGTCAGGCTGAGCATGAAATAGGTATTGCGCAGCACCTTGTGGGTGCTGAGTAGCGATGTGCGGTCGCGTGAGGAAGTAATTATACGATCCATGAGTCACTCTCTTATGACAGATGTAATTAACGGAAAGAATAGGAAACGGCGCGCCAGTCTCAAAGTGGTTTTACCCATCTTTACTCAGCACGTTAGCGCTGAAGGTGGTCGTTTCTTCTGCAAAAGCATGTGTAACCAGTATGAACGGCGGTTTAAAAGTATTTACCAGATCAACCTCTTATAGGTTACTGAAAAATATTGCGTTATTGCCTTTCGGGCGCTAAGAGTTATCTCCGGATCGTCATAAAACAGACAATAAGGCGAAGGAAATGAAACAACAAACACGCACGCGCTTTACGCTCTCTTTACTCACCGCCGGGATCCTGTGCGCCAGCACGGCGACCTGGGCGGCTAACGTGCCGGCAGGAACAGCGCTGGCCGAAAAACAGGAACTGGTCAGAAACAATGGCAGCGAACCGGCTTCGCTCGACCCGCACAAAGTCGAAAGCGATGTCGAATTCAATATTATCAGCGATTTATTCGAAGGGCTGGTGAGCGTCTCCCCGTCAGGGGAAATCCAACCCCGGCTGGCTGAAAAATGGGAGAACAAGGACAACACCGTCTGGACGTTCCACTTACGTCCGGGCATCACCTGGAGCGACGGGACGGCCATTACCGCAGAGGATGTGGTCTGGAGCTGGCAGCGCCTGGTTGATCCAAAAACCGTTTCACCGTACGCCAGCTATCCCGGCAACATGCATATCGTCAACGCGGCCGATATCGCTCAGGGGAAAAAATCCCCCGACACGCTGGGCGTAAAAGCAATTAACGATACCACGCTGGAAGTGACGCTCACCCAGCCCAACGCGGCGTTCCTGGCGATGCTGGCGCACCCGTCGCTGGTGCCGGTGGATAAAGTGCTGATTGGCCGCTTCGGCGAAAAGTGGACCAAACCGGAGCATTTCGTCAGCAGCGGAGCGTATAAGCTGTCCCAGTGGGTGGTCAACGAACGCATTGTGGCGGAGCGTAACCCGCGCTACTGGGATAACGCGCATACCGTTATTAACAAAGTCACCTATCTGCCGATCACCTCCGAGGCCTCGGATGTGAACCGCTATAAAGCGGGCGAAATTGATATTGTGTATACGGTACCCATTAACCAGTTTGCTCAGTTGAAGAAAACGCTGGGCAGCCAGCTGGACGTCTCCCCGCAGCTGGCAACCTATTACTACGAATTCAACACCACCCGTCCGCCGTTCAACGATGCCCGCGTGCGCAAGGCGCTGAACATGGCGCTGGATAAAGACATCATCGCTGAGAAGGTGATGGGGCAGGGGCAGCGTCCCGCGTGGCTGATTAGCCAGCCGGACATTGGCGGGGTCAAGCTGCAGAATCCGGATTACGCCAGCTGGCCGCTGGACAAGCGTATTGCTGAGGCGAAAAAACTGCTCAACGAGGCCGGGTATAACGAAAGCCATCCTCTGAGCTTCAACCTGCTCTATAACACCTCTGAATCGCACCAGCGCATCGCGATTGCGGCCAGCTCTATGTGGAAGAAAAACCTCGGCGTAGACGCGAAGCTGCAAAATCAGGAGTGGAAAACCATGCTGGATACCATGCACACCCACAACTTTGACGCGGTGCGCTACGCCTGGATTGCCGACTACGACGACGCGGCGACCTTCCTGAACAACTTCCGTACCGGCGACAGTGAAAACACCAGCCAGTACAGCAACCCGGACTACGATCAAGCCTTGATCAACGCCGCAAAGGCCAAAACGCCGGCAGAGCGGGGTAAGTTCTACCAGCAGGCAGAGGATCTGCTTGGGCGTGATGTGCCTGCCATTCCGGTTTATCACTACGTCCGTACGCACCTGGTGAAACCATGGGTGGGTGGCTTTACGCCGGATAAGCTGGGGTACTATTTCACAAAAGATATGTACATCAAAAAGCACTAAGCGAGAGGGCTGGATTTTATGCTGAGAAAATCGCCGATGTGTTGTCAGTTCAACCGATTAAGCACATTTTGGCTAATTTTAAAGCGAACGATTGCAGCCACTCTTTACAGCATGCGGTGAGGTGTTTATAGTTCGCCTCACTCAGGAAGTGTGGCCGAGCGGTTGAAGGCACCGGTCTTGAAAACCGGCGACCCGAAAGGGTTCCAGAGTTCGAATCTCTGCGCTTCCGCCAGATATAAACCCCAGCTTACTCGTTAAGCTGGGGTTTTTCTTTTTGCGCGTATATGAAAACCTGACGTCTATGAGCGGATAAAGGCCAGAATATCCGCGTTAATGGTATCCGCGTGGGTGGTATGCATCCCGTGCGGGAAGCCCGGATAGATTTTCAGCACGCTATTCGCCAGCAGCTGGTCCTGCAGAAGGGCTGCATTCTTATAAGGCACGACCTGATCGTCATCCCCCTGCATCACCAGAACGGGAACCGTAATGGTTTTCAAATCCTCTGTCTGATCGGTTTCTGAAAACGCCTTAATTCCCTCATAGTGGGCCCTGGCGCTACCGATCATGCCCTGACGCCACCAGTTCTGAATGGTGCCCTGTGAAACCTCGGCCCCCGCCCGGTTAAACCCATAAAAAGGACCGCTGGCGACGTCGAGGTAAAACTGGGCGCGATTCGCGGCCAGCGCTTTACGGAAGCCGTCGAAAACCTCTACAGGTGTCCCGCCAGGGTTGTTTTCTGTTTTCACCATCAACGGTGGAACGGCGCTCACGAGTACCGCTTTGGCAACGCGCCCCTGCGGCTGGCCGTACTTCGCAACATAGCGGGCCACCTGGCCACCGCCGGTAGAGTGGCCGACATGCACCGCATTGTGCAGATCCAGGCTTTCAACCACGGCCGACGCGTCAGCCGCATAATGATCCATATCGTGCCCTTCGCTGACCTGGTCCGAACGCCCGTGACCACGACGATCGATTGCGATAACGCGATAGCCTTCCGCAAGGAAGAAGAGCATCTGGTTATCCCAGTCATCGGCACTCAATGGCCAGCCGTGATGGAAAACAATGGGCTGAGCCTCTTTCGGACCCCAGTCTTTGTAGTAAATATTGACGCCGTCTTTCGTTGTTACGAATGCCATACCGCAGACTCCTCTGTTAAAGACGCAACGATCGCTGGCTGAGCGCAGAGCGAACCATTATTGTCTTCATGATGTTGGCTTGTTTTGTTTCCCGTACCGACAGTACCCCTAAAGTGTAGGAGAAATAGTAAAACCGGTGGGTTTCATTCGTGTGAATGGTATCCAGAAGGGGAAAGCGAATGATGGGCTCTGGAGTGAGTTCCAGAGCCATCAGAGGAGGGGGCGTTAACGGTTCTCTTCAATATAACGGGCGAGATCGGCCGGGGTTTTCAGCACCGTCGCCACGTCGGTAGGCGGGATCATACAGCCGTAAACGTCCTGCACCTCCAGCACCATGTCGACTGCCAGAATGGAGTCGAGAATGTCGGATTCAATCAGCTCATCGTGAAAGCCAACCTTGCGGGATAACACTTTTTCAAACAGGGCGAGAATATCGTGTTCCATCATTTTTCCTGGGATAATTAATGTGTGCGGGCGTAAGCGTCCAGCAGCTTGCGGTCAATTTTGCCGTTAGGATTCAGCGGCAAAGCGTCTTTTACGATAATTTGTGAAGGCACCATGTAGTGGGGCACCACGTTTGCCAGCGAGGTTTTGATCGTATCCGGTGCCAGCTCCGTCACGCAGAACGCGGCGATGCGCAGCACGCTGCCGCAGGGTTTCATCAGCGGCATCACCACCGCTTCGCTGATGCCGGACATGGCCAGCAGGCGGTTTTCAATCTCGCCGATCTCGATGCGGTAGCCATTCAGCTTGACCTGGCTGTCGTTGCGGCCCTGGCAGTAGATGAGCCCGTCTTCATAACCCAGATCGCCGGTCCGGTAGCCGCGGAACGCATCATTTTCCCGACGCAGCAGTTTTGCCGCGTTCTCCTGCGGCAGGCCTAAATAGCCGCGCATGACGTTTTTGCCCCAGATAATCAGCTCGCCCTCGGCGGAAATTTCCATTCTGCTGTCCGGCATCATCACGCCCACCGGCAGCACCGCGCTGTCGCTGTTAAGGATCTCATCCGTGATCTCAACCACGGTTGTCGCAATGGTCGCTTCCGTTGGGCCATAGGAGTTGATGATTTTGGCCTGCGGGAAACGGCGGCGGAGCTGTTTCACAAGCGCTTTATTGAGCACTTCGCCAATGAAGATAAAGACGCTGAGTGCAGGCAAATACTCGCTGTTAAAGTGCGGAGAAAGCAGTTGCTGGTAGGCAAAAGAGGGGGTGGAAACCCAGGCGGAGACCGCGTTGCTTTGCAGTCGCTCGAGCCAGTTCTCTTTCTGGATATCCTCTTTGGCATTCAGCACGATGTGGCCTCCCATCGCCAGGTTCGCCAGCAGAGGGATCAGGGAGAGGTCAAAGCTGAACACCGCGTGGTTCATCAGCACCGGTTTTTCCGGCAGCGAAAAGTCCTGGCTGACCCACTTCATGAAGTGCCATACGCTTTCACGTCCAATCTGCACGCCTTTCGGTTTTCCGGTGCTGCCTGAGGTAAACATGATATAGGCCAGATCCTGCTCCTCCAGCACCTTGCCCGCCTCGCCGGTGGCGATGAACTGCCGCGTCGCCACGTCGTAGTAGTAAGGGGCGCCGGTCAGGTTGCAGATCTCGCGAAGCCGCTCCTGCGGGTAGATGCAGTCCACCGGGATGTACGGAATGTTGTGCAGCAGGCAGCTATAGATTGCCACGGCGAACTCGGCCTGCTGATGGCCGTACAGCACGATCGGCGTACCGTCTGCGGGCTGGCAGCGTCGATAACGCTCTGCCCAGTCCGTCACGGCAGAGGAAAGCTGGAGCCAGCTTAAGGTTTCGTCGCTGCCGCTGATGGCCAGCTGCTGCGGGGAGGCGGGATCGCACAGTGCCGCACGCAAGAAATCCTGCAGTTCCTGAAGATCGGAGTAATTTTTCATAGAGGTGACATTCCACTGAAGATGTAAAGGGATCCTGCGGCGCTTCCCAGCGTCAGAATTCGTCCCAAAAACGCAACGGCCGGATACTGCAATCCGCGGTGTAACGTTGGGCTGCGTTTGGCTGACCACAGCAGCATATTGTGCGCGACGGAAATCGCGCCAAACAGCGCGCCGCTGATGACGTAATGGCGTTCCAGGCCATTCCACGCCCCCATGCAGAACAGGGTGCAAAAAATACCGATATTTTGCGCCAGCGTTTTGTTCTGGCGGAAAAAGTTAAACTTCATGAGGTTCATATAGACGGGCATAAAGACCACGTCGCGCAGCCATTCGGACAGGCTGATGTGGAAGCGGCGCCAGAAATCCTGCGGGTTCTTCGCAAGGAGCGGCATGTTGAAGTTTGCCGGAATATTCAGCCCAAACAGCCGACCCGCGCCGATGGCCATATTGCTGTAGCCCGCAAAATCGAAGTACAGATAGGCGCTGTAGGCAATCGACATCACCACGCCCACGGTCAGGGTAAACGGCTTATGGCTCCAGGGCTGCACGACGAGCGAATCGATCAGCATGGCAAACAGGAACTTCTGAATGATGCCGGTAATAATTTGCTCCAGCGCCGTTAAAAACTGTTCGCGGTTCAGGACAAATGCCGGCTTATTCACATCGCTCATCCATGTTCGCCAGCGATACATCGGGCCGGCCAGAATAATAAAGGGCATAAAGAGATAGCAGAAATAGTGCAGGAAATTCTGGCCCTCTTTTTTACTGCGATACAGCAGTACATCCACAGCGCGGAAGGTCATAAAAGAGAGACCGATTGTGCCGAGGTGATAATTAAAATGTAATTTCACCAGAACCAGGGGCAGCAGCGTTAAAACGACCGCCTGCCAGGTTTTTAATCTGCCTTTTTCTTTTAACGTGGCGACAAGATAAAACCAGCAAAAGACGGCCACGGGAACACTGTAATTGCCCTGAAAAATATAACCCCAGCCTAATGCTGTCACCACGGATAAGGAAACTAGCCAGGTCAGACGGTGGCGTAAAACACGATTAACCATCGCAAACACCAGCGCGGATGAAAATAAACAGACAAAAAACATTCCTGAGCTGTACATCATTTCGCCTCAGAATTTTTGATATTCAAAATGCAGCTGCATACTCATGCTGTCATCGACAGCGGTCCATGCAACGACGGTGATCGCCAGCAGTAAATAAAGGCAAAAAAGACGGATCGCGATTTTCATTATTTAAAACTCTGTGCAATAAAGCGAAGCATTGGCACCCAGGCCAGTTCGGTAGGGTGCAGACGATCCCAGTTCCAGCCGTTCTGATACGGCATGGCGTACATATCCAAATACGGGATCTGGTTCTCTTTCAGAATGGTTTGAATCTGCTTATCGAACGGGCGGAAGGTGTCGGTATTGTAAAGCGCCCAGGGGTTAACCGGGTCGACGATAGCAATCACCTGCACGTGATGCGCTTTCAAAAGCTGAACGGTTTTCCTGAACGCGGCGAACTGCCCCGGCACCACCGGCGTGTCATCCCACTGCTGCGGCTTACCGTCCTCGTCGTAAATCGTTTTGTCCATCCACAGCGTGGCCGCGCTCTGATGGCGCTTTTTATTCAACTCGCGGGCATTCGCCAGCGCTTTATCCCAGTCAGGGGAAAGACGGGCGGTTGGCTGCTGAGGCCAGGGCTGCGCCGTCTGTGGTCTGATGTTGAGCAGCGACAGCCAGTCGTTTTTAATCAGGGTGCAGAAGTTTGCAAACTGAAAACTCAGCTCGTCCCACATCAGCGCCGGATGCCAGCCATACACACGCATTTGCCCGAAGGTTAAATGGCTTATATCTTTCGCATCAATATGCTTCAGGTAATTAACCAGGAACGGGCGCGCCTGCGGATCCTTCATCAGAGGATTAAAAATCGAGCCCGGAAAATTATCCGCATAGATAGCGGGCGGCAGGCCTTTTGAATAAAAGCCGTCAGGCGCCAGAAGCAGCACCACTTTGCTGTTTGCATTAAGGCTATCTTTAAAACGCGAGAGAAGTAAAAATTGCGTTTCGTCATCGACAAACGCATCGCCATAGGCCACGACGGGCTGGTGCAATTGCTTATTAAAATAATTAAATACGGCGTAATGTTCCTCTTCTGAGGTGGCAACCTCAGACGCACCAAGGAAGAAAATAGCATTCCCTTCTAAGGCATGGGAAATTGTGGCTATTTTTTCCGCCTGTTCTTTTGTCGTCCCTGCCATGGACTTGATCAGCGGCTGGAATTTAAGCGGCGGATCAAAGCTTGTCACCAGCGGGTGAAAACTCAGGACTAAAATGGCCAAAACGGCCATCAGGATATGTAAGCAAAACGTATTTTTGATTTTCATCATCAACCAGTAAGGCGCTATGACAGTAATGCGTTAAAACCCGCATTACCCGAATTTATTACCATTACAAAACACATGGCCGTCTATTTTTTTTGGCATTCTATACCACGGTGATTTAAAAGGATGAGCGTTGCTGTGTAACGGTATGTACAAGGGGGGAAGGGGGGAGGGCAGGAAAGCGTCCGGGTGACTTTTTGCGCAGTCAAACGCCTGCAGGCAAAAATAGAAAAATTCCTGCTTTACAAGGCGCTAATAGATGTTTATAGTGCGCCTCACTTTGGAAGCGTGGCCGAGCGGTTGAAGGCACCGGTCTTGAAAACCGGCGACCCGAAAGGGTTCTAGAGTTCGAATCTCTACGCTTCCGCCAAATTCGAAAACCCTGCGATAGCAATATCGCAGGGTTTTTTCGTTTTACAGCGCAATCACCAGCTCCCCGGAGTGACTCCGCGAACAGCAGAGCGCCACCTGCTGGTCAGCCGCGCTTTTTTCTGCCTCCGACTGCACGCTATCCCTGTGGTCCACCACGCCGTCAATCACCGGCGTCAGGCAGGCGCCGCAGATCCCCATTTCGCAGGACAGCGGCACGTCCACGCCGTTTTCCTGTAATACCTGAGCGATGGTCTTATCCGCAGGCACCGGCCAGCGCTCGCCGGTAGAAGCAAGTTTGACCGTAAAGATCTCGCCTGCGACGCCGCTTGTGACAGGGGGAGCGGGCTGAAACGCCTCGCTGTGGATATGGGCGTCATTCCATCCCTTCGCCGCCGCCACATCGCGCGCTTTCTCCATAAACCCCGCAGGTCCGCACACCCACACGTGCAGCCCCGCTTCAGGCGCGGGGAAATACTCCGCCAGCGTGGTTCGTGGGGTGGTGGTATGAATAATGCAGTCACCGCACTGCGAGAGCTCGCGCGCAAACGCCGCGTTTTCCCGGTTTCTGACGTAATAGTGCAGCGTAAACGGCGTTCCGGTCGCTTTCAGCTGCAATGCCATCGCATACAGCGGCGTAATGCCAATCCCTGCCGCCAGCAGCAATACCCGCTCAGCCTGATGCAGCGGAAACAGATTGCGCGGGGTCGAGATCGAAAGCCTTTGGCCCGGACGCAGAGTTTCGTGAACGTAGCGCGACCCGCCGCGCGAGGCGGCTTCTCGCCCCACGCAGATAAGATAGCTCTCGTCGCCACATGCCCCGGTCAGAGAGTACTGGCGGACCACGCCGCAGGGCAGGTGGACATCAATGTGCGCGCCGGGTTGCCACGCAGGTAGCGCGTCGCCGTTTTCGGCCACCAGCCTGACGGCGAGGCTTTTATCCCCTTCGCGCCACAGCCCGTCAACGATCACGTTCAGCATATTGGCCTCCGTCATACCAGGAAAAATTCGCCAAAGCCCATCTTCTTCAGTCCCCGACGGTAGGCAATCGAACTCTTATCTGCCGGAATATGGGCTTCCAGAGTGAGATCCAGCGGCAGACTTTCCGGGCGCTGGGTTTCGACCATCAGGCGATCCTCTTCAAAAATGCGCAGGTTAAAGGCATGCACGTCCTCCACCGGAATATGCAGATCAAAGTTGCGCGCGATGGGCGCGAACATGCGGGTCACCCGTGACGAGACGGGCGAGGCGGCGTTCATAATCACCAGCCGCGATTCACCCGGAAAATGAATCGTCAGGGTGGCGGTAAACGGCAGATGCATTTCAAAATGGCGCAGCCACTGGAATCCTTCTGGCGCCTGCACGGGTGAACTGGCGGGATAGTTGCTCACGGAACTCCAGTAATCGGCCACGAAACCGAAGGGCGTCTCCTGCGGCTGATAGATAGGGACAAGCTGATTATTGGGATCGGCAAAGGTATCGGTATGGATCCACGCAAAGTGGGCAACATCCAGAAACCCTTCCACCTGGCGCCCGGCGAAGCCGTTCACCTCAAACGCCGGGCAGTTGATCTGCTGAAATCCGTCGTCGCTCCAGTGCGGCATGGTGGGCAGCGGCACGGGATTGTCCGGGTTAAACGCCAGGCAGGTCCAGATCAGGCCGAAGCGCTCTTCCACCGCGTAGTTAATCAGGTTCAGCTTCGCCGGAACGGGCTGGTCGGGGCTGGACGGAATGCGGTTGCAGCGGCCATCTTCACCAAAGCGTAAGCCGTGGTAGGGGCAGATAATCCCGTGCTCGTCGTGAAAGCCGAGCGTCAGCGGCACGCCGCGGTGCGGACACACGTCCCGGGCAACCACGACCTGGTCGTTAATTCGGTAAATCACCAGCTGTTCATCCAGCAGGGTGGCCTTTACGGGGGCCGGGCCGACGTCGCAGGCGCGCGCAACCGGATGCCAGCATTTCGCCAGGCGCAGCCAGTCCTCTGGTTCAAACGTGCAGTGGGCGGGTGGTGTCGGTTCTCTTTTCATCGTTGTCCCTCTTGTTCAGCCTAACGGGCCGCCCTGAATGGTCTCGCACAGACCGTTGATAATGCGTTCCCCGGTCTCCTCTTTGAGTTCCTGATACCAGGCCTGCGTCAACGCCATATCTTTCCCGTGGGTGACGTCGCAGCGTTTACGCGCTTTCAGCACCAGGTCACGCACCCGGTCGCAGCGCAGGGCTTCGTACTGCCGCAGCGCCAGCGTAATGTTGTGGTTTTCACGCAGGCATTCGCCCAGCACCACGGCGTCCTCCATGGCCGCGCAGCCGCCCTGGCCGATATCCGGCGTGGTGCTGTGCCCGGCATCGCCGAGCAGCGCGACGTTGCCGCGTACCAGGCTGTCGAACGGCTCGATGTCATGGATTTCAATGCGGTTGGTGGTCTCGGGATCCAGCGCGGCGATAAGCTTCTGTACCGGCGGCGCCCAGCCGCGGAAGTAGCCCGTGAGATCGGCGCGCAGGGTGGTGCGATCCTCCGCCAGGCCCGCGGGCAGCGGCACGTCAAAAAAGAAGTAGAAGCGTCCGCCGGAGACGGGCATCAGCGACACGCGTTTACCCTCGCCAACGAAGGTGGTCCACTGGTGCGCCGGGGCAATCTCTTCATCAATCTTCACCAGCCCGTTCCAGTTCACATATCCGGCGTAGCGGCGCTCCGGGGTATAGCTCAGCACGTACGGACGAACCGCCGAGTGGCTGCCGTCGGCGGCAATCAGAAAATCGCCTGTTGCCGTGGTGCCATCGGTAAAGGTCACGCTTACGCCCGCGTCGTCTTCATGAACGTGTTCCACGCGCTTGCCGAACTGCACCTTGTCGCGACCCCAGAAGTCCAGCATTTCGCGCTGGAGTTCAGCGCGCGAGACGGGGCAGGGACGCCCTCCGGTACGCTCAACCAGCGGGGCAAGGCTGAAGCGGGTCAGGGTGTCGCCGCGCCGGTAATCCTTGTAGGCCATAAAACGCATTGGACCGCCGTAGGTTTCGATAATGTCGCCCATGCCGAGGTGCTGCATACACTTCACGCCGTTAGGCCAGATGGAGATGGCCGCCCCGACGGGCCGGATCTCTTTTACGGCTTCGAACACGGTACAGTCGATTCCCGCTTTCTTTAGCGCGACGGCAGCGCTCAGGCCGCCAATACCCGCGCCAATGACGATTGCTTTCATGCTTCTCTCCTTTTGCAGGTTGTAAAAACATTCAGCAATTTGCGTACCAGGCTGCAGAGTGGCGAAAACGGCGTTGTGGGAGGTGAGTTTGCACTGCTAAGGTGCGCAAACACGGTGAATATGCCTTTTTATGAATCAATAATTTCCTGTCCAGCCATACAGAATCGACTGTTTCACATCGGCGACAAGAGTGGCGTGGTTTGTGCAACAACCCGGAGGAGGACAATAAAGGAGACACTATGATCGCACTGCACGACTTCAATCATCTTCCTGAGAAAGAGGCTCTCGCGCTGCTCACCCCCTGCGTGGCGCTCCCCGGCTGGGCTGAGGCGCTGGTTTGTGGACGGCCTTACCCGAGCCGGAGTGAATTGACGATCGCGGCGCAGGCGCTGATGCAGCGCTGGGACGAAGTGGCGTTAGCGCAAGCCCTGAGCGCGCACCCGCGCATCGGGGAAAAGCCCGCGGGTGAAGAGGTGGAGGCGGCGCTGTCGCGTCAGGAGCAGGGCGCGGTGAATGACAGTAACGCGGCGCTTGCGCAGGCGCTGCGCGAGGGTAACGCCCACTACGAGGCCCGCTTCGGCCGGGTGTTTCTGATCCGCGCGAAAGGCCGGAGCGGCGAGGACATTTTACAGATACTGAATGCACGGCTGGAGAACAGCGACGTGCAGGAAGTTCAGGCGGCGCTGGAACAGCTGCGGGAAATTACGCTGCTGCGCCTTGAAGGAGTTATCCACGAATGAGCACACTCAGCACCCATATTCTCGATATTTCGACGGGCAAGCCCGCAGCGGGCGTGACGGTTCACCTTGAACGGGAGGGCGAAATCATGGCGACGGGCGTGACCAACGCTAATGGCCGCATCACCGAATTTGTCCCATTCCTGCCAAAAGGACGCTATCGGCTGGTGGCGGAGATCGGCGGGTGGTTTCGCGCAACCGGCCGGGAGACGATCTACCCCTGCGCGCAAATTGAGTTTGTGGCGGGAGAAGCGGCAGACGAGCACTTCCATCTGCCGTTTGTGATTGCGCCAGGCGGGTGGTCAACCTACCGGGGCAGTTGACCACACCCGCTCGCCGTTGACCCAGGTCTCACTGATGTTGCGCTCGTCGCCCAGGGTCATCAGCACAAATAGCTGCTCGTAGATATCCTGACAGCGGCGATTGCGCAGGCGCTGCAGCGGCGTCACGTCAGGATCGATAACCACGAAATCCGCCTCTTTGCCGGGGGCGAAGTTGCCAATCTTATCGTCCAGCCTGAGGGAGTGCGCGCCGCCCAGCGTGGCGTGATAAAACGCCTCGCTGGCGCGCAGGCGGTAGCTCTGAAGCTGGCCGACCTTGTAGGCTTCTCCCAGGGTGCGCAGCATGCTGAAGGTGGTGCCCGCGCCGACGTCGGTGCCGATGCCCATCCGCACCTTGTGCTGCCAGCAGGCGGGCAGGCGAAACAGCCCGCTGCCGAGAAACAGGTTCGAGGTGGGGCAAAACGCCACCGCCGAACCGGTGTCGTGCAGGCACTGCCACTCGCTGTGGTGCAGATGAATCGCGTGGGCAAACACGCTGCGCTCGCCGGTCAGGCCGTAGTGGTGATATACGTCCAGATAGCGCTCGTGCTCCGGCCAGAGATCGTTCATCCAGGCCACTTCGTTTGGGTTTTCGCTGAGATGGGTCTGCAGCCAGGTATCCGGGAACTCCTCTCTGAGCAGGCTGACCGCGGCGAGCAGCTCGGGTGAGGACGTCGGGGCAAAGCGCGGCGTAATGGCATACCCCAGGCGACCCCGTTGATGCCAGCGCTGGATCAGCTCCCGCGTCTGCCGATAGCTCTGCTTTGCATCTTCGCTCAGGTAGTCCGGCGCGTGCCGGTCCATCATCACCTTTCCGGCGATAAGGCGCATGTTGAGGCGCAGGGCTTCGGTAAACAGCGCTTCGACCGATTGCGGATGCAGCGTGCAAAACACCAGCGCGGTGGTGGTGCCGTTGCTCACCAGTTGGTTAATGAAAAATTCGGCGATCTCTTTCGCGTAGGCTTCATCGGCAAACTGGCTCTCCACCGGGAAGGTGTAGGTGGTTAGCCACTCCAGCAGCTGTTCGCCAAAGGCGCCGATCATCTCCGTTTGTGGATAATGAACGTGGGTGTCGACAAAACCGGGCAGCAGCAGCCTGCCGCGCAGGTCCGTGTAGCCTTTGTGGGGGTCGAGATACTGCTCGCCCTCCTGCCACGCCATGTGCGCCAGAATTTTTCCGTTCTGGATAAACAGCAGCCCGTCCTCAAGGTAGCGGGCGTGTTGGGCAATCGCGTCTGCGCTGTCGCAGACCTGGGCGATATCGAAAAATGCACCGCGTATCGCAGTCTGGTATTCCATCGTGGGTCCTGCCTTAGTGTTTGCGTAGCGGGGTGAAAAAGCTCAGCAAGAACGGTGCCAGAATGAACGGGCCGCAGATAAACTGCGGCCGGAGGGAGGGGTTACTCTTTTTGCGTCGCCACGCGGGAGCTGAACGAGGCTGCCCCTGCCGTCTCGCGCTCTTCCCGCGCCAGCCAGCGGTAGGTCACGCCGCCGAGGAAGACGCCGATAAACCAGCTGAAGTTTGCCACTTCATGCAGGGCCGGGATAAAGCCAATCACCAGACCTACGGCAACGGATGGGATCAGCGCGCCAATGGCCTTCGGGTTAAAGCCGTTGCGGTACCAGTATTTGCCCTTTGGCGTGTCGTCGAACAGATCGTCTACCGACACCTTGCCGCGCTTAATCAGGTAGAAATCGGCAATCAGAATGCCGAACAGCGGGCCGATAAATGCCCCGAGCACGTCCAGGGTGTAATGGATGAGCTCCGGCGAGTTGAACAGGTTCCACGGGGTGAGCAGGATCGAGCCGACGGCGGCAATCATCCCTCCGGTGCGGAAGCTGATCTTCTGCGGCGAGCAGTTAGAGAAATCAAACGCCGGTGAGACAAAGTTCGCGACGATGTTGATCCCGATGGTGGCGGTGATCATCGTCAGCAGGCCAATTGCCACGGCCAGATCGTTGCCCACGTGGCTGACGGTCTCGATCGGATCGGTGATCATGCGGCCAAACAGCGACTGGGTGCCGGACACAATCACCACGGTGACGATGGAGAACAGCAGGAAGTTAAACGGCAGCCCCCAGCGGTTGCCGCGGCGGATCTCGCCCATGCTTTTCCCGTAGCGGGAGAAGTCGCCAAAGTTGAGCAGCGGGCCGGAGAAGTAGGAGACCACCAGCGCGATCGCGGTGATCATCTGCCAGGTTTGCTCGCCCGCGCTCAGGGATTTGCTGGCGAGAGTGAAAGAGATCCCGTCAAAACCGGTCTTGTATACAATCCAGCCCGCGAGGGCCAGCATCACCACATAGACCGCCGGACCGGCGATATCAATAAAGCGCTTAATGGCGCTCATGCCGTGCCAGAAGACCATCGCCTGAAGAACCCACATGATGGCAAAGCAGATCCAGCCCAGCGGCGACAGGCCCAGGAAGGCACCGGTGGTAAGGCTCGCCAGAGAAGGCCAGAACTTCAGCACCACCAGCATCAGCGCGTTGGCGGCAAGCCAGGTCTGGATGCCGTACCACGCAAAGGCGATAAGCCCGCGGATCACCGCCGGAATATTGGCCCCGAAGACGCCAAACGCCTGACGGCTGATCACCGCATAGGGCACGCCCGCCATCTGGCTCGGTTTGGCTACCAGGTTGGCGCACAACTGCACAATGCAGATCCCCACCAGCAGGCAGAGCAGCACCTGCCAGCTTGCCAGCCCGAGCGTAAAGAAGCTCGCGGCAACAACGTAACCCCCCATGCTGTGAACGTCGGACATCCAGAAAGAAAAGATGTTGTACCAGCTCCAGTTCTGGTCACGCGTCGGTGCCAGATCCTCATTGCAAAGACGTGGGCTGTAAACCGCACCGGAATCAGCGGCCGTACTCTGCTGTGCGTTTTGACTGTTTGGCATGAAACCTGCTCCTGTGAATGAAAACCCGTTGAGTGGGAGTGCAAACGGTGTTGCAGGATTCAGGCCAAAATAATAAAACTTGTATGCAATATTTTATTTTTATGTATACGATTCGATAACGGAAAGTAAAATTCGGAGTGGTGAATGAACAACATAAACGCCCTGCAGACCGCGCCAGACCTGCATGACAAAGACGAAACCATCTTCCAGGCGCTGATGACCGCGATTGTGGAACATCAGCTGCTGCCGGGGAGCAAATTGCCGGAAGAGGCGCTGGCTGAGGTGTTTGGCGTGAGCCGCACGGGCATCCGCAAGGTGCTTCAACGACTCGCCGCTGTGCAAATGGTCACCCTGACGCCCAAACGTGGTGCACACGTCGCCAGCCCGACGGTGGAAGAGGCGCGGCACATCTTCCGCACCCGCGCGCTGCTGGAGGTCGCTAACCTGCCGGATGTGCTGGCGCACTGTCAGCCGCCGCACCTTGCCGCGCTGGAGGCCATTATTCGTCAGGAGCAGCAGGCGCACGAGGCGTACGACGGCCCGGCGGCAATCCGACATTCCGCCAGTTTCCACATACAACTGCAGGCCATCTCCGGCAACCAGGTGCTGACGGAGATGGTGACAAGCCTGAGCCAGCGCTCCTCGCTGGTGATTGCCACCTGGGGCGCGCCGTGGCGTCAGGGCTGTCGCTGCAACGACCACGAACAGCTTGTGGATCTGCTGCGCCAGAAGGCGCTGCAGCCGCTAAGCGATGCCCTCATGCACCATTTTGAACACATCGTTGCCAGCCTCTGCTTCGAGCGGGCGGGCGAGTGCCTGCCTGATTTTGCCCGGCTGTTTGCCGGCCACAAGGAGTCGTAATGTCTGTCTGTATACAAGTGATCAACCCCAACACCAGCCTCGCGATGACGGAAACCATCGGCGCGGCGGCCCGCGCGGTGGCGGCATCGGGAACGGAGATCCTCGCGGTCTGTCCGGGCGCGGGCGTGCCGTCTATAGAAGGCCACTTTGATGAGGCCATCGCCGCCGTTGGTGTCCTGGAACAGATCAAAAAAGGCAGGGAGCAGGGCGTGGACGGTCACGTGATTGCCTGCTTTGGCGATCCGGGACTGCTGGCGGCGCGAGAGCTGGCGCAGGGGCCGGTAGTCGGCATTGCTGAAGCCGCCATGCATATGGCGACGCTGGTCGCTACGCGCTTTTCGGTGGTCACCACGCTGCCGCGCACGCTGATTATTGCCCGCCATCTGTTGCACCAGTATGGCTTTCAGGACCACTGCGCAGCGCTGCACGCCATCGACCTTCCGGTGCTGGCGCTGGAAGACGGCAGCGGTCTGGCGCAGGAGAAGGTGCGCGCGCGCTGTATACAGGCGCTGAAAGAGGATGGCTGCGGCGCCATCGTGCTGGGCTGCGGCGGCATGGCGACCCTTGCGCAGGAGCTGACCCGCGAGCTGCGCGTGCCGGTGATCGACGGCGTCAGCGCGGCGGTGAAGATGGTGGAATCGCTGGTGGCGCTGGGGCTCACGACCAGCAAGCATGGGGATCTGGCCTTCCCGGAGAACAAACCGTTAAGCGGGCATTTTCAGGCATTGAATCCATTTTAACTTTTGGGGGTGGTATGGAGCTTTTCGAACAGGATTATCCGCGGGATCTGCGCGGCTACGCGGGCAACCCGCCGCACGCGCGGTGGCCGAATCAGGCACGCATCGCCGTGCAGTTTGTGCTCAATTACGAAGAGGGGGCGGAAAACCACGTTCTGCACGGCGATGCCGGATCCGAGCAGTTCCTGTCAGACATCATCGGCGCGGCCAGCTACCCGGACAAACACATGTCGATGGACTCCCTCTACGAATACGGCAGCCGCGCCGGGTTCTGGCGGATCCACAATGAATTTCAAAAGCGCGGCCTGCCGCTGACGGTCTTCGGCGTGGCGATGGCGCTGGCGCGTCACCCGGAGATTGTGGAGGCGATCAAGGCCGCGGATTACGACGTGGTCAGCCACGGCTGGCGCTGGATCCACTACCAGAACATGGACATCAGCCAGGAGCGCGACCACCTGCATAAGGCGGTGCAGGTTCTTACCGACCTGTTCGGCAAGCCGCCAACCGGCTGGTACACCGGGCGCGACAGCCCCAACACCCGCCAGCTGGTGGTGGAGCACGGCGGCTTCGACTACGACAGCGACTACTACGGCGATGATTTGCCCTTTTGGACGGAAGTGACCTGCGGCGACGGCACCCAAAAGCCGCACCTGATCGTGCCCTATACGCTGGATGCGAACGACATGCGCTTCGCGACCGCGCAGGGGTTTAACACCGCCGAGCAGTTCTATACGTACCTGAAGGACAGCTTTGACGTGCTGTACGAGGAGGGGGAGAGCGCGCCAAAGATGATGTCCATCGGCATGCACTGCCGCCTGCTGGGAAGGCCGGGGCGTTTTCGCGCGCTGCAACGGTTTCTGGATTACGTGCAGCAGCACGATCGGGTGTGGGTCTGTACCCGCCAGCAGATTGCCGACCACTGGCGGGAAGTGCATCCGTTTCAGAAGTAATTGTGCGATGTTTTGCCGGGTGGGGGCTGCGCCTTACCCGGCCTACGGCTACGACATCAAACTCACCTGCGCCGCAACAATGCGCCACCCGTAGGCAAACCTTACCCACGTCTGCTGCTGGCGGCCAATCCGCTCCGTACCTTCACGGGTAAACTCGGTGCTGCACACGGCATAATCCTCCCCGAAGGTGGTAATCACGGTGTGGCGCAGCGTCCGCTGAAGCCCGGCAGACGGGCGCGCCGCCCTAAAGGCGCGGATTTCATCGATCCCGTACAGGTTTTCACCCGCCCCCAGACGCACCGTGTTTTTGTCGTGCCAGAACAGCTCGTCCAGCACGGCAATGTTGTTACTCACCAGCGCGTCTTCATAGCGATAAAACGTGGCGGTCACCTCGGCAACCACCCACGGCAGGTTAATGTCATCGTGATTGATCATGCTGCAACCTCCGCCGGGCGGGCATCGGTGATGCCGCTCTCTTCCAGCACGCGCGCGACGCGCAGGCAGGCCTGCTCGTTAAACGGCGCGGCAATCAGCTGCAGGCCAATCGGCGCGCCATGTGCGGTGCGCAGCGGAACGGTGGTCACGGGCAGGCCCAAAAATGAAATTGGCTGGGTCAGCATCCCCATGCTGGCGCGGATGGGGAGCGACTGACCGTTAATCTCCATGGTTTGCTCGCCGATCCGCGTGGCGCTGCGCGGCGTCGCGGGGGCGATCAGCACGTCGGCCAGGGCAAACAGTGCGTGAAACGCCTGGCGCGCCTGCGCGCGGAACCGCTGGGCCTGAATATACCAGGCGGAGGGGATCATCGCGCCTGCCAGCAGTCGCTCCCGGGAGTGCGGCTCAAAGCGCTCGGGCTCGCGGCGAAGCGCGGGCAGGTACTGATTTCCCCCTTCGGAGGCGCTGATGATAAACGCCGCGGAGCGCGCCAGCTCGGCGTCCGGAAACTGCAGCTCATCCTGCACGTCGAGCGCCTTCGCCACCCGCGCCACGGCGTCTCTGGCCTGTGCGTCGCACCAGGTGGTGAAGTAGCCGCCGAGCACCGCGCAGCGCAGGCCGTCAAGCCCGCGGTCTAGCAGGGGGCGCGTCTGCTCGCGCGAGCTCTCTGCCTGAAAACGGTCGCTGCTGTCCCGGCCCTGCAGCGCGTCGTACACGGACGCCAGGTCGCACACGCGGCGGGCGAAGGGGCCGATATGATCCAGGCTCGCGACAAACGGATGGCTGCCGGATCGTGACAGGCGGCCAAAGGTGGGCTTGAGGCCATAGATGCCGCACAGGGAGGCCGGAACGCGAATCGACCCGTTGGTGTCGGTGCCGAGCGAAAAGTGCACCAGCCCGGCGGCTACGGCGGCGGCTGAACCGCCAGAGGACCCGCCCGCAATGCGCGTCAGGTCGTGCGGGTTACGCGTCGCGCCGTAGTGGCTGTTCTCGGTGGTAAAGCCGTAGGCGTAGGCGTCCATATTCACCATCCCGGACAGCAGCCCGCCCGCGCTGCGCAGCTGGCGCACGGCGAAGCTGTCAGCGGCCGCAGCGGGACGCTGGCTGAACAGCTCGGCGCCCGCGAGGGTGGTGTGTCCGGCAACGTCGAACAGGTTTTTCACCGCGTAGGGCACGCCCGCCAGCGGCGGCAGGGGGCGCTTCTCGCGGCGCAGGGTGTCGATGTTCTCGGCCTCGGCGAGCATGCGTGCTTCCGTCACGGTGGTCCAGGCATTGATCTGCGGATTAACGCACCCAATCGCCTCCAGCGTCTGGCGGGCAATCTCATGGGCGCTCAGCTCGCCCGCGCTCAGCGCCTGTTGAATGTCGCTGATACTCATCTCGTGTAGCGTCATGCTTTATACACTCCTGCGATCTCCAGACGGTCGTCTAGCGGCAGCGCCATCAGCGGGGCGGCCATGCTGGCAATGCGGCTGAACTGCAACTGCAGCTCGGCGCGGCGGGCATCGTCCAGCGTCACGCCGAGTACGGACTCCATTTGCGCAAGATACGCCTGCCAGTCGGGTTGTTGTGTCGTCATTGTTTTCTCCTCAGTATCCGGCGGCCGCGCCGTTGCTGCGCGGGTCAAACGCCCCTTCAAACAGCCCGTTGGGGTGCCGGACAATCGCGCCCGCGTGGCCCATCGCTTCACTGAAGTCAGGGAATATTTCTACCTCATGTCCGAGTACCTGAAGCCGTGAGACCGTCTCAGCGCTAAAGCGTCCTTCCAGCTTTAACGTGTCTGAGGTTTGTCCCCAGGTGCGCCCCAGCAGCCAGCGCGGGCGGGAAATGCTTTCCTGCAAGGGCACGCCCTGAACCACGTAGCGGGTAAAGTGCGCGGCCTGGGTTTGCGGCTGTCCGTCACCGCCCATCGATCCGTAGACCATTACGCGCCCGTCCTTAAGACGCGCCGCCGCCGGGTTCAGGGTATGGAAAGGCTGTTTGCCCGGTGCGAGGGCCAGAAGATGAGCGGGGTCGAGGCTGAACGACGCCCCCCGGTTCTGCCAGACGATGCCGGTATCGGGCAGCACCACGCCGCTGCCGAACTCGTGATAAATACTCTGGATAAACGACACGGCAAGCCCGCTGTTATCCATCACCCCCATCCACACGGTATCGCCAGGCCCTTTTCCTGTTCCCCACGGCGCGGCGTGGCCGTCGTCAACCCTGTCGGCAAGCGCCTGCAGGGCGGCGGGATCCAGCAGTTCCTGAATCTCGGTTTTCAGCTCACGCGGGTCGGTAATGTGGGCATCGCGCAGGCCAAAGGCCAGCTTGGTGGCTTCAACGATGCGGTGAATGGTGTCCGCGTCGTCGGCCTCCGCCATATTCAGGCGGTCGGTGATGCCGAGTATCGCCAGCGAGACCAGCCCCTGCGTCGGCGGGGCGTGGTTAAAGATCTCCCCCTGCTGATGCTGCAGCTTCAGCGGCGCGGTGCGCCGGGCAACGTGCGCGTTAAGATCGGCCAGCGTCACGGGCATGCCCAGCGTCTCCATACCGTGCGCCAGCACGTCCGCCAGCGGGCCGCGATAGAAGCTGTCCAGACCGTCCTCTACGAGGCGCGTCAGGGTTGAGGCCATGGCGGGCTGGTAAAAACGGCTCCCGACCTGCGGCGGCTTACCGTTCACCAGCCACGTTTCCGCGAAGCCGGGGATGGCCTTAAGCTCGTCGAATTTACTGGCCGTGGCATGGGCCTGTGAGGCCGTGACCGGGGTGCCGTTTTGCGCATAGTCAATGGCGTCGGCCAGCAGGCGGGCCAGCGGCAGCGACTTGCCGGTCATCTCGCGGGAGACCTTCAGCGCCTCGTCCCAGCCGCTCACCGTGCCGGCGACGGTCAGCGCCGCCTGCGGTCCGCGATGAGGAATGTGCTTGTGCCCGTTGTAGGCGGCAAACGTCGCGCGCGATCCCGCCGCGCCGCTGGCATCAATGGCGATCGGGTCGCCTTCTGGCGGCACGATAAGCCAGAAGCCATCGCCGCCCAGCCCGTTCATGTGGGGGTAAACCACGGCGATGGTGGCCGCCGCCGCGACCATCGCTTCAATCGCGCTGCCGCCTTCGCGCAACACCGCCAGCGCGCTCTGGCTGGCAAGATGGTGGGGCGCAACGGCCATGCCGTGCGTGGAGACGTTGCTTTGCATGAGAAGTCCTCGTAACACTGAAAGTCACAAGGCGCTGCAAAAGCTGTTCCAGTTCTGAAAGAAAAGTTTCAGTAAGCTGGCACGTATAATGAATACGTATAAAGAAAGGTATAATGTGATGAAACAAAAGTTACAGAGGCGCTATGGAACAACTGGATGAACGTCTGAAAGCACAATACCCGTCGCTGTCGCCGCAGGAGCAACGGGTGGCAGACTTTATATTCGACCATTTTGACGACCTGATCAGCTACAACAGCGCCGAGCTGGCGCAGCTGAGCGGGGTGTCGAAAGCCACGGTCAGCCGCCTGTTCAAGCGTCTGGGCTATGAGAAATATAAGGATATGCGCGACGAGCTGCGCACCTTGCGCCAGAGCGGGATGCCGCTCACCGATAACCGCGACGCGGTGCAGGGCAACACGCTGCTGGCGCGCCACTACAAGCAGGAGATGGCGAACCTGACCCAGTGGGTCAATGCCCTTGACGCGCAGCAGTTTGCCGACGCCATGGCCTGCATGGTCAAGGCGCGGCGCATTGTGATTATCGGCATGCGTAACGCCTATCCGGCGGCGCTCCACCTGCGCCAGCAGCTGCTGCAGGCGCGCGGTCAGGTGCTGGTCCTGCCGCAGCCGGGGCAGAGCCTGAGCGAGGAGCTGGTGGACTTAACGCCGGACGATCTGGTGGTGATGATGGCTTTCCGCCGCCGCCCGCGCATCATTCGTCCGCTGATGCAGCAGCTTCAGAGTAGCGGCATTCCGGTGCTGCTGATGTGCGAGCCGCAGGCCCACAGCCTGTTTCCGCTGGCGAGCTGGCAGCTCTGCGCCCCGCTGGACAGCGTCTCCGCCTATGACAGTTATTCCTCGGTCAACAGCCTGATCAACCTGCTGGCGAACGCCTTCCTGCATGACATTCTCGATAAAGGCCGCCCGCGCATTCACGAGATTGCCTCCCTCTACCAGCAGCTGGACGAACTCGAACAACGATAATGGGGCATCAGGCTGGTGCTTTGCATTGAAATGGTGCAATTGAACGGGGCGAAAATAGAGATTATTTTCGCCCCGTCCGCGTTTTATCAGGCTTTAAGAGAAAATTCCCCGCTTCGCCTTACCTGGCACATTAGTTGCAAAATCACATTCAAAGAATCTTTTGTTTCATGTTAACGTTACGGGGAAGCACCATGAAAAAACTGTTTATTGCACTGGCCGGGGCCGCCTGTCTCTTCACTCAGCTGCCGGCAAAGGCTGACCAGCTTCAGGATATCGAGAAGCGCGGCACCATTCGCATTGCCGTTCCGCAGGATTTCCCGCCGTTTGGCTCGGTGGGGACCGATCTGCAGCCGCAGGGCTACGACATAGACATGGCGCGCTATCTGGCGAAACGGATGAAGCTCAAGCTGCAGCTGGTGCCGGTGACCAGCGCCAACCGCGTGCCGTACCTGCAAACCGATAAGGTGGACCTGGTCATTTCCAGCCTCGGTAAAAACCCGGAGCGCGAGAAGGTGATCGACTTCAGCCGCGCCTACGCACCGTTCTTCCTCGGCGTGTTTGGCCCGAAAGGCGCCGAGCTGAAGGACGCCGCCGCGCTGAGCGGAAAAACCATCGGCGTGACGCGCGGGGCGGTGGAGGATATGGTGCTGACCGGCCTGGCACCGAAAGACGCCAACGTGAAACGCTACGAAGACAACAACACCACGCTTTCGGCCTATCTCTCCGGCCAGGTGCAGTACGTGGCGACCGGCAACCTCGTGGTGGCGGCCATTTCGCGCCAGAACGCGGATAAAGCCCCGGTGCCGAGCTTTATGCTGAAAGACTCACCGTGCTTTATCGGCCTGAAGAAGAACGAACCGGCCCTGAAGGCGAAAGTGGATGCGCTGATTGAGCAGGGCATCAAGGACGGCACGCTGAACGGCCTGTCCGAGCAATGGCTGAAGGCCCCGCTGCCGGCAAACCTTGGCGCCTGAGCCGATGACGGAGCAACTTGATTTTTCAGCCCTCTGGCCGCACTGGCCGGAGCTGCTGGCGGGATTGTGGGTCACCATTCAGCTGACGGTAATGGCAACCGTCGGCGGGCTGGCAATCGGGATTTTCGGCGCGGCGATCCGCAGCGGACGCACCACCTGGTACAGCCGGATCTGGGGCGGCTACGTGGAGATCATCCGCAACACGCCGTTTGTGGTGCAGCTGTTTTTCATCGTCTTCGGCCTGCCGAATCTTGGCCTGAAGATGACGGCGGGGGAGGCGGCGCTGCTGGCAATGGTGGTGAACCTGGGCGCGTACAGCACCGAAATTATCCGCGCGGGCATTCAGGTCACGCCGAAAGGACAGTGGGAGGCCGGGCGCGTGCTGGGGCTGACCCGTCTGCAGACGTTTATTCGCGTGGTGCTGCCGCCCGCGCTGCAGCGCATTTATCCGGCGCTGGTGAGCCAGTGCATCATCGTGATGCTCGGCTCGTCGGTGGTGTCGCAGGTCTCCTATGAAGAGCTGACCTTCGCCGCTAACCTGATCCAGTCCAGAACGTTTTTGAGCTTTGAGGTCTATCTGGTGACAACCGGGATTTACTTAGCGCTGTCGATTACCCTGCGCCAGCTGATGATGGCGGCAGGACGCAAATGGCTGGGGGTGCAGGCATGATGACCACCTTTACCGACTGGGACATTATTCGCAACCTGCTGCTGGCCGGACGCTGGACGGTACTGCTGTCGCTGGTGGCGTTTGTCGGCGGGGCGGTGGTAACGCTGCCGCTCCTGCTGCTGCGCCTGACGGGCGGTCGCACGGTGAAGCGCATTATCCGCGGCTATATCGAGCTGTTTCAGGGCACGCCGCTGCTGATGCAGCTGTTCCTGGCCTTCTTCGGCGTGGCGCTGTTCGGCATCGACGTTTCGCCGTGGACCGCCGCCTCGCTGGCGTTAACCTTCTACACCAGCGCATTTCTGCTCGATATCTGGTACGGCAGCATTCGCGCCCTGCCGAAGGGGCAGTGGGAAGCCTCGCGCTGCCTGGGCCTGACCTTCGGCCAGACCCTGTTTCGCGTGGTCGCTCCGCAGGCGCTGCGCATCGGCATCGCCCCGACGGTGGGCTTTGCGGTGCAGGTGATCAAAGGTACCGCGCTGGCATCGATTATCGGCTTCATCGAGCTGACCAAGGCTGGCACCATGCTGACCAACGTGACCTATCAGCCGTTTAAGGTCTTTGCGCTAGTGGCGCTGGGCTACTTTATTCTGTGTTATCCGCTGTCGCGCTACAGCCGCTATCTGGAGACCAAATTCAATGCCTCTCATCACCATTAATCAGGTGCAGAAGTACTACGGCGATAACCACGTGCTCAAGGGCGTCGATCTGGATATCGATATGGGCCAGGTGATCTCCATTATCGGGCGCAGCGGATCGGGCAAAAGCACGCTGCTGCGCTGCATCAACGGCCTGGAAGGGTATCAGGACGGGAGCATCAAGCTGGGCGGCATGACCATTACCGACCGGGATTCTCAGGCGCGCGAAATCAGCCGCTCGGTCGGGATGGTGTTTCAGAGCTTCAACCTGTTCCCGCACATGACGGCGCTGGAAAACGTGATGCTCGCCCCGCGTCGGGTGCTGAAGAAAAGCGCCGCCGAATGCCACGAACTGGCCCAGCGCATGCTGGAGAAAGTGGGGCTTGGCGATCGTCTGGATTACTACCCGTCGAGCCTCTCCGGCGGCCAGCAGCAGCGCGTGGCTATTGCCCGCGCGCTGGCGATGTCGCCGAAAGTTTTACTCTGCGACGAGATCACCTCCGCGCTCGACCCGGAGCTGGTGGGCGAAGTGCTCAAGGTGCTGGAGCAGTTGGCGGCCGAGGGGATGACCCTGATTCTCGTGACCCATGAAATGAATTTTGCCCGCGAAGTGGGCGACCGCGTGGTGTTTATGCACCAGGGGAAAGTCTGGGAGCAGGGCGACAGCAAAACGCTGTTCGCCAACCCGCAGACCACGGAACTGAAGCAGTTCATCTCCTCCGTGCGCGGCCTCAACTGATAAGGACTTAACAATGGATATCGCACACTTTCCGCAAATCAACCCGCCCCAGCGCCTGCTGATGGGGCCGGGGCCGATCAACGCCGACCCGCGCGTGCTGCGCGCCATGTCGAGCCAGCTGATCGGCCAGTACGATCCGGCCATGACCCACTACATGAACGAGGTGATGGCGCTCTATCGCGGTGTGTTTCGCACCGAGAACCGCTGGACGATGCTGGTGGACGGCACCTCCCGGGCGGGGATTGAAGCCATTCTGGTCTCCGCCATCCGCCCCGGAGATAAAGTGCTGGTGCCGGTCTTTGGCCGCTTTGGACACCTGCTGTGCGAAATTGCCCGCCGCTGCCGCGCGGAGGTGCACACCATCGAGGTGCCGTGGGGCGAGGTGTTCACCCCGGAACAGGTGGAGGATGCGATTAAGCGTATTCGTCCGCGCCTGCTGCTGACCGTGCAGGGCGACACCTCCACCACCATGCTGCAGCCGCTCGCGGAGCTCGGCGCCATCTGCCGCCGCTACGACGTGCTGTTTTACACCGATGCCACCGCGTCGCTCGGCGGCAACGCGCTGGAGACCGACGCCTGGGGGCTGGACGGCGTCTCAGCCGGGATGCAGAAGTGCCTCGGCGGCCCGTCGGGCACGTCGCCGATCACCCTGAGCGCGCGCATGGAGGAGGCGATCCGCCGCCGCAAATGCGTTGAGGAGGGCATTCGCACCGACGCCCACCGAGACGGCGATGAGGAGATGATCTACTCCAACTATTTCGATCTCGGCATGGTGATGGACTACTGGGGGCCGGAGCGCCTCAACCACCACACCGAAGCGACCACCGCGCTGTTTGGCGCCCGCGAGTGCGCGCGTCTAATCCTGCAGGAAGGGCTGGATAACGGCATCGCCCGCCACAGGCTGCACGGCGATGCGCTGCTGAAGGGCATTCAGGCGATGGGGCTGGAGACCTTTGGCGATCTGAAGCACAAGATGAACAACGTGCTGGGCGTGGTCATCCCGCAGGGCATCAACGGCGACCAGGTGCGTAAGCTGATGCTGGAGGATTTCGGGATTGAGATCGGCACCTCGTTTGGCCCGCTGCACGGCAAGGTGTGGCGCATCGGCACCATGGGCTATAACGCGCGCAAGGACTGCGTGATGACCACCCTGAGCGCGCTGGAGTCGGTGCTGAACTACCTGAAATTCACCACCACGCAGGGTGCGGCGATGCAGGCCGCGTGGGACCACTATCGCCGCGAGACGCCGCAATGAGTACGGCGGCAGAACGGGTGATGGCGCGCGCCGACGCGCTGGCCGCCATCAGCGAAACCCCGGATGCGCTGACCAGGGTCTATCTCTCGGTGCAGCATCAGCAGGCCAACCAGCTGGTGGGGCAGTGGATGAGCCAGGCGGGCATGACCGTCTGGCAGGACAGCGTGGGCAACATCTGTGGACGCTATGAGGGGGCGCAGGAAGGGGCGCAGGCGGTGCTGCTTGGATCGCATCTGGATACCGTGCGCAACGCGGGACGCTACGACGGCATGCTCGGGGTGCTCACGGCCATTGAAGTGGTGGACAGCCTGCATCAGCAGGGAATGCATCTGGCGCAGGCCATCGAGATTGTCGGCTTTTGCGATGAAGAGGGCACCCGCTTCGGCATTACGCTGTTAGGCAGCCGGGGGCTGACGGGCACCTGGCCGCAGGGCTGGCTGGAAAAAACTGACGCCAGCGGCATCAGCGTGGCGCAGGCGATGACACAGGCGGGGCTCGATCCTGCCCGCGTGTCGCATGCCGCAAGGCGTCAGGAAGATTTCAGCGCCTATCTCGAGCTGCATATTGAGCAGGGGCCGTGCCTTGAGCAGGAGGCGCTCGCGCTTGGCGTGGTGGAAGCCATTAACGGCGCCCGTCGCCTGAACTGTCGCTTCACCGGCGAGGCCGGACATGCGGGAACCGTGCCGATGCTCCACCGCAGAGACGCGCTGGCCGCCGCCGCCGAGTGGATGGTTATCATTGAAAACGCTACCCGACAGCAGGGCGGCAACCTGGTGGCGACGGTCGGGGAATTGCGCTGTCTGCCGGGAGCGGTGAACGTGATCCCCGGTGAGGTTCAGCTCTCGCTCGATATTCGCGGCCCGCAGGATGCACCGCTGGACAGGTTGCTCAACGACCTGCTGGAACATGCCCGGGCGATCGCATCGCGCCGCGGGCTGGCATTTAGCGCCGAGGAGTTTTACCGCATTGCCGCCACGCCGTGCGATCTGCACCTGCAGAACGTGCTGGGGGAGGCCGTAAAATCGGTACAGGGACGCTCGCTGTCGCTGCCCAGCGGCGCGGGCCACGATGCGATTGCCATCGCGGAACGCTGGCCGGTGGGCATGCTATTCGTGCGCTGCAGGGGCGGAGTCAGCCACCACCCGGCGGAATCGGTGATGGCTGAGGATGTTGCGCTGGCGATTGAGGCGTTTTCGCGTGCGGTGATTCAGCTGGCGGATCGCGTTACTCCAGCCCCAGCGTATACTGCGCGATCTTAAAGTAGATAATCAGCCCGGTACCGTCGATAAGCGTCGCGATAAACGGCGCGGAGACGACCGCCGGGTCAATACCGCAGCGCTTGAGCACCATCGGGATCACTGACGACACAATCGCGCTCCAGAGCGTAATGCATACCAGCGTCAGGCTGACGATAAGCGTAATTTCCAGCCCGATACCCATCATCCAGGCGCGGATGCACCCGGCAATACCGAGCGTCACGGCAATCATCAGCGAGGTGGTCATCTCTTTGCGCAGCACGCGGCCTACGTCGCGCAGATGCACTTCACCCAGCGCCATGGCGCGCACCAGCGTGGAGGTGATCTGCGTTCCGCTGTTGCCACCCGTGCCGATCAGCAGCGGAATAAAGAACGCCAGCGCGATGGCAGACTCCAGCGCCTCTTCGAAGTGCTGGATCACCGAGCTGGTGTAGGCTTCCGCGACAAACAGTAGCAGCAGCCAGACGGAGCGTTTCTTCCACAGGCTGAAGGCGCTGGTTTCCAGATAGGGCTTCTCCAGCGGCAGCGTCGCCCCCTGAAGCTGGGCGTCTTCGGTAACGTCATCTTCCAGCAGATGGGCGATTTCGCGCTCGGTCAGGCAGCCGACGAGCTTGCCGTGGGTCACCACCGGCACGACGTCCGCGTCGCCGTGGGCCAGAAGTCTGGCGACATCGGCTCGTTCATCTTCCGGTTTGACCTGCAAAAACTGCGAAATCATCAGGCTTTTAATTGGCTGCACGGTATCCGTGACCTGCAATAATTTGCGTACCGCAACCATGCCCGCCAGGCGTCCATGGTCTTCAATAAAAATATGCGACGGAATATCATCGTCTTTTAATTTTTCGAAGAATTGCTCGCGCGCCAGCGCCACGCATAATGAAACGTCGAGGACAATAAAATCGGTATTCATATATTGCGCGACCGCGCTGTCATTGAATGCCAGGTTGTGGTTGTGAATAGCGTAAGACATAGTGAATTCCCTTTGAATAATAAAATCTCTCAGGGGCGAGCAAGACAGGGCATGTCGGAAAGGAGATCCCCACGTCCTGGGTTCAGCACTGTACACCGTATCCCGCAAGGGAAGTTATACTGACAAAGCCTTGATTCGACAGTGCCTGTTTTACCCTGTGCCGGTTCTCTCGAACCCACCAGAGCGATAACGTGTATTTGTACAGGAGCCTCGCCATAACGAGATCGTTGTAAAGCGTGAGGAATAATACGCCTGTTTAAATTTATCGCTCAGGAAATTAAATAATGTTTAAGGAAGGTTTAGGTAAATCTTATTAATAAAATGTTGAGGGTTTATTTAAGGTTATTCCTTTTAAATGGAGGATTAATTAACGGGGGGAAGGAAAATGGCGTGGTTTGATAATCTGCTGAATCATTTTGCGCTTTATCCGGCACATCTGTTCGCGCTGTTATTCGTAATGGCGCTGAGCAAGTCCACGGTGCTAATCTCCTCCGTGCTGCCGCCCGCCTCGGTGATGCTGCTGGCGGGCATCGGCGTCAGCCAGGGGAGCATGCACCCGGCGCTGGCGTGGCTCGCCGTGGTGCTGGGGGCAACGGCGGGTTCGGTGCTGAACTACCATATCGGCCAGTTGATGGGGCACACCCGGCTGGTCGCGCGCTTTACGGCGAAGCATGCCGCTACGTTTTTACGGGTTCAGCATCAGCTGCAAAAAAACGGTGTCATCGTACTGTTTACGTCGCGCTTTCTGGCGGTGTTGCGTTATGTCGTGCCGCTGGCGGCGGGGATGCTCAGGCTGAACGCCGTCAAAGTTTACGCCGTCAGCCTGCTTTCCGCCTGTGCATGGGCGGCGCTGTATGTCGGCGCGGTCACCGGCATCAGCGCCTTTTGAGTTACAGACTCCCCATTCCGCCGTCCACCAGCAGCTCCGTTCCTACCGTGTAGCTCGACTCGTCGGACGCCAGATAGAGCGCGGCTTTTGCCAGCTCCGTCGTCGAGCCCATTCTGCCGAGCGGCACCAGCTTGATGATCTCCGCCATCATCGCGTTAAGCGTCTCTTCGCTTAAGCCCGTCTTCGTAAATGCCGGCGTTTCCACCGGACCGGGGCTCAACCCGTTGACGCGGATCCCGCGCGGCAGCAGCTCCGCCGACAGCGTACGCGCCAGCGACAGGAGGGCGGCCTTGCTCGCGGCATACACGCTGCTGGTGGGCAGGCCGATGCGTGCGCTCACGGAGCCGCAGAGGATCACCGACGACGGGTTATTCAGCAGCGGCAGCAGCGCCTGAATTAAAAAGAACGGTCCCTTCAGGTTGATGCCCATCAGGCGGTCCCACGCATCCTCCTGCCACGCTTCCAGCGGCGCGTGCGTCACGTCGCCAGCGTTGAGAAACACCGCGTCCAGGCGTGGCCAGCGAGCGGCGAGAGTTTCCGCCAGCGCTTTTTGCGACGCGATATAGCCTGCGTCGGTTGGGATCACCCAGGCCTTATCGCCCAAAATGCGCTCTGCTTCGGCGAGGGTGTCCGGGTTGCGTCCGGTCACGGCGACTCGCGCGCCTTCGGCGATAAACGCCTGCGCGGTGGCAAGACCAATGCCGCTGGTGCCGCCGGTAATCAGCGTATATTTATCGGTTAAACGACCCATGTTCTTCTCCTGAAATGTCACTGGAGAAAGCACTATAGAAACGTTAGTATCGAAAGGAAACCAGGTAACAAATGGATACTAACGAGGCAAGAGGTGTGCTATGGCAGAAATGCTGGAGGTGTGCTGCGAAAAAAAATCTGAGGCGTATACCTGCCCGATGACGCAGTTTGTCAACCTGATATCCGGTAAGTGGGCGATCCCCATTCTCTATCGCCTGATTGTGTTCAACACGCCCGTACGCTTTGGCGATCTGCTGCGTGCCGCTGCCCCCATCACGCAGAAAGAGCTGACGAAGCAGCTCCGCCTGTTTGAGCAGCGCGGGCTGGTGACGCGGACGGTCTACCCGGAAATCCCCCCGCGCGTGGAGTATCAAATTACCGAGCTGGGGTTAACCCTCCAGGATGCGCTCTCGCCGCTGGCCGCCTGGATGAGCGAGTACGGCGACCAGCTTGAGCGTTAGGCTACTGTTTCACGTAGCGCGGTGCCGGAACCCCGGTGCGCGCGCTGTTAAACAGCTCAAGGCGCGCCGCTTCGTAGCGATCCCACAGGGCGGCGTCATGCATCGGCGGAATAGTGATCTGTTCGCCCTGATCCAGACCCGCCAGTGAAGCATCGACCATATCATCGGTGGTCATCACCGACCCTTCCGGCAGATCGTTCACCGTAACCCCTGAATGGCTCCAGATCTCCGTCGCCGTCGCGGCGGGCAGCACGGCCTGAATGCGCACGCTGCTATCGGCAAATTCTTCCTGCAGTCCGCGGGTAAAGCTCAGTACCCAGGCTTTGGTGGCGCTGTACAACGCGCTGCCCGCACGGACATGGAGCGATAACACCGAGGCGATATTGATCAGCGTCCCGCGATTGTTCTGCGCCAGGCGGGGCAGGATGGCGTAGGTCAGACGCATCAGCGCCGTGGTGTTGAGGGTGTTGATGGCCTGATGCTGCGCCACATCGCCCGCGAGGAACGGGGCCATCTGCGCGGTGCCCGCGTTGTTTACCAGCGTATCGATGGCGGTATTGTGGCGCAGTTCATTTTCCACGGCGCGGATCCCGGCTTCATCGCTGAGATCGGCCACCAGTATAGCGACGGCCACGCCATAGCGCGCGCGCAGGTCGGCGGCGAGGGTTTTCAGGCGATCCTCGCGGCGGGCGACCAGGACCAGGTTAGCGCCGCGCGCGGCCAGGCGATCGGCATAGACGGCCCCGATCCCGGAAGAGGCGCCGGTAATTAAGGCGGTGGTGATTTGCGTAGTCATTGTGTGTTACCTCAAAGCAAAGTGGGTTATTTGGTTTCAATATGAAACTGAATTAACTCTCTGCTATTTGGTTTTATAATGCAACCATTTTGCCGGGCATTTTGTGCTTTTGCCGTTGGGAACGATCAGGAGGGGAGTTTAGCCACGATCTCTTCAGGCGTCAGCTCGCGCCCATCGTCGGCGATAAGCGCGAGTTTACGCAGGGGTTTGCGCTGTTCGCTATCGACGAGAACGGTGCCGCATTCGTTTTCCGCGAACAAAAATTCATTGCCCCACTGGGAGAGAGCAACCAGCACCGTCTGGAGCGCGCGTCCCTTGTCGGTCAGAACGTATTCCTGCCAGGCGCTGCCGTCGGAGGCGGGCTGAAGCCGGAGGATGCCTTCATCGACCAGCAGCTTCAGCCGCGAGGTGAGCATGTTTTTCGCGATACCGAGGCTTTTCTGAAACTCACCGAAGCGTTTAATCCCGCGCAGCGCGTCGCGAACGATCAGCAGCGACCACCAGTCGCCAATGATATCCAGCGAACGGGCGACGGGGCAGGTGCTCTCTTCGAGGCGGGTGCGTTTCACGGTCAGGTCTCCGGTGGGGTATGGTTTTATTATAAAACTAATTAGCGCCCACCGTAAGCACGTTAATCATCAGTTTGAGAAATGCTTCCCGAAAAAACTGTCACGAATCTGTCACACTCACTGGAATATTAAAAAAACGTGAGGAACGAGGGATGAGAAAAGCACTACTCGCAGTGGCCGTGGCAGGTACCCTTTCAATGACCTTTGGCGCACAGGCGCAGGAGACGCCGAAAGGCTATCAGCTTGAGCAGGTGTTAATCATGAGCCGTCACAACCTGCGCGCACCGCTCGCTAACAACGGCAGCGTGCTGGAGCAGTCCACGCCGAAGCAGTGGCCGGAGTGGGACGTGCCGGGCGGTCAGCTCACCACCAAAGGCGGCGTGCTGGAAGCCTATATGGGCCATTACATGCGCGAGTGGCTGGCAGAGCAGGGGATGGTGAAGACGGGGGCGTGTCCGCCAGCGGATAGCGTTTATGCTTACGCCAACAGCCTGCAGCGCACCGTCGCCACCGCGCAATTCTTTATCACCGGCGCATTCCCGGGCTGCGACGTTCCCGTGCACCATCAGGAAAAAATGGGCACCATGGATCCGACCTTCAATCCGGTGATTACCGATAACTCGCCGGAATTCCGTGAAAAAGCCCTCAAGGCGATGGAGACGGAGCGGCAGAAAATGCAGCTCGCAGAAAGCTACAAGCTGCTGGAGCTGATGACGAACTTCGCGGATTCTCCGTCCTGCAAAGAGAAAAAGGTCTGCTCGCTGGCGGACGCGAAAGATACCTTCAGCGCCGACTATGAAAAAGAGCCGGGCGTATCCGGGCCGCTGAAGGTGGGTAACTCGCTGGTGGACGCGTTCACGCTGCAGTATTACGAAGGCTTCCCGGCTGACCAGGTGGCCTGGGGCGAAATCAAGACCGACCAGCAGTGGCGCGTGCTGTCGAAGCTGAAGAACGGCTATCAGGACTCGCTGTTTACCTCAACCGAGGTGGCGCAAAACGTGGCGAAGCCGCTGGTGAAATATATCGATAAAACGCTGGTCACCGAACAGGCGAAAGCGCCTAAGATTACTCTGCTGGTAGGGCACGATTCGAACATCGCTTCACTGCTCACCGCGCTGGATTTCAAGCCGTATCAGCTGCATGACCAGCAGGAACGGACCCCGATTGGCGGCAAGATTGTCTTCCAGCGTTGGCACGACAAAAACAGCAATCAGGAGCTGATGAAAATTGAGTATGTCTACCAGAGCGCGGAGCAGCTACGCAACGCCAGCGTGCTGTCATTGCAGTCGCCCGCGCAGCGCGTGACGCTGGAGCTGAAGGGCTGTCCGGTGGACGCGAACGGCTTCTGTCCGGTTGATAAATTCAATGCGGTCATGAATAACGCGGCGAAGTAAAAGAGAACCCCCCCGCTGCGGCGGGGGGAAACGCTTAGACGTTTTTACGTTCGATGGTTTGCTCGCCCCAGAAGAGCGAGTCTTTGTCCGTTTTTTCGAAGGCGCGAATCAGCACTTCATCGTTGCCTTCTTCCCAAATCTGCTCGGCCAGCTTTTCGTCGTAGTTCGCGACTTCAAAGATGGCTTCGGCAATCTCCGGAGAGGTGTTGCGTAAACTTGCCCATTCGCCCACGTGGTGAGCTTTGGATTCCTGTGTTGGCATACTTTTCCTCCTGTTGGGTTAGCCGTTCAGTTTTTTAGCGAGACCCGCGACGTATTCACCCTGATAGCGGGCGATAGAGAGTTCTTCATTGCTTGGCTGACGTGAGCCATCCCCACCGGCAATGGTGGTTGCGCCGTACGGCGTCCCGCCGCGCACCTGGGAAACGTCAAACAGCTCCTGCGCGCCGTAGCCAATTGGCACAATCACCATCCCATGATGAGCAAGGGTAGTCCAGGTTGAGGTAATCGTCTGCTCCTGGCCGCCGCCGGTACCGGTAGAGCTGAATACGCTGGCGAGTTTGCCGTACAGCGCCCCGGATGCCCAGAGCCCGCCGGTTTGATCGAGGAAGGTACGCATCTGGCCTGACATATTGCCGAAGCGGGTCGGGGTGCCGAAGATAATGGCATCATACTCCGCCAGCTCCTGCGGGGTCGCGACCGGGGCATTTTGTGTTTTTCCCCCGGCTTTGGCGAACGCTTCCGCCTGCATGGTTTCCGGTACGCGTTTTACCACAACCTCAACGCCGTCCACTCTGTTTGCACCTTCTGCTACCGCGTGAGCCATGGTTTCAATGTGTCCATACATGGAATAATAGAGCACCAGAACTTTTGCCATTTTGCATCACTCCTCGTTGGTTTTTCTGACAGCGGATCGCTGCGTTCATTTAAAGATATGACATCACGGCCAGACTGCAAAAATGAACGGCATTTCTTTGATTTATAACAACATGGTTACTATAAGGTGCTGTAGCAAAATGAAACAACTTTCTGGGCGTCGAATTTTAAAATGATAAGAAAGGCTTATAGATTTCCGTCGCGTTATCTGACCCGAAAGGCGGATATCATGTTGCAGAATATTACCCGTGGCTTGCCGGATAGCCTCAGTCCACTAAGCTTAGTTTCACGCGGCACAGATAAAGGCCCTGTCCTTTAGCCGCGAGGTGAAAGAATCCTCTTTTACTGAATGCAATATGATGTCTAATGTTTCACACTCTGGAGGTTAGAGATGGCAAACCATCGTGGTGGTTCAGGTAATTTCGCTGAAGACCGTGAAAGAGCATCAGAAGCAGGTCGTAAAGGTGGCCAGTCTAGCGGGGGTAACTTCAAGAACGACCCTCAGCGCGCATCAGAGGCTGGTAAAAAAGGGGGTAAAAATAGCCACGGCAGCAATAAGTAGTACGCCGGGTTGACTCCCTGCCGCCGGGTTTCCCGGCGGTTTTTTTATGTCTGCAACATTGAACTGTAACCAAAGGCAACGCACACTACAGAATTGATCTCACTTGTTGGTGTCGCATGTCCGTCTCACGCTTTAAATTCTCCATAAAACCGCAGGAAGCCATCCTTATTCTCATCACCATGTTCTGGGGCGGGACCTTTCTTGCCGTCCAGTACGCGGTGACCCTCAGCGATCCGTTCTTTTTTGTCGGCCTGCGCTTTGCGACAGCGGCGATAGCCGTGGGGCTGATCTCCCTTAAAACGCTGCGGGGTTTGACGCTGAAGGAACTCAAGGCCGGCGTGGCGATTGGGATTGCGATAGCGATGGGCTACAGCCTGCAGACGTGGGGATTGCAGACCATCTCCAGCAGCAAATCCGCTTTTATTACCGCCATGTACGTGCCGCTGGTGCCGCTGCTGCAATGGTTATGCCTCGGGCGGCTACCGGGAGTGATGTCCTGCATTGGCATCGTGCTGGCGTTTATCGGCCTGATTTTATTAGCCGGGCCGGAAAATAACCTGCTGGCGCTGGGGCCGGGCGAGATCATTACCCTCGTCGGGGCCATTGCCATCGCGGCGGAAATTATTCTCATCAGCGCGTGGGCGGGCAAAGTCGACGTCAAGCGCGTGACGGTGGTGCAGCTCGCGACGGCGTCGCTGGTGGCGTTTGCGACGATGGTGCCGGCAGGGGAGTCCGTGCCGCCGATGTCCACGGGGCTGGTGGTGGTCGCGCTGGGGCTTGGCATCTTCAGCGCCATTATCCAGGTGACCATGAACTGGGCGCAGCGCAGCGTATCGCCAACGCGGGCGACGGTGATCTACACCGGTGAACCGGTCTGGGCGGGCATTTTCGGACGACTGGCCGGCGAGCGTTTACCGCTGCTGGCGCTGGTGGGCGCGGCGTTTATTGTCGCCGGGGTGCTGGTGAGCGAGTTGAAGTTAAAAAAACGACGTAAGGCGATTGCCGGGGTAGGTGCTGAACAAGGTGCAGATAGCTAACAACGCGCACGCTACCGTTTTGCCCGGCGGCGCTTCGCTTGCGCGGGCCTACATCCCAACTGTAGGCCGGGTAAGCATAGCGTCACCCGGCAAGAAAGTGACACACATATCAGGTGGACGGGGTGATGGCTTCCCCCTGCGCCACATCCCCTTTCCGGCGGCTCAGCAGGGCGTTAAGCAGGATCGCGCCGAAGGTCGCCGTACCAATCCCGCCAATCGTAAACCCGCCCAGCGTCAGGGCAAAATCGCCCGCGCCCAGCACCAGCGTGACGGCCACCATGATCAGGTTGCTGTTCTGGCTGAGGTCGACCCGATGTTGTACCCAGATGCGCGCCCCGGCCACGGCGATCAGCCCGAACACCACAATCGACGCGCCGCCGATGACCGGTGACGGAATGGTGTGGATCAGCGCGCCGAACTTCGGTGAGAAACCAAGAAGGATCGCCATTACCGCCGCCGCCACGAAGACCAGCGTTGAGTAGACCTTGGTCACCGCCATCACGCCGATGTTTTCCGCGTAGGTGGTCACGCCGCTGCCGCCCACGGAGCCTGAGAGCATGGTCGCCAGCCCGTCGCCGACGAACGCGCGGCCCATGTACGGATCCATGCTGCGCCCGGTCATTCCCGCCACCGCCTTCAGGTGCCCTAAGTTTTCCGCCACCAGGATCACCGCCACCGGGGCGATAAGCATCATCGCCTGCGTGTTAAAGGTGGGCGAGGTCACCTGCGGCAGACCGAACCAGGCTGCCTGATGAAGCAGGGTAAAATCGACCGGCTTGCCCATGCCGAACACGTTCGCCAGCAGGGCGTAGATCAGGCAGGCGACAATCAGCCCGACCAGGATCAGCAGACGCTGGATCATCCCGCGCGTAAAGACTGCCACCAGGCCGATGCATAGCACCGTGATCACCGCCATCCAGCTTTCAAACGGCGAAGCGGAGACGCTTTTCACCGCAATCGGCGCGAGGTTCAGGCCTATCGCCATCACCACCGCGCCGGTGACGACGGGGGGCATCATCCGTTCGATCCAGCGCGTGCCGATCTTCATCACAACGAGACCAATCAGGGTATAGACCAGCCCGCAGGCGATGATGCCGCCGAGGGCCACGCTCAGGTTGGGGTTGATCCCCTGGCCGTTAAAACCGGTAGTGGCGATGACCACGCCGACAAAGGCGGCGCTGGATCCCAGGTAGCTGGGCACGCGCCCGCCGGTAACAAAAAAGAACAGCAGGGTGCCGATTCCCGACATCAGAATAGACAGGTTGGGATCGAGCCCCATCAGCATCGGCATCAATACCGTCGCGCCAAACATCGCGACTGCATGCTGGACGCCCATCACCATGGTTTGCCCGAGCGGGAGGCGTTCATCCGGCGCGACCACGCCTGCTTCAGTGGAGGTCGATTTCAACTGCCAGTGGGGAAATCCGAACATGGTCTGTCTCCTTAAAGCGCCTTAGCAGGCGGGTCGCATAAGCGCGTGGTAGCTGCGGTCAAACCACACCAGACCTTGCGGGGCGGGGTGGCGAATAATCGATACGATGTCGCAAAACAGAATGTCGTGAGTACCGACGCTGACCACCTGACTGATGCGGCAGTCAAACGAGGCCAGCGCATCCTCCAGACGCGGGCAGCCCGTGTCGCCCGTCTGCCAGCGGGCGGTGGTAAAGCGTTCCGCCATCGGCGTTTTGCCGCCAAACAGATTGGATAAAGACTCCTGTCCGGCACTCAGGGTATTCACGCACAGGGTGCGGTTTTCGCTGAACGTGGGCCAGACCGACGCGCCGCGGTTCAGGCACACCAGCAGGGTGGGAGGGGAATCCGTGACGCTGCATACCGCGCTGGCGGTGAAGCCCGCCATCCCCGCCGGGCCGTCGGTGGTGATGATGTTGACCGCCGCGCCGACGCAGGCCATGGCGTCGCGAAAGGTTTGTTTATCGGGTGTCATCACGATCGCTCCTTACGCCAGTCCGCAGGCATCGTCGAAGGTCAGGCGCGGCAGGCGCCCGTAAAGTTTGCGCGTATCGCCATAGCCAATGTTGATCAGCAGGTTGCTTTTAAGCGTTGTGCCGGTGAAAAAGGCCTCGTCGACCTTTTGTCGGTCAAAGCCCGACATCGGGCCGGTGTCCAGCCCCAGGGCGCGACAGGCGAAAATCAGATACGCGGCCTGCATTGAACTGTTGCGAAAGGCCGTCTCTTCCGCCAGCGCGGGGCTTGCGGTAAACCAGCTTCTGGCATCGCCGTGCGGGAACAGCTCGGGCAGGCGCTCGTAGAATTCCCCGTCCCAGGCGACAATCGCTGTCACCGGGGCGGTAAGCGTTTTCTCGAGGTTGCCGCTGGAGAGCGCCGGGCGCAGCTTCTCTTTTCCCTCTGCGCTTCGCACAAGGACAATGCGCGCCGGTGAGCAGTTGGCAGACGTCGGGCCCCATTTCATCAGGTCATACATCTCGCGCAGCGTCTCGTCGCTGACCGGCATATCCAGCCAGCCGTTGTGGGTGCGAGCACCGGTGAATAGCGTTTCCAGCGCGGCGGGGGTAATGGCTTCGCTCATTAAAGCTCCTTATAAAGCGGGTTCAGGGCTGTGCAGCAGGCTGGCAAGCCCGTTCAGCAGCAGGGTGTTAAAGGTGTCCGGTTCGGTGACGTTGCAGGCATGTCCGCCCTGGCGCATGACCGTTTTGTGGGCGTGCGGGAGGGCGGCGTGCAGTTCAGCGGAACAGACGGACGGCACCAGCACGTCGTCGGCGGAACAGATAATGTGAACCGGGCAGCGAATGCATGCGGACTGGCGGCGGAAGTCGGCTTTTTTCAGGGCGCTGAGCCTGCGCAGCAGGTTGGTTTTACCCTGGAAATGGGCCAGCGCCAGCGCTTCTTCGGCCTCCAGACGCGGCGCGCGGGCGGCCATCCAGTCTGCCGGGTAGAGAAACAGCGGCTGCGCCTCGACCCACGCCTGCGCGCCGCCGGAATGCAGCAGCCGCTCGCGAACCTCAAAACAGCGGCGGGTGTGGGCATTGAGGGTCAGCCAGCCGTTGACGCACACCAGCGCGGTGAGGGCGTCGGGCCTGTCGAGGGCCAGCTGCAGGCCGACCAGCGCGCCGAGCGCGTGCCCGACGACGCTGTAGCGCGCAATGCCTGCGTCAGCCAGCGCCTGGGCGAGCTCGTCTGCCATCTGCGCAAGGCTGTAACCCTCCGGCAGGGTGTCGGGGTTATTGCCCGTTCCCCGCTGGTCATAGCACACCACCTGATACTCCGGCTCCAGCGCGGCCTGCTGGGGCAGCCAGTAGCTGCCGCTGCCGCCGAGACCGGAAATAAAGACCACCACGGGCGCACCCTCGTATGGCGGCGGCGAGACGGAAAGTTTCATGCCTGCCTCACTTCGCGATGTGCGCAACGGTGGCGATCTCAACCAGCGCGTCCGGTTTTACCAGCCCACACTGAATGCAGAACCGCGCCGGTTTATCGCCGGGGAAGAACTCGGCGTAGATTTCGTTAATCGCGGCGTAGTTTTTCCAGTCGGTGATAAAGATGCTGTTGAAGGTCACGTCCTCCATGGTGCCACCCGCCGTTTCGATCACGGTTTTGATCGTCTCCAGCACGTGGCGGGTTTGCGCCTTTGGGTCGTTGATAAATACCACGTTGTTGTCTTTATCAAACGGCAGCGTGCCGGAGACATACACCACGCCGTCGGCGAGGGTGCCGGGGACGAACGGGGCGATGGGCGTGCTGGTGCCCGGCGGGATGATTACGGATTTCGGCATCGTGTGTCTCCTCAGGCGATACGGGCGAGCGGAGGATTCAGGGCGTCGCAGAAATCCGCAACGTTACTGACCCAGCCAAAAAAGGTTTCGATATTGAACAAAGCTGCCTTTTGGGCGAATTCCGGCCCGGCCTGATGGGTCGCGTCTTCCAGCACCACGCCGAAATACTCGAGGAAAAAGCCGTCGCGCAGGGTCGATTCCACGCAGACGTTGGTGGCAATGCCGGTGAACACCAGGTGGCGAATGCCCCGGCTGCGCAGCAGGCTGTCGAGCGGGGTGTTGAAAAAGCCGCTGTAGCGCGGTTTCGGCAGGACGATATCACCCGCCTGCGGCACCAGCTCATCCACCAGCTGATAATCCCAGCCGCCTTTGGCCAGCAGCTTGCCCTGCAGTTCGGGCCGTTTACGCATGGTTTTCAGGGCGTTGGATTTGTGGAAGTTGGGTGAGCCGGGGCCACCGGCTTCGACGTACTGGTCGTCCCAGCCGTTCTGGAACCAGATGATGAGCATTCCCGCCGCGCGCGCGGCGGCGACGGCGGTTTTGATGTTCTCGATCACCGGCCGCGTGGCGGAGACGTCGAACCCCGCCAGATCCAGATAACCGCCCTGGCTGGCATAGGCGTTTTGCATGTCTACCACAATCAGCGCGCTCTGCTGCGGCGCAAAGGTGATGGCTTCCGGGCGAGCGTTTAAGGTCGTCATTACGCCACCTCCTTCGTGACGGCAGGGATATGGGCGCGGCACTGCATCAGCGGCTGGATGCGCTCGCCGAAGGTTTCCACGCCGGTGAGGAAATCATCGAAGGTCAGCAGGACGCCCTCCGCGCCGGGTACGGCTGCCACTTCGTCGAGCATTCTGGCGACGCTGGCGTACGAGCCAACCAGCGTGCCCATGTTGATATTGACGGCGGAGGTCGGGTCGGCCATCTGACGCACGTTGGTGTCTGCGCCGGAACGGGTGTCCTTCTGGCTCTGCTCGGTAAGCCAGCTCAGGGCTTCGTCGTCAGCGCCGTCCTTATACCGTTCCCATTTGGCGCGTGCTGCGTCGTCGGTTTCGTCGGCAATCACCATAAACAGCACGTACGAGCCCACGTCGCGCCCGGTTTTGTCGGCGGCCTCCTTCATGCGCGCGGCGGTCGGGGCAAAGGCGGCAGGGGTGTTAACGCCTTTGCCGAAGCAGAAGTTAAAGTCGGCGTATTTCGCGGAGAATTCCATCCCCGCGTCGCTCTGCCCGGCGCAAATCACCTTCATCGGCACCGACGGCTGCGGGCTGACGCGGCAGTCGTTCATGGTAAAGAAGTCGCCTTTGAAGTCGCTTTTGCCGGTGCCCCACAAGTCGCGCAGCACCTGTACGTATTCGGTCAGGTAGTCGTAGCGACGGGAGAAGTAATCGTCGCCCGGCCAGAGTCCCATCTGCTCGTACTCCGGTTTTTGCCAGCCGGTGACCAGGTTAACGCCAAAGCGCCCGCCGGAGATGGAGTCGATGGTGGAGGCCATGCGTGCCACGATCGCGGGCGGAAGGGTGAGGGTGGCCGCGGTGGCGTAGATCTGGATCCGCGAGGTAACCGCTGCCAGCCCGGCCATCAGTGTGAAGGACTCCAGGTTGTGATCCCAGAATTCCGTTTTGCCGCCAAAGCCGCGCAGCTTGATCATCGAAAGCGCAAAGTCGAAATGGTAGTGCTCCGCCTTCTGCACGATGGCTTTGTTCAGCTCAAAGGTCGGCATGTACTGCGGTGCAGTGGTCGAGATAAGCCAGCCGTTGTTGCCGATGGGTACAAATACGCCAATTTTCATCACGAACCTCTCTTCATTACGTCGCAGGTGTAACGGTGGTTTTGCAAAGGCAATGCCAGTTTTGAAAACGCTTGTATTATTAATGTGTTAATCAGAGGTTGGGGAATTGATGCCGCTAAATGTGGACTAAATGGTCAAAAACATTGCACAGAAAACAGGCACTCATGCGCGATGGGAGTGCAGAAGGTCGTGGCGAGGCGGGGGTTTTGCTATGCTGAGCGCAGGAAAGAAAATGGAGAGCGGAAATGACACAAGGCGCAGTGAAAACACCCGGAAAACGTTCGCAGGCGGTGAGCGCCAAGAAGCAGGCGATCCTCAGCGCCGCGCTGGAGACCTTTTCACAGTTTGGCATTCACGGCACGCGCCTTGAGCAGGTGGCGGAGCAGTCCGGGGTGTCAAAAACCAATCTGCTCTACTATTACCCGTCGAAAGAGGCGCTGTATGTGGCGGTGATGCAGCAGATCCTCGATATCTGGCTGGCGCCGCTCAAGGCATTTCGCGAAGAGCTGGCCCCGCTGGTGGCTATCGAGGAGTACATTCGCCTGAAGCTCGAGGTGTCGCGCGATTACCCGCAGGCGTCAAGGCTGTTTTGTCTTGAGATGCTGCAGGGCGCGCCGCTGCTACAGGCGGAGCTGACGGGGGATTTAAAGCAGCTGGTGGACGATAAGTCGGCGATTATCGCCGGATGGGTTGCCAGCGGAAAGCTGGCCCCGGTCGACCCGCAGCACCTGATCTTTATGATCTGGGCCGCTACCCAGCATTACGCTGACTTTGCGGCCCAGGTCGAGGCGGTAACCGGTAAAACGCTCCAGGACGAGGCGTTTTTCCAGAGCACCCTCGAAAACGTGCAGCGGATGATTATCGAAGGGATCCGCGTGCGTTAATTGCCCGGCGGGAGAGGGCAGCTTAAGTCGCCCTCTTCACACTGCATCAGCGAGGCCAGAAACGCCTCGCGCTCCACGGTTTTTTCCGCCAGGCACTGGTTAACAATCATTGGCTGGACGCTCCCGCCTTCAGTCCCCGAACCGATAAACGCGCAGTCCGCGTCGCGCAGGGTAATCCACGCCTGTTGCGCTTTTTTCAGCAGGTCGCGCTGGGGGGCCGCCGCGCGTTTGATGGCGGCCTGGTAGGTCTGGTTGAGTTTTTTATCGGCTGCCTGGTACTGCTGCGCGCTACAGGTATTCAGTTCAAGCTGCGTAGTGGCGTTGTCGCACTCGTTGGCCAGCGCGCTGGTGCTGAGCAGCAGTGCCGCACCGGCGACAAGATATCGTTTCATATACTCCCCAATAAAATAAGGCTCCGTCTCCGGAGCCTTATTAGCACAGCGTTAGCCGATTGTCATCAGGCTGGCGTTACCGCCCGCCGCCGCGGTGTTGACGCTGAGCGAGCGCTCCACGTACAGACGCTCCAGCAGCAGGTTGGTTTCCCCGCGGGCGAAGCCCTGCACGGAAACAATCGCCCCGCTTCGGGCCGCCACCTGCTCGCACAGCTCGCGCAGCTGGTCGGAATCACCATGGTAGATCACCGCGTCAAACGGCTGGGTCAGCAGGGCATCGGCCTTCGCAAAGCGAATGCGGGCCGAGACCGCTTTCGGCAGCTGTTTGGCGAGATCGCGATGCAGCGCATCGTCCGGCCACAGCACTTCACACCCGGTGGCCATCGCGGCGGCCAGCTGTACCAGCGCGTCCTGCTCGTTATCCGCCACGCACAGTACGCGTTCGCGCGGCATCAGCGTCCAGGTGTTGCGCTCGCCGGTTGGCCCCGGCAGCAGACGCTGGGTACCGGCCTGCGCCAGCTCGCCGTACTGCTGCGCAATCGCACGCAGTTCAGGACGTTTTTCCGCCCAGGCGATCAGCGCCTCCAGCGGCTGGGTCAGCACGGTTTTCAGCTGCGCATCCACCGGATACTCCGCATCCTGACGCGCCAGGGTGACTCCCAGTGCGTTCTCAGGACGGTTCGCCAGCAGACGATACAGGTAGAGCGGGCCGCCCGCTTTCGGACCCGTACCGGAGAGGCCTTCGCCGCCGAACGGCTGCACGCCCACGACCGCGCCAACCATGTTGCGGTTGACGTACAGGTTGCCGACTTTGGCCGTGCCGGTGACCTGCGCAATGGTCTCGTCGATACGGGTATGCACGCCGAGCGTCAGGCCGTAGCCGGAGGCGTTGATCTGGTCGATAAGCGCGTTGAGGTTGTTACGGTTGTAACGCACCACGTGCAGCACCGGGCCGAAGACCTCTTTTTTCAGCTCGTCGAAGCTTGCCAGCTCAATCAGCGTAGGCGGCACGAAGGTGCCAGTCTGCCACTCGCGGGCATCTTCGCTGTTTTCGCGCACCGCCTGGAACACCGGACGGCCTTTGGCGCGCATGGCCTGAATGTGGTTTTCAATGTTGGCTTTGGCTTCCGCGTCGATCACCGGCCCGATGTCGGTGGTGAGACGGCCCGGGTTGCCCATGCGGCATTCCGCCATCGCGCCGCGCAGCATCTTCAGCGTGTGGTCAGCCACGTCATCCTGTAAGCACAGCACGCGCAGGGCGGAGCAGCGTTGACCGGCGCTGTCGAAGGCGGAGGCCAGCACGTCAACCACCACCTGCTCGGTGAGGGCGGAGGAGTCAACAATCATGGCGTTCATGCCGCCGGTTTCGGCGATAAGCGGGATAGGACGACCCTGCGCATCCAGACGGGTGGCGATGTTGCGTTGCAGCAGGGAGGCCACTTCGGTCGAACCGGTAAACATCACGCCGCGCACGCGGTTATCGGAGGTGAGTTTGGCGCCCACCGTTTCACCGCGCCCTGGCAGCAGTTGCACCACGCCCGCCGGAACGCCTGCTTCCAGAAGAATGTTGATGCCCTGGGCGGCAATCAGCGGGGTTTGCTCTGCCGGTTTCGCCAGCACGCTGTTGCCTGCGGCAAGGGCGGCGGCAATCTGGCCGGTGAAGATGGCCAGCGGGAAGTTCCACGGGCTGATACAGACCACCGGACCGAGCGGACGGTGCGTCTCGTTGTCGAAATCATCGCGCACCTGACCGGCGTAGTAGTGCAGGAAGTCGACCGCCTCACGCACTTCGGCGATGGCGTTGCTGAAGGTTTTACCCGCCTCACGCACCAGAATGCCGATGAGCGACTGCATTTGATCTTCCATCAGCACCGCGGCACGTTCCAGAATGGCGGCACGCTCCTGCGGCGGGGTGGCGAACCAGATTGGCGCGTTGTTCACCGCGCTCTCCAGCGCCTGTTCCACTTCCGCTTCGGTTGCTTCACGCGCGTAGCCGACGATGTCCTTCGGCTCTGCCGGGTTGATCACCGGCTGCATTTCACCGTCCTCAACGGACTGCTCAAGGATCGGTTTAGCCTGCCATTTCTGCAATGCGCTGTTGAGCAGGGCAGAGGAGAGCGACGCCAGACGGTGTTCGTTCGCCAGATCCAGGCCCGCCGAGTTGACGCGGCCCGCGCCGTACAGCTCGCGCGGCAGGGCAATTTTCGGATGCGGCAGACCAATCTGGCCTTCCTGCGCCGCCAGCTTCTCTACGGCCTGCACCGGATCGGCCACCAGTTCGTCGAGCGGCAGCGTGGTGTCGGCGATGCGGTTAACGAAGGAGGTGTTCGCCCCGTTCTCCAGCAGACGACGCACCAGGTACGCCAGCAGGGTTTCATGGGTGCCCACCGGGGCATAGATGCGGCACGGGCGGTTCAGCTTGCCGTCCGCCACTTTACCGGTGACCTGCTCGTACAGCGGTTCGCCCATGCCGTGCAGGCACTGGAACTCGTACTGGCCCGGATAGTAGTTCTGCCCGGCCAGGCTGTAGATCGCCGCCAGGGTATGGGCGTTGTGGGTCGCGAACTGCGGGTAAATCAGGTTCGGCACGCCGAGCAGTTTTTTCGCGCACGCGAGGTAAGAGACGTCGGTGTAGACCTTGCGGGTATAGACCGGATAGCCTTCCAGACCTTCCATCTGGGCGCGTTTGATTTCGCTGTCCCAGTAGGCGCCTTTCACCAGGCGGATCATCAGGCGGCGACGGCTGCGGCTGGCCAGGTCAATCAGGTAATCAATGACGAACGGACAGCGTTTCTGGTAGGCCTGAATAACGAAACCAATCCCGTTCCAGCCTGCCAGTTCCGGCTCGAAGCACAATTTTTCCAGCAGATCGAGGGAGATCTCCAGACGGTCAGCCTCTTCGGCGTCGATATTAATGCCGATGTCATACTGGCGCGCCAGCAGGGTCAGGGACTTCAGGCGCGGATAGAGCTCTTCCATCACCCGGTCGTACTGCGCGCGGCTATAGCGCGGGTGCAGGGCGGAAAGCTTAATAGAGATGCCCGGACCTTCATAAATACCGCGGCCGTTGGACGCTTTACCGATGGCGTGGATCGCCTGCTGGTAAGAGACCATGTAGGCCTGCGCATCGGCGGCGGTGAGCGCCGCTTCGCCCAGCATGTCATAGGAGTAGCGGAAACCTTTGTCCTCCAGCTTGCGGGCGTTCGCCAGCGCTTCGGCAATGGTTTCCCCGGTGACGAACTGCTCGCCCATCAGGCGCATCGCCATGTCCACGCCCTTGCGGATCAGCGGCTCGCCGCTCTTGCCGATAATGCGGTTCAGAGAGCGTGACAGGTTAGCTTCGTTATGGGTGGAGACCAGCTTGCCGGTAAACAGCAGACCCCAGGTGGCGGCGTTGACGAACAGCGACGGGCTGCGGCCAATGTGGGAGTGCCAGTTGCCGTTGCTGATCTTGTCGCGGATCAGCGCGTCGCGGGTAGCTTTATCCGGAATACGCAGCAGCGCTTCCGCCAGGCACATCAGCGCCACGCCCTCCTGTGAGGAGAGGGAGAACTCCTGCAACAGGCCCTGCACCATCCCGGCGCGGCCGGTGGCGGTTTTCTGGTTGCGCAGCTTGTCGGCTAACTGATACGCCAGGCTGTGCGCCTGGGCGGCAATGGCTTCCGGCAGGCGGGCCTGCTCCAGCAGCATCGGCACGGCGTCGGTTTCGGCGCGGCGGTAAGCCCCGGTAATGGCGGCGCGGCTGACGGACTGCGGCAGGATCTGCTCGGCAAATTCGAGGAACGGCTGGTGGTTTTCTTCCACCGCCGTCGCGGCGTCTTCGCTTTCGTTCGCTGCGCCTGCCAGCAGGGCAGGCAGCTCAGGCAGGTCGTCTTCACTCTCCAGCCTTTCCAGATAGTTAAAAATCGCCTGCTTGATTAACCAGTGCGGTGTGCGGTCAATGCGGGTTGCTGCGGTCTTAATCCGTTCGCGGGTCGCGTCATCCAGCTTAACCCCCATGGTGGTCATCCCCATGCCAAAACTCCTGTTGTTCTGTAATAGCGTTCTGTTGATAGCGTGAAATATCCACCATGTTGCAACTTTGTGCAACCGTGTTAAATGTGACCTGGTTTGCAAGCTAGAAAATGAATGGATTGTTAACGAATAGTTAGCTGGAAAAAAGCGCTGGCTTCTGCATGCGAAGCCTGTTTTTATGCGGTGCTTAACACTTTTCAAAGGTGCAACCCATATAAATGTGAGCGAGTGCAACCTATAGGAAAGACGTATAAAACCAGGGATGAAATTCATGTAAATGCAGTGTTAAATCGTTTGTCAGTGGGGAGCGTATACGGCAGGATAGCGCGCCCAACGGAAACACATACACACATCACTACGTTCCGGTGATGACATAACAAGGCAACCCGGACGGTTGTCGCTCGACATTTTGGAGAATTTGAATGGCTATTAGCACACCGATGCTGGTGACATTTCTCGTTTATATTTTTGGCATGATCCTGATAGGGTTTTTGGCATGGCGTTCCACTAAAAACTTTGACGACTACATCCTTGGCGGGCGCAGCTTAGGCCCAATGGTCACCGCGCTCTCTGCGGGCGCATCCGACATGAGCGGCTGGCTGCTGATGGGGCTGCCGGGCGCGATTTTCATCTCTGGTATTTCCGAAAGCTGGATCGCCATCGGCCTGACCGTCGGCGCGTGGATCAACTGGAAGCTGGTGGCAGGCCGTCTGCGCGTGCATACCGAAGCCAACAACAACGCCCTGACGCTGCCGGACTACTTCACCGGACGCTTTGAAGATAACAGCCGCATTCTGCGCATTATCTCCGCGGTGGTGATCCTGCTGTTCTTCACCATCTACTGCGCCTCCGGCATCGTGGCGGGTGCGCGCCTGTTCGAAAGCACCTTCGGCATGAGCTATGAAACCGCCCTGTGGGCCGGTGCCGCGGCAACCATCCTCTATACCTTCGTGGGCGGCTTCCTGGCCGTCAGCTGGACCGACACCGTGCAGGCGAGCCTGATGATTTTCGCCCTGATCCTGACCCCGGTGATTGTGATTTTCACCGTCGGCGGCTTTGGCGAATCGCTGGAAGTGATCAAGCAGAAGAGCATTGAAAACGTCGACATGCTGAAAGGGCTGAACTTCGTTGCCATCGTTTCCCTGATGGGCTGGGGCCTGGGCTACTTCGGTCAGCCGCACATTCTGGCGCGCTTTATGGCGGCGGATTCTCACCACACCATCGTTCACGCGCGTCGCATCAGCATGACGTGGATGATCCTGTGTCTGGCGGGCGCGTGTGCGGTCGGCTTCTTCGGTATCGCCTACTTCAGCAATAACCCGGCGCAGGCGGGCGCGGTGAACCAGAACGCCGAGCGCGTGTTCATCGAGCTGGCGCAGATCCTGTTTAACCCGTGGATTGCCGGTATTTTGCTCTCCGCGATCCTGGCGGCGGTGATGTCCACCCTGAGCTGTCAGCTGCTGGTTTGCTCCAGTGCAATCACCGAAGATCTCTACAAGGCCTTCCTGCGTAAAAATGCGAGCCAGAAAGAGCTGGTGTGGGTAGGGCGCTTTATGGTGCTGGTGGTGGCGCTGGTAGCCATTGCGCTGGCAGCCAACCCGGAAAACCGCGTGCTGGGTCTCGTGAGCTACGCGTGGGCGGGCTTCGGTGCCGCGTTTGGGCCGGTGGTGCTGTTCTCCGTCATGTGGTCACGCATGACCCGCAACGGCGCGCTGGCGGGGATGATCATCGGTGCGGTGACCGTCATCGTCTGGAAGCAGTTCGCGTGGCTGGGCCTGTACGAAATCATTCCGGGCTTCATCTTCGGCAGCATCGGTATTGTGGTGTTCAGCCTGCTGGGTAAAGCCCCGTCTGCCTCTATGCAGAAGCGCTTTGCGGAAGCGGATGCGCACTACCACACTGCGCCGCCGACTAAGCTTCAGGCAGAATAATTTTCCCACGTAACACCGTAGGCCGGGTAAGCGCAAGCGCACCCGGCTTTTTTCTTGCCAAAATTCGTATTTTCCTGTGATATCCATGTGTTTATAACAATGAGGATAGCGATACATGACCATCAAAACAGGGGTAATGGCAGCGGCATTATTGATGCTGGCGGGCTGCAACGCGCCATCGCAACATGCGGCGGTAGAGACCTGCAAAGCGGATAACCAGATGCAGCAGACCACGCTCTATTTTGGCTTGAATCGCCCGGCAGGGGCGCAGATTACCAGCAGCGAGTGGCAGCAGTTTGTTGACCAGGACGTGACGCCGCGTTTTCGCGATGGCTTAACGGTGTTTGATGCGCGCGGGCAGTGGCTGGGGAACGACGGGAAAGTGGCGCGTGAACCGAGTAAGGCGCTGATGCTCATCCACGGTAAAGATGCGCAGAGCGAGAAGAACATCGAAGCGTTGCGCGGGATCTATAAGTCTCGTTTCGCGCAGGAATCGGTGATGCGGGTCGACCAGCCGGTGTGCGTACAGTTTTAATAAAAAGCGGCGGGATAACCCGCCGTTGTTGTTTTGTAGCAAAGCTATTTACAGCACTAATCCCGCAAAGCTCGCCGACAGCAGGCTCACCAGCGTCGCACCGTATACCAGGCGCAGACCAAACCGCGACACCACGTTGCCCTGCTGCTCGTTAAGCCCCTTAATCGCCCCGGCGACGATGCCGATGGAGGCGAAGTTAGCGAACGACACCAGGAAGACGGACAAAATACCCAGCCCGCGCGGTGACATTTCATGAGCAATTTTTTGCAGTTCAATCATCGCCACAAATTCATTCGCCACCAGCTTGGTTGCCATAATGCTGCCCGCGTTTAACGCATCGCTCAGCGGAATCCCAATAAGCCACGCCAGCGGATAAAACACATAGCCCAGGATCTGCTGGAAGCTCATGCCGAATACGCTGGAGAAGAGGGCGTTAACGGCGCTGATGAGGGCGATAAAGCCAATCAGCATCGCCAGAATAATCATCGCCACCTTAAAACCGGCCAGAATATACTCGCCCAGCATTTCAAAGAAGCTCTGGGATTCATGCAGTTTTTCCAGCTTGATATCCGGCTCGGCTTCCGGACGTATCGGGTTAATGACCGAGAGAATAATAAAGGTGCTGAACATGTTCAGGATCAGCGCGGCAACGACAAATTTGGCGTCGAGCATGGTCATATAGGCACCGACAATCGACAGGGAGACCGTCGACATGGCCGTGGCCGCCATGGTGAACAGACGACGCGAGGAGAGATCCCCCAGCACGCCTTTATAGGCAATGAAGTTTTCCGACTGGCCAAGGATCAGCGAGCTCACCGCGTTGAACGATTCCAGCTTGCCCATGCCGTTCAGCTTTGACAGCAGCGTCCCGATGATTCGAATAAAAATCGGCAGGATCCGCCAGTGCTGGAGAATACCAATCAGTGCGGAAATAAAAATAATCGGACACAGCACGCCGAGGAAAATAAACGCCAGCCCTTTTTCTCCCATTCCGCCAAAGACGAAATTCGTCCCTTCCGAGGCAAATTTCAGCAGTGACTCAAAGAAGCCGGAAACGTATTTAATCAGGAATAGCCCGCTTTCGGCGTGCAGGAAAAAGAACGCCAGGGCAATTTCAATAACAATCAGCTGTAAAACATAACGAATGCGAATTTTTCGGCGGTCGAAACTCACCAGCCAGGCAAGCGCAAGAATAATCACCAGCGCCAGCAGGAAATGGACAATCTTAAACATGGAATATTTTCGGTTGGTTTTTGAGGCGGATATTTAGCCACAGCACTGGTTAACCGTAAATGGGCATTTTTATTATAACTTATAAACTTAACGGTAACGGCGGCAACTATTAACAGGCTTTGAGTTTACAACTCGTCATCAAATCACCACACATTTCGCTTGTGTTTCCTTCCGCCGTAATGATAATCACTATCACAAGAATTTACCTTTCTTTGCATCAGTTGACCGCGATAAACATTTAAGGTGTCGGCATGTTTGTTCCATTTCTCATTATGTTACGTGAAGGCCTTGAAGCGGCCCTGATTGTCAGCCTTATCGCCAGCTATCTGAAGCGCACCCAGCGTGGGCGCTGGATTGGCGTGATGTGGGTTGGCGTCTTCCTTGCCGCGGCGCTCTGCCTGGGCTTAGGTATCCTCATCAATGAAACCACCGGCGAATTCCCGCAGAAAGAGCAGGAGCTGTTTGAAGGTATCGTCGCCGTGATTGCGGTGTTCATCCTGACGTGGATGGTCTTCTGGATGCGCAAAGTTTCCCGCAACGTGAAGGTGCAGCTGGAGCAGGCGGTGGATAACGTCCTGCAGAAGGGGAATCACCACGGATGGGCGCTGATTATGATGGTCTTTTTCGCCGTGGCACGCGAGGGTCTGGAATCGGTTTTCTTCCTGCTGGCGGCATTCCAGCAGGATGTGGGCATCTGGCCGCCGCTGGGTGCCATGCTCGGTCTGGCAACGGCGGTGGTGCTGGGCTTTCTGCTCTACTGGGGCGGCATTCGCCTCAACCTTGGCGCCTTCTTTAAATGGACCAGCCTGTTCATTCTGCTGGTGGCCGCGGGGCTGGCGGCAGGGGCGATCCGCGCCTTCCACGAGGCGGGCCTGTGGAACCACTTCCAGGACGTGGCGTTCGATCTCAGCAACGTTCTCTCCACCCATTCACTGACCGGCACCCTGCTCGAAGGCATCTTCGGCTACCAGGAAACGCCGAGCTTCAGCGAAGTGGCGATGTACTTTATCTATCTGGTTCCGGCGCTGGTGCTGTTCGCGATGCCGCCGCGTACCGGTTCGCAGGCGTCGCGCGTTGCGCCGTAATTATTGTTTTAGTTACAACATACTTTTTAAGGGAAGAGTCATGGCAATTCAGTTTCGTCGTAGTGCATTGTGCGCAGGCATTGCCGCGCTGTTCGCTTCTGCATTCGCTGCGCAGGCTGCGGATATTCCGCAGGTAAAAGTCACCGTTAACGATAAGCAGTGCGAGCCGATGACCATCACGGTTAACAGCGGTAAAACCCAGTTTATCATCCAGAACCACAGCCAGAAGGCGCTGGAGTGGGAGATCCTCAAAGGCGTGATGGTGGTGGAAGAGCGCGAGAACATCGCGCCGGGCTTCAGCCAGAAGATGACCGCCAACCTGCAGCCGGGTGAATACGACATGACCTGCGGCCTGCTGACCAACCCTAAAGGCAAGCTGATCGTCAAAGGTGCAGCGACGGCGGACGCGGCCAAAGGCACGGCCCTGCTGAGCCTGGGCGACGCTATCACCGCCTATAAAGCCTACGTCACCAAAGAGACGGCGGACCTGGTCACGGGCACCAAAGCCTTCACCGACGCCGTGAAAGCGGGCGATATCGAAAAAGCGAAATCCCTGTACGCGCCAACCCGTCAGCACTACGAGCGCATCGAGCCGATTGCCGAGCTGTTCTCTGACCTCGACGGCAGCATTGATGCCCGCGAAGATGACTACGAGCAGAAGGCCGCCGATCCGAAATTCACCGGCTTCCACCGTCTGGAAAAAGCCCTGTTTGGCGATAACTCCACCAAAGGAATGGAGAAATACGCCGGGCAGCTGAACACCGACGTGCTGGAGCTGCAAAAGCGCATCAGCGAGCTTGCCTTCCCGCCGTCGAAGGTGGTGGGCGGCGCGGCCGGTCTGATTGAAGAAGTGGCCGCGAGCAAAATCAGCGGTGAAGAAGATCGCTACAGCCATACCGACCTGTGGGACTTCCAGGCCAACGTCGACGGTGCGCAGAAGATTGTCGAGCTGCTGCGTCCTCAGCTGCAGAAAGAGAACGGCGAACTGCTGGCGAAAGTAGATGCCAACTTCAAAAAGGTCGATACCATCCTGGCGAAGTACCGTACCAAAGACGGGTTCGAAACCTACGACAAGCTGACCGACGCCGACCGTAACGCGCTGAAAGGCCCGATTACGACGCTAGCGGAAGATCTCTCCTTGCTGCGCGGCGTACTGGGTCTGGACTAAGCACGATGAACAAGCACGAAGAATTCGACGTGGCGGAACCTTCCCGACGTCGTTTGTTAAAAGGGGTAGGGGCGCTGGGCGGCGCGTTTGCCCTGGCGGGAGGTTGCCCGGTGGCACATGCGGCGAAACCGCAGAGCGCGCCCGGTACGCTCTCGCCGGATGCCCGGATGGAGACCCAGCCGTTTTATGGCGCGCACCAGGCGGGTATTCTCACGCCGCAGCAGGCTTCCATGATGCTGGTGGCCTTTGATTCGCTGGCCAGCGATAAGGCGGATCTGGAGCGTCTGTTCCGCCTGCTGACGGCGCGCATCGCGTTTCTTACCGCGGGCGGGCCGGCACCGGATACGCCGAACCCGCGCCTGCCGCCGATGGATTCCGGTATCCTCGGGGCGTTTATCGCGCCGGATAACCTGACCATTACCGTGTCGGTAGGGGAGTCGCTGTTTGACGGCCGCTACGGCCTGGCAAAACAGAAGCCGAACGCGCTGCAGAAGATGACGCGCTTCCCGAATGACTCCCTCGACGCGGCGCTGTGCCACGGCGATCTGCTCCTGCAGATTTGTGCCAATACTCAGGACACGGTGATCCACGCCCTGCGCGATATCATCAAGCACACGCCGGATCTGCTGAGCGTGCGCTGGAAGCGGGAAGGGTTTATCTCTGACCACGCCGCCCGCAGCAAAGGCAAAGAGACGCCGGTTAACCTGCTGGGCTTTAAGGACGGCACGGCCAACCCGGACAGCAGCGATGCGGCGCTGATGAAAGACGTGGTGTGGGTGACGGCAGATCAGGGGGAACCCGCATGGGCGGTGGGCGGCAGCTACCAGGCTGTGCGCATTATTCAGTTCCACGTGGAGTTCTGGGACCGCACACCGTTGAAAGAGCAGCAGACGATTTTTGGCCGCGACAAGCAGAGCGGGGCGCCGCTGGGCATGAAGCACGAGCATGATGTGCCGGACTACGCGAACGACCCGGATGGCGACGTTATCGCGCTCGACAGCCATATTCGCCTTGCCAACCCGCGCACCAAAGAGACGCAGTCCAGCCTGATGATGCGCCGTGGCTACAGCTATTCGCTGGGCGTGACCAATTCCGGCCAGCTTGATATGGGGCTGCTGTTCGTCTGCTATCAGCACGATCTGGAGAAAGGCTTCCTGACCGTGCAGAAGCGGTTAAACGGCGAAGCGCTGGAAGAGTACATTAAGCCCATCGGCGGCGGCTATTTCTTTGCCCTGCCCGGCGCGCGCGATGCTGGCGCGTATCTCGCACAAGGTCTGATGGAAGCCTGATAATCGTCCCTGCGATAGTTCGCGGGGACATTATTTTTTCATATGACTATCTTATTGTTATATTTCTGTAATATTCATATATAAGACTGATTCCGCTGCAGGAACAGTCTTAAAAGTTGCATTCAGGTAAAATAAATGTTGCATTTATGATAACTCCTGATGTACTTAAGATAAGACAGCGGTAGTTCCCGGCAGTGATGCTGAATCACTATGGAGATCGCGAATGGTTGCGTCCTGTACTGGACAAGGTAAACATAACAACCGCAGCACCCGGCGCGGAGGCTCAGACTCCGGCAGCGATTTCCTCACCACTAAATTCTCCCCCACACCTCAAGAATCTGATTCGACCGACGTGCAGACCGGTGCGCGTAGCCGTTCTGTATCGTCATCTGATAAAGCAAGCAATGGCTTACAAGGAAGCCAACCCTCTGATGTTCGTGCGCATAATCGTGCCGAAGCTGGCGCGTGTGATGAATACCAACAACTCAAGGTGCTATCCATGGGAAGACAAAAAGCAGTGATCAAAGCTCGTCGCGAAGCAAAACGTGTGCTGAGACGGGACTCACGTAGCCATAAACAGCGTGAAGAAGAATCGGTCACCTCGCTTGTGCAGATGAGTGGCGTAGAAGCAATTGGCATGGCCAGAGACAGCCGTGATAATTCTCCAATTGTGGCGCGCAATGAGGCTCAGGCGCACTACCTGAATGCTATCGAGAGTAAACAGCTCATCTTTGCAACCGGTGAAGCCGGATGCGGGAAAACCTGGATCAGTGCAGCCAAAGCAGCGGAAGCACTGATCCATAAGGACGTGGAGCGCATTATTGTTACCCGTCCTGTACTGCAAGCTGATGAAGATCTCGGCTTCCTGCCCGGCGATATTTCGGAGAAGTTTGCTCCGTACTTCAGGCCCGTCTATGACGTGCTGGTGAAGAGACTGGGTGCATCCTTTATGCAGTACTGCCTGCGACCAGAGATTGGCAAGGTGGAAATCGCGCCGTTCGCCTATATGCGCGGACGTACATTTGAAAATGCGGTCGTTATTCTTGACGAGGCTCAGAACGTGACCGCTGCGCAAATGAAGATGTTTTTAACGCGCCTCGGGGAGAACGTGACGGTTATCGTCAACGGCGATATTACCCAGTGTGACCTGCCGTCGGGCGTGAAGTCCGGACTGAGCGACGCCATGTCACGTTTTGAGGAAGATGAGATGATTGGGGTGGTTCGTTTCACCAAAGAGGACTGCGTGCGCTCGGCGCTCTGTCAGCGCACGCTGCAAGCGTATTACTGAGTTTGCTGTTGTGTTCAAGGCCCGGGAAACCGGGCTTTGTTTTATGTGCATTTTATTCCCTCTCGCCTGGGGGTGAGAGATCCCCAGTAATTTTTAAGCAGAAGCATTAACGTTGTTTCAGAACGATTTAAGGCTTTCAGCGATGCTCTGGTCCGGCTGTAAATCGCTGAGGCGTTTCCTGCAGGCCGGGGCGAGGCGCAGGGATGCGCCGAGAGGGCGGGCTTTACAGGGACGTTACCTCCGCCCGTACCCGATAAGCCGGAAGGAATAAGCCGAGGGCACCGCGAAGCGGCGATTTACCGCCGGGAGCCCGGGTCGCCAGGGTGGTGGCGACTGAGCCACCCTGGCACGTTCACCGGTCATGTCGTTACAGAGTAGCAGGGAACATAAAGTGAAGGGAATGACCACCACAGCCGTATGTTTCCCTCACCCTAACCCTCTCCCCAAAGGGGCGAGGGGATTGTTCAGTGCTAGCATTAATTTGTGGGGAACCCTCAGCTCCTGGGGAGAAGGTTAGGGTCTCAGGCCGCACCGAGTTGCATATGGCTACGGGGGGGATTGACTCGCTTCGCTCGCCCTGCGGGCAGCCTGTTCGCTTTGCTCACAGTCTGTCCAACTGGCTGCGCCAGTTGTCGAACCCCAGTCGGGGGTTCTCATCCCCCCACAGGCGTGCAATATGCGAAAAAAAAGCCCGCATTTTCATGCGAGCTCTTCTTCAAATATGGCGGTGAGGGGGGGATTCGAACCCCCGATACGTTGCCGTATACACACTTTCCAGGCGTGCTCCTTCAGCCACTCGGACACCTCACCATATTGTTTTGCTGCCTGACCGCTTGGGGGGCAACGGGGCGCTACTATAGGGAGTTGCGCGAAAGCGGTCAAGCAGATTTTCTGCATTCGTGCTTGTTCGGTTAAGCCTTAATCAGCTTATGACGCACAGCGCAGGATTAGCGCTGCGAATCGAGCACTTCGCTGTTTTTCACCACCTCCTGCGCTTTGCCGTAGCTTTCGATCAGCAGCTGGTAGGCCGGGAAGATGTGGGTGTATACCTCAGCCCATTCAGCCGCATCTTCACGGTTCCAGGTTCGCTGGATCTCAGAGGCCACAGCGGCGGTATCCATCGGCACCACGCCTGCCTGGACCACGCGGGCCAGGGTGATCTCCTGCGCCATTTTGCTGTAGGTGCCGGAGGCATCAATCACCGCAAACACTTTATATCCGTCCGCCACCGCGCTGATGGACGGGAAGGCCATGCAGACGCTGGTGATCGTGCCTGCAATAATTAACGTCTTGCGACCGGTAGCTTTTACCGCCGCCACGAATTCCGGGTTATCCCAGGCGTTGATCTCACCTTTGCGGGCCACATACTGCGCATGCGGCGCGTTGGCGTGGATCTCCGGGATAAGCGGGCCGTTCGGTCCCTGTGGAACGGAGGCGGTGGTGATCACCGGGATCTTCGCCAGCGTGGCGATCTTTGCCAGCGCCGCCGCACGGGCGCGCAGCTCCGGCATGGGCATGTCGCCGACGGTCTGGAACAGCCCGCTCTGGTGGTCGATAAGCAGCATAACGGCATCATTGACGTCAATGACGGGACGTTCACCGTTGAAGTTTGCAGGGGTAGACATATTGCGCTCCTTAATTACGTTCAGATCTGGCCAAAGCGGCCGGAGTTGAAATCACGAATGGCTTCCGCGATCTCGGTTTTACTGTTCATCACAAACGGGCCGTAGCCCACAATCGGTTCATTCAGCGGCTCACCGGCCATCAGCAGCAATTTCGCGTCGCTGTTCGCTTCCAGATGCAGCTTTTCACCGCTCTGACTTAGCACAACCAGCTGCGCTTCACCCGCTGGCGTGGTGCCGTTCACCGTTACGCTGCCCTCAAGTACCACCAGCGCCGTGCTCCAGCCTTCGGGCTGGTTGAGCGTCAGATGGCTGCCCTGGTTAAGCGCGATGTCCCAGACGTTCAGCGGTGAGAAGGTATGGGCCGGGCCCGTCACGTCCTCAAGGCGACCGGCGATGACCCGCAGCGTGCCGCTGTTATCCGGCAGCGTGACCACCGGGATATCCGCTTTGGTGATGCTCTGGTAGCCGGGCGTCGCCATTTTGTCTTTGGCGGGCAGGTTGACCCATAGCTGCATCATTTTTAGTTCACCGCCTTTCTGCGCGAAGGCGCTGGAGTGGAACTCCTCGTGCAGGATGCCTGCGCCCGCCGTCATCCACTGCACGTCGCCGGGGCCAATAACGCCGCCTCTGCCGGTGGAGTCGCGATGCTCTACTTCGCCGGCGTAAACGATGGTCACCGTTTCAAAGCCGCGATGAGGATGCTCGCCCACGCCGCGTTTCGCGCCGTCCGCCGGGAAGGTGTACGGTCCGGCATAGTCCAGCAGCAGAAACGGGCTCAGCGGCTCGCCGTGCGTCTGGTAAGAAAACATTGAACGAACCGGGAAACCGTCACCGACCCAGTGCGGACGAGGTGCGGTATAAACGCCTGTTACGTTTTTCATAATGAACTCCTGATGTTCTGTTGATGTAATTAGCTTATATTCAGGGTTAATATCCCGGTAGATAGTGAAAATGACATTCACTGTTCTGAATATGGAACGATGAGGGCGTATGCAGGATCTCAATGATTTCGCGTGGTTTGTGAAGGTGGTGGACCATGGTGGATTTGCGGCGGCGGGTCGGGCGCTCGATCAGCCCAAGTCAAAACTGAGCCGCCGGATTGCCCAGCTGGAAGAGCGCCTTGGCGTGCGGTTGATCCAGCGCACCACCCGGCAGTTTACGGTGACAGAAGTGGGGCAGACGTTCTATCAGCACTGTAAAGCCATGCTGGTAGAGGCCGAAGCTGCGGAAGAGGCGGTGGCGGCGTTGCAGGCCGAGCCACGCGGCGTGGTCAGGATCACTTGTCCGGTCACCTTGCTGCACGTGCACGTGGGGCCCATGCTGGCGCGGTTTATGGCGCGCTATCCGGGGATCAATCTTCAGCTTGAGGCCACAAACCGAAGGGTTGATCTGGTAGGTGAGGGCATCGACGTGGCGATCCGCGTTCGTCCACGTCCGTTTGATGACAGCGACCTGGTGTTAAGAGTGCTGGCAGACAGGGGACACTGCCTGGTGGCGAGCCCTGCGCTGATTGAGCGGATGGGTCACCCTGCCGTGCCCTCTGAGCTTAGCGAGTGGCCGGGTTTGAGCATGGGGGTGGGAAAACAGCTGCACAGATGGGAGCTGAGCGGGCCGGAGGGAGCGAAAGCCGCGATTCATTACACGCCGCGCTTTATTACCACCGACATGCTGGCGCTGCGTGAAGCGGCGATGGCGGGGGTGGGCGTGGTGCAGCTGCCGATTTTGATGGTCAAGGATCAGCTGGCATCCGGGGAACTGGTAAGGGTGCTGGACGCATGGGAACCCCGACGGGAAGTGATTCACGCTGTTTATCCTTCCAGGAGAGGTTTGCTGCCGTCCGTCAGAACGCTGGTGGATTTTCTTACTGAAGAGTATGCGCGGATGGTGGAGGAGTAACGATCCCCTTGGCCCTTTTGGGAGAGGGTTAGGGTGAGGCGCTCAGGCCGCACCGAGCTGAATATAGCACCGGGGGGGATTGACTCGCTTCGCTCGCCCTGCGGGCAGCCTGTTCGCTTTGCTCACAGTCTGTCCAACTGGCTGCGCCAGTTGTCGAACCCCGGTCGGGGGTTCTCATCCCCCCCTTACGAGAATATAAAAGAAAAAAGCCCGTACTTTCGTACGAGCTCTCATCTTGAATATGGCGGTGAGGGGGGGATTGACTCGCTTCGCTCGCCCTGCGGGCAGCCTGTTCGCTTTGCTCACAGTCTGTCCAACTGGCTGCGCCAGTTGTCGAACCCCGGTCGCGGGTTCTCATCCCCCCTTAAGGAGAATATAAAAGAAAAAAGCCCGTACTTTCGTACGAGCTCTCATCTTGAATATGGCGGTGAGGGGGGGATTCGAACCCCCGATACGTTGCCGTATACACACTTTCCAGGCGTGCTCCTTCAGCCACTCGGACACCTCACCATATTGTCATCCCGTTGTTGCTGGGACGGGCGCTAATGTAAGGAAAAGCCGAACTGCCGTCAACCCACTTTTTCAGTAATTTAGCGCGTTTAGACAAACTTCAGGCAACATGATTCTTAAATGTGCTGAAAGCGTCTTTTTTATCAACAACACGGTCGCGCAAGAAATTTGCTATGCTGACCGTCCAGTTAAAAAGCAAAATAAATCAGCGCAATAAAAGGCAGGATTGACTATGGATATACTCTTCTATCACCCCACTTTTGATACGGCTTACTGGATTAAGGCACTTTCTGCGGCACTGCCGGGCGCTCGCGTTCGTGAGTGGAAGCGGGGCGATAACGAACATGCTGACTACGCGCTGGTCTGGCATCCGCCGGTAGAAATGCTCCAGGGCCGTAAGCTGAAGGCCGTGTTCGCGCTTGGAGCCGGCGTGGATTCCATTCTGAGCAAGCTGAAAGCACACCCTGAAATGCTGCCGGAAGATATTCCTCTGTTCCGCCTGGAAGATACCGGTATGGGCCAGCAAATGCAGGAGTATGCCGTCAGCCAGGTGCTGCACTGGTTCCGCCGTTTTGATGACTATCAGGCGCTTAAGCAGCAATCCCGCTGGGAGCCGCTGCCTGAATATCCGCGCGAAGCGTTTACCGTTGGTATCCTCGGCGCAGGCGTGCTGGGTTCGAAAGTGGCTGAAGCGCTCGCGCCGTGGGGCTTCCCGCTGCGCTGCTGGAGCCGCAGCCGTAAAGACTATCCGGGCGTTGAGAGCTTTGCCGGAACCGATGAGCTTCCGGCCTTCCTGAACGGCACGCGTGTGCTGATTAACCTGCTGCCCAATACGGCGGAAACGGTGGGGATTATCAATGAAGGCCTGCTCAACCAGCTGGACGACCAGAGCTACCTGATGAACCTGGCGCGCGGCGTGCATCTGGTCGAGCCGGATCTGCTGAAGGCGCTGGATAGCGGGAAGCTTAAAGGCGCCATGCTGGATGTCTACAGCCGTGAGCCGCTGCCGGAGGAAAGCCCGCTGTGGCGACACCCGCGCGTGGCAATGACTCCGCACGTTGCCGCCGTGACGCGACCTGCCGAGGCAGTGGCCTATATCTCGCACACGATCGGTGAAATAGAGAAGGGTAACCCGGTCACCGGACAGGTCGACCGACAGCGCGGCTACTGAGAGAAACCCGGCGTTCGCCGGGTTTTTGCTAATATTCGCCGCTGATAACTGCTATCCTTTGGAAAAAACGCAGAGGAGAGAAAGATGTATCCCGTTGACCTGCATATGCACACCGTCGCCAGCACCCACGCGTATAGCAACCTCCATGATTATATCGCCCAGGCGAAGCTTAAGGGCATCAAGCTGTTCGCGATAACCGATCACGGCCCGGATATGGCGGATGCGCCGCACTACTGGCATTTTGTGAATATGCGTATCTGGCCACGTCTGGTGGACGGCATTGGGATACTGCGCGGCATTGAGGCGAACATCAAAAACACCGACGGTGAAATTGACTGTACCGGCCCGATGCTGACCTCCTTAGATCTGATCCTTGCCGGCTTCCATGAGCCGGTTTTCCCGCCGCAGGATAAAGAGACCAATACCGCGGCGATGATTGCCACTATTGCCAGCGGCAATGTGCACATCATCAGCCATCCGGGCAATCCGAAATACCCGATTGATATTCAGGCCGTGGCGCAGGCCGCGGCGAAACACCGCGTGGCGCTGGAGATTAACAACTCCTCGTTCGTGCACTCGCGTAAAGGCAGTGAAGCCAACTGTCGCGAAGTGGCTGCCGCCGTGCGTGATGCGGGTGGCATGGTGGCGCTGGGCTCTGATTCGCACACGGCCTTCACGCTGGGGGATTTTAGCGAGTGCCTGAAAATATTGCAGGATGTGGATTTCCCGGAAGAGCGCATCCTGAACGTCACGCCGCGTCGTATGCTTGATTTCCTCGAGTCGCGCGGCATGGCGCCGATTGATGAATTTGCCGATCTTTAATTGAATAACGGAATAAAACAATGAATGAATTTTCCATCCTTTGCCGCGTGCTGGGCTCCCTGTATTACCGCCAGCCGCAGGACCCGCTGCTGGTGCCGCTGTTTACGCTGATTCGCGAAGGTAAACTGGCGCAGAACTGGCCGCTGGAACAGGATGAGTTACTGGAGCGCCTGCAGAAAAGCTGCGATATGCAGCAGATCTCAACGGACTACAATGCTCTGTTCGTGGGCGAAGAGTGCCGCGTGTCGCCGTATCGTTCCGCCTGGCAGGAAGTCGCGACCGAAGCGGAAGTGCGGGCATTCCTTTCAGAACGCGGGATGCCCCTGAGCGATACCCCAGCCGATCATATCGGTACGCTGCTGCTGGCCGCGTCCTGGATCGAAGACAACGCTGGCGACGATGAAAATGAGGCCATCGGGATCCTTTTCGAAACGTATCTGCTGCCGTGGGTGGGGACCTTCCTGGGTAAAGTGGAAGCCCATGCCACCTCTCCGTTCTGGCGAACGCTGGCCCCGCTGACGCGTGACGCCATTGCAGCAATGTGGGATGAACTGGAAGAAGAGAACGAGGAGTGATGTAAATCACAAAAATCCTGCAACGATACATTTCAACTTGCACGTAATGTGCTTCTGATCTCATTTCTATGGCGCGCTTCTGCTAAGATGCGCGCCATGAACATATTACTTTGTATTGCAATCACGACGGGCATCCTCTCCGGTATTTGGGGATGGGTAGCGGTGTCTCTCGGTCTGTTAAGCTGGGCTGGCTTCCTGGGTTGCACGGCCTATTTCGCCTGTCCTCAGGGCGGGCTGAAAGGGCTCTTTATCTCAGGCTGCACGCTGATGAGCGGCGTTATCTGGGCGCTGGTCATCATGAAAGGCAGCGCGCTGGCGCCGCATCTGGAGATGCTGGGGTACGTCATGACGGGTGTCGTTGCCTTCCTGATGTGCATCCAGGCGAAGCATCTGCTGCTGTCGTTTGTGCCGGGAACCTTTATGGGGGCCTGCGCAACCTTTGCCGGGCAGGGGGACTGGAAGCTGGTGGTTCCTTCCCTGGCGCTGGGGCTGCTGTTTGGCTACGCCATGAAGAACAGCGGTCTTTGGCTGGCGGCGCGACGGGAAAAAACGCAAAACATCACCGCGGTGAGTGAATAAAAAAAAGGCGAGATAATCATCTCGCCTTTTTTATGCGCTGCCCGTCAGGATTCCGGAGGCACCGACATATCACGGTATTTCACCAGGATCGGGTTCTGCACGTCCGCTTTGTTTTGCAGATCCCACAGCCCGCGATCGATACCATCGTTGATTAAGAAGATCACGCCGGTTTCAATGGCTGACATCAGACACATCATGACCGGTTCGTTAGAGGTGTAGCCAATTTCTCCCTCCAGCAGGCGCTGGTAATCAATAAATCGGAATACCCCAGCCTGAACTTCATAAGACAATATCGTTTTGCTGGTGTTGACCGAAGAGAGCACTTCACCGGTACTGACGTTCACGACGCGCAGGTTAACCGCAATTTGGTCGAGCTGGTACTGGGTATCTGCGCCGATACCGAAGTAGCGCGCGCCCACGCCACCCGATTTCACGTTGCTCTCGTAACCGATAATCGACCCTTCAATCATCACGTTTGCGGCGGCCAGAGACTGCAGAGGCATCCGGTTATTGTCCGCAACGGTGCCATTCTCCTGTGCGGCACGAATGATTTTTCGTTCATTTAACAGGTTCTGAAGCCCCTGGCGTTCCAGCGGAATAAACCAGTGCGAATCTTTAAGTGCAGTCACCAGCATGGCGGTGGCGCTTTGCGGCACCGCGGTGGAGAAGTTACTTGCCGGATAAGGCTTAAATTGTCCGGTTTCATCCTGAATGTTGTATACCGAGACAAATATCTTGCCCGTAGGTGAAGGCAAATGGGTTAAATCACGGTAACTTTGGGCCCGCGGCATTAATGTGGGTTTTGCAGCTTCTTTAGGCGGAGCAGTTAAACAACCGCTCAATAAGCACACTGCAACAAATATCAGGAAGCGCTGCATGGTCGTTGTCCTTATTTAGCTATTGTTTAAAAGTCAGTTGAATTATTTTGCAGGCCGGAAACCTCGATGGTGGAAGTTTTTCCGGTTTTACGATCGGTCACATTCAACTGGAGCTGTCCGTCCCTGTTGGCGATGTCGACGATAAAGTCGTTGGTCATCATTCGGCCGGGTTTGCCGGTATTAATGTTGGTCAGCAATCCCCCTAAAATCTGCGACTGGATAGCCTGGGTGAAGTTATCCAGTGCGGAAGGGGTATCAACGGTAAAATCCTGAAAGCTCGGATCTTTATAGGAGTTTTGTGCCTGAGCTTGATTCAGCAGAAAGGCACCGTTGTTGGGGTTACCGCCAAAGTTAGGGTTACGGAACTGGAAGGTCATATTTCCGGCCCAGCTCAGGGGAGCAATAAGCATGATTGAAACAACTGCATATGCAATACGCATGACAGCCTCCGCATATCGGTTCGCTAGAACTCATCTTTTGCTAAATCGCTGGTGCTTAATAGGGCTTTATCTATTTGCAGGCGATTAATAGCGTCTTCAGTTTGAGCCAGTGCTAAGGCTACGTTTTTTTCGAAGTCTGTTTTCGAGGGGAATAAAAACGTTTGATAAATAACGTCCTGATTGGCCGTTATGGTTATCCAGCTTCCCCATCGTGCACTGGGCCGCTCGTTGATTGTTAAATTACCCGTGTAAGGACTGTCCCATTTATCGCTGAAGGCCCGGTAAAAACTGTGCCCGATCGATGAGACAGTGTGGTCAGTTAACAATCCGGGAACTTCGACCTCAACGGCCTGCAGGTTCCCTGCAGCGAGCAGGAGACTCGCTGCGGCGATCCAACTCAACGTGCGCTTCATGTGATTAACGCCTGAGGTTATCGTTTGCCCATGAAACCGCCTGAGTTCGGTTTTTAACAGCTATCTTCTTGAAAAGATTATAAAGGTGCGTCTTTACCGTATTTTCGCTGATAAATAACGAACGGGCGATTTCAATATTTGAAGCACCAATGCGTAATTTGTTCAGGATCTCTTTCTCACGGTGGGTGAGCAGCGCTGATTCCGAACTGTTATAGCGGTAATTTCCGGAGTGCGTGATGAGGTAGCTGGCCAGCTTTTGCGAGAAATAGCATTCGCCGCGCAATATGCCTTGCAGACCATCTACCACCCGAACCTCTTCTTCAGTGACGTAGAACACGCCATTGATATGCGGCCAGCTTTCAATATCTCGGAAAGGATATTCATCAGGCGTATTCAATAATAACACGCGGATATTATTGTTTTTCCTGCTTAAGTTATCTTGCCAGTAATGGATAAGCTTTTTATCGGCTTCCATCATATCAAACAGAATGATGCTGCCAGGCACAATATCATCAAAAGAACGTTGAATATTATGCAATTTCCCGTTCATTGATAGAGATTGCTTTAAATGTTGTAATAAAGCTGTCGCTTGCAGAGAAGGTTTTGTGATCAACAGTAATGTATGACCATGTAAACTATGGACTTCATTATACATGATGAAACCCCACTTATTATTGGCACCTGACAGCCGCCCTCTCTGTAAAGAAGAGGGCACCAGAAGTACTGACAGATGTTGCACTGCTGTGTGTAGAATCAGAACATAACCTCCACAGGGAGGTAAATATAAAACCAATTTCGTACATCTAATTTCAATCTAGCTTTTACGAATTTTAAAGCAAGTGTTAATCATGTAACAAGATGTAAAAATCAATATTAATTTGTGAAAATTGCAGATTTTGAATGTTGCTATTTGATATGAAAGTTGTACATGGAAATAGTAGTGCATAGATTTTAAAAATCATACAAATATAATTAACCAGTTAATATTTATAAGTATTTATTATTTTTTTTTAGTTTGTACCCAGGTATGAGTAACTGATACTTTCTAAGTCATGCCGTTCTGGTTTTTCTGGCTTAAGAAAACTCGCCTTGTGTCACGCCCTGAAGAAAATCTCATCCTGGCGTTACGCTTAAACAACGCGGGAAGGGACATGGACGGCTGTCTCGCCGTTGTACAACATTTCGCGCATAAATATTTCATAAAAAATAAAAACGCCCTGAGTCATGCCTTTTATGGTGCAAATTACAACTTTGTGGTGACCTGAAAAATAAAAATAAGCCGCGCGGGTGAGATATTTAAAATGTTTCAGCGGACATACTCTTCACCGTAACGACGCGTTAACAAAAACGAGTCGTTTAATACGAAATACGATCAGGGTGTTTTCAGGTAGCCGGGTCCAGGGTGACAACATGAAAAACACATCGTTATTTTTGATGTTTACATTACTGGGTGCGCCTGGATTTGTAACCGCCGCGAATTCAGATTTAGCAAACGCTGAATATAATTTTGCGGTTAATGAATTAAGTTATTCATCATTAAATCAGGCAGCCATTATTGGTCAACAGGGTGTATTTAATGACGCTCAGCTTCGCCAGGAAGGTTCTAAACTCTTGTCCGTCATTTCTCAGGATGGGGCAGGCAACAGAGCGAGAGTTGATCAATCAGGGACTTACAATATTGCCTGGATCGATCAGAGCGGTAACGGGAACGATGCAGGTATTACGCAGGATGGATATGGTAATAGTGCGAAAATTATCCAGAAAGGGTCGGGTAATAGAGCAAATATTACGCAGTACGGTACGCAGAAAACCGCAGTTGTAGTGCAGAAACAGTCGCAGATGGCAATTCGCGTTATTCAGCGCTAGCTATTTCGCGACGACGTTAATCAATCCGATGGGGGTTTACCATGAAATTTATCAAAGTGGCAGCACTTGCAGCAATCGTCGTTTCTGGTAGTGCTATGGCTGGTATCATTAATCAGGGCGGATGGGGTCATGGACACGGTCATGGCCAGGGCGGAAACAGTGGTCCAAATTCAACCCTGAATATTTATCAGAACGGTGGCGGTAACTCCGCGCTGGCGTTGCAGACAGATGCCAGAAATTCCGTTCTTAATATTAGCCAGACCGGTGGCGGTAACGGGGCTGATGTCGGTCAGGGTTCTGACGACAGCAAAATCAACCTGACCCAGAACGGCTTTGGCAACAGTGCGACACTCGATCAGTGGAACAGCAAAAAATCCGTTATGAATGTTAGCCAGTACGGCGGCCTTAACGGTGCGCTCGTAGACCAGACGGCGTCTAACTCCACCGTCAACGTTACCCAGATCGGCTTTGGTAACCACGCGACAGCGCATCAGTACTGATACTGAAATCTGTACTACAAAAAAACAGGGCCGATGCCCTGTTTTTTTTCGGGAGTTCCTCATGAATACCTTCATTCTCCTTGCCGCGCTTTCCGGCCAGATAACCTTTCAAACGTCACAGCAGGGAAATATGACGACCATTATTCCGCAGGTCATTTTGACGGAACCGTGTGATTGTCAGGTCCAGATCCTCTCTTTGAAGGAAGGGCAGAGTGGGCAAAGTGCTTCGCGACAGCAAAATACCCTTTTTATTCCCGCTAATCAGCCGATTGATTTAACGCGGTTGAGTTTAACTATTTCTGCGGAAGACACGATCAACATCGTTGTCACCGTCACGGATGGAAAAGCGCTTCATTTATCACAGCAGTGGTCGCCAGCCGGGGGTGCGCTGTAAATATTCATGAAATCAATGCATTGTGAATATTTGCCGTTGAACTAAGCTGTTATCAGGAACTGCGTTGTTAGGTTCCGTAACGTCAGCCTTCGTTTGCATAATGAAGCGCGTTTGCCCCTCATGGACGATTTTCATTGAGGAGTACATATCGTGACCCACTCTTTTGCACATCTTATTTCAGGTCTGGGCCTGCTTGTTTCGGCATTTATCGCTCCAGCTTATTCGGCCACGCTCGCGCAGGGCGGCGTTATTCACTTTCGCGGCGCAATCGTTGCTGACCCTTGCGAAGTTACCCAGCAGCAGCGGCAGCTGGCGGTGTCGTGTCCGGAAAAAAATCGTATGCAAACGCGTATGGTGAGTTACGGCGACGCGCTGGACGGCAAGGCGACGGCTTCCGGCCTGGCGACAGTGAATATGACGTACCTGAATCCTGAAAAAACGCTCGCGGTTGTTCAGATCCAGTACCGTTAATACCCGTGAGCGCCCGCCGGTGGGCGCGGTTTTATGCCTATCGTTTTTCTCAATAACCCCTCTGCGATACACTTATAAAAAAGGCGGGCAGCAGAGGGGCTTTATGAAACCGCAAATTGAAGTTATTCATGGCGATATTACGACAGTTCATGTCGATGTCATCGTCAATGCGGCCAATCCTTCCCTGATGGGGGGAGGAGGCGTAGACGGCGCTATTCACCGGGCTGCCGGACCGCAGTTACTGGAAGCCTGTAAAATGGTGCGTCAGCAACAGGGTGAATGCCCACCGGGCCATGCGGTGATTACGCTGGCGGGCAACCTTCCTGCCAAAGCGGTGATTCATGCTGTCGGGCCCGTGTGGCACGGCGGAGACCAGCATGAAGCGAGCCTTCTGGAGGAGGCATACCGAAACTGTCTGCGGCTTGCCGCCGACAACGGCTATAAAACGATGGCGTTCCCGGCCATCAGCACCGGCGTGTATGGATATCCTAAGGCGGCAGCGGCGACCATCGCCGTCGAAACGGTTTACCGCTATTTGTCGCTTAAACCGCTGCCAGAGAAGGTGATTTTTGTCTGCTTCGATGAAGACACCACGCATCTTTATCAGCGGCTTTTGACTCAGCGCAGACAAGAGCTGGAGAGCTGAAGCGAAGGCGGCGCACCGTGAGTGCGCCGCGCTGCTCAGGCGGCTTTCGGCTGAGGTTTTCCTGAAAACAGAAAGCGCAGAAGAGGGATCCGCAGATGGATCTCGTAGAGTACGACGGCAATCCCCACCACAAACACCAGCCCGGTAAAGAAGCCCAGCGTATTGGATGCGATATGCGGCGTGATGTATGCCCCGAAGAACAGCGTCAACGGGTGGTGCACCAGATAGATAAACAGTGAGGCATTGACGAAGTAGGTCACGCGGCTGGACTTAAAGTTCAGCAAACGGTGCCCGAGCGCGAACACTACGTTCACCATCCACAAGCCCAACAGCATGGTGATCACGCTTTCCGTTTCATACATCCAGGCGTCGCCGCTCCCGTAGCGCTGGTTCACCAGGTAGGCCACGAAGGCAATGGCCGCACCCACCGCGCACCACGGTGACGGGGTGGTAAACAGCGCTTTAAGCCTCGGATGAATAAAGGCCAGCGCGCCAATTAAAAAGAACGGAATGTAGAACAGCGACTGCATCACCACAAAATTAAACAGGCCGTCGCTCAGTATCGGTGGATAGACAATAAACAGCGTGCGTCTCACCGCGGCATAGGCGATCCCCAACAGTAAGAAGAGCACCGACAGTTTGCCCAGCGTGACGTTAGCGAAGAAAGAGTCTGCTGTCGTGCTGAGATGACGGCGCAAGCGGCTGAAAATCACCAGACTGACCGTGGTCAGCACCACCAGAACCAGCAGGAACCAGAGGTGAGACACCAGCTCCCAGACCAGCGTGTTGTACTTTTCATACAGCGACAGATTCGGCCAGTTCTCCGCCTTGCCTTTAACGTATTGCAGCATAATGAACTGCGGCAGCGTCAGGAGCGGTATGGCGGTTAACATGGGAATACCTACGCGCTCCACGCGCACTTTCCACCAGCGCTTAAGCGGATAGCGTAAAAAAAGCATGTACGAGAAATAGCCGGAGATGACAAAAAACACCTGCATGCGGAAGGCGTGAATAAAGTCATTAAAAAGCGTCAGCCACCAGGAGGGCATCTGGCTATTAACATGCCACGTGTGGCTGGAGTAAATCAGTGAAATATGAAAGGGGATCCCCAATAGCATCAGCCATGCCCGGATCGAGTCGAGGAAATATTCCCGTTGTATCGGTGTTGTGCTCATATAACGTTGCGCATTCTCAGACTTTTCGCCTTATCCCTAAGGCTCATAATGGTTACATTCGACGCCAACCCTACACCAAGACCGACACACTGTCTCCAGGATAAGCACGCAAAGTGAATAACGGGTTCTTTCATTTGCTTAATCCATGAGCCAGCAGCTGAACAAAGCAGTGATTATGTTGTCGGATTGCCTGAGTTTCCATTAAAATGGATCGGATCGATATAAGCACACAAAGGGGGAAGTGCTTACTTATTATGAAACATAAACCACAGATGATGAAAATGCGTTGGTTGGGTGTTGCGGTGGTGTTATCACTGTATACCTCATCGGCACTGGCCTTTAACATCGACGATGTCGCAAAACAGGCAAAATCGATGGCAGGCAAGAGCTACGAAGCGCCGAAAAGTAACCTGCCCTCCGTTTTCCGCGACATGAAGTATGCGGACTATCAGCAGATCCAGTTCAACCACGATAAAGCGTACTGGAACAACGTTAAAACCCCGTTCAAGCTTGAATTTTATCATCAGGGTATGTACTTCGACACGCCTGTTGCCATCAATGAAGTGACGGCGACCGCGGTACGTAAGATCAAGTACAGCCCGGATTACTTCAATTTTGGCAATGTGCAGCACGACAAAGATACGGTGAAAGACCTGGGCTTCGCAGGCTTCAAGGTGCTTTACCCGATCAACAGCAAAGATAAAAACGACGAAATCGTTAGCATGCTTGGCGCCAGCTACTTCCGCGTGATTGGCGCGGGGCAGGTGTACGGGCTTTCTGCGCGCGGTCTGGCTATTGATACCGCGCTGCCATCAGGTGAAGAGTTCCCGCGTTTCCGCGAGTTCTGGATTGAGCGTCCAAAACCAACGGACAAACGTCTGACTATTTATGCGCTGCTGGATTCCCCACGCGCAACCGGTGCCTATCGCTTTGTGATTATGCCTGGTCGTGACACGGTCGTTGACGTGCAGTCTAAGGTTTACCTGCGTGACAAAGTGGGCAAACTGGGCGTCGCTCCGCTGACCAGTATGTTCCTGTTTGGGCCGAACCAGCCGTCACCGGCAACCAACTTCCGCCCGGAACTGCATGACTCCAACGGTCTGTCTATTCATGCCGGTAACGGTGAGTGGATCTGGCGTCCGCTGAATAACCCGAAACATCTGGCGGTCAGCAGCTTTGCGATGGAAAACCCGCAGGGCTTTGGCCTGCTGCAACGTGGCCGTCAGTTCTCTCGCTTTGAAGATCTCGACGACCGCTATGACCTGCGTCCAAGCGCCTGGGTTACGCCGAAAGGTGACTGGGGTAAAGGCAAGGTAGAGCTGGTTGAAATTCCAACCAACGACGAAACCAACGACAACATCGTCGCATACTGGACGCCGGATCAGCTGCCGGAAGCCGGTAAAGAGATGAACTTCAAGTACACCATTACCTTCAGCCGCGACGAAGATAAGCTGCATGCGCCGGATAACGCGTATGTGACGCAGACTCGCCGCTCTACGGGTGACGTGAAGCAGTCTAACCTGATCCGTCAGCCTGACGGTACGGTAGCGTTTGTCGTGGACTTCACCGGCCAGGATATGAAGAAACTGTCTCCTGATACTGCGGTGTCGGCCCAGGCCAGCATCGGTGACAACGGTGAAATCGTAGAGAACACCGTGCGTTACAACCCGGTAACCAAAGGCTGGCGTCTGACCCTGCGCGTGAAAGTGAAAGATCCGAAACAGACCACTGAAATGCGTGCTGCGCTGGTCAGTGAAGATCAGCCGCTGAGTGAAACCTGGAGCTACCAGCTACCTGCCAATGAATAATACATCTGAATATATTGATGCCATGCCGCTGACGGATATCGAAAAAGCGGCGCTGCCTAAGAGCGACATCCGCGCGGTTCATACCGCGCTGGATGGCGAACATCGTCAGTTTTCCCGTGATGATGATACGCCGCTGGGGTCAGTCAAGGCGCGTCTGGAGCAGGCCTGGCCGGACTCGCTGGCAGAAGGGCAGTTGATTAAAGACGACGAAGGACGCGATCAGCTTCAGGCGATGCCGAAAGCGACGCGTTCCTCAATGTTCCCCGATCCATGGCGCACCAACCCGGTTGGCCGCTTCTGGGATCGCCTGCGCGGGCGTGACGTCACGCCGCGCTATCTGTCGCGCCTGACGAAAGAAGAGCAGGCCTCCGAACAGAAATGGCGTACCGTGGGGACAATTCGCCGTTATATCCTGCTGCTTCTGACGCTGGCGCAGACGGTTGTCGCGACCTGGTATATGAAAACCATTCTGCCTTACCAGGGCTGGGCGTTTATCAACCCGACGGACATGATGGGCCAGGATCTCTGGGTCTCCTTCATGCAGCTGCTGCCGTATATCCTGCAGAGCGGCATTCTCCTGCTGTTCGCGGTCCTCTTCTGCTGGGTCTCGGCCGGTTTCTGGACCGCGCTGATGGGCTTCCTGCAGCTGCTGATGGGACGGGACAAGTACAGCATTTCGGCGTCAACGGTCGGGGATGAACCCCTCAATCCCGAGCACCGTACCGCACTGATTATGCCTATTTGTAACGAAGACGTTGACCGCGTATTTGCGGGCCTGCGTGCAACCTGGGAGTCCGTAAAGGCAACCGGTAATGCGGCGCATTTCGACGTTTACATCCTGAGCGACAGTTACAACCCGGATATCTGCGTGGCAGAACAAAAAGCCTGGATGGAGCTGATTGCAGAAGTGCAGGGCGAAGGACAGATCTTCTACCGCCGCCGCCGCCGTCGCGTGAAGCGTAAAAGCGGCAACATCGATGACTTCTGCCGCCGCTGGGGTAACCAGTACAGCTACATGGTCGTGCTGGATGCTGACTCCGTCATGAGCGGTGACTGCCTGAGCGGTCTGGTGCGTCTGATGGAAGCCAACCCGAACGCGGGGATCATTCAGTCTTCGCCAAAAGCATCCGGCATGGACACCCTGTACGCGCGCTGCCAGCAGTTCGCCACCCGTGTTTACGGCCCGCTGTTTACCGCCGGTCTGCACTTCTGGCAGTTGGGTGAGTCGCACTACTGGGGCCACAACGCCATTATCCGCGTGAAGCCGTTCATCGAACACTGTGCGCTGGCGCCGCTGCCGGGCGAGGGTTCGTTTGCCGGTTCGATTCTGTCGCATGACTTCGTGGAAGCGGCGCTGATGCGTCGTGCTGGCTGGGGCGTCTGGATTGCTTACGACCTGCCGGGATCGTACGAAGAGCTGCCGCCGAACCTGCTGGACGAGCTCAAGCGCGACCGCCGCTGGTGTCACGGTAACCTGATGAACTTCCGCCTGTTCCTCGTAAAAGGGATGCACCCGGTTCACCGTGCGGTGTTCCTGACGGGCGTAATGTCTTATCTCTCCGCACCGCTGTGGTTTATGTTCCTCGCGCTCTCCACTGCGCTGCAGGTCGTCCATGCCCTGACGGAGCCGCAATACTTCCTGCAACCGCGCCAGCTGTTCCCGGTGTGGCCGCAGTGGCGTCCGGAGCTGGCGATTGCGCTGTTTGCTTCCACCATGGTGCTGCTGTTCCTGCCTAAGCTGCTCAGTATCATCCTGATCTGGTGCAAAGGCTCGAAAGAGTACGGCGGATTCTTCCGCGTCACCCTTTCGCTGCTGCTGGAAGTGCTGTTCTCCGTGCTGCTGGCGCCGGTGCGTATGCTGTTCCACACCGTGTTTGTGGTCAGCGCGTTCCTGGGCTGGGAAGTGGTCTGGAACTCACCGCAGCGTGATGACGACTCCACGCCGTGGAGTGAAGCCTTCATGCGCCACGGCTCTCAGCTGCTGCTGGGCCTGGTGTGGGCGGCCGGAATGGCCTGGCTGGATCTGCGCTTCCTGTTCTGGCTGGCGCCGATTGTCTTCTCGCTTATCCTGTCGCCGTTTGTGTCCGTGATCTCCAGCCGTTCAACGGTAGGGCTGCGTACCAAACGCTGGAAACTGTTCCTGATCCCGGAAGAGTATTCCCCGCCGCAGGTGCTGGTGGATACCGATACCTATCTGGAGCAGAACCGTAACCGCACGCTGGACGATGGCTTTATGCACGCCGTGTTTAATCCGTCATTCAACGCTCTGGCGACGGCAATGGCCACTGCGCGCCACCGCGCAAGCCAGGTGCTGGAGATTGCCCGCGATCGTCACGTTGAGCAGGCGCTTAACGAGACTCCGGAAAAACTCAATCGCGACCGTCGTCTGGTGCTGCTGAGCGATCCGGTCACGATGGCAAGACTTCACTATCGCGTATGGTCCGCTCCGGAGAAGTACTCTTCGTGGGTGAACTACTACAAAGAGCTGAAGCTGAACCCGCTGGCGCTGAAGGCGAAGTAAGCGGTTAAGCAAGGCGGGTAAGCAAAGCGCCACCCGCCAGATAAAATACCGGCTGTGAGGCCGGTATTTTTTTAGAGGTTACTGATGAAAATAATCATCGTCGTCATGATGGCATGCCTGCTTAGCGGCTGCGGCAGCATCATCAGCCGCACTATTCCAGGTCAGGGCCATGGCAACCAGTACTACCCGGGCGTAAAATGGGATGTCCGTGATTCCGCATGGCGCTACCTGACGGTGCTCGATCTGCCGTTCTCGCTGATTTTCGACACGCTGTTGCTGCCCATCGATGCCAGCCACGGCCCGTACGAGTAGCGTAAATTAACGCTCGTCCCATTCATCGGCTGCGGTTTGACCTTCTTCCGTATCCAGCGGTGGCTCGAGCTGAAATTCGCCCTCATCCCACTCGTGCAGCGTATTCTCCTCCAGCCATTCCTGGCGTAACTCGATTTCATCATAGTCGCCATCAAACACGGCCTGCGCACCTGCACCGCTCAGGACCGGCAAACATTCACCTTCTTCACCTTCGTCGGCAAAGAATTCGGCCTGCCACATAATATCCCCATCCTGCAGAACATATTTTTGGATATTAAGTTGTTGCACGTCAGCATCTTCTTCCTCAACGCCGGGATTATCGGCAAGGAACTCTTCACGAGCGGCATCAATAGCTTCTTCCAGCGTGGCGTACATGGTCATTGGTGTCTCCCTGTTTTCCAGAAGGTTTCAGGGAAAGAATAGCTGAATATCAGATTCTGCAAGTATGAATGCGAAAATAAGCCGTCAGGCGTTCTTCTTATTCCGTCACTGGCCGTAACGCGCGGGATAAACTGAACCACGAGTAAATCGCGTTGAACAGCACCACGCCTGCCGTCACGATAAAGACGGCGCGAAAACCGAAGCTGGCGGAAATACCCGCCCCGAGAAGCGGCCCGGTGACGTTACCGATATCGCGAAACGACTGGTTATAGCTAAAGATACGCCCGGCAATCTGATTCGTGGAGTTGTAGACCAGCAGGGTCTGTACGGCGGGCAGCAACGCTCCGTCGGCGGCGCCCAGCAAAAAGCGAAGCACGCCCAGCTGCCATGGAGAGTGCACCATCGACATGGGGATAAGCAGCAGGACGGAAATGATCAGTGCGCAGATCAGGATCTTTTCCGGGCCGACCCGGTCACCCAATTTCCCCAGTCTCGGTGCGCTAACCAGCGCCGCCACGCCGGGCACAGAGGCAATCAGTCCGCTGATAAACGCAATATTGCTGACGTTACCCGCCAGGTCGCGAACGTATAGGGTGAGAATAGGAGCGATCGATCCGGTTGCCACCTGAATGATCAATGTCGTTACGAACAGGCTCAGCACCAGTCTGGGATTTTTAAGCGAGGTCAGCACGTCTCTGGCGTGAAGCATCTCTTTTTTGGCGACGGGCGTAAATTTTTCACGGATGCAGACCAGGGTGACGATAAAGCACAGGAACAACACGCTGGCGGTGATGAAAAAGACCGGGCGCAGGCCGTAGTTATCCGCCAGTAATCCCCCCGCCAGCGGCCCAAGCAGGGCGCCGCTCACGCCACCGGTTGAGAGCGTGCCAAGCGCCCAGCCGCTCTTATGGCGAGGAATTTGCGTGGCGATCAGGGCGTTCGCGTTGGGAATAAACCCGCCCAATAAGCCCAGCAATGCGCGCAATATCAGGAACTGCCAGACGTTCTGCGCCACGCCCATCAGCGCCATGATTATCGCCATCCCCAGCGCCGAACGCAGCAGCATGATTTTACGTCCCTTGCGGTCGGCAAGGCCGCCCCAGAAGGGCGAGGCAATGGCGGAAAAGAGAAACGTGATGCTGAATACCAGGCCAGACCACATGTTGAGTGCGCTATGGCCCGTCACGCCCAGCTGTTCGACGTAGAGCGGCAGGAAAGGCATGACCAGGCTAAACGCCGCGCCGGTAAGAAAACAGCCAAGCCACGCAACCGTGAGGTTACGCTTCCAGTTTATGGGGGCATCTGAGGGTGTCATAACAATCCGCATAGTGAGGTGCAGAGCACCTGAGGCATGAAGTAATAAGCCTGCTAATTATGCGCCTGGGTTATGATTGCCGCAATGAGGGGGAGCTTTTAAAGCTAAAATAGCATGCGGCCCTGAGGGCCGCATGAGGATCAATAGCGGGAAGGCGTTCCTTCTGGCCGCGTTTTAAAGCGTCGATGCAGCCACATGTACTGCTCGGGTGCCAGCATGATGCACTTCTCCACAACGCCGTTCATCCAGCGCGCGGTAGTTTCCGCATCTTCCAGTGGCGGCGCGAGTTCCGGCTCAAGCATCATCAGCTCGTAGCCTGAGCCATCCGGCATACGGCGGGGAACAAAGGGAACGATGGCGGCTTTGGACATCCGCGCCAGCATCCAGGTGCCGGTCGTGGTGGCGGCCTCATCAACGGCGAAGAAGGGGACAAAGACGCTGGCCTGGGGGCCATAGTCGTGATCGGGGGCATACCAGACCACTTCACCGGACTTCAGCGCGCGGATCATGCCCTTCAGATCCTTACGGTCGATCATGCTTTTGTTGGAGCGCATGCGGCCGTTCGTCTGGATGAGATCGATAACCGGGTTGTCGTTAGGACGGTAAACCCCGATGCCGGGCGCTTGCATGCCAAACATACGCGCCCCGATTTCGAGCGTCAGGAAATGGACGCCGATCAGCAACACGCCGGTCTGATTGGCCTGAAGCGTATGCACCGGCTCCATGCCGGTGCCTGTAACCTTGCTCCAGCGGGCCATACGTTTGTCCGACCAGAACCACGCCATGCCGGTCTCCATGAGACCCATGCCGACGGATTCGAAATTCTTCGAGACCATATCATGGCGCTCTGCCTCGCTCATCTGCGGAAAGCACAGCTCAAGGTTACGATACGCGATGCAGGCGCGGCGCTTCATAAGCGTTTGCGCGAGTCGGCCTAATGATGTACCTAACCGGAAGATAACAGGGTAGGGAAGCTGTACCAGTAGCCATAAAAAGCCAATGCCAAGCCAGGTCATCCAATAGCGGGGGTGCAAAAGGGCGACGGTAAATTTTGGTAACTGGGTCATGTCTTTCCTGTGTTCAAACGTCCTGTTTCGCTATTGTCGCATTTTTTGAGACGTAGCCAAAATATCTGCCGTCGAAACCTGCACGACGACGGCGATTGTTAAGCCTGATTCATCAGGGTGTGTGAAATGTAGCGTAAATTGTGTGGATGTAAATTGGTTTTGTTTGCTATATGATGCCGACCGATTTTGATTCTCTCTGACGATTGCAGGACTTGTACACCATGCCAGTGTTACACAACCGCGTTTCGAATGAGATGTTAAAGGCGCGCATGTTGGCTGAAACCGAACCGCGCACGACCATCTCCTTCTACAAATACTTCACCATCGACGATCCGCAGGCGACCCGCGATGCGCTTTATCAGGCCTTCACGGCGCTGAACGTATTCGGCCGCGTCTACCTTGCCCGCGAAGGCATTAACGCGCAGATTAGCGTGCCGGAAAGCAAAGTGAATGCGTTCCGCGACGCGCTTTATAGCTTCGATCCGGCCCTCAACGGCTTACGCCTGAACATTGCCCTGGATGACGATGGAAAATCCTTCTGGGTGCTGCGCATGAAGGTGCGTGAACGCATCGTGGCGGACGGTATTGACGATCCTGAGTTTAACCCGGCGGACGTCGGGGAATATCTGAAGGCCGCGGAAGTGAATGCGATGCTGGACGATCCGGATGCCGTGTTCATTGATATGCGTAACCACTACGAGTACGAAGTGGGGCATTTCGAAAACGCGATGGAGATTCCGGCCGATACCTTCCGCGAGCAGCTGCCTAAAGCGGTGGAGATGATGCAGGAGCATAAGGATAAAAAAATCGTTATGTACTGCACCGGCGGTATCCGCTGCGAGAAGGCCAGCGCGTGGATGAAGCACAATGGGTTCAACAAGGTCTGGCACATTGAAGGCGGTATTATTGAGTACGCCCGCCGCGCCCGTGAGCAGGGCTTACCGGTACGCTTTATCGGTAAAAACTTCGTCTTTGACGAGCGCATGGGCGAGCGCATTTCAGAAGATGTGATTGCCCAGTGCCACCAGTGCGGCGCGCCGTGCGATACCCACACCAACTGCAAAAACGACGGTTGCCACCTGCTGTTTATTCAGTGCCCGGCCTGTGCCGAGAAGTTTAACGGCTGCTGTAGCGAGCTGTGCAGCGAAGAGAGCGTCCTGCCGGAAGAAGAGCAGCGTCGTCGTCGCGCGGGGCGTGAAAACGGTAATAAGATTTTTAATAAATCACGCGGCCGTCTGAATACCAAACTGGGTATTCCTGACCCGGAATGATAATAACGCCCGGCACGGCGAAAGCCTGCCGGGCGAATCTATTACGACTTCTGCTGCACACCTTCAACGGAAATAACCAGCTCAACGTCCTGCGACGCCGGGCCTAAATCCGTTGTGATATTAAAATCTTTCAGGTGAATTTTACCCGCCGCTTCAAAACCTGCGCGTTTTCCGCCCCACGGATCGTCGCCCTGACCGATCAACTTCGCATCCAGAGTAACGGGTTTGGTTACGCCATTCAGCGTCAGATTCCCGGTAATAGCCAATTTATCACCGTCTTTCTTAACTTCCGTGGAGGTGAAGGTGGCCTGTGGGAATTTTGTGACGTTGAGGAACTCTGCGCTGCGCAGGTGTTTATCGCGCTCAGCATGGTTCGTGTCGACGCTGTTCGTATTAATGGTCACATTGACTTTATCTGCCGCAGGATTTTTCTCGTCAAAAGTAAATGTGCCGTCGAAATCTTTAAAGGTGCCGTACAGCCAGCTGTATCCCAGGTGCTGAATGCGGAAATTGACGAAAGCGTGCTGGCCCTCTTTATCAATTTTATAGTCAGCCGCTACGGCAGAACCGGTGGTGAATAACAGAGAACCGAGGGCAATACCCAGCAGGTGTTTTTTCATTTTATGCTCCAGAGTCAACTGACGAGCGGCCAAGCATGCGCTTAAGCGTATCGTCTTTATCAATAAAATGGTGTTTAAGGGCGGCGAGCCCGTGCAGTACGGACAGGATCACCACGCTCCAGGCAAGCCAGAGGTGAACGACGCCTGCCGTATCGGCCTGAGCCCCGGCATCGCTGAGCGTTGCCGGAACCTCGAACAGGCCAAAAACGCTAATCGGTTTGCCGTCTGCCGTTGAAATGAGATAGCCGCTGATCAGAATGGCAAAGAGCAGCGCGTAGAGCGCAATATGCGCGGCAACGGCGCTGACGCGGGTTATTTTTCCATATGTCTTTAGTGGCGCGGGCGGTGGGGAAATATGTCGCCAGATGGCGCGAAACACCAGCCCCAGCATCAGCAGAACCCCGATGCTTTTATGCAGCTCGGGTGCCTGATGATACCAGCCATCGTAATAGCTGAGCGTGACCATCCAGAGTCCAAGTCCGAACATACCGTAGACGGCAATGGCAAATATCCAGTGCAAACTTATGGATATTATTCCGTAGCGCCGGGAGGAGTTACGCAATTGCATCAGAATGTCCATTTTCAAATTAACCGAAAGGTAAAAATGAACGGGAAGACGCGATATTGCAACTGAAATAATTGACTATTGATTTTTATTTTATTTATTTCAGCGATTTTGAAAAGAAACGGCAAGGTTAATTCAATGGCTTCGTGCAAGACGTATTTAGCAGAAGAAAAAACCTTAAATAAACATAAAGTAACGTCAGTTAACGTCAATTGTCACTTTCAATAAAACACAATGTAAATAACATCAACGATAGCGAGCAGCGCCCACAATAAGATATAGAGCATAAAGTGTTCGCGAATGTTATTGATGAGGAAATCCACTATCCTGCGCATAACGCCCCACAATTGAGTACGAAGAAAACGGGCCCCGATACCGCCGGGGCCCGTGGCCGATTATCCGTTAAAACGCGAGAGTGAGAACGGCGTCAGATCAAACTGCGGCGTGATACCCTGGGCAAACTGCGCGGCGATTTCACCCAACACCGAAGCGAACTTAAAGCCGTGGCCACTCAGCCCGGTAATCAGCAGGGTGTTGTCATGTCCCGGCAGCGTATCAATGATAAAGTCTTCATCCGGCGTGTTGTCATAGGTGCAGGCCGCGCCATAAAGCAGGCCGCCGACGCCCGGGAGAATATTGCGCAGGAACGAGAAGGCTTCTGAGCCGTCCTGCGGGCAGGCGCCAAACGGCTTGCGCTCCTCAGGTGATGAGATGACCTGCCCGCCGTTGTGTTTTCCAATCTTGAGAGCGTCCTTCTCGGAAGGGAAACCGTAGAACTGATCGCCGTTGGGTAACTCGCCGGTAAACGCCGGGAATTTATTTTGCGCGCTGTAACGCCCGTCCGACTGGAACCAGGAGAAGACCTTGCGTACCGGCTGGATCGGCAGGTCCGGGAGCAGGCGGGTTACCCAGGTTCCTGCGCTAATAAGCAGGCGGGAAGCCGAATATTCCCCGTCTACGGTTTTCACCGTAACGCCGTTTGCATCATGCGTGATGGCCTCTACGGGGCAATTGAATAGCTGCGCACAGCCCGCTTTGGCGGCAAGATCGACCCAGGTTTTGATCGCCGTTTCACAGTGCAGCACACCGGAGTTGGCTTCAAAGAGACCGATATAATCCTCCGGGACGGTAATTTCAGGCCAGCGCGAGGTAATGGCCGCCGCGTCCAGCTTCTCAACGTCAAGATTAAAGGCTTTCGCGCTGCGTTCGACGTTGGCGAGAAATTCTGAACGGGCCGGACCGAGGTTGATGATCCCCGTGCGTTCGAAAATGCGCTCTTCAGTCTGTTTCGCCAGCTCGTCCCACAGCGTCTGGGCGCGAAGCACCAGCGGAACGTAGCGCTCCCCCTCGCCATAGGCATGGCGAATGAGACGGGTGTCGCCATGATGGCTACCTTCGCTATGCGGCGGCAGGTGCGCGTCAATCATCAGGACGTTTAGCCCTGCCTGCGTTGCGTAATAACCGGCGGCCGATCCAACGGAGCCGCTACCAATAATGATTAAGTCGTATCTCATATGCATCTCGTAAACTTACGGTTTGTTAGCAGAGTAATTAACAACGCGGGCGTAAACAAGCGGGAAATAAATAAGGCACCGCGAGGGTGCCTGTTGAGTGAAAAGTGGGCATAAGGTTAGTGCCGTTTATACTCATTTTCCTGATAGTCGCCAGATTCTATTTTTGCAATGCCTGCCTCTAAAATAGAAATAAACTGACGGGCGACGTCTGTTGTTAGCCACAGCGTCTGTCCCACTTCCGCTTCGTCACGGTTGAGTTGATTTGGGGTCTGGTAGTGCAAACGCAGCATCAGTGCATCGTAGCTATCTACGGTACTGATATCCCAGCCTACAAGCGGATGGGTCTGGATGACTTCGTTATTCTTTTCCATTATAACCCCCTTAATGCGTGTTAGAAGACAACGGCTCTGAGGTTCAATGCATGTTTTTCTGAAAGCTTCTTCAGTATACCAAGTAATAAGGGTTCCAAAGGGAAAAATAAACAGGTAGCAACACATTTTTCTGCTTTTTAGGATTGTTCGAACAATAAAACACCATCTCGTTCACGATTTTTTAAGAACACGCTGAATTAATTTGAACTTTCGAAATTACAGGCAAAAAAAAGCCGGGGCGACCCGGCAAAAAACACAATGAGGGAGCAGTGTTAATCGGTAATGAACCAGTCGTCTGCGCTTTCCCACGTTTCCTGCAGGATTTCGTTGATGCGATCTTTATCTTCTTTTGCGGCACCCATGACGGAGAGGTTGTTCGCTGCGGCGTAACGCACCGTTACGGCGCCCGCGTTGTCGGGAAAGGTGTTGTTAATACGACGGGATAATTCGCCTGCCAGAGCGTCAAGCGCGCCGGCAGGCAGAACGGTAGTTTTGGCTATGGTGACTTCAATACGCATAAATGCCCCCTGTGTAATATACTGTTTATTTATACAGGCATATTATCGGTTTGACAACAAGGGGCGTTGATTTTTTAGCGTTTTACCGTCCAGCTTACGGTTTCACCTGCCAGGAAGGGGATCAGCGTGTCATCCGTCAGCGCGATAGACTCCTCAACCTGGCTCGCTTTGCGCTCCAGCTCAATGAAGGTGTCATTGACCGGCAGGCCGTAGAAGCGCGGGCCGTTGAGGGAGCAGAACGCTTCGAAATGTTCCAGCGCGTTCATCTCTTCAAATACGGTTGCGTAGCTGGCAAGCGCCGTTGGGGCGTTGAAACAGCCCGCGCAGCCGCAGCTTGCCTCTTTGCGATGGCGGGCGTGAGGCGCGGAGTCTGTGCCCAGGAACGCACGCGTGAATCCGCTGGCGACCAGTTCGCGCAGCGCCTGCTGGTGAACGTTGCGCTTGAGGATCGGCAGGCAGTACAGGTGAGGGCGCACCCCGCCCACCAGCATATGGTTACGGTTAAACATCAGATGCTGGGGGGTAATGGTCGCAGCGATCAGCTCGTTACCGTCGCGAACATACTCTGCCGCGTCTTTGGTGGTGATATGCTCAAAGACCACCTTAAGCGCCGGCAGGCGCTGGCGCAGGGGCTCCATCACGGTTTCGATAAAACGGGCTTCACGGTCGAAGATGTCAATCTCCGCATGCGTTACTTCACCGTGTACCAGCAGCGGCATGCCCAGTTTCTGCATGCGCTCCAGCACCGGCATGATGGCATCAATACTGGTGACGCCGTGGCTGGAGTTGGTGGTGGCGTTCGCCGGGTAGAGTTTCGCCGCCGTAAATACGCCTTCGTTAAACCCGCGTTCCACTTCGTTCGGATCCAGTGAATCGGTCAGGTAGCAGGTCATCAACGGGGTGAAATCATGTCCCGCCGGAACGGCATCCAGAATGCGCTGACGGTAGGCAATGGCGGCATCGACGGTGGTGACTGGCGGAACCAGGTTTGGCATGACAATCGCGCGGCCATAAATTTCACTGGTATAGGGCACGACGGTTTTCAGCATATCGCCATCGCGCAGATGGATATGCCAGTCGTCTGGGCGGCGGATTTTAAGAACCTGGGGTTGTGCAGTCATGGAAGCTCCGGCTTGTCAGGAATCAGTCATAAGGATGGCTGTTTTTGCCGGACACAAATCATAAGCGGAAACGTTTTCGTTTGCACACTTTTCCGTAAAAAAAAGGGCGCCGCAGCGCCCTTCAGGTTAATCGGTGAAAGGAATAACGATCTCTCCCGGTTTCACCTCTATCCCTTTTGCGTATTTCTTCGCGAGGGCTTCACCCTTGCTGTTGTCTTCGCTTAAGACGTACGCCGGCTGCTGGTTAAAGTAGTTTCGCAGCGACTGGTTCAGATAGGGCATCAGGGTTTGCAGTACCGGCGCCATTTTGTCCGGCGAAACCTGCGCATCGACCACTTCCATCTCCTGCAGGAATATCGCTCCTTTCTCTTTGTTGAAAACGGGGAGCGCCTTCAGCTTGAGCTTGATGTTGGCTTTCTGATTGCCAAAAAGGGACGTCATATCAAGCGCGGCATCGCCTGCGAGAGTGACTTTATTCGGCTCTTCGCGGCCAATCTGGCTGGTGAGATTGGTGAGCACGATGTGGGCATCGGCCAGCCCCGGCACGCCAATGTCTTTAGAGAAATTGTTATGTTTTTCTAGCGCCTGATTAATTTCCTGCTCACTGACGGTATATTGCGTAAGCTGGTTACAGCCGACCAGCAGACCGCTGACAACGAATGCCGCGGCTAAGACAATTTTCTTCATAGTGCTCCTCAACGAAAAATCGGCGCTTCTGTCCTGTTACGCCAGTATGTCAGCGTGAATGGGCAGAAACCAGCAGAAAAAACTGAGAAGTGGGGCGGGAGAGGCTCCCGCCCGAGGGAAAGGCTACGCGCCAGGCTCCAGCATGCCGCTCGCGCTGCGCTTCTGGCTGAACTGCCACCACAGGGCGAGAAGCGTCATGATGCCTACCACGCCGAGCATCATCCAGGGGAGTTCCGGCTGGTTCAGCGCTTTGCCGGCATCGAACAGCCAGCCGCCGCCGGCGTAACCCAGCGCACCGCCAAAGGCCAGACCCAGGCGGCTGAAGCCCATATAGCTGCCGCGCGCACGCGCATCCGCAAGCGAGGCGCTCAGCGTTTCGCGGGCGGGCTCGGCGATGATGGAGCCGATATAGAAGGTGCAGATCAGCGTAAAAAGCTGCTGAAGCGTGTTTACCAGACCGATCGGCATCATGCTCAGCGTCATCAGAAACAGGCCTGCCATCAGGCGATGCTCCAGGCGAAAACGTCGTTCACTCCAGCGGGCAATCGGATAAAGCAGCGTTAATGACAGGCAGGCTTCGATGGCGTACATCCATTTTACGGCAGCAGGCGTGCCCGCAATATCGTTCACCATGATTGGCAGCATCAGCATCACCTGTACGGCCAGCATGTAATAGCCGGTCAGGGTCAACACGTAGGTGACAAAACGCCTGTCGCGCAGGACGCGTCCTAGCCCCTCGCGCACCGGGGCTTTTACCGTCGACAGCTTCCAGGCCGGAAGGTAGAGGCCGTTAAACAGGGCGCACAGAATAAACAGCACCGCCCCGGCCGCGCAAACCAGGCGGAAATCGTACTGCAGCAGCCAGCTGCCCAGCAGGGCGCCAACAACCGCCCCGGCGCTGTCCTGCATCATCAGAATGGAGAAGAAGCGGCCGCGGTGCTGAGGACGAATCAGCTTGACCACCAGCGCGGTGCGCGGCGGGTCAAACAGCGTGCCCCCGATGCCGGAGAGAAAGCAGGAGAACCACAGCAGCCAGGGCTCGTGGGCAACCGCCATCGTGGCAAAGCCTGCCGCGCGGAGCAGCATCCCGGTCACGATCATCGGTTTAGCGCCAAAGCAGTCAGCGATCGCGCCGCCAAAGACGCCAAGACCCTGCTGGACAAACTGGCGTAGCCCCAGGGCAATCCCAACCATCAATGCCGCCCAGCCCATTTGATCGACAAAGCGGATCGAGATGAGGGGGAACACGACAAAAAAGCCGAGCACGACCAGCATGTTATCGACGAGCAGGAAATATTTACCCAGGCTCCTGGCCTGTGATACGCGGGACATTTTCCCTCCAGGGAAAATAAGAAGGTGAGCACGCTAACATTCTGCGGTGTCGCCGCGTTTTTTCCCACCCCCGGGCGCGACAATATTTTTTTATCAAAACGGTGCTTTGATAGAGAGTTCTCATCGAAAAATGTGAAAAGAGGTCAAAATGGTATGTCACTGTTTTCACAGACGGCACGGGCGCAGGTATAGTAAAGCTAATGGGTAAGCTGAAGTGACGGGAAGGAGTGGTATTGATGTTTGGCTATCGCAGTAATGTGCCAAAAGTGCGTCTGACAACGGACAGGCTGGTCGTTCGTCTTGTGCATGAGCGTGATGCCTGGCGTCTGGCGGATTATTACGCCGAGAATCGCCAGTTTTTAAAACCCTGGGAACCCGTTCGGGATGAGAGCCATTGTTACCCCTCCGGCTGGCAGGCACGCCTCAGCATGATCGCTGAATTTCATAAGCAGGGCAGCGCGTTTTATTTCGCGCTGCTGGATCCAGAAGAGAAAGAGATTATCGGGATCGCCAATTTTTCAAACGTGGTGCGGGGATCGTTTCACGCCTGCTACCTTGGCTATTCCATCGGCCAGAAATGGCAGGGGCAGGGACTGATGTACGAGGCGTTAACGGTAGCCATCCGCTATATGCAACGCACGCAGCATATCCATCGCATTATGGCGAACTACATGCCGCATAATCAGCGCAGCGGGAATTTGCTGGCGCGTTTAGGGTTTGAGAAAGAGGGTTATGCCAAAGACTATCTGCTGATAGACGGAGAGTGGCGCGACCACGTTCTGACGGCATTAACCACCCGTGACTGGACCGCAGGTCGTTAAGGAGAAAAGATGAAGTATCAGCTAAACGGTACGGAAGCGCGCGTGATTGGGTGCTTACTCGAAAAACAGGTCACCACGCCGGAGCAGTATCCGCTCTCTGTTAACGCCGTGACCATGGCCTGCAACCAGAAGACCAACCGCGAGCCGGTGATGAATCTCAGCGAGCATGAGGTTCAGGACGTGCTGGATGCGCTGGTGAAGCGCCACTATCTGCGCACCGTCAGCGGCTTCGGCAACCGCGTGACCAAATACGAGCAGCGCTTCTGTAACTCCGAATTTGGCGATCTGAAACTGAGCAGCGCGGAAGTGGCGGTTATTACCACACTGCTGCTGCGCGGGGCGCAAACGCCGGGGGAACTGCGAACGCGCGCTTCCCGAATGCATGAGTTCAGCGACATGCAGGAAGTCGAGCAGACCCTGGAAGGGCTGGCCGCGCGTGAGGATGGCCCTTACGTGGTGCGCCTGGCGCGCGAGCCGGGTAAACGTGAGAGCCGCTACATGCATCTCTTCAGCGGCGACGTTGACGCCGCAAGCGCGGCGACGGAATCGAGCCCTGCAACCCGTGACGACCTTGCCGCGCGCGTAGAGGCGCTGGAAGACGAGGTGGCCGGGCTGAAACAGCGTCTGGATGCACTGCTGGCACATTTGGGAGACTAACGGTGAAAAAATTACGCATTGGCGTGGTGGGGCTGGGCGGTATTGCGCAGAAAGCCTGGCTGCCCGTATTGGGCGCTGCGTCAGACTGGACGCTGCAAGGGGCATGGTCACCCACCCGAGAAAAGGCAGAACGTATCTGTGAAACCTGGCGTATCCCGTATGCGGCATCGCTCCAGGATCTGGCCCGCGAGTGCGATGCGGTCTTTGTGCATACCTCAACGGCAACCCACTATCAGGTGGTGAGCGAGTTGCTCAATGCGGGGGTTCACGTCTGCGTGGATAAACCGCTGGCGGAAAATGTTCAGGACGCTGAACGGCTGATTGAGCTGGCGGCACGTAAAAAACTGACGCTGATGGTCGGTTTCAACCGCCGCTTCGCGCCGCTTTACCAGCAGCTGAAGGCGCAGTCCGGCAATATGGCCTCGCTGCGCATGGATAAGCACCGCACCGACAGCGTGGGGCCGAACGATCTGCGCTTTACCCTTCTCGATGACTACCTCCACGTGGTGGACACCGCGCTGTGGCTGACTAACGGCGAGGCGCTGCTGAAAAGCGGCACTCTTGTCACCAACGAACAGGGGCAGATGGTGTATGCGGAACACCATTTTGCCGTTGAGCATCTTCAGGTCACCACCAGCATGCACCGCCGCGCGGGCAGCCAGCGGGAATCCGTGCAGGCGGTAGCCGACGGCGCGCTGTACGACGTTACCGACATGCGTGAATGGCGGGAAGAGAAGGGCAGCGGCGTGGTGATGCAGCCGGTCCCCGGCTGGCAAAGCACTCTGGAGCAACGAGGTTTCGCAGGATGTGCCCGCCACTTTATCACCTGCGTGCAAAATCAGACGGTTCCTGAAACGTCCGGCGAGCAGGCCATTCTGGCTCAGCGCATTGTGGAACGGCTCTGGCGCGAGGCCATGAGTGAATAACTCGCTGTAACATCTGCGGATAGTAATTCGTTGAAATCGGGTTAGACTAAGCGCCGCTTGTTGGCTTTGCCGGGTGGCGCTTGTGCGTTCCCGGTCTATAAATCCGTATGGTTCTGGAAATTCACGTTAATGAACTTATTAAAATCGCTGGCGGCCGTCAGCTCGATGACCATGTTCTCTCGCGTTCTCGGTTTTGCGCGCGATGCCATTGTGGCAAGGGTCTTTGGTGCAGGGATGGCAACGGACGCCTTTTTCGTGGCGTTCAAGCTGCCGAACCTGCTGCGTCGCATTTTTGCTGAAGGGGCGTTCTCCCAGGCGTTTGTGCCCATTCTGGCGGAATATAAAAGCAAGCAGGGTGAAGACGCGACGCGCGTGTTTGTCTCTTATGTCTCCGGGTTGCTGACGCTGGCGCTGGCCGTGGTGACGGTAGTCGGTATGCTGGCCGCGCCCTGGGTCATTATGGTGACCGCGCCCGGCTTTGCCGACACGGCGGATAAATTTGCCCTGACCTCGCAGCTTCTGCGCATTACCTTCCCCTATATTCTGCTGATCTCGCTGGCCTCGCTGGTGGGGGCGATCCTGAACACCTGGAACCGTTTCTCCGTTCCGGCGTTTGCGCCGACGTTTCTCAACGTCAGCATGATCGGTTTTGCGCTGTTCGCCGCGCCGCACTTCAACCCGCCGGTGCTGGCCCTGGCCTGGGCGGTCACCGTGGGCGGCGTGCTGCAGCTGGCTTATCAACTGCCGCATCTGAAGAAAATCGGCATGCTGGTGCTGCCGCGCATCAACCTGAAAGATGCCGGGGCGATGCGCGTTATCAAGCAGATGGGGCCCGCCATTCTTGGCGTCTCCGTCAGCCAGATCTCGCTGATTATCAACACCATCTTTGCCTCTTTCCTGGTGTCGGGTTCCGTCTCGTGGATGTACTACGCTGACCGCCTGATGGAGTTCCCGTCCGGCGTGCTGGGCGTGGCGCTGGGGACCATCCTGCTGCCGTCGCTGTCGAAAAGCTTTGCCAGCGGCAACCATGACGAATACTGCCGCCTGATGGACTGGGGCCTGCGTCTTTGCTTCCTGCTGGCCCTGCCAAGCGCGGTGGCGCTGGGGATCCTCGCCAAGCCGCTGACGGTGTCGCTGTTCCAGTACGGGAAATTCACTGCGTTTGACGCCGCGATGACCCAGCGCGCGCTGGTCGCTTACTCGGTGGGATTGATGGGGCTGATTGTCGTCAAAGTGCTGGCGCCGGGCTTTTACTCGCGTCAGGACATCAAAACGCCGGTGAAAATTGCCATTGTAACGCTGATTATGACGCAGCTGATGAACCTGGCATTTATCGGCCCGCTGAAGCATGCCGGCCTGTCGCTGTCTATTGGTCTGGCGGCCTGTCTGAATGCCGGGCTGCTTTACTGGCAGCTGCGCAAGCAGGATATCTTTACGCCGCAGCCGGGGTGGGCAAGTTTCCTCGTGCGTTTGGTCGTGGCGGTGCTGGTGATGTCTGCGGCACTCATCGGGATGATGTACGTCATGCCGGAATGGTCTCTGGGCACGATGCCTTATCGTCTGATGCGGCTGATGGCCGTGGTGGGCGTTGGGGTGGTAGCGTATTTTGCCACGCTCGCCGTGCTGGGCTTCAAAGTGAAAGAGTTTACCCGCCGGACGGCATAAACGCTAAAAGGGGAGTTCACCTCAGGGTGCTCCCCACTGCAAGATTTGTCGCTTACGCGTCAAATCGAAATCTTTTTTACACCCGCAATACGTGCCGTCGCCGTCTGACCATCCGCGCCGTACAGTCCGGTTTCTTTATGCGGCTTCAGCACCTCAAGCGCCTGCTGATTACGCTCTATCTGGCCTTCAAGCAGCCAGCCGTTATGCTGGTTGAGATCGCGCAGATGCTGGGTTTTTTCGGTAATGGTCTGCCAGCGCTCGGCAATATCGTCATTGGCGCTGCGCTTCGAGTCCTGCTCGGCGCGGCGCTGCTGCTCCAGATAATCCAGCGTGGCCAGCAGCGAACTCTTATCTTCAGTAATACGCTGCAGCGCGCTGCCGTTAATGTGACCGGAAGAGAGATGTTGTTGTTCAGCATCCATTACCGTTTTCAGGTCGTTCAGGACAACCGTCATTTGATCCAGTATTTCTGACAGTCGACTCATACGGTTAGTTACTCTGTAAGAAACTCTGTGCTTCCTGAATCAGGGCATCAGCGATTTTGCTGGTGTCCATTTTCAGCTCACCGTTGCGAATAGCCGTTTTCAGCGCTTCAACACGTTCCATATTGATATCGTTGCTGCCTGGCTGCATCAGTTTTGCCTGGGCATCGCTCAGGGTCACGCTGGTGCTGTTAGACGTTGACGGTTTTTCCAGACGCGTTTTCTGAGGGGTAGCGTCGTTCGTTTCGCGAGGCTGTACAGCGCTTACCGGCTTCAGGGCTGATGTACGATCAATGCTCATAGTGTTGTCCTCATCGAGGGTTCGCGGCGTTTGCGCCTGACATCATCATTAGTGGAATATTTATCGGCACGCGCCGCGAAATCTTTAAAAAGATTATAGGTTAATCAGAATATTCCCATCAGAATCGACGGTTCCGCTCACCACCTGGCCTGAGGACATTCTGACGCGGGCGTTTTGCGCTACCGCGGCATTGTTCAACGCTTTCCCTTCACTGTTGATGCTAAAGCCGTCTCCGTTGGCAACGACCATCACCTGCTGTCCCGCTTTGACACGCCACGCCTGGCGCAGCATGGAGAGCTGAATCGGTTGGCCCGGCGCGACATCGCGCAGGCTGACGGCGTTCTGTGCCTGGTTAATGTCCAGCATTGTCCGCGGCGGGAGCTGATCCAGACGCCCGCGCTTTAACGTCACGCTGTTTGCCTGCAGCGCGCTGCCACGCACAATGGGTACGGCGGCGACAACATAATTGCCCGTCGCCTGAACTGCAACCTGTAAATAGCGTTTTTCGTTGGCGCAGCGTGCCAGGACGTTCACATTGCCCCACAGCTTCGTGGTCCCCGTCACGCTGAATGACGGTTGCTCGCAGGTCGGATACAGATTCGGCGGCGTGCGGATGGTCACGTTAACGTCATCGCTAAAGCCCGCCAGCTTCTGGGCAAAAAAATTCGTCAGCGCATCCTGTAAATCCCCGGCATTCACCAGAGGGCTAAACAGTATGAAAGTTGCCATCAGGCCACGTTTTAACGTTTGCATCGCAAGTTCCACCGTTTCCAGAGTTGGATGAATTCTACCTGCAGTGGTTTTGCATCAACGGAATAAATAGCGACGCATTTTGTGCTTATTCCGTCGATAGGGGAGACCGGGTGAGATTTAAGCTGTGAACTGAAATTTTGCCATCAGCGGAGGAGATATGCTCGATAAACTCGACGCCGCGTTACGTTTTCAGCAGGAAGCGCTCAATTTACGCGCCCAGCGGCAGGAGATTTTAGCCGCCAACATCGCTAACGCCGATACGCCCGGGTATCAGGCGCGCGATATTGATTTTTCCAGTGAGCTCAAAAAGGTGATGGAGCGTGGACGTGCCGAAGGAACCGGTGTTGCACTCGCCATGACATCCTCTCGCCATATTCCCGCTCAGGCGATGACCGCGCCAGCGACCGATTTACTTTATCGCATCCCTGACCAGCCTTCACTCGACGGTAACACCGTGGATATGGACCGGGAGCGTACGCAGTTTGCCGATAACAGCCTGAAATACCAGACGGGCCTGACCGTACTCGGCGGACAAATCAAAGGCATGATGAACGTCCTGCAGGGGGGCAACTGATAAATGGCCTTGCTGAATATTTTTGATATCGCTGGCTCGGCGTTAACCGCCCAGTCCAAACGTCTGAACGTGGCCGCCAGTAACCTGGCGAACGCCGACAGCGTGACCGGACCTGACGGACAGCCTTATCGTGCCAAACAGGTTGTGTTTCAGGTCGACGCTGCGCCAGGCGCGGCAACGGGCGGCGTGAAGGTGTCTGACGTGGTTGAGAGCCAGGCGCCGGACAAGCTGGTGTATGAGCCAGGTAACCCGCTCGCGGACGCTAACGGATACGTGAAGATGCCAAACGTGGATGTGGTAGGCGAGATGGTGAACTCCATGTCGGCGTCCCGTAGCTACCAGGCGAACGTCGAAGTGCTTAATACCGTGAAGAGCATGATGCTCAAAACACTCACTCTCGGCCAGTAAAGGAGACATGCATGTCCATCGCCGTAAATGTGAATGATCCGACGAACACGGGTGTTAACAACACCAAAAGTTCGACAAGCTCCAGCTCCCTGACGGGAAGCAATGCCTCCGATTTGCAGAGCAGTTTTCTGACGCTGCTGGTGGCGCAGCTTAAGAATCAGGATCCGACTAACCCAATGCAGAACAACGAACTGACCACGCAGCTTGCGCAGATCAGTACCGTGAGCGGCATTGAGAAACTGAACACCACCCTCGGTTCCGTCTCCGGTCAGATTAACAGCGCTCAGTCCCTGCAGGCGGCAAGCCTGATTGGTCACGGCGTAATGATCCCGGGGACCACGATCCTGGCGGGCACCAGCACCACCGACGGTACATCGACCACCACCACGACGCCGTTCGGCGTTGAATTGCAGCAGGCGGCTGACAAAGTGACGGCGACGATCACCGACTCAACCGGCGCCGTGGTTCGCACCATCGACATCGGCGAGCTGAAAGCGGGCGTTCACACCTTTACCTGGGACGGCAGCCTGACCGACGGCACGAAAGCACCAAATGGCTCCTACAAAGTCGCGATTAGCGCCAGCAACGGGACAACCCAGCTGGTGGCGCAGCCGCTGCAGTTCGCGCTGGTTCAGGGCGTGATTAAAGGGGGCGACGGCAACAAACTGGATTTGGGTACTTCCGGTACCACCACACTCGACGAAGTTCGGCAGATTATCTAAGCCTTAACACTTATCAGGAGTAAGTCATGGCCTTTTCTCAAGCGGTCAGCGGCCTGAATGCTGCGGCCACCAACCTGGACGTCATTGGCAACAACATCGCCAACTCCGCGACCTATGGTTTCAAATCCGGTTCTGCGTCTTTTGCAGATATGTTTGCCGGTTCCAAAGTGGGTCTGGGCGTAAAAGTTGCGGGCATCACTCAGGACTTTACCGACGGTACCACCACCAACACCGGTCGTGGCCTGGACGTTGCCATCAGCCAGAACGGTTTCTTCCGTATGGTCGATGCAAACGGCTCGGTGTTCTACAGCCGTAACGGCCAGTTCAAGCTGGACGAAAACCGTAACCTGGTGAACATGCAGGGGATGCAATTAACGGGGTATCCGGTTGCCGGAACGCCATCAACGGTTCAGACCGGTGCGAATCCACAGGCGATTAATATCCCGACCACGCTGATGGCCGCGAAGTCCACCACCACGGCTTCCCAGCAGATTAACCTCAACTCCACCGATGCTGCACCAACCGCCGCCTTCGATCCGGCCAACCCGGATACCTACAACAAAAAAGGTACGGTAACCGTCTTTGATAGCCAGGGTAATGCGCACAACATGAACCTGTTTTACGTCAAAGATGCGACCCCGGCTAACTCCTGGAAAGTGTATGCCCAGGACGGCAGCGTGGCAGGCAGCGCGGCGGCAGTGGCCACGACGTTGACCTTCGATAATAACGGTACATTGATCGGGGGTGGAAACATCAACATCACTACCGCGACTATCCCAGGTGCGGACCCGGCGACCTTCGCGATGAGTTTTGCTAACTCCATGCAGCAGAACACCGGAGCGAACAATATCGTGGCGACCAACCAGAACGGCTTCAAGCCGGGCGATCTGGTCAGCTATCAGATTAATGATGACGGCACCGTCGTCGGGAACTACTCCAACGAGCAGACTCAGGTGCTGGGCCAGATCGTGCTGGCAAACTTCGCCAACAACGAAGGGCTGAAGTCTGAAGGCGATAATGTCTGGTCGGCTACCCAGTCCTCCGGCGTGGCGCTGCTCGGCACCGCGGGCTCCGGTAACTTCGGCACGCTGACCAACGGCGCGCTGGAAGCCTCTAACGTGGACCTGAGTAAAGAACTGGTGAACATGATTGTCGCACAGCGTAACTATCAGTCGAATGCGCAGACCATCAAGACCCAGGATCAGATCCTCAACACGCTGGTTAACCTGCGTTAAGCGGCTAACAGGAAAGCGCAATGGATCACGCAATATATACCGCGATGGGCGCGGCAAGTCAGACGCTCAGCCAGCAGGCCGTTACCGCCAGCAACCTGGCAAACGCCTCTACGCCGGGCTTCCGCGCGCAGCTGAATGCGCTGCGCGCGGTGCCGGTGGAGGGGCTCTCCCTGCCGACCCGTACGCTGGTGGCGGCATCCACCCCGGGCGCAGACATGACGCCAGGGCAGATGGATTACACCTCACGCCCGCTGGACGTTGCTCTGCAGCAGGACGGCTGGCTGGCGGTGCAAACGGCGGACGGTGGTGAAGGCTATACCCGTAACGGGAATATCCAGGTCAGCGCGACCGGTCAGCTGACGATTCAGGGGCATCCGGTGATGGGTGAAGCGGGCCCGCTGACCGTGCCGGAAGGCTCTGAGCTGACCATCGCCGCGGACGGCACCATCTCGGCGCTGAACCCGGGCGATCCGGCCAACACCGTTGCCCCCGTCGGGCGTCTGAAGCTGGTCAAAGCGGAAGGCAAAGAGGTGCAGCGCGGCGACGACGGCATGTTCCGTCTGACCCAGGCAGCTCAGGCTACCCGTGGTGCCACATTACAGGCCGATCCGAGCATCCGCGTGATGTCCGGCGTTCTGGAAGGCAGCAACGTTAAGCCGGTAGCCGCCATGAGCGACATGATCGCCAGCGCCCGTCGTTTTGAAATGCAGATGAAAATTATCAGCAGCGTGGACGAAAACGCGGGCAAGGCTAACCAACTTCTGTCGATGAGTTAACAGGACTCTTTATGATCAGTTCTTTATGGATCGCGAAAACTGGCCTGGACGCGCAGCAAACCAACATGGATGTGATTGCCAACAACCTGGCAAACGTGAGCACCAATGGTTTCAAGCGTCAGCGCGCCGTTTTCGAAGATTTGCTTTATCAAACCATCCGCCAGCCGGGCGCGCAGTCTTCTGAACAGACGACGCTGCCGTCAGGCCTGCAGATCGGTACCGGCGTTCGCCCGGTGGCGACCGAGCGTCTGCACAGCCAGGGCAACCTGTCTCAGACCAACAACAGCAAAGACGTGGCGATCAAAGGCCAGGGCTTCTTCCAGGTGCAGCTGCCTGACGGGACCTCTGCCTACACCCGTGACGGTTCCTTCCAGGTCGATCAGAACGGTCAGCTGGTGACGGCGGGCGGTTTCCAGGTTCAGCCTGCGATCACCATTCCGGCGAACGCCCTGAGCATTACCATCGGCCGCGACGGCATCGTGAGCGTGACCCAGCAGGGGCAGGCCGCGCCGGTCCAGGTCGGCCAGCTCAACCTGACCACCTTCATGAACGATACCGGTCTGGAAAGCATTGGTGAGAACCTCTACACCGAAACGCAATCCTCCGGTACGCCAAATGAAAGTACGCCAGGCCTGAACGGTGCCGGTCTGCTGTATCAGGGGTATGTTGAAACCTCCAACGTGAACGTGGCGGAAGAGCTGGTGAATATGATCCAGGTCCAGCGCGCGTATGAAATTAACAGTAAAGCAGTCTCGACGACCGATCAGATGCTGCAGAAACTGACGCAACTCTAAGGTGTAGCCCGGTGCGGTAAACCCCGCACCGGCTCCCTGTTTTCGAAGATGAAGGCAATGCAAAAAAACGCGGCGTTTCGTTATCCGATACTGACTGTTCTGGCCGTCACCCTCAGCGGGTGCGCTTTGATCCCGTCTAAACCATTGGTCCAGGGTGCGACGACTGCCCAACCCGTTCCTGGCCCTGCGCCAGTTGTAAACGGCTCCATTTTCCAGACCGCGCAGCCGATTAACTACGGCTACCAGCCGCTGTTTGAAGATCGCCGCCCGCGTAATGTCGGCGATACATTGACCATTGTGCTGCAGGAAAACGTCAGCGCGAGCAAGAGCTCGTCGGCGAACGCCAGCCGCGATGGCAAAACCAATTTTGGCTTTGACACCGTTCCACGCTATCTGCAGGGCCTGTTCGGCAATGCCCGTGCGGATGTTGAGGCCTCCGGCGGCAATACCTTTAACGGTAAAGGTGGCGCGAACGCCAGCAACACCTTCAGCGGTACGCTGACGGTCACGGTTGACCAGGTGCTGGTTAACGGCAATTTACACGTCGTGGGTGAAAAACAGATCGCCATTAACCAGGGCACTGAATTCATTCGCTTCTCGGGCGTGGTGAATCCACGCACCATCAGCGGCACTAACACCGTTCCGTCCACCCAAGTGGCGGATGCGCGCATTGAGTACGTCGGCAACGGCTACATTAATGAAGCGCAGAATATGGGTTGGCTGCAGCGCTTCTTCCTTAATTTATCGCCGATGTAAGCGAGGTGACCCATGTTTAAATCGATCTTCGCCGCGGCGCTGGTTCTTGTCGCAACGTTTGCCCAGGCCGACCGCATTCGCGATCTCACCAGCGTTCAGGGCGTCCGCGGGAACTCGCTGATTGGCTATGGCCTGGTGGTGGGGCTGGACGGTACCGGTGACCAGACCACCCAGACGCCGTTTACCACCCAAAGCTTAAACAACATGCTTTCCCAGCTCGGCATTACCGTGCCGGCGGGAACCAACATGCAGCTAAAAAACGTGGCCGCGGTTATGGTCACTGCCTCCTACCCGGCGTTTGCGCGCCAGGGGCAGACCATTGACGTGGTGGTCTCCTCAATGGGTAACGCCAAAAGCCTGCGCGGCGGTACGCTGCTGATGACCCCGCTGAAAGGCGTCGACAGCCAGGTCTACGCGCTGGCGCAGGGGAACATCCTGGTCGGCGGGGCAGGCGCATCCGCTGGTGGAAGCAGCGTACAGGTGAACCAGCTGAACGGCGGGCGCATCACCAACGGTGCGATCATCGAGCGTGAACTGCCGACCCAGTTTGGCGCGGGCAACACCATCAACCTGCAGCTGAATAATGAAGACTTCACGATGGCGCAGCAGATTGCCGACACCATCAACCGCAGCTATGGCAATGCCACGGCACTGGATGCGCGTACCGTGCAGATCCGCACCTCCACCGGCAGCAGCAACCAGGTGCGCATGCTGGCGGATATCCAGAATCTGGAAGTGAACGTGCCGGTGCAGGATGCCAAAGTGATCATCAACTCCCGTACGGGCTCCGTGGTGATGAATCGGGAAGTGTCGCTGGATAGCTGTGCCGTGGCGCAGGGTAACCTGTCGGTGACGGTTAACCGTTCCGCCAACGTCAGCCAGCCGGATACACCATTTGGTGGCGGCCAGACGGTAGTGACGCCGCAAACGCAGATTGATTTACGCCAGAGCGGCGGTTCCCTGCAGAGCGTGCGCTCCAGCGCCAACCTGAACAGCGTGGTGCGTGCCCTGAACGCCCTGGGCGCGACGCCGATGGATCTGATGTCCATTCTGCAATCCATGCAAAGCGCGGGCTGCCTGCGCGCCAAACTGGAAATCATCTGATGCTGACCGATAGCAAACTGTTGACCAGTGCCGCCTGGGACGCCCAGTCGCTCAACGAACTGAAAGCCAAAGCAGGTAAAGACCCGGCGGCGAATATCCGCCCGGTTGCCCGCCAGGTGGAAGGGATGTTTGTACAGATGATGCTGAAAAGCATGCGCGAAACCCTGCCGAAAGACGGGATGTTCAGCAGCGATTCAACGCGTCTCTACACCAGCATGTATGACCAGCAGATTGCGCAGCAGATGACCGCCGGTAAAGGCCTCGGTCTGGCTGACATGATTGTCAAACAGACCGCCGCCGCACAGGGTGTTCAGCCAGAAGAGCAGCCGCCGCAGGTGCCGATGAAGTTCGACCTCGAAACGGTGACCAGTTATCAGAACCAGGCGCTGACGCAGATGGTGCATAAAGCGATACCGAAGGCAACGGGCAGCGGCGACGAGGCGCTCTCCGGTGACAGCAAAGACTTCCTGGCGCAGCTTTCTCTGCCAGCACGGCTTGCCAGTGAACAGAGCGGCGTGCCTCACCACCTGATTCTGGCCCAGGCCGCGCTGGAGTCGGGCTGGGGCCAGCGCCAGATCCGCAAGGAAAACGGCGACCCGAGCTTCAACATCTTCGGCGTGAAGGCCACCTCCAGCTGGAAGGGACCGACCACGGAGATCACGACTACGGAATACGAGAACGGCGCGGCGGTGAAGGTGAAAGCCAAATTCCGCGTTTACAGCTCGTATCTGGAAGCCTTATCCGATTATGTAGGCCTGCTGAGCCGAAATCCGCGTTATACCGCCGTTACGCAGGCGGCAACGGCGGAGCAGGGCGCTCAGGCCCTGCAAAACGCGGGCTACGCGACCGACCCGAACTACGCGCGCAAGCTTACCAGCATGATCCAGCAGCTGAAATCCATGGGCGAGAAGGTCAGCAAAGCCTATAGCACAGATATCGAAAATCTGTTCTGAAAGTTCTCAAGTCCCGGTGGAGGTTGCCGATAACCTTCATCAGGACTCGTGTCTGAACGTATAAAAGGAACCCCCATGTCCAGTTTGATTAACAGCGCCATGAGTGGCCTCAGTGCCGCGCAGTCGGCACTCAATACCGTCAGTAATAATATTTCAAGCTATAACGTGGCAGGTTACACCCGCCAGACGACGGTGCTGGGTGCATCTAACAGCACGCTGACCGGCGGTGGCTGGGTGGGTAACGGGGTGTATGTCTCCGGTGTCCAGCGTGAATATGACGCTTTCATCACCAACCAGCTGCGCGCCGCGCAGACCCAAAGCAGCGGCCTGACCACGCGCTATCAGCAGATGTCAAAAATTGACGATGTGCTCTCCGATACCACCAACTCGCTTTCCACCACTCTGCAGGATTTCTTTAAGAGCCTGCAAACGCTGGTGAGCAACGCGGAAGACCCGGCTGCGCGTCAGACGGTGCTGGGAAAAGCGAGCGGCCTGGTCAATCAGTTCAAAACCAACGATCAGTATCTCCGCGATCAGGATTCGCAGGTGAATACCGCGATTTCAACCAGCGTGTCGCAGATCAACAACTACGCCAAACAGATTGCCAACCTGAACGATCAGATCTCCCGTCTGACCGGCGTTGGCGCGGGCGCATCCCCGAATGATTTGCTCGACCAGCGCGATCAGCTCGTCACTGAGCTGAACAAAATCGTGGGCGTGGAAGTCTCTGTGCAGGATAGCGGCACGTATAACATCTCTTTCGGCAATGGTTACAGCCTGGTGCAGGGCAGCAAAGCTAACCAGCTGGCGGCCGTGAAGTCCAGCGCCGATCCGTCCCGTACCACTATCGCCTACGTTGATGACGTGGTGGGTAATGTCGAGATCCCGGAAAAGACGATCACGACCGGTTCGTTAGGCGGTTTGCTGACGTTCCGTGCTGAAGATCTGGATAAAGCTCGTAACACCCTGAACCAGATGGCGCTGGCCTTTGCTGATGCGATGAACAAACAGCATGAGGCCGGTTTTGATGCCAATGGCGATGCGGGCGGTAAGCTGTTCGACTTTGGTTCTCCGGCCGTGCTTTCCAACAGCAAGAATAGCGGCACGGCGGCGATCACTGCCACCGTTGCGGACAGCACCAAAGTTCAGGCAACGGACTATACGCTGCAGTTTAACGGCACCGACTGGACCATCACCCGTGCCTCGGACAAGACCAGCTTTACAATGAGCCCGGATGCCAGCGGTAATCTGTCGTTTGATGGCCTCAACGTGAACGTCAGCGGTTCGGCAAATACCAAAGACAGCTTTACCGTGAAGCCCGTGGCCGATGTCATCATGAATATGGAATTGTCCATCAGCGACGAGTCCAAACTGGCCATGGCCGCGGTGCAGAACGGCGGTGAGAGTGACAACCGCAACGGGCAGAAAATGCTCGATCTGCAAAACAGCAAAGTGGTTGGCGGAAACAAAACCTTCAACGATGCGTACGCTTCGCTCGTCAGCACCGTCGGGAGCACCACTGCCTCACTGAAGGTGAGCAGCCAGACAAAAGCCAACGTGGAAACGCAGTTAACCAAGCAGCAGCAGAGCATCTCTGGGGTCAACCTCGACGAAGAGTATGGCAACCTGCAGCGTTATCAGCAGTATTACCTCGCCAACGCGCAGGTGCTTCAGACTGCCAGTACGCTCTTCGATGCAATTATCAACATTCGTTAAGGTTGAGGTGAAAAATGCGTATTAGCACCCAGATGATGTACGAACAGAACATGCGTGGGATCACCGATTCCCAGAGCAGATGGCTGAGCTACGGTGAACAAATGTCCACCGGTAAGCGCGTTAACCGTCCGTCGGACGATCCTATCGCGGCTTCACAGTCTATTGTGCTGTCACAGTCTCAGTCTCAAAACAGCCAGTTCGCGTTAGCGCGCACCTTTGCCACGCAAAAAGTGTCGCTGGAAGATAACGTGCTGACCCAGGTGAACACCGCGTTATCAAGCGTGCGTGAGAAGCTGGTCTACGCGTCAAACGGCACCTTAAGCGATGACGACCGTCTCTCTCTGGCGACCGATATCCAGGGGATCCGTGACCAGCTGATGAACCTGGCTAACACGACGGATGGCAATGGTCGCTTTATCTTTGCGGGATACAAAACCGAGAGTGCACCGTTTGATGCCGCAACCGGCACCTACAATGGTGGTACTGAGGCGATCACTCAGCAGGTCGATACGGCGCGCAACATGGCGATCAGCCATACCGGCCAGCAGATCTTTGAGAGCATTACCAGCAATGCACAAGAGCTGCCGGGCGGTGGGTATGGCGATACCAACATGTTTAAAATCCTTGATTCCGCCATTGCTTCGCTGAAGACGCCGATTGAGAACGATCCGGCCGCGGCCGCCGCGCAAGGCCAGGTGATTTCCAACGCGCAGATCGGTATTAAAAACGCTCAGAACAACGTCCTGACGGTCGTTGCGGATGTGGGTACTAAGCTGAACGAACTGGAAAAACTCGATACCCTGGGTGACGACCGCGCGCTGGGTCAGACTAAGCAGATGAGCGACCTGGTGGACGTGGACTGGAACGAAGCGATTTCCTCTTACACCATGCAGCAGGCGGCCCTGCAGGCCTCTTATAAAGCGTTTAGCGATATGCAGGGCATGTCTCTGTTCCAACTGAACAAATAACATCTTGACCTCTTGGAACATGTCTTGAAACTGGGCATGTTTTACTGCCCAATCCGTCTGGATTGGGCATTTTTTTTATGCCATTTCTGCTGGTGCCGAGGCGACCCGCGCGCTTTCAATCATACGGATTGCCAGCGCAATGATGCCGCAAACCGTTGCCAGCGCAACCACGCCCGTCCAGCCAGCCAGCGTGTAAATATTGCTGCCTAACGCGGAACCCAACGCCATGCCGATAAAGATCACGGTAAAGAGCAGGGCGTTCAGACGACCCCGCGCCTGTGGCTCAAGGCTGTAAACCAGATTCTGGTGCGCGACCAGGCTGGACTGCAGGCCCAGATCGAACCCGATAGCAGAGACGGCAATCAGAATCAGCTGTCCGTGAACTCCCAGGGCGGGCATCAGGAACATCAGGGCAAACGAGACGGTCACAAGGACGGCACCAAGTTGCGTGACTTTCCCGGCACCCAGTTTATCCGCCAGGCCGCCCGCCAGCGGGGCTGCCAACGCACCGGCTGCCCCTGCGATACCAAAACCACCGGCGACGGCACTCCCGAGGTGATAGCGTTCCAGCAGCATGACCGCAAGCGTAGACCAGAAGGCGCTAAAGGCTATCGACAGAAAACCCTGGGCCAGCGCGGCACGGCGCAGAGCGGGATAGCGACGCCACAGATGTTCCATCGAGCGCAGCAGAGCGGGATAGCTCAGCGTGGAGTGAACGGCGAAACGAGGGAGTACAGCCCACATCACCACGCCGATAAACGCAATACTTCCCGCAGCCAGCTGATACATCACGCGCCAGCCAAACGCTTCGCCCACCACGCCGCTGACGGTTCGGGAGAGCAAAATGCCCAGCAGCAGACCGGTCATCACCGTACCCACGGTTTTCCCCTGTTTGCCTTCCGGCGCAAGGATCGCCGCAGCCGGGACAATATCCTGCGCCATGGTGGCGGCCATGCCGATGAGCAGGCTTGCCAGCAGCAGGGAGTGGATCTGTCCGGTCAGGCTACAGCCCAGCAGGAACAGCGCCAGGGCCGCGCTCTTTATCAGGATTAATGTTCTGCGGTCGTGGCGATCGCCGAGCGGCAGCAGGAACAGGATCCCTGAGGCATATCCCGCCTGGGTGAGGGTCGGGACCAGGCCCATTCCTTCGATACTCAGGTGAAGGTCGGCGCCCATCAGAGGGAGCAGAGGCTGGGCATAATAGATGGATGCCACGCTGAAGCCTGCACCGAGCGCCAGCATTAAGATTACCCAGCGGCTTACGGCATGGGCGACGGTTGTTGTGTTCATAAGACGTTCCTCATTCATCGTGTGAGGCTATTTTTCATCAGTACGCCTTGCGGCGGTAGCGGGCGCGGTGGTAAAACGCTTATACGTTGAACGTATAGATGAAAAGTAAATGAAAAGAGTTGAGCGTATAGACAGGGTAGAGCTGATGCGGACGTTTGTCCGCATTGTGGAGGCGGGTTCCCTTTCTGCGGCGGCACGGCAGCTGGACACCACCCAGGCTACGGTGAGCCGGCGGCTGCAGTCGCTTGAGACAATGCTGGGCGTGCGTCTGATGTTGCGCACCACCCACACGACGCGGCTGACGGATGACGGGGAGCGCTGCTATCAGCATGCCCGTCGGGTAATTGACAGCTGGCTGGCGCTGGAAGACGAGGTGGGGCAGACGGAAGATGAACCTGTAGGCGTGCTGCGGGTGCGGGCACCGCATGCGTTTGGTCAGGATCAGCTCCTGAAACCACTAACCGAATTTCTACAGCGTTATCCGCAGCTTTCTATTGAGTGGATGCTCAACGATCGGTCGGCTGATTTTCTGGGCGACAATCTTGACTGCGCTATTCGGGTGGGAATGGAAGTCGACCCGGCGACCGTGTCCGTGCTGCTGGCCGAAGTGCCGCGCTCGGTGGTGGCTTCTCCGGCATTGCTGGACCGCTTTCCGACGGTTAACACCCCGGAGGATCTGCAGCAGCTTCCCTGGATTGCCATCAGCTCTTTCTACCAGCGCCATGTGGAGCTTTTTCACGAGGCATCATCCGCCACCGCGCGCGTGATAATTACCCCACGCCTGAGCACTGACAGTCTGTATGTCGCACGCAATACGGCACTCACCGGTCTTGGCGTGGCGGTAGTATCCAGCTGGACGGTACAGGATGATATCCGGGAAGGTCGGCTGGTACATTTGCTGCCAGAGTGGCAGCCGGCGGCGTTACCGGTGCATCTGGTTTACCCCTGGTCCCGCTATTATCCGGCGCGCTTGCGACGATTTCTGGAGCTAATGCGGCAGATCATGCCGGAGGTCACCGGGATGAGAAAGCCCGTGCAGCAGCCATAAAAAAAGCCGACCCGAAGGTCGGCTTTTTACTTTCTGCGTCGTTATTCGACAGACTGCGGACGCGTCGCTGGTGCAGTCGCGTGATGCGTTGCACTGTGGCCGCCTGCAGCGCCTTTACCGTCAAAGCTGAACGCCGGGCGAACCCAGTCGCTGTGACGCGGTGCTTCAGGCACATACTCTGGTGCCGGAGCGCGCGTCATCGGCGCTGTCGCAATGTGAGCAGGCGCAGGAGCGGCAACAACCTTAACCGGCTCTGGCTCCACTTCAGGCGCTTTCGCTTCTTCAACAACCGGTTCAACCTGAATCTCAACGTCCTGAACGATTTCTTCAGTGGTGGTTTCGACGAGGGTTTCAGCGGCTTCTTCCACTGCGGCTACTGGTTCAGCCTCTTCAGCGACTTCCTCAGCCACCACGACATCTTCTTCGGCGATAATCTGCGGTGCGGCATCAACCGGCGCGGCAATCACTTCAGGATGGGTGGTTTCGACGTCCACTGCGTGTGGTTCTGCTGCTTCAACAACCTGAGGTTCAACCACGGTTGCTGCTTCGGTCACCGCATCTTCAACCGCTGCTACAGGAGCAATCACCTCTTCGGTCACTGCCTGCTCTTCAACAGCCTGCTCCAGGCGAGCGACCGGATAACGGATCCAGACTTTGCCGGATGCCATTTCTGGTGACGCGCACGCCACGGTCAACGGCATTGGAGACTGAGTCGGATAACGCTCGTCACGGTAGCGACGACGACGCTGGCCACTCACGCGCAGATGACGCGGAGAACGGCGGGAGCGACGCGGCATACCTGCGTTGTCACGGTTTTCACCGTTTTCATCCTGCTCGACGTTATTGTCCACGACGGCTGGCAGGTCAACTTTTGCAACCTGCGTGCCTGTTGCGGTTTCTGCCGCTTCAGCCGCAACTACGGTAGTTTCTTCTACCGGAGCCGCACCAACGCGCACTTTCTGTGACAGCTGGCGCTGCTTACGACGAGGCATCACCTGAGTACGTTCTTCCTGCTCGCCGTCCTGCTGCTCAGCGGGCTCTTCGCGGTTCAGGTTTTTAACTTCCTGCTGCGCCTGACGCTTCTCGTCGTTACGACGACGGTTGCGTTCGCGGCGTGGCTGCTGCTCGTCGCGCTGTTTGCTCTTCTCGGACTCATCGCCCGCCTGCTGGCGAATTTCACGATCTTCAACATTCTGCTGCTGTTTCTCGCGACGGTTGCGACGGTTGTCTTCGCGCTGCTCACGGCCTTCGTTACTGTCTGAACGGCTGTCACGACGCTCGTTACGGTCGCTGCGGTCGTTACGATCGCGGCGGTTGTTCTGACGCTTGCGACGGTCCTGCTGACGTTCAGGTTTGGCTGCTTTAGGTTCTTCTTTCGGCTGCTCTGGCTGAACTTCTTCACCCGCAAACATCTTCTTCAGCGCGCCGAAGAAGCGGCTCAGCAGACCCGGTTGCGCCGGCTGGGCTTTCACTGCCGTTACTTCTGGTTTCTGCGCCGCCGGTTTGGCTGCAGGTTTTTCCAGCGCCGCTTCCGGTGGTGCTTCAGGCATAATGAAGGTCGCTAACGCAGGCTGCTCTGGCAGTTTGCGCTCGGCAGGTTCTTCATCGGAAGGCAGCGCCATCTCTTCTTCATGCAGCTTCGGCAGCAGGTAGCTGAGGGTGCTGGTCTCTTCGCCCTTACGGACACGCAGCACGTGATAGTGCGGGGTTTCCATCTGGTCGTTTGGCACGATGATGCAGCGAACGCCGCCCTGACGGGCTTCGATTGCGCTGACCGCTGCACGTTTTTCGTTCAGCAGGTAGGAGGCAATCGGCACAGGCACAATGGCGTGAACCTCTTTGGTGTTCTCTTTCAGCGCTTCTTCTTCAATCAGACGCAGGATAGAGAGAGACAGCGATTCGTTATCACGCACGGTACCGGTACCGGAGCAGCGCGGGCAGACGTGATGGCTGGACTCACCCAGCGACGGGCTCAGACGCTGGCGGGACATCTCCAGCAGGCCGAAGCGCGAGATGTGGCTAATCTGGATACGCGCGCGATCCTGACGCACCGCTTCACGCAGGCGGTTTTCAACCGCGCGCTGGTGGCGAACAGGGGTCATGTCGATGAAGTCGATAACAATCAGACCGCCCAGGTCGCGCAGGCGGAGCTGGCGGGCGATTTCATCAGCGGCTTCAAGGTTGGTGTTGAAGGCCGTCTCTTCGATGTCCCCGCCGCGGGTTGCACGCGCGGAGTTGATGTCGATAGCGGTCAGCGCTTCGGTGGTATCGATAACGATAGAACCGCCGGACGGCAGGCGCACTTCACGCTGGAAGGCGGACTCGATCTGGGATTCGATCTGATAGTGGCTGAACAGCGGGATTTCACCGGTGTACAGTTTAATTTTGCTGGTGAAATCCGGACGACCCAGCGCGGCGATGTGCTGGCGAGCCAGCTCAAGCACTTTCGGGTTATCGATCAGAATCTCACCGATGTCCTGACGCAGGTAATCACGGAAGGCACGCACGATAACGTTGCTTTCCTGGTGGATCAGGAACGGAGCAGGGCGGCTTTCTGCGGCTTTCTGGATAGCTTCCCAGTGCTTCAGACGGAAGCTCAGGTCCCACTGCAGCGCTTCGGCAGATTTGCCCACGCCCGCGGTACGCACGATAAGCCCCATGCCATCCGGCAGCTCAAGGCTTGCCAGCGCTTCTTTCAGCTCGGTACGGTCATCACCTTCGATACGGCGAGAGATGCCCCCCGCGCGCGGGTTGTTTGGCATCAGCACCAGATAGCTCCCCGCCAGGCTGATAAAGGTGGTCAGTGCGGCACCCTTGTTGCCGCGCTCTTCTTTATCAATCTGAACGATAACTTCCTGACCTTCACGCAGAACATCTTTGATGTTTGGGCGGCCATGGGCGTTGTAGTTTGCAGGGAAATATTCGCGGGCGATTTCTTTCAGAGGGAGGAAACCATGACGCTCAGCACCGTAATCGACAAATGCAGCTTCAAGGCTTGGTTCAATGCGGGTGATTTTACCTTTGTAAATGTTCGCTTTTTTCTGTTCGTGTCCAGGACTTTCGATATCCAGATCGTACAGGCGCTGCCCATCCACAAGGGCGACACGCAACTCTTCTTGCTGAGTTGCGTTGATTAACATTCTTTTCATCGTAACTTACTCGTTATTCTTACATTGACGACAAAGCTGCGGGCAAGGTGACGCTTTCCGGGGTATGAACCGATGGCCTCGTGTCTGTTCACGTCGCCAACCTCACGGTTGTCGCTCGCTTAAGAGGCGCAGAGTGTCGGTTGCCTGTATTTCATACGGAAACACAGCGCAATTATCAGGGGAATTGCCTGGGTAGAACTCTCCAGAGAACAATCCTTATACCGGGAAGTACTGCAACCCGCAGCCCGCTAACTGCCTGAAAGATCAATACGTCTTACGCCATTGCTGCGTGGATGATCGGTCAGACAAAATTGGTCATTCCGTCGACATCCTTACAAAACCCGGATTTAACGCGGAAAACAGCCCCATTATTCCACTGCTCGCCGGGTTATAGCAAGATGACTTTTACCAATTATCACCCGGTTACTCACAGTTTCTTCACCTCAAGGTGGTGATTGGTTTAATAACCACCAAATCGATTGCGTGAAACGGGGCGCAGGCCGGATAAAAGTAAATATAAGCATAGAAAAATGAGTGGCGCTAATGGCTGACGATATTTAGAATCGCCAACCATGAAAACAGAGACTCCAGCCGTAAAAATGGTTGCTATCGCGGATGACTACGCGGGGCAACGCATCGATAACTTCTTGCGCACCCAACTGAAGGGCGTGCCAAAGAGTATGATTTACCGCATCCTGCGTAAGGGCGAGGTGCGGGTGAATAAAAAACGCGTGAAGCCTGAGTATAAGCTCGAAGCCGGTGATGAAGTGCGTATTCCACCGGTGCGCGTGGCTGAACGTGAAGAAGAGGTGGTTTCGCCGAAGCTGCAAAAAGTCGCGGCCCTGAGCGATGTCATCCTTTATGAGGACGATCATATTCTGGTGCTGAATAAGCCATCGGGTACCGCGGTCCACGGTGGTAGCGGTCTGAGCTTCGGCGTGATTGAAGGGTTACGTGCGCTGCGTCCTGAAGCCCGTTTCCTCGAACTGGTTCACCGCCTGGACCGTGATACCTCAGGCGTGCTGCTGGTAGCGAAAAAGCGTTCAGCGCTGCGTTCCCTGCACGAGCAGCTGCGTGAAAAGGGCATGCAGAAAGATTATCTGGCGCTGGTGCGCGGTCAGTGGCAGTCCCACGTGAAGGTGGTGCAGGCCCCGCTGCTGAAGAACATTCTGCAAAGCGGCGAGCGCATTGTGCGCGTGAGCCAGGAAGGGAAACCGTCGGAGACGCGCTTTAAGGTTGAAGAGCGCTACGAGTTTGCCACGCTGGTGCGCTGCAGCCCGGTGACGGGACGTACCCACCAGATTCGCGTGCATACCCAGTTTGCGGGCCATCCGATTGCGTTTGATGACCGCTACGGCGATCGCGAGTTCGATAAGCAACTGGCGGGTACGGGCCTGTCGCGTCTGTTCCTGCATGCGGCAGCGCTGAAGTTTACCCATCCTAATACCGGGGAAGTTATCCGTATTGAAGCGCCGCTGGACGAGCAGTTGAAACGCTGCCTGAAGGTTCTGCGCGGCTGATTAGGTGCCGGGTGGCGCTGCGCTTACCCGGCCTACGAAACCCGTAGGCCCATGCAAGCGAAGCGCCGCTGGGCATAACTTACACGATCAGCGGATTACACTCTTCTCGCCGTAACATCTGGCACAAGGCAATCAGCGGCAATCCCACCAGTGTGTTCGGATCCCGACCGTCCAGCTTGTCGAACAGCGCAATTCCCAGCCCCTCACTTTTGAAGCTTCCTGCGCAGTTCAGCGGACGTTCCCGGCGCACGTAGTCCATAATCTCCTGCTCGCTAAGATGGCGGAAGTGCACGTCGAACGGCTCGCATTCGGTTTGCAGATGGCCGGAGGCGGAGTTATAGAGCGCCAGGCCCGTGTAAAAGGTCACGATAGTGCCCCGCGCACGCAGAAGCTGCTGGCAGGCATTCTCCTCCGTATGGGGCTTGCCGGTGATTTCGCCGTCCAGCACGCAAACCTGATCGGAGCCTATAATCAAATGTGCAGGATAACGTGCGGCCAGCGATTGCGCTTTCTCCTTAGCGAGACGCGTTACCAGATGACGCGGTGATTCGCCCGGCTGCGGCGTCTCATCAACGTCCGGCGCGGCGCATTCAAACGGGATCCCGAGCTTTTCCAGCAGCGTTCGACGGTAGGGAGAAGTGGAAGCAAGGACGAGATTTGGCATATTTTTATCACCAGATATAGCGTATCGATGCCAGCCATTTTAAACTACAGGCCGCAATGTGTGCGAATAATTGGCAAAAGGCAGCTCTGATTGCCTTTTTCTTTGACTCTATGACGTTACAAAGTTAATATGCGCGCCCTATGCAAAAGGTAAAATTACCCCTGACTCTTGATCCGGTTCGTACGGCTCAAAAACGCCTTGATTACGAAGGTATCTATACTTCCGATCAGGCCGAGCGTATTGCCGAATCTGTAGTCAGTGTGGACAGTGATGTAGAATGCTCCATGTCGTTCGCTATCGACAACCAGCGTCTCGCCGTTTTAACCGGTGATGCAAAGGTAACGGTAACGCTCGAGTGTCAGCGTTGCGGGAAACCGTTTGTACAGCATGTTCACACAACGTATTGTTTCAGTCCGGTTCGTTCTGACGAACAGGCTGAAGCACTCCCGGAAGCGTATGAGCCGATTGAGGTTAACGAATTCGGTGAAATCGATCTTCTGGCTCTGGTTGAAGATGAAATCATCCTCTCCTTGCCAGTTGTTCCGGTGCATGATTCTGAACACTGTGAAGTGTCCGAGGCGGACATGGTCTTTGGGGAACTGCCTGATGAAGCGCAAAAACCAAACCCATTTGCCGTATTAGCCAGCTTAAAGCGTAAGTAATTGAGGAGTAAGGTCCATGGCCGTACAACAGAATAAACCAACCCGTTCCAAACGTGGCATGCGTCGTTCCCATGACGCGCTGACTGCAGTTACCAGCCTGTCTGTAGACAAGACTTCTGGTGAGAAACACCTGCGTCACCACATCACCGCTGACGGTTTCTACCGCGGCCGCAAGGTTATCACTAAGTAATCGCGCGAAAGCGTGATTAGGCTTAGTGAGGATTTCCCCGTGCAAACGGGGAAGTTACCGAACCAGGCTGCGACGATACCTTGACACGTCTAACCCTGGCGTTAGATGTCATGGGGGGAGATTTTGGCCCTTCCGTGACAGTGCCTGCAGCATTGCAGGCACTGAATTCTAATTCGCAACTCACACTTCTTTTAGTCGGCAATCCCGACACAATCACGCCATTACTTGCAAAAGCTGACTTTGAACAACGTTCGCGTCTGCAGATTATTCCTGCGCAGTCAGTTATTGCCAGTGATGCACGCCCCTCACAGGCGATTCGTAATAGCCGTGGCAGCTCTATGCGCATGGCGCTGGAGCTGGTAAAAGAAGGGCGAGCGCAGGCTTGCGTCAGCGCCGGCAATACCGGTGCGCTGATGGGGCTGTCGAAATTACTGCTCAAGCCGATTGAGGGCATTGAGCGCCCGGCACTGGTGACGGTGTTACCGCATCAGCAGAAGGGGAAAACGGTGGTGCTCGATTTGGGCGCTAACGTGGATTGTGATAGTACCATGCTGGCTCAGTTCGCCGTGATGGGGTCGGTGCTGGCAGAAGACGTGGTCGGGATCAACAATCCCCGCGTTGCGTTATTGAATATTGGTGAAGAAGAGACCAAAGGCCTGGACAGCATTCGCGACGCTGCTGAAATGCTCAAACAGGTTCCCTCCATCAACTATATTGGTTATCTCGAAGCCAATGAGTTGCTGACGGGAAAAACGGATGTTCTGGTGTGCGATGGCTTCACCGGAAACGTAACGTTGAAGACCATGGAAGGGGTCGTGCGCATGTTCCTTTCTCTGCTGAAATCTCAGGGAGAAGGCAAAAAAAGCGCCTGGTGGTTGATTTTATTGAAGCGTTGGTTACAAAAGAGCCTGACGCGGCGATTCAGTCACCTCAACCCCGACCAGTATAATGGCGCCTGTCTGTTAGGATTGCGCGGCATCGTGATTAAGAGTCATGGCGCCGCCAATCAGCGAGCATTTTCTGTCGCCATTGAACAGGCAGTGCAGGCGGTGCAGCGACAAGTCCCTCAGCGGATTGCCGCTCGCCTGGAATCTGTATTAGCTAAAAGTGACTGAGCGTACATGTATACGAAGATTTTAGGTACCGGCAGCTACCTGCCAAAACAAGTGCGTACCAACGCCGATCTGGAAAAAATGGTAGATACGTCTGACGAGTGGATTGTCACGCGCACAGGTATCCGTGAACGTCGTATCGCCGCGCCAGACGAAACCGTGTCCACCATGGGTTACGAAGCCGCACAGCGCGCTATCGAAATGGCGGGTATCGATAAAGAAGAGATTGGCTTGATCGTGGTTGCCACGACGTCTGCCACGCATGCTTTCCCAAGCGCGGCGTGTCAGGTGCAGAACATGCTCGGTATTAAAGGCTGCCCGGCGTTTGACGTTGCCGCCGCGTGCGCAGGTTTCACCTACGCGCTGAGCATTGCCGATCAGTATGTTAAATCTGGCTCCGTCAAATATGCGCTGGTTATCGGTGCTGACGTTTTGGCGCGTACCTGCGATCCAACCGATCGCGGAACGATCATTATTTTCGGTGATGGTGCCGGTGCGGTGCTGCTGGGGCAGTCCGAAGAGCCGGGTATCATCTCCACGCATCTGCATGCCGATGGCCGCTACGGCGAGCTGTTAACGCTGCCTAACGCCGATCGCGTTAATCCGGACAGCTCCATCTACCTGACCATGGCGGGTAACGAGGTGTTCAAGGTGGCGGTGACCGAGCTTGCGCACATTGTCGATGAGACGCTGGAAGCAAATAACCTTGAACGCACCGCGCTCGACTGGCTGGTGCCGCATCAGGCGAACCTGCGTATCATCAGCGCCACCGCTAAAAAGCTGGGCATGTCGATGGATAACGTTGTGGTGACGCTGGATCGTCACGGCAACACCTCTGCGGCGTCGGTACCGTGCGCATTTGATGAAGCGGTACGCGACGGACGAATCAAACGGGGCCAGCTGGTCTTGCTTGAAGCCTTCGGTGGCGGGTTCACCTGGGGTTCCGCGCTGGTTCGTTTCTAGTATAAGGAATAAAAAATGACGCAATTTGCTTTTGTGTTCCCGGGCCAGGGTTCTCAAACCGTTGGGATGTTGTCTGAAATGGCAGCAAACTACCCGGTCATTGAAGAGACTTTTCGTGAAGCTTCTGATGCGCTGGGTTATGATCTGTGGGCGCTGACCCAACAGGGTCCGGCCGAAGAGCTGAACAAAACCTGGCAAACTCAGCCAGCGTTGCTGACTGCGTCCGTTGCGCTGTGGCGCGTATGGCAGCAGCAGGGCGGTAAAGCGCCAGCGCTGCTCGCGGGCCATAGCCTGGGTGAATACTCTGCGCTGGTGTGCGCCGGTGTGATTGCGTTTGCTGACGCGGTGCGCCTGGTAGAACTGCGCGGTAAATTCATGCAGGAAGCGGTGCCAGAAGGAACGGGTGGCATGTCTGCCATTATTGGTCTGGATGATGCCGCGATTGCAAAAGCGTGTGAAGAATCTGCTGAAGGGCAGGTGGTTTCTCCGGTTAACTTCAACTCGCCGGGCCAGGTTGTTATTGCTGGTCATAAAGAGGCCGTTGAACGTGCCGGTGCTGCCTGTAAAGCCGCGGGCGCCAAACGCGCACTGCCGCTGCCGGTCAGCGTACCGTCTCACTGCGCACTGATGAAGCCCGCAGCCGAGAAACTGGCGGCTGAGCTGGAAAAAATTACCTTTAACGCACCGACGATTTCCGTTGTGAACAACGTCGATGTGAAATGCGAAACCGCGCCGGAGGCTATCCGTGACGCACTGGTTCGCCAGCTCTATAGCCCGGTACAGTGGACCAAAACCATTGAGTTTATGGCCTCTCAGGGCGTTGAGCACCTTTATGAAGTCGGTCCTGGTAAAGTCCTCACCGGTCTGACGAAACGTATTGTTGACACCCTGACTGCCTCGGCGATTAACGAGCCGGAAGCGATGTCAGCGGCACTCTCGCAATAAAAGAGGAATACCATGAGTTTTGAAGGAAAAATTGCCCTGGTTACTGGCGCAAGCCGCGGTATCGGGCGTGCAATTGCTGAAACACTGGTCGCGCGCGGCGCGAAGGTGATTGGTACAGCAACCAGCGAGAATGGCGCTCAGGCCATCAGCGAGTATCTGGGTGCGAACGGTAAAGGTCTGGTACTGAATGTGACCGAACCTGCATCTATCGAATCTGTTCTGGAAAATATTCGCGCAGAGTTTGGTGAAGTGGATATTCTGGTCAATAATGCCGGGATCACTCGCGACAACCTGCTGATGCGAATGAAAGATGATGAGTGGAACGATATTATCGAAACCAACCTGTCATCTGTATTCCGTCTGTCAAAAGCGGTAATGCGCGCTATGATGAAAAAGCGTCATGGTCGTATTATCACTGTTGGTTCTGTGGTTGGTACCATGGGAAATGCTGGTCAGGCTAACTACGCTGCGGCGAAAGCAGGTCTGATCGGTTTCAGTAAGTCGCTGGCGCGTGAAGTCGCGTCCCGCGGGATTACTGTAAACGTTGTTGCTCCGGGCTTTATTGAAACGGACATGACGCGTGCGCTGACTGATGATCAGCGTGCGGGTACGCTGGCGGCAGTTCCGGCGGGTCGTCTTGGCGACCCTAAAGAAATCGCCAGTGCGGTTGCATTTTTAGCCTCTGACGAAGCGGGTTACATCACTGGTGAGACCCTCCACGTCAACGGCGGGATGTACATGGTTTAATCACGATCGAAAATATTTGCGTTATTAGGGCAAATGGCCTCAAAATAACGTAAAATCGTGGTAAGACCTGCCGGGATTTAGTTGCAAATTTTTCAACATTTTATACACTACGAAAACCATCGCGAAAGCGAGTTTTGATAGGAAATTTAAGAGTATGAGCACTATCGAAGAACGCGTTAAGAAAATTATCGGCGAACAGCTGGGCGTTAAGCAGGAAGAAGTTGTGAACTCCGCTTCCTTCGTTGAAGACCTGGGCGCAGATTCTCTTGACACCGTTGAGCTGGTAATGGCTCTGGAAGAAGAGTTTGATACTGAGATTCCGGACGAAGAAGCTGAGAAAATCACCACCGTTCAGGCTGCCATTGATTACATCAACGGCCACCAGGCGTAAGTGAACATCTCCAGGCGGTCATTCGACCGCCTGAGTTTTATCTTTTTTAGTTCCACGTATCTCTTTTTTTATCCCTCCCTGGAGGACAAACGTGTCTAAGCGTCGTGTAGTTGTGACCGGACTTGGCATGTTGTCTCCTGTCGGCAATACCGTAGAGTCCACCTGGAAAGCTCTCCTTGCCGGTCAGAGCGGCATCAGCCTAATCGACCATTTCGATACTAGCGCCTATGCAACGAAATTTGCTGGCTTAGTAAAGGATTTTAACTGTGAAGAGATCATCTCGCGCAAAGAACAGCGCAAGATGGATGCCTTCATTCAATATGGAATTGTAGCTGGCGTTCAGGCCATGCAGGATTCTGGCCTTGAGATTACGGAAGAGAACGCAACCCGTATCGGCGCCGCTATTGGCTCCGGGATTGGCGGTCTTGGCCTGATCGAGGAAAACCATACATCGCTGATGAATGGCGGACCGCGTAAGATCAGCCCGTTCTTCGTTCCGTCCACGATTGTTAACATGGTGGCAGGTCACCTGACCATTATGTTCGGCCTGCGTGGTCCAAGCATCTCTATCGCTACCGCGTGTACGTCTGGCGTACATAACATCGGCCAGGCCGCGCGTATCATTGCGTACGGCGATGCAGATGCTATGGTTGCGGGCGGTGCTGAAAAAGCCAGTACCCCACTGGGTGTTGGTGGTTTCGGCGCAGCGCGTGCGCTCTCTACCCGTAACGATAACCCTCAGGCGGCGAGCCGTCCGTGGGATAAAGACCGCGATGGTTTTGTGCTGGGTGACGGCGCAGGTATGCTCGTACTGGAAGAGTACGAACATGCGAAAAAACGTGGCGCGAAAATTTATGCTGAAGTCGTTGGCTTCGGGATGAGCAGCGATGCGTATCACATGACGTCTCCTCCGGAGAACGGCGCGGGTGCTGCGCTGGCGATGGAAAATGCGATCCGTGATGCGGGTATTACCCCTGCACAGATTGGCTACGTTAACGCGCACGGCACTTCTACGCCTGCAGGCGATAAAGCAGAAGCGCAGGCGGTTAAGTCTATCTTCGGCGAGGCTGCCAGCCGCGTAATGGTCAGCTCCACGAAATCCATGACCGGTCACCTGCTGGGTGCGGCGGGTGCAGTAGAGTCAATCTACTCTATCCTTGCGCTGCGCGATCAGGCTGTGCCGCCAACCATCAACCTGGATAACCCGGATGAAGGTTGCGATCTGGACTTCGTTCCGCACGAAGCGCGTCAGGTTAGCGGTATGGAGTACACCCTGTGTAACTCCTTCGGCTTTGGCGGTACGAATGGTTCTCTGATCTTCAAAAAGGTCTGAGCCTGACTGCCTGAAAGCTATAAAAAAAGGTCCGCTTGGCGGGCCTTTTTTATTAGGGAAAATCCCCTTGTCCGGCTTTTAACATCCTGCCAGACTGAGCCTCCACGCATAAGGAGCCACCATGTTTTTAATTAATGGCCTTGAGCAAGAAACGCTGCCGGCAAGCGACAGGGCAATCCAGTTTGGCGATGGCTGTTTCACCACTGCGCGTATTCTTGACGGTGAGGTGAGCCTGCTTGACGCCCATATCCGTCGTTTACAAAAAGCCTGCGAGAAATTGCTGATTCCCTTCATGCAGTGGGACACTCTCGAGCGCGAGATGCGCCGGCTGGCGTCAGGTAATACAAACGGCGTTTTAAAAGTTATTCTTAGCCGCGGCAGCGGCGGGCGAGGGTACAGCGGTTCCGCCTGTCAGCATCCCACGCGTATTCTTTCCGTATCAGCGTACCCTGCTCACTATGCGCGCTGGCGTGAGGAGGGGGTAACGCTGACGCTGAGCCCGGTACGGCTGGGGCGAAACCCTATGCTCGCCGGAATAAAACATCTTAACCGCCTTGAACAGGTGCTTATTCGTACTCATCTTGAACAGACGGACGCCGATGAGGCGCTAGTCCTTGACAGCGAAGGGTTCATTACGGAATGCTGTGCGGCTAATTTACTCTGGCGGAAGGGCCGTGAGGTCTTCACCCCTTCGCTGGAGCAGGCTGGGGTTAACGGCATCATGCGCCAGTTTTGTTTGCAACAGCTGGCACATGCAGGCTTTCGCGTTGTCGAAGTAAACGCGAAGGAAGAGGCGCTGCTGTCCGCCGATGAAGTTGTGATCTGCAATGCGCTGATGCCTGTTATACCCGTTCGGGCGTATGGTCAACAGCGCTGGTCTTCGCGAGAGCTCTTTACGTTTTTAGCCCCGATATGTGAGCAAATCAAAAAGTCATGAAGAAAATGTTGCGCTTTGTCCTTCTCCTGATCGTTGCGCTGGGTATTGCCGGCGGAGCGGGAGTATGGAAGGTTCGCCAGCTGGCGGACAGTAAAATCCTGATTAAAGACGAGACGATTTTTACCCTGAAAGCCGGTACCGGGCGGATGGCGCTGGGCGAGCAGCTTTACGGGGATAAAATCATCAACCGTCCACGCGTGTTCCAGTGGTTATTGCGTATCGAGCCTGAACTGTCTCACTTCAAGGCTGGTACCTATCGCTTTACGCCCGGCATGACCGTCAGAGAGATGCTGCAGCTGCTGGAAAGCGGTAAAGAGGCACAGTTCCCGCTGCGCTTTGTTGAAGGGATGCGCTTAAGCGATTACCTCAAGCAGCTGCGTGATGCGCCTTACATCAAGCACACGCTAAAAGACGATCGCTATGAGACGGTCGCCGAGGTGCTGAAATTTGAACATCCTGAGTGGGTGGAAGGCTGGTTCTGGCCAGACACCTGGATGTATACGGCGGGCACGACCGACGTGGCGATTCTTAAACGGGCACACAAAAAGATGGTTGAGGCAGTTGATTCCGCCTGGGAAGGGCGTATGGACGGGCTGCCTTATCAAGATCAAAACCAGTTTGTGACAATGGCCTCGATCATTGAGAAAGAGACGGCCGTGGCGGCTGAGCGCGACCGGGTCGCGTCGGTATTTATCAACCGCCTGCGCATCGGCATGCGTCTGCAAACTGACCCGACTGTTATCTACGGCATGGGCGAGAGCTATGCCGGTAAGATCTCCAGAAAAGATCTGGAGACGCCAACGGCGTATAATACCTACGTGATTAACGGCTTGCCGCCGGGCCCGATAGCCACGCCGAGCGAGGCTTCGCTCAAAGCCGCCGCGCACCCGGCCAAAACACCGTACCTCTATTTTGTGGCTGATGGGAAAGGGGGGCATACCTTTAACACCAACCTTGCCAGCCATAATCGCTCTGTTCAGGACTATCTGAAGGCACTTAAGGAAAAAAATGCGCAGTAAATACATTGTCATTGAGGGACTAGAAGGGGCGGGTAAAACCACCGCCCGTAACGTGGTAGTGGATACGCTGAAATCGCTTGGCGTCGCTGACATGGTCTTTACCCGCGAGCCGGGCGGTACTCAGCTGGCGGAGAAACTGCGCAGTCTGGTGCTGGATATTAAATCCGTTGGCGACGAGGTTATTACTGACAAAGCCGAAGTGCTGATGTTCTATGCGGCGCGCGTCCAACTGGTTGAGACCGTGATTAAACCTGCGCTGGCCGACGGCAAGTGGGTGATCGGCGACCGTCACGATCTGTCGACTCAGGCCTATCAGGGTGGCGGACGCGGTATTGACCAAGCGATGCTGGCAACCCTTCGCGATGCCGTACTGGGGGATTTTCGCCCGGACCTGACCCTCTACCTGGATGTGACCCCGGAAGTGGGCCTCAGGCGCGCCCGCGCGCGCGGCGAACTGGACCGCATTGAGCAAGAGTCTTTCGATTTCTTTAACCGCGCGCGCGCGCGCTATCTTGAGCTGGCCGCGCGGGATAGCGCAATTCGTACCATTGACGCCACGCAATCTCTGGACGACGTCACGCGCGATATTCAACAGACCGTTACGCAGTGGCTACAGGAGCAGCAGGCATGAAATGGTATCCATGGTTGCGCCCGCACTTTGAACAGCTGATCGCCAGCTATCAGGCCGGTCGGGGGCATCATGCGTTACTGATTCAGGCGTTGCCGGGAATGGGCGATGATGCGTTGATCTACGCCATCACTCGTTTTCTGATGTGCCAGCAGCCGGAAGGGCATAAAAGCTGCGGTAAATGCCGCGGCTGCCAGCTGATGCAGGCCGGCACGCATCCTGACTACTACACGCTTGAGCCTGAGAAGGGCAAAAGCGCGCTCGGCATTGATGCCGTGCGTGAAGTCAGCGAGAAACTGTACGAACATGCGCGTCTGGGCGGGGCAAAAGTGGTCTGGCTCAACGACGCTGCGTTGCTTACCGAGGCGGCGGCGAACGCGCTGCTTAAAACCCTGGAAGAGCCGCCGGAAAAGACGTGGTTTTTCCTTTCCTGCCGGGACCCGGGACGTTTACTGGCGACGCTGCGCAGCCGTTGTCGTCTCCATCATCTGGCGGTACCTCAGGAATCGTGGGCGTTAAGCTGGCTTGAGCGAGAGGTGACAACGTCACAGGAGAGTGCGTTGTCTGCGCTGCGCCTCAGCAGCGGCGCCCCCGCGGCGGCGCTGGCATTACTACAGCCTGACGTCTGGTCGCAGCGAGAAGCGCTCTGCAGGGCCGTTGAGGCTTCACTTAACAACCAGGACTGGCTGAGTTTACTGCCTGCGCTGAATAGCGATCGGGCCGTTGAGCGTCTGCACTGGCTGGCCTCCTTATTGCTCGATGCGCTAAAAATCCAGCAAGGAGCTACGCTGCTGACTAACCCGGACGCGTGGCCCCTGGTGAACATGCTGGCGAGCCGCCTTACAGGCGCGTCTCTGCACGCTATCCTTCATGATGTTTGCGAGAGCCGCGAACAGCTTTTAACCGTGACGGGTCTTAATCGCGAGCTTTTGCTGACCGACCAGTTACTGCGTATTGAACACTACCTGCAACCGGGCGTTACGCCGCCTGTTTCCCATTTCTGAGAGAGACATTATGTTTTTAGTCGACTCACACTGCCATCTTGATGGCCTGGATTATCAATCCCTGCACAACGACGTGGATGACGTGCTGGCGAAAGCCGCTGCCCGCGATGTGAAATTTTGTCTTGCGGTGGCGACGACGCTGCCAGGGTATCGCTCAATGCGTGAGCTGGTGGGCGATCGCGATAACGTGGTGTTCTCCTGCGGCGTTCATCCGCTGAACCAGGATGAAGAGTATGATGTAGAAGAGCTGCGCCGACTGGCAGCAGAAGCGGGCGTCGTGGCGATGGGTGAAACCGGGCTGGACTATTTTTACACGCCGGAAACGAAAGCGCGCCAGCAGGCGTCTTTCCGCAACCATATTCGCATCGGCCGCGAACTGAATAAACCGGTCATCGTACATACACGCGATGCGCGCGCCGATACGCTGGCGATCCTCCGGGAAGAAAACGTGACGGATTGCGGTGGCGTACTACACTGTTTCACAGAAGACAGAGAAACGGCGGGTAAACTGCTTGATTTGGGGTTTTATATTTCGTTTTCCGGGATCGTGACGTTCCGTAACGCTGAGCAGCTCCGTGATGCTGCGCGCTATGTCCCGCTCGATCGCATTCTGGTGGAAACAGACTCTCCGTATCTGGCGCCGGTACCGCATCGCGGTAAAGAGAACCAGCCGGCCATGACGCGAGACGTCGCAGAGTACATGGCCGTGCTTAAAGGCGTCAGTATCGAAGAGCTGGCCCGCGTCACGACGCAAAACTTCTCTGCGCTGTTCCATATCGACCCCGCCCGCCTGCAATCCGTCTGATAAGCCTGTTTTTTTTAGGCTCGTAATTAATAAATAAAACGAGTAAAGTTCACCGCCTCATTTGGGGCGGTGACGGTGTTCTTAGAAACATCCAGACATGCTTTTTGTAAATTACTGAAAGTTTTTCGACCGTCTTAAGCTGAAACGTGATAGCCGTCAAACAAACTCAGAGGGAATTATTTTACTCTGTGTAATAAATAAAGGGCGCTTAGATGTCCTGTCCACGGCACGGTACTCCCCCCGGGCCAATGCGTGAAAGCGTAAAAAAAGCACAAATACTCAGGAGCACTCTCAATTATGTTTAAGAATGCATTTGCTAACCTGCAAAAGGTCGGTAAATCGCTGATGCTGCCAGTATCCGTACTGCCTATCGCAGGTATCCTGCTGGGTGTCGGTTCTGCTAACTTCAGCTGGCTGCCAGCCGTAGTTTCCCATGTGATGGCTGAAGCAGGCGGTTCCGTCTTTGCTAACATGCCTCTGATCTTCGCTATCGGTGTGGCGCTGGGCTTCACCAATAACGACGGCGTTTCTGCGCTGGCTGCAGTGGTTGCTTACGGCATCATGGTGAAAACCATGGCTGTGGTTGCGCCGCTGGTTCTGCATTTACCTGCAGAAGAGATTGCCGCGAAACACCTGGCGGATACCGGTGTTCTGGGCGGTATCATCTCCGGTGCGATTGCAGCGTATATGTTCAACCGCTTCTATCGCATCAAGCTGCCTGAGTATCTGGGCTTCTTCGCGGGCAAGCGTTTTGTTCCGATCATCTCTGGTCTGGCAGCGATTTTCACTGGCGTGATCCTGTCCTTCATCTGGCCACCAATCGGTTCCGCTATCCAGACCTTCTCTCAGTGGGCTGCTTACCAGAACCCGGTTGTCGCGTTCGGTATCTACGGCTTCATCGAGCGTTGCCTGGTGCCATTCGGTCTGCACCACATCTGGAACGTTCCATTCCAGATGCAGATTGGTGAATTCACCAACGCAGCAGGTCAGGTGTTCCACGGCGATATCCCACGTTACATGGCGGGTGACCCAACTGCAGGTAAACTGTCTGGTGGCTTCCTGTTCAAAATGTACGGCCTGCCGGCTGCTGCGATTGCAATCTGGCACTCTGCTAAGCCAGAAAACCGTGCAAAAGTGGGCGGTATCATGATCTCCGCAGCGCTGACCTCGTTCCTGACCGGTATTACCGAGCCGATCGAGTTCTCCTTCATGTTCGTTGCGCCAATCCTGTACATCATCCACGCTGTACTGGCTGGCCTGGCGTTCCCAATCTGTATCCTGCTGGGTATGCGTGACGGTACGTCCTTCTCTCACGGCCTGATCGACTTTATCGTTCTGTCCGGTAACAGCAGCAAGCTGTGGCTGTTCCCAATCGTGGGTGCGTGCTACGCCGTTGTTTACTACACCATCTTCCGCGTGCTGATCAAAGCACTGGACCTGAAAACTCCGGGTCGTGAAGATGCAACTGAAGACAGCAAAGCAGGCGCGACCAGCGAAATGGCTCCGGCACTGGTTGCTGCGTTCGGCGGTAAAGAGAACATCACTAACCTGGACGCGTGCATCACTCGTCTGCGTGTGAGCGTTGCCGACGTTGCGAAAGTGGACCAGCCGGGTCTGAAAAAACTGGGTGCAGCGGGCGTGGTTGTTGCAGGTTCGGGCGTTCAGGCTATCTTCGGTACTAAATCCGATAACCTGAAAACCGAAATGGATGAGTACATCCGCAACAGCTAAGCTGTGACCTGGGGAGACTAAGGCAGCCGAATGGCTGCCTTTTTTATTGCTGTGGTTTGTTGTGCCAACACTCAGAAGTCGTAGCTTGCGCTCACTGAGACGTTCAGCGGTGCGCCATAAACCACGTAAGAGCCGACGTAATCGTAATACTCTTTGTCGAACAGGTTGTTGACGTTCGCCTGAATAGCAAAATCTTTGGTGACCTGATAGCGGCTGAACAGATTAACCAGTCCGTAGCTGCCTTGCTCTGCGCGGGATTGTCCCGCCGGGCCACCGTCCACATCCGTCCACACTTTGTTCTGCCAGTTTACGCCACCGCCCACCGTCAGCGCCGGCAGCATTGGCAGCTGATAACGGGTAAACAGCTTCATTGTCGTGCGCGGCTGATCGGAACTGACAGCGCTGCCGTTCTTATCTTCCGCAATGTAGCGGGTCGCGCCGAACGTCAGCTGCCAGTTATCGGTCAGGGCGCCGTTTAGCTCGAACTCAATCCCTTTGCTGACCACGCCGTCCAGCGATTCATAAATCGACTCACCGCTCGGCATGTAGGTATAGGTGTTGCTCGCCACGTTATCCTGCTCGATGCGGAAAATCGCCAGCGAGGTGGTCAGACGGGTATTAAACCAGTCTGCTTTAACACCGGCTTCGTAGCTTTTGCCCGTGGTTGGATCGAGATAACGTCCGCTGGCGTCGCGCTTGTCCTGCGGCTGGAAGATGGAGGTATAGCTGATGTAGGTCGACCAGTCTTCGTTGATATCGTAGACCAGGCCCGCGTAAGGCGTTACGTCATCTTCAGTGCTTTCCAGACGGGTGTCAGGAGAGCCCGCCGGGTTATAGCGAATGTTGTAGTTGGTGTAGCGCGCACCAAGGATCAGGTGCAGCGGGTCAGCCAGCGAGAAGCGGGCGGACGTGTAAGCTGAGGACTGGCGAATGTCGTCCTGGCTGTAGAGCTTCCACGGCGTCCACTGCGGATCGGCGATATTTCCGTTCCAGTTTTTGAAATTCCCCACGTCCACCATGCCGTACAGCGCATCCGGCATTCTGTTGTCATAGTGGTTGCGCTGTCGGCTGAAGCTGCCGCCAAACATCATCTCATGCTGGCGGCCGAAAAGATCGAAGCCGCCGCGCAGGAAGGCATCAACCGCATCCTGTTTGCGTTCACCTCTGTTCCAGCCGCCGTAGCCAACCATGCCCGCCCCGGTCTCTTTTTCCGGATAGCCGGACATATACATCAGCTTGCTGTCGAAGTTGGTCTCCGCGTGCATGCCGTTGACGTGCGCTTCCCAGCCGTTGTCGAAACGCTGGGTCAGGTTAGCGAAGATGCGGGTGCTATCCTTGTCTGAATAGGCCCAGTCAGGCGCAACGGTCTGGCTGCGATTGTAGTCGGTTTTACTCCCGTCGCTGTACCAGGTCGGCAATCCGCCCCAGGTCGGATCGGCGGTGTGGCTTTCCTGATATTCATACCCTACAGAGAGGGTGGTGCTGTCGGTGACGTCCGCATCCACCACGCCGTAGAGGAACTTCTTCCGGTAGTGGTAGTTATCCACGAAGCTGTCGTTGTCCTGATAGCCCGTAATCAGGCGTCCCCGTACCTTCCCGGGCTCTACCAGCGGTGCCTGGAGATCCAGCACGTAGCGCTGTTTGTCCCAGCTGCCGTAGCTGGCGGAGACATTGCCTTTGAACTCATTGCTGTCCGCATGCTTACGCACCATATTGACGTACGCCGCCGGGTTACCGGTGCCGGACATCAGCCCGGTCGCGCCGCGAACCACTTCGATACGGTCGTAAATCGCGGTATCGGCGGCGGTGTCGCCGAAGTTCCACACTTCGCTGATGGAGGTGGGCAGGTCGTCAAAGGCGTAGTTACTGACGAAAAATCCGCGCGAGTAAAATACGGTACGATCGCTGTCCTGCACCTGCGCTGTTACGCCAGTCGTGTTGGTTAAGACCTGGCCGATAGACTGCAGGTTCTGATCCGCCATGCGCTGTTGGCTAATGACGCTAACGGACTGTGGGATATCGCGTGGAACCAGCAACAGCTTTGTGCCGGTGGTGGTGGTTTTTACGCTGTAATCCCGGTCCTGACTTGCGGAAGGATCCTGCGTATTGTCAAAACCTCCATCCACGACGACGGTGTCTTCGGTTGCTGATGCAGCGAAAGCGGCGGCTGGCGTCAATGCCATAGCAATACAGGCTGCCAGCAACGAAGGCGTTGCGACAGGCTGACGTTGCCCATCCCTGGTGTGATCAATGAAAGACATTATCAAACCCTTATGAACGGTGAAGAGTGTTTGCGTCAGTCCCACAAATACGGTCTGACGTCGTTTTCTATGTTAAAAATGCGCATGAAAATGCAAATGCGAAATATACGCATTGCCATTAATGCTGTAAACAGATGTGTCGTGCGAAACTGAAATAATGTTTCAGCCCGTTAAGCCACGCGAGCGGTCACTCTTCAGTCAGCTGATGAATATTCAGCAAAGAATTCGGGGGAGAAGGTTGAAAGGACAGGAGAAACTCGCTCATACTCTTGAATTGTGTCACACAGTCCTCCAGAGAGTGTGTTAACAGCGGACGCACCTAACAAAAAAGGAAAAGGTCATGGCTGAAGAAACGATTTTCAGTAAAATTATTCGCCGCGAAATCCCGTCGGACATCGTCTATCAGGATGAACTGGTAACGGCTTTCCGGGACATTTCCCCTCAGGCACCGACACACATCCTTATCATTCCTAATATTCTGATTCCGACCGTAAACGACTTAAAAACCGAGCACGAAGTGGCGTTAGGTCGTATGCTGACGGTGGCGGCGAAAATTGCCGAGCAGGAAGGCATAGCGGAAGACGGTTATCGTCTGATCATGAACTGTAATCGTCATGGCGGCCAGGAAGTTTATCATATTCACATGCATCTGCTGGGTGGACGTCCGCTGGGACCGATGCTGGCTCACAAAGGTCTGTAACATGTTTAAAGGGCGTATTGCAGCGCTGGTAATGACGATGATGGTTGTGGGGTGCAGCACGCGTCCGGCGATCCCCGTCAGCGATGAACAGACGCTGGTGATGGAATCCTCCGTGCTGGCTGCGGGCATCACGGCGCAACAGCCCGCACTGACCATCAGTGAAATTAAATCTTCTGCCTCCTCTACGCTCTATAACGAAAGAAATGAACCGGTGACGGTCCACTACCGTTTTTTCTGGTATGACGTAAGAGGTCTTGAGATGCACCCGCTGGAGGCGCCGCGCAGCGTCACTCTTCCGGCAAGGTCGTCGGTAACGCTCTATGACAGCGCCAGCTATCTGGGTGCGCATAAGGTGAGACTTTATCTTTATCTCTAAGGGGTGAACCTTGATTAAAAATATGAGCCGTTATGCGCTCGTGACCGCATTCGCGCTGTTCCTCGCAGGGTGTGTGACCCGTACAGAACAGCCAGCACCTGTGGAAAAGGCAAAGCCGGGTACCGAGCAGCCGACACCGCCAACGCAGACCCAGCCAACCGTGCCGTCTGTACCGTCTATTCCGTCACAGCCTGGCCCGATTGAACATCAGGACCAGACGTCACAACCTGCGCCGCGCGTGCGCCATTACGACTGGAACGGTGCGATGCAGCCGATGGTCGGTAAAATGCTGCAGGCTCAGGGCGTGACGGCAGGCAGCGTGCTGCTGGTCGATAGCGTGAACAACCGTACCAACGGTTCGCTGAACGCGGGCGAAGCCACAGAAACGCTGCGCAATGCACTGGCAAACAACGGTAAGTTTACGCTGGTCTCTGCTCAGCAGCTCGCGTTAGCCAAACAGCAGCTGGGCCTGTCGCCGCAGGATAGCCTCGGTACCCGCAGCAAGGCGATTGGCATTGCCCGCAACGTTGGCGCCCAGTATGTGCTGTACTCTAATGCGACCGGTAACGTGAATACCCCAGCCCTGCAGATGCAGCTGATGCTGGTTCAGACAGGCGAAATTATCTGGTCAGGTAAAGGTGCGGTTACGCAACAATGACACCACGCGTGAAGAGATTCTGACGCGTTATTTTCCACAGTACCGCCTTATCGCGCCGCAGGCCCACTCCGGGCTTAGCGGCGCGAGTTGCATTATAGCGCGGGGCGCGCACCGTCTGGTCTTGCGGCAGAACCACGATCCCTTCGCCCCGGCTTTCCAGTTTCGCCGTCAGTTTCGCGCCCTCAAACGCCTTCCGTCGGATCTCGTGCCTGAACCCCGATTTTTCAGCAAGGGCTGGATGGCCGTCGACTATCTGGAGGGGGAGGTGAAAAGCGCGCTGCCGGACACCCCAGCGCTTGCGGCGATGCTGTATCATCTGCACCAGCAACAGCGTCTGGGGTGGCGAATCGCCTTACTTCCACTGCTGGAAAACTACTGGCAACAAGCCTCTCCAGCAAGACGTACCCCAGTGTGGCTTGCGCATCTCAAACGGCTGCGTAAAGCGGGCGAGCCGCAACCGATTCGGCTCTCGCCGTTACATATGGATGTGCACGCCGGGAACATCGTGCATACGCCACAGGGCGCCAGGCTTATCGACTGGGAATATGCCGGAGACGGCGATGTGGCGCTGGAGCTGGCCGCGGTCTGGACGGAAAGTGAAGCCGCGCGGCAGAAACTCATCAGAGAGTATGCCAGCGTTGCGCACTTTAACGCCGATGCGCTGGCACGCCAGGTGAGACGCTGGCGGCCCTGGGTCATCATGCTGATGGCGGGCTGGTTTGAGATGCGTTTGCAGCAGTCCCGAGATAAACAATTTATTGCGCTGGCAGACGATGCCTGGCGCCAGTTACAAACGAAAGGATAAGAGAGGTGAGTGTGGGTCCAGTCATGTTGGATGTAGAAGGGTTTGAGCTGGATGCGGAGGAGCGTGAAATTCTGGCGCATCCGCTGGTGGGCGGCCTGATCCTGTTTACCCGCAACTATCACGATCCGGCGCAACTGCGTGAACTGGTGCGCCAGATCCGCGCCGCGTCGCGCAATCATCTGGTGGTGGCCGTCGATCAGGAAGGCGGCCGCGTGCAGCGTTTTCGCGACGGTTTTACCCGCCTGCCGGCAGCCCAGTCTTTCGCCGCGCTGCTCGGCACGGAAGAGGGTGGGAAACTGGCGCAGGAAGCCGGCTGGCTGATGGCCAGCGAAATGATTGCCATGGATATCGACATCAGCTTTGCCCCGGTGCTGGATGTGGGCCATATCAGCGCCGCGATTGGCGAGCGCTCCTACCATGAAGATCCGCGTATTGCGCTGGAAATGGCGACCCGGTTTATCGACGGGATGCACGATGCGGGAATGAAAACCACCGGGAAACACTTCCCGGGCCACGGGGCGGTGACGGCAGATTCCCACAAAGAGACCCCGCGCGACCCGCGTCCGGAAGCGGAAATTCGCGCCAAAGATATGTCGGTGTTCCGCTCGCTTATCACCGATAACAAGCTGGACGCCATTATGCCCGCGCACGTGATTTACAGCGACGTTGATCCGCGTCCTGCCAGCGGCTCCCCGCACTGGCTGAAAACCGTTCTGCGCCAGGAGCTGGGTTTCAACGGCGTCATTTTCTCCGACGATCTGTCGATGGAAGGGGCGGCAATCATGGGCAGCTATGCTGAGCGCGGCCAGGCCTCGCTGGATGCAGGTTGCGATATGATCCTTGTCTGCAATAATCGTAAAGGTGCCGTTAGCGTGTTGGATAACCTGTCACCGATCAATGCAGAGCGTGTTACGCATTTGTATCATAAAGGTTCATTTAGCCGTCAGGAGCTGATGGATTCGGCGCGCTGGAAGTCGGTCAACGCCCGGCTTGAAGACCTGAATGAGCGCTGGCAGGCACATAAAGCCAGCCTGTAAACCCTCCCGGAAGGCGTAGCGTGGTGAGAAGACAATGATCATCTATTTACACGGTTTTGACTCAAACAGTCCTGGTAATCATGAGAAGGTGCTACAGCTGCAGTTTATCGATCCCGATGTACGGCTGATTAGCTACAGTACGCGCCATCCGAAGCATGATATGCAGCATCTGCTCAAAGAGGTGGACAAGATGCTGCAGCTTAACGTCGACGATCGCCCGTTGATTTGCGGCGTGGGGCTGGGCGGCTATTGGGCGGAGCGGATTGGCTTCCTGTGCGACATCCGCCAGGTGGTCTTCAATCCTAACCTTTTCCCGAATGAGAACATGGAAGGCAAAATTGACCGCCCGGAAGAGTATGTCGATATTGCGACCAAGTGCGTGAGCAACTTCCGTGAGAAAAACCGCGATCGCTGTCTGGTGATCCTCTCGCGTAATGATGAAGCACTGAACAGCCATCGGGCCGCAGAGCTGCTGCATCACTATTACGAGATCGTCTGGGACGAAGAGCAGACCCACAAGTTCAAGAACATCTCCCCGCACCTCCAGCGCATCAAAGCCTTTAAAACGCTGGGCTAAACCACAGCCTGCCACTTCAGAAACCCGGTCGCGAACGCGCACCGGGTTTCTTTTTGTCCAGAATTGTCTACTTTTAAGCCATCAAAACTTGATGCATATCAATTTTGGTATGACCAATGCGCCTGACGTGTTATTCTCAATGCACCTGAATGGTTTCAGTGTTGTAACCTGTTGTTAATTAAGGGTTATTTTCATAACTTTTAATTAACAATTGGTTAATAATTTGAGGGGGTCACGTTGACTACGCCATTGAAAAAGATAGTGATTGTAGGCGGTGGTGCTGGCGGGCTGGAGCTGGCCACACAGTTGGGCAAGAAGCTGGGGCGCGGTAAAAAAGCCAAAATCACGCTGGTGGATCGTAACCACAGCCACCTGTGGAAACCGCTGCTGCACGAAGTGGCGACCGGCTCACTGGATGAGGGCGTGGACGCGCTGAGCTATCTGGCGCACGCGCGCAACCATCATTTCCAGTTCCAGCTGGGCTCGGTGGTTGACATCAACCGTGAGAACAAAACCATTACCCTGGCCGAGCTGCGTGATGAAAAAGGCGAGCTGCTGGTCCCCGAGCGCAAGCTGGCGTATGACACGCTGGTGATGGCGCTCGGCAGTACCTCCAACGACTTCAACACGCCGGGCGTTAAAGAGCACTGTATCTTCCTCGATAACCCGCACCAGGCGCGTCGTTTCCATCAGGAAATGCTGAACCTGTTCCTGAAGTACACCAGCAATCTGGGTGCAAATGGCAAGGTTAACATTGCCATTGTCGGCGGCGGCGCGACGGGCGTTGAGCTGTCCGCAGAGCTGCACAATGCGGTTAAACAGCTGCACAGCTACGGTTACAAAGGGTTAACTAACGAAGCGCTGAACGTGACGCTGGTTGAAGCGGGTGAGCGTATTCTGCCTGCGCTGCCTCCGCGCATTTCCGGCGCAGCGCACAATGAACTGACGAAACTGGGCGTGCGCGTCCTGACGCAGACCATGGTGACCAGCGCTGACGAAGGTGGACTGCACACCAAAGACGGCGAGTACATTAAAGCGGATCTGATGGTCTGGGCGGCAGGTATCAAAGCGCCTGACTTTATGAAAGATATCGGTGGTCTGGAGACGAACCGCATTAACCAACTGGTCACCGAGCCGACGCTGCAAACCACGCGCGACCCTGAAATCTTCGCTATTGGTGACTGTGCTTCCTGCGCGCGTCCTGAAGGGGGCTTCGTGCCGCCGCGCGCTCAGGCCGCTCACCAGATGGCAAGCCTGGTGCTGCACAACATCCTCGCGCAGTACAAAGGCAAGCCAATGAAGGCGTATGTCTATAAAGACCACGGTTCGCTGGTATCGCTGTCAAACTTCTCTACCGTCGGTAGCCTGATGGGTAACCTGATGCGTGGCTCGATGATGGTGGAAGGGCGCATTGCACGCTTCGTGTATATCTCCCTGTACCGTATGCACCAGATCGCGCTGCACGGCTACTTTAAAACGGGCCTGATGATGCTGGTGGGCAGAATCAACCGCGTCATTCGTCCACGTCTGAAGCTGCACTAATCTTTCACTCCCTCCGGGCCCTCCGGAGGGATTTTTTAGCATATCATGCTGCTCGTCGTGGATTAGGTGCCTAAGAGTTCTCCTAAACGCGATATATCTCTCCCCGATGTCCACTTTTTGATCCTTTGTCTTATTGGCGAAGCCGCGCCTCCATAGCAGAATTGTTACCAATAGCAACAAAGGAGGAAGTCCCGTGAATAAATCAATGTTGGCGGGTATAGGGATCGGCGTCGCAGCTGCGTTAGGTGTGGCTGCTGTTGCCAGTCTCAACGTTTTAGATCGCGGCCCGCAGTATGCGCAGGTGGTTTCTGCAACGCCTATTAAAGAAACCGTAAAAACCCCACGTCAGGAGTGCCGTAACGTCTCCGTAACCCACCGTCGTCCGGTACAGGATGAAAACCGTATTGCCGGCTCTGTTCTGGGTGCGGTAGCGGGTGGGGTGATTGGTCACCAGTTTGGCGGTGGTCGGGGTAAAGATGTCGCGACCGTGGTCGGCGCGCTGGGTGGCGGCTATGCCGGTAACCAGGTGCAGGGCGCAATGCAGGATAACGATACCTACACCACGACCCAGCAGCGCTGTAAAACCGTCTATGACAAGTCGGAAAAAATGCTGGGCTATGACGTGACCTACAAAATTGGCGATCAGCAGGGCAAAATCCGCATGGATAAAGACCCGGGCACCCAAATTCCACTGGATGGAAACGGCCAGCTGGTACTGAATAACAAAGCGTAAAAAAGATGTTCTCTGAACTTAGCTCCTCAAGCGCTCAGGCTGAGGAGCTTTTTTTTGCGTCAGATTTTGAGCAGTTCAGGCCACAGGCGCAGCGTGGTGTCGGAAATGTTCTGCAGTTTTTCCAGCGTCGCCCCTTCACGGGCGCTGATCGACATTCCCTGTAAAATACAGCTCAGGTATTGCGCCAGCATCTGAGGCTGGCAGTGCGCGGGAATTTCACCGCGCTGCTGGCGCTGAGCCAGAAATGCGCTGAGCGTCTCCTCCTGCATCGCATGACGCGATTTCACCGTATTGGCGATCTCTTTTGATGCTGCCGCCAGGGTGGCAGAGGTGTTAATCATAAAGCAGCCCGCGGGCGTCTCTTTACTGGTGAAGCAGGTGGCAACGGCGGTGAAGTAATCCCGTAGCGCCTGTTCAACGCTTTTCTCTTCACAAAATAGCTGGGCTTCGTGTTTCGCCGCAAAGCGCGAAATGTACCTGTCCAGCACCGCCCTGAACAGCCCCTCTTTATTGGTAAATTCAGCATAAAGCGTCGGCGCTTTAGCTCCGGTGGCTTCTACCAGATCGGAAAGCGAGGTCGCTTCATACCCATGTTGCCAGAAGAGAGTCATGGCCTTATCAAGCGCTGCATCCCTGTCAAACACTTTTGGTCGGCCACGGCTTTTCTTCACACAACTCGTGACGTCGGTTGTCATTTGCCGTTGGTCCTCTGTTGGTTTGTTGAATGACCATTATAAAAATAAACGCAACCCACCACCAGTGCAGAATGCTTAAAAATAAATTAATCATATATGTATGAAAAATAACAATTTTAAAATTTAATTAATGCTCGTTATAAAAATGTGTTGACGCGTGAGCTGGATCACATTTATGATTTACCTATCGATCGTTAACTAAATAGCTAACGACCAAAAAATTCATCTGCCAAAGGTAAACATTATGAAAAACGTAAAAACCCTCATCGCTGCTGCTGTACTGAGTTCACTCTCTTTCGCAAGCTTTGCTGCTGTACAGGTACAATCCACTCCAGCCGATCAGCATAAAGTCGGGACGATCTCTGCGTCTGCCGGGACTAACCTGGGCTCTCTGGAAGATCAGCTGGCACAAAAAGCGGAAGCAATGGGTGCAAAATCTTACCGCATCACCTCTGTGACCGGTCCTAACACCCTGCACGGCACCGCTGTCATCTACAAATAAGCCGGGCATAAACCCTCATTTATGCCACTGCAATAAAAAACGCCCTGCTTAGCAGGGCGTTTTACTTTCCGTCTTACATGGACTGCTGGATAACATCGTGATGCCGGGTGACGTCGGTCGGCATGCCTGACCGCGCTTCCATCGCGCGCTCCATCACCAGGCTATCGGTATTCGCATTCGTTTTGAAGCTCACCATCGTGGCATTCAGGTTAATGGGTAACGTCTGGGGATCGTCGCCGATATTTTTTGATAGCGGCTGGTGAATCTCAACCAGCCGCACGCCGCCTGGCTCTTCAGAGACCTTAATCGGCGTATTGATAATATTCACCTTTGTTCCCGGCGTAACGACGTTAAACAGCGTTTTGATATCGTCATCGCGCAGACGAATGCAGCCGGAACTGACGCGCATGCCGATGCCAAAATCCGCGTTCGTACCGTGCAGCAGGTAAACACCGCCGTATGCGGCAAGGCGGATCGCGTGATGACCCATCGGGTTATCCGGGCCTGCCGGAATCACGGCAGGAAGATCGATGCCCTGAGCCTTATAGCGGGCGCGAATGTTGGCCGTCGGCGTCCAGGTTGGGTTGGCGCGTTTATCCGAGACGGTGGTGACCATCGTCGGCGTCAGCGTATCGCCGCCCAGTTGACCAATACCGATAGGGTAGACGGTAACCTCATTTTTACCCGGCGGGTAATAGTACAAACGCAACTCCGCCAGGTTGATCACGATCCCCTCCCGCGGGGCATCCGGCAGGATAGTCTGTAACGGAATGGTCAGTACGCTGCCCGCGCGCGGGACGTACGGATCGACGCCGGGGTTCGCCTGCAGCAGGGCCAGAAAACCGACGTTATATTTTTTGGCTATCGCTTCAAGAGAGCCACCATTGTTTTCAACCACATGAAAACGGTTTTCGCCCACCACCTTGCTGCCGGGCGGGGGAAGGGGCCAGGTGTTTGCCCGCGCAGGAAGCGCAACCGCGACGGTGGCTGCCAGCGCAAACAGGGTTATCCAGCGGGTAAAACGCGAAGAGGTCATCATCACCATAATCCATGTAAATGATAAGCTTATTGTTTTATAAGGGGTTAAAGATAATTATGGCGAATGGGTGTGTCGGGAAGATCGGGTGAAGTGCAAAGAGTTTGTAAATTGTCCCCCCGCCAGCACTGCGCTAACGGGGGGAAGGGCGAGTTACGCGACAGCGTTCTCTTCCAGCTGACGCATAAAGTTACGCACCCAGTCCATGCGCGTTTTGCGCTCCGTCAGCTCCTGGGTAAATTTCAGTCGCGTCGGGCCATCAAGACGGAAGTGCTGCGGCTGTTTTTGCAGCAGGCCGATCAGCCACATCGGGTTGACGTGGTTCTTCTCGGCAAATTCAATGACGCCGCCTTTTTCGTTGCCCTCAAGCTTGCGAATGCCCAGCTTCTGCGCCTGCTGGCGCAGGCGCGCGATATCCAGCAGGTTACGCGCAGCATCTGGCAGCAGGCCGAAGCGGTCGATCAGCTCCACTTTAATCTCTTCCAGCTCGTTCTCATTCTTCGCGCTGGCGATGCGCTTGTAGAACGACAGGCGGGTATTCACGTCCGGAATGAAATCGTCCGGCAGCAAGGAAGGCATTCGCAGCTCGACCTCAGTTTGCTGGCTGGTCAAATCTTCCAGAGACGGCTCGCGCCCGGCCTTCAGGGCATCCACCGCGTTTTCCAGCAGCTCCATATAGAGCGAGAAGCCGATGGTCTCCATGGAGCCGCTCTGGTCCTCACCCAGTAGTTCACCCGCGCCGCGGATCTCCAGGTCGTGCGTGGCCAGCGCGAAGCCTGCGCCGAGGTCTTCCAGAGAGGCGATGGCTTCCAGACGCTTTTGCGCGTCGGTGGTCATCGCTTTCGGATGCGGTGTCAGCAGCCAGGCGTAAGCCTGATGGTGCGAACGTCCGACGCGGCCGCGCAGCTGGTGAAGCTGCGCCAGACCAAAGTGATCCGCACGTTCAATGATGATGGTGTTCGCCGTCGGAATGTCGATCCCGGTTTCGATGATGGTGGTGCACACCAGCACGTTAAAGCGCTGGTGGTGGAAGTCGTTCATCACCCGTTCCAGCTCGCGCTCGCGCATCTGTCCGTGACCGATAGCAACACGCGCCTCCGGCACCAGCTCCGCCAGCCTGTCGGCCGCTTTCTGGATGTTTTCCACGTCGTTATACAGATAATAGACCTGACCCCCGCGCAGTACTTCACGCAGAATGGCCTCACGCACCACCAGATTATCGTATTCGCGGACGAAGGTTTTCACCGCCAGACGGCGCGCCGGCGGCGTGGCGATAATCGACAGATCGCGCATGCCGCTCATCGCCATGTTCAGCGTGCGCGGGATCGGCGTGGCGGTCAGGGTCAGGATGTCGACGTCCGCGCGCATCGCTTTGATGCGCTCTTTATGGCGAACCCCGAAGCGGTGCTCTTCGTCGACGATCAGCAGCCCCAAATCTTTCCACTTCACGTCGCTTTGCAGCAGCTTATGGGTGCCGATCAGAATATCGATCTTGCCTTCGCTTGCCTGCTCCAGGATCTGCGTCTGCTCTTTGGTGCTGCGAAAACGCGACAGCATTTCGATGCGTACCGGCCAGTTGGCGAAGCGGTCGCGGAAGTTGTCGAAGTGCTGCTGAGCGAGCAGGGTGGTTGGCACCAGCACCGCCACCTGCTTGTTGTTTTCAACCGCAAGGAAGGCGGCGCGCATCGCCACTTCGGTTTTACCGAAGCCGACGTCGCCGCAGACTAAGCGGTCCATTGCCAGCGGCTGGCACATGTCGCTCAGCACGGCATTGATCGCCTGGGCCTGATCCGGCGTGGTTTCAAACGGGAAGCTGTCGCAGAACAGCTGGTACTGTTCTTTGTCGTGCTTAAAGGCGAAGCCCTCTTTGGCCGCGCGCTGGGCGTAGATATCCAGCAGCTCGGCCGCCACGTCGCGCACTTTTTCCGCCGCTTTCTGGCGTGCACGCGCCCAGGCGTCGCCGCCCAGCTTGTGCAGCGGCGCATTTTCCTCCGCGCCGCCCGCATAGCGGCTGATCAGGTGCAGCGACGAGACCGGTACATAGAGTTTGGCGTCGTTGGCGTAGGTCAGCATCAGGTATTCACCTTTGATACCGCCCGCTTCCAGCGTGGTCATCCCCTGATAGCGGCCAACGCCGTGCTCCAGGTGAACAATCGGCTGGCCTGGATGCAGCTCGGCCAGGTTGCGGATCAGCGTGTCCGGGTTGATGGTCCGACGGCTGTCCTGACGGCGGCGCGCGACGCGCTCGCCCAGCAGGTCGCTTTCGCAAATCAGCGCCAGGTTGTTGAGCGTGTCGATGAACCCGTGCTCGGCGGCGCCGATCATCAGATAACGACCGTTTCCGGTCGCTTCGCTCAGACGCAGGATGCGCTTCGGCGCCACCTTAATGCGTCCCAGCAGCTCACCCAAAGCTTCGCGTCGGCCTTCACTCTCAACGGAGAACACCACCGGGCCGGTAAAGGACTCCAGGAACTTGCGCAGATTATCCAGCGGCGATTTCTGCTGAGCCTGAACGGCCAGCTCCGGCAGCGTGCGGAAGGCGAGGTTGGTGTTGGCGGCCTTATCGGCAAGCGAATCGGTTTTCAGCTGCATGCGCGGCCAGCGCTTCAGCTCGGCGTTGAGTTCGTCGGTGCGCAGCCACAGCGCTTCCGGCGGCAGAAGCGGACGCATCGGGTCAACGCCCCGGTTTTCGAAGCGCGCGCGGGTTTCGCTTTCAAAGCGGCTGGCGCTGGCGTCGATATCGCCGGTGTTCACAATCAGCGTATTCGCCGGGAAGTAGCTGAACAGGGCGGGCAGCGGCTCGCTGAAGAACAGTGGCTGCCAGTATTCGATTCCGGCCGGGAGCGTACCTTTGCTGACCTGCTGATAGATATGTTCTGCATCACGCTTTACGTCGAACCTGTCGCGCCACTGGCTGCGGAACAGCTCGATGGCGGTTTTGTCCGTCGGGAACTCGTGGGCAGGCAGTAAATTGATGGATTCCACCTCTTCCAGCGTGCGCTGGGTGTCGGCATCGAACACGCGCAGGCTGTCGATTTCATCATCAAAGAAATCCAGACGATACGGCTGGTCGCTGCCCATCGGGTAAAGGTCGAGCAGCGCGCCGCGGGTGGCATATTCCCCGTGCTCCATGACCTGATCGACATGGCGATATCCGGCACCGTCAAGCTGGTCTCGCAGGGTGTCGCGAGACAGGCGCTGGCCTTTTTTCATCACCAGCGCGTGGCCGTGCAGATAGCTGTGCGGGCAGACGCGCTGCATCAGGGTATTCACCGGCACAATCAGCACGCCGCGCTGCATGGTCGGGAGTTGATATAGCGTCGACAGGCGCGAGGAGATGATCTCCTGATGCGGGGAGAAACTGTCATACGGCAGCGTTTCCCAGTCGGCCAGGCTGAACACCAGGCTATCGGTGAACTGGCGGATTTCATCGTGCAGGCGCAGGGCGTTTTGCATATCCGGGGCAACCAGCACCACCGGGCCAGGATGCCGCTCAGCGATTTCTGCCACCAGCGTGGCGCAGGCCGCGCCCGTGAGTTCACCCAGCTGGCGCTGGTCGCCCGCTTTGACGGGCAAGGAATAACGATAGTGTTCAGGCATGGCTATGTCAGAGTCTCTTATGGATATACCATCAGTATTGGGGCATATCACTGATACGCAATGTCTTTATTATCCTCGATCGTTTTACATAAGCAAATTGTAACCGCACGGCAGGGCTAAACGCCCCCAAAACGGGGGCGGAGAGGGCATTAACGGGTGGCAGGTGACAGGCTCCGCGTAGACGGAGGAGAGAAGAAAAGGTCCCCGAACAGCGAGGTGGAAATTTTACGCACCCCAAGCCCGGCAAGGGTACAGATCAGCAGGCTGGCAAACGGGTAGATCAGAATTAAGCACAGCTCTGCCCAGACCGGCCAGTAAGCGGCATTCATCTCGCCAATCAGGATCAGGCTGAAGGCCTCAATTAAGATGCGGTGGGTGGTATAGATCGCAATGGTGTTTGAGCCAATCACGTTCAGCAGGTTGTTGGGATGTACGGCATAACGCTGCTCAAGGCTGTAGAACAGCTTCATGATCAACACGATCGATAGCAGAGAAAGCAGGAGAGGAACGTTAGCAAACCACAGCACCACGGAGACGGCCGCGAAAGCGCCAGTAGCCAGCCAGGTGCGGCGAAGGTTGAAGCTTTTCATCCACGCCATCAGCTCGGCGCCATACCACGCCCCCAGGCTGTAGTAGATCATGTTGCGTACCACGCTGTTCATTCCCCACCACGGCAGCGGCAGGAAGTTGATCGCGATGCTCGCCAGCGCAAGCAGTCCGAGTACCGGCAGCTTCCAGCGGCTCAGCAGTTTACACAGCGTGAAGTAGACCACCAGAGCATACAGATACCACAGGCTGGTGCTGGCGGTGAGCATGCCCCGCACAAATCCTGCCAGGGAATCGGCGTAGGCCGCGTTCGACGAGGTGGCAAGCTCGCGTTCGGGCGCCAGCCAGGCGTTCAGGTGGGTCAGCGCCTGCCATTGCAGGATCCCCCACAGCGCCAGAACCCAGACAATGCTCCAGATCCGCTTGTCGAGGCTGGTGCGCCAGTCTACCTCATCAATATAACGACGGATCAGATAGCCGGAGATAAAGAAGAAAACCGGCATCCGGAACGGGGCGAGATAGAGGTTAAAATAGACCCAGCATTTGGCGAGAAGACCGGAGAGCGGATGCTGTACCCCGCTGAGATGAGGATAAAAGGTGATGACCGAGTGGTAAATCACCACCAGACAGATGCACAGCCCTTTTATCTGATTAATCCATAATGCTTTTTGTTTCATTGGTAACCCATACCAGTTTTGCCATAAACGTAGGGGCAATTGTTCTAAAACGACAGAGAGATGTAACGGGTAACTGTCTGTATCGGGACGTTTTTCGGAAAAGGTGGAGACTATCCAGAGGGGAAATGGAAAGTACCACCCTGATTTATCTGAGTTTTTCGGAAAAATGATTACCAAAGCTTACGGTTTCAGTCATTTACGCTTAACGGATTCGCTTATATACTCGTGGGTCTGCTATCAGCAAACAGACGGATTTCATGTATCAACCTGTCGCACTCTTCATAGGCTTACGTTACATGCGTGGGCGCGCCGCGGACCGCTTCGGTCGCTTTGTCTCCTGGCTTTCGACTATTGGCATTACGCTCGGCGTGATGGCTCTGGTGACGGTGCTTTCCGTCATGAATGGCTTCGAGCGCGAGCTGCAAAACAACATCCTGGGGCTGATGCCGCAGGCCGTTCTCTCATCGAATAACGGTTCCGTTAACCCGCAACAGCTGCCGGAAAGCGCGGCGAAGTTACAGGGCGTCACGCGCGTTGCGCCCTTAACCACTGGCGATGTGGTGCTGCAAAGCGCCCGCAGCGTGGCGGTCGGCGTGATGCTGGGGATTGACCCGGCGCAAAAAGACCCGCTGACGCCGTTCCTGGTTAACGTGAAGCAAACCGATCTGGAAGCCGGAAAATACAACGTGATTCTGGGTGAGCAGCTTGCCGGGCAGCTTGGCGTCAACCGCGGCGATCAGCTGCGCGTGATGGTGCCGTCCGCCAGCCAGTTTACGCCAATGGGTCGCCTGCCGAGCCAGCGCCTGTTTAACGTGATTGGTACTTTTGCCGCCAACAGCGAAGTTGACGGCTATCAGATGCTGGTGAACATTCAGGATGCGTCACGCCTGATGCGTTACCCGGCGGGAAATATCACCGGCTGGCGCCTGTGGCTCGATCAGCCGCTGAAGGTCGATACCCTCAGCCAGCAAAAACTGCCGGACGGCACCAAATGGCAGGACTGGCGCGAGCGTAAAGGCGAGCTGTTCCAGGCCGTGCGCATGGAAAAAAACATGATGGGGCTGCTGCTGAGCCTGATCGTCGCCGTGGCTGCATTTAACATCATCACCTCGCTGGGCCTGATGGTGATGGAGAAGCAGGGCGAAGTCGCCATCCTGCAAACCCAGGGTTTGACGCCGCGCCAGATCATGGCGGTCTTTATGGTGCAGGGGGCCAGTGCAGGCATTATCGGCGCGCTGTTGGGCGCCGTGCTCGGCGCACTGCTTGCCAGCCAGCTTAATAATTTAATGCCGATCATCGGCGCGCTCCTTGACGGCGCGGCGCTGCCGGTGGCTATCGAGCCGCTGCAGGTGGTCGGAATTGCGCTGGCCGCGATGGCCATTGCGCTGCTTTCTACGCTTTATCCTTCCTGGCGCGCTGCCGCCACTCAACCCGCTGAGGCTTTACGTTATGAATAAGATCCTGTTGCAATGCGACAACCTGTCCAAACGCTATCAGGAAGGCACTGTGCAGACTGACGTGCTGCACAATGTGAGCTTCAGCGTGGGCGAGGGCGAGATGATGGCGATTGTCGGCAGCTCCGGCTCGGGCAAAAGTACGCTGCTGCACCTGCTGGGCGGGCTGGACACGCCAACCAACGGCGACGTGATCTTCTCCGGTCAGCCGATGAGCAAAATGTCCTCTGCGGCGAAGGCCGAGCTGCGTAACCGTGAGCTGGGCTTTATCTACCAGTTCCACCACCTGCTGCCGGACTTTACGGCGCTGGAAAACGTGGCGATGCCGCTGCTGATTGGCAAAAAGAAACCGGCAGAAATCAACGCCCGCGCCAGCGATATGCTGAAAGCGGTAGGGCTGGGCCACCGGGGAAATCACCGCCCGTCGGAGCTGTCCGGCGGCGAGCGCCAGCGCGTGGCGATTGCCCGCGCGCTGGTCAATAATCCGCGCCTGGTGCTGGCGGATGAACCGACCGGTAACCTGGACGCGCGCAATGCGGACAGTATCTTCCAGCTACTCGGCGAGCTGAACGCCTCGCAGGGAACCGCGTTTCTGGTGGTGACCCACGACCTGCAGCTGGCAAAACGCATGGGGCGCCAGCTTGAGATGCGCGACGGCCATCTGAATGCGGAACTGACCCTCATGGGGGCAGAGTAATGGCGTCACCGTTATCGTTACTCATCGGGTTACGCTTTAGCCGCGGCCGCCGTCGCGGCGGCATGGTGTCGCTGATCTCCGTTATCTCGACCATCGGTATTGCGCTGGGCGTGGCGGTCCTGATTGTCGGCTTAAGCGCCATGAACGGCTTCGAGCGCGAGCTGAATAACCGCATTCTTGCGGTGGTGCCGCACGGGGAGATCGAGCCGGTTAACCAGCCGTGGGCCAACTGGAGCGATGCACTCACCAAAGTGGAAAAAGTGCCGGGCGTTGCCGCGGCCGCGCCCTACATTAACTTTACCGGGCTGGTGGAGAGCGGGGTTAACCTGCGCGCCATCCAGGTTAAAGGGGTCAACCCGGCCCAGGAGGAGCGGCTCAGCGCGCTGCCGAAATATGTTCAGAACGGCGCGTGGGTGAACTTTAAGGCCGGCGAGCAGCAGATCATTATGGGTAAAGGCGTTGCCGATGCCCTGAAGGTGAAGCAGGGCGACTGGGTGTCAATCATGATCCCGAACGCCAGCGCCGATCACAAACTGCAGCAGCCAAAACGCGTGCGCCTGCACGTCACCGGTATTCTCCAGCTGAGCGGCCAGCTTGACCATAGCTTTGCGATGGTTCCGCTGGAAGATGCGCGCCAGTATCTCGACATGGGCGACAGCGTGACGGGCATTGCCATTAAGGTGAACGACGTCTTTAACGCTAACAAACTGGTGCGTGATGCCGGCAGCGTGACCAATAACTATGTCTACATCAAAAGCTGGATCGGCACTTACGGCTATATGTACCGTGATATCCAGATGATCCGTGCGATCATGTATCTGGCGATGGTGCTGGTGATTGGCGTGGCGTGCTTTAATATCGTCTCGACGCTGGTCATGGCGGTTAAGGATAAGAGCGGCGACATCGCCGTGTTGCGTACCCTCGGGGCAAAAGACGGTCTTATTCGCGCCATCTTCGTCTGGTACGGTTTGCTGGCAGGGCTGTTCGGCAGCCTTTGCGGCGTGGTGATTGGCGTGGTGGTTTCTCTGCAGCTGACGCCGATTATCAACGGGATTGAAAAGCTTATTGGTCACCAGTTCTTGTCCGGTGACATCTATTTTATTGACTTCCTGCCGTCTGAACTGCACTGGCTGGACGTTTTTTATGTGCTGGTTACAGCACTTTTACTGAGTCTGCTGGCAAGCTGGTATCCGGCGCGTCGCGCAAGCCGAATTGATCCGGCGAGGGTATTAAGTGGCCAGTAATTACGTCATGATCTAGCGGCTCTCGGGTCGCCAGATCGAAAGAGGAATGCGTTATGTATTATGGATTTGATATTGGCGGCACCAAGATTGCGCTCGGCGTGTTTGATAAAGACCTCAAACTGCAGTGGGAAACCCGCGTTCCCACGCCGCGCGAAAGCTACGATGAATTTTTAACTGCCATTGCCACGCTGGTGGCGCAGGCGGATGAACGATTTGGCGTGAAAGGCAGCGTCGGCATTGGTATTCCGGGGATGCCGGAAACCGATGACGGCACGCTGTATGCCGCTAACGTGCCTGCCGCCAGCGGTAAACCGCTCCGCGCCGACCTCTCGGCCCTCCTTGAACGCGACGTGCGTTTAGATAACGATGCCAACTGCTTTGCCCTCTCTGAAGCCTGGGACGATGAATTCCGCCGCTATCCGCTGGTGATGGGGCTGATCCTCGGTACCGGCGTAGGCGGGGGGATTGTCATCAACGGCAAGCCGATTACCGGGCGCAGCTACATCACCGGGGAGTTTGGTCATATCCGTCTCCCGGTGGATGCGCTGGAGGTGGTGGGGCGTGATTTCCCGCTGACCCGCTGCGGCTGCGGCCAGCACGGCTGTATCGAGAACTATCTCTCAGGACGCGGGTTTGCATGGCTTTACGAACACTTCTATCATCAGAAACTTGAGGCCCCTCAAATCATTACCCTGTGGGAGCAGGGGGATGCGCAGGCGCATGAACACGTCGAGCGCTATCTGGATCTGCTGGCGGTGTGTCTGGGAAATATTCTCACCATCGTCGACCCGGATCTGCTGGTGATCGGGGGAGGGCTGTCAAACTTTACTGCGATTACGGAACGGTTGTCCGGGCGTCTGCCCCGACATTTATTGCCGGTCGCCCGCGTGCCGCGCATTGAACGCGCGCGACACGGGGACGCGGGAGGCATGCGTGGAGCCGCATTCCTTCATCTCACCGATTAGTTTACGAGGTCTTTATGCTGTCGCGTCGCCAGGGTCGACTCAGCCGTTTTCGCAAAAACAAACGCCGCTTACGAGAGCGCTTGCGCCAGCGGATCTTTTTCAGAGACAGAATCATGCCAGAAGCGATGGATAAACCCAGAGTGGTGGTACTGACCGGGGCGGGGATTTCCGCCGAGTCAGGAATTCAAACCTTCCGTGCGGCAGACGGGCTGTGGGAAGAGCACCGCGTCGAGGACGTGGCGACGCCGGAAGGCTTTGCCCGCGATCCGGATCTCGTGCAGGCGTTTTACAACGCTCGCCGTCGGCAACTTCAGCAGCCTGAGATTGCGCCGAACGCGGCGCATCTGGCGCTGGCGAAGCTGGAAGAGGCGCTCGGGGACCGCTTTCTGCTGGTGACGCAGAATATTGATAACCTGCACGAGCGGGCCGGTAACAAGAACATCATCCACATGCACGGTGAGCTGCTCAAGGTTCGCTGCGCCTGGAGCGGCCAGGTGCTGGACTGGAAAGAGGACGTGCTGCCAGAGGACAAGTGCCACTGCTGCCAGTTCCCGTCGCGCCTGCGTCCGCACGTGGTCTGGTTTGGCGAAATGCCGCTGGGGATGGATGAGATCTACAGCGCGCTGGCGATGGCGGACGTGTTTATCGCTATTGGCACATCAGGGCACGTTTACCCGGCGGCGGGGTTTGTTCACGAAGCGCGACTGCACGGGGCGCATACGGTGGAGCTCAATCTGGAGCCGAGCCAGGTGGGCAGCGAGTTTGAAGAGAAGCAATATGGTCTGGCGAGCGAGGTGGTGCCAGCGTTTGTAGATAAGCTTCTGAAGGGGCTGTAAGAGTAACGGGCGACGTTGCGTCGCCCGTTATGTATTGCATTAACGACCTGCTTTTAACTTCTGATAATACTCTTCGTAAAGGCGGCTCGCGTCGCCTACATCGTTCTGCCATTCTCCTTTGCTGATGGTTTCGGCATCCGGATAGAGTGACTTATCGTTAGCCACGTCAGGCTTCAGCAGCTTGCGGGCGGCCAGATTTGGCGTCGGGTAGCCAATCGTCTCGGCTACCTGTTTCGCCACGTCCGGACGCAGCAGGAAATTAATCAGCTTCAGTGCACCGTCCACGTTCTTCGCGTTGGCCGGGATCGCGAGGCTATCCATCCAGAAGATCCCGCCTTCCTTCGGCCAGACCACCTCCAGCGGCGTCCCGGCCTGACGGGCAACATACGCAGAGCCGTTCCACACCATCCCCAGGTTTACTTCGCCTTCCATATACGGATTCGCCGGGTTATCAGAGTTGAATGCCGCCACGTTAGGCATCAGCTTTTTCAGCTCGTTGTAAGCCGCGTCGATCTCTTTCGGATCGGTGGTGTTACCGGAATAGCCAAGCTTACGCAGCGCGATCTGGAACACTTCACGCGCGTCATCGGTTAACAGCAGGCTGCCTTTGTATTCCGGTTTCCACAGATCCGCCCAGCCGGTGACCGTTTTCGGATCGATGGCCTCGCTGTTCACGCCAATCGCCGTCGCCCCCCAGATATACGGAATGGAGTAGTCGTTATTCGGGTCGAACGGCTTGTTGAGCATCTCAGGATCGAGGTTTGAAAAATTAGTTAGCTTCGTTTTGTCGATCTTCTGGATCATGCCCTCTTTGCGCATTTTATCGACAAAGTAGGTGGAAGGAACGACCAGATCATAGGCGCCGTCCTTGTAGGTTTTGAGCTTGGCGTACATGGTTTCATTCGACTCGTAGGTCGAGTAGATCACCTTGATGCCCGTCTCCTTTGTGAACTGTTCCAGCAGGCCCGGCGGCACGTACTCGGTCCAGTTGTAGAAGTAGAGCGTTTTGCTGTCATCAGCGTGCGCGGCACCCATGCCGAGCACCAGCGCCGCAGCGGCGAGCATTTTTTTCATTTCATTGTCCCCTGAGATTTTGTTTTATCACGAGCAATAACCTGGCTGGCGATCACCAGAACCAGCGAAAACAGCAGCAGTATGGTCGCCAGCGCGTTCACCTCCGGTGAGACGCCAACTTTTACCATCGAATAGATCTTCAACGGCAGAATTTCGTAGCTCGGCCCGGTCACGAAGGAGGAAACCACGACGTCATCCATCGACAGGGTAAAGCTGAGCAGCCATCCGGCGGCGACGGCAGGCATCGCCAGCGGCAGGATGATTTTGCGCAGGATGATCATCTCGCTGGCACCCAGATCTTTCGCCGCCTCCAGCATGCGCACGTCGAACCCTTTCAGACGCGCGTAGACGGTGACCACCACAAACGGCAGGCAGAAGGTGATATGGGAAAACAGCAGCGACCAGAAGCCAAGCTGTACGCCCAGCAGCATAAACAGCACCAGCAGCGAAATCGCCATCACGATGTCCGGCGACATCATCACTACAAACAGCATGCCGCTGACGAACGGCTTGCCGCGAAAACGGTAGCGATACAGCGCCACGGCGGTCAGCGAGCCAATCAGCGTGGCGAAGGTGGCGGAGACGATCGCCATCGTCAGCGAGTGCTGTGCGGCCTGCAGCAGGCTGTCATTGTTCATCAGCAGGCTGTACCAGTTGGTGGTAAACCCCTGCCAGCTGATCCCGAACCGCGAGCTGTTAAACGAGTTCACGATCAAAATGATAATCGGGATATAAAGGTAAGCGTAAATGGCGGTCATAAAACCGCCGCGAAGCAGTCGACCGATCATTCGAGTTCCACCTTCTTGTTGAGCAGGCGAGAAGCGCGCCAGTAGACCAGCAGCATCAGCCCCATCACCACCGTGAGCGTAATGCTGGTCGCGGAGCCGAACGGCCAGTCGCGAATGTTCAGGAACTGACTCTTGATCACGTTCCCAATCAGCAGGTTTTTCGCCCCGCCCATCAGGTCAGACACGTAGAACAGGCCCATCGCCGGGAGCATCACCAGCAGACAGCCCGCAATAATACCGGGCATGGTCAGCGGAATGATAATACGGATAAAGGTCTGCAGCTTGCTGGCCCCCAGATCTTTTGCCGCTTCCAGCAGCGGTTTATCGAGCTTCTCAATGCTGGAGTAGAGCGGCATCACCATAAACGGCAGCAGGATATAGACCAGGCCAATGATTACCGCACCTGGGGTAAACATGATGCGCACTGGCGTATCAATCACGCCCAGCCACAGCAGAAACGCGTTGAGGTAGCCTTTGGTGCTGAGGAAGATTTTCAGCCCGTAGATGCGAATCAGCGAGTTGGTCCAGAACGGCACAATCAGCAGAAACAGCAGCAGCGGGCGCACCTTTTGCGGCAGTCCCGCCAGGAACCATGCGAAAGGGTACCCCAGAAGCAGGCAGGCCACGGTGGCAATCAGCGCCATATTGAGCGAGTGCAACAGCACGTCGAAATAGAGCGGATCGAGCAGGCGCGCGTAGTTGTCCAGCGTAAAGACCAGCGAAACGAAGTTTGCATCGTCGCGGGTCAGGAAGCTGGTGGCGATGATCATCAGGTTGGGTAAAAAGACAAATAACACAAGCCAACCGACGATAGTGGCAATGACCACCTTCTGGAACTTACTTGTGTTCTTCATCAGCCAGCACAACCTCCCAGCTTTCTACCCAGTTGATAACCATTTTCTGGTCAAGAGAGTGGTCAAAGTCAGGATCGTCCTCGTTAAAGAATTCGCTGACCATCACCATTTTGCCGTTCTCCAGTTCCACAACGGACTCGAGGGTCATCCCTTTATAGTTACGTTCGCGAACGTAACCGATCAGACCTTCGACGTCGGCCGTGTCGTGGATCTCATCAACGCGAAGATCTTCCGGGCGCAGCAGGACGTTGAGTTTTTGTCCTTTCTCGACGGCAAAGTTCACGGTGATAATGCAGTCGCGTCCCTCGACGTTCGCGCGAACGCGCTGTGCATCCAGACGCTCAAGTACGGTGGCGTTGAAGATATTGATCTCGCCAATAAAGCTGGCGACAAACAGGTTTTTCGGCTCTTCGTATATTTCACGCGGCGTACCGTCCTGTTCAATCTTACCGTCACGCATTACCACGATACGGTCTGACATGGTCAGCGCCTCTTCCTGATCGTGGGTGACGAAGACAAAGGTGATACCGAGCTTGCGCTGTAGCGCTTTCAACTCGTTCTGCATCTGCTTGCGCAGCTTGTAATCCAGCGCGGAGAGGGATTCATCCAGCAGAAGCAGGCGCGGTTTATTGACGACCGCGCGGGCAATGGCCACGCGCTGCTGCTGACCGCCGGAGAGCTGGTGGGGCTTTCGCTGGGCAAACGTCTCCAGCTGAACCATGCGCAGGGCTTCGGTGACGCGCGGTTCGATCTCATTAGCCGGGGTTTTTTGCATCCGCAGGCCAAACGCCACGTTCTCAAACACGGTCATGTGCGGGAACAGGGCGTAGCTCTGAAAAACGGTATTGACGTGGCGATCTTCGGCAGGAACCTGGGTTATGTCCTGGTTCTCAAGATGGATGCGGCCATTATCAACGCTTTCCAGCCCGGCGATAAGGCGCAGTACGGTGGTTTTGCCGCAGCCGGAAGGGCCAAGCAGCGTAAGAAACTCACCATCATTGATGGTCAGGTTGAGGTCGGAAATGACGTCTTTGCCATCAAAGCTTTTACGAATTCGTTCCAGTTGCACCAGCGGTGAACGAGAACGGGATTGTGTATTCAATTTTTGCGCTGTCCCATATAGACGCCTCAGGCAGCAGACTGAAGCGGGGTTTGTGTGTAACCACCTTGGTGACTCGTAATGAGGGCGGACATTCTACGGCAATCCCCCGTAATCGCCAATCCTTGTTACTGATTCATAAGCTACATTTATTAACGCATAAAGATATAAACGTAAAAAGTTCTCGTTTGCGGGATAAAAGTGACCTGACGCAATATTTGCGTTTTGATGCTTACTGATAATGTTGTCACAAAAAGTGAGGGTGACTGCATGGATAAATTACTTGAGCGTTTTTTACAGTATGTTTCGCTGGATACCCAATCTAAGCCGGGTGTCCGCCAGGTGCCAAGCACCGAAGGCCAGTGGAAGTTGTTAAACCTGCTTAAAGAGCAGCTTGAGGCCATGGGGCTGGTCAACGTCACGTTAAGCGAAAAAGGCACTGTGATGGGAACGCTGCCGGCGAATGTGCCGGGTGATATTCCGGCGATTGGCTTTATTTCTCATGTCGATACCTCACCTGATTTTAGCGGCAAACACGTGAACCCGCAGATTGTGGAAAACTACCGCGGCGGTGATATCGCGCTGGGGATTGGCGACGAAGTGCTCTCTCCGGTGATGTTCCCGGTGCTGCACCAGCTGCTCGGGCAGACGCTGATCACCACAGACGGCAAAACGCTGCTGGGGGCGGATGACAAGGCGGGCATCGCGGAAATCATGACGGCGCTGGCGGTGCTGAAAGGTAAAAACATCCCGCACGGGGACATCCGCGTTGCTTTTACCCCGGACGAAGAGTTAGGTAAGGGCGCGAAGCACTTCGACGTGGACGCTTTTAACGCGCAGTGGGCGTATACCGTCGACGGCGGTGGCGTGGGCGAGCTGGAGTACGAAAACTTCAACGCGGCGTCGGTGACCATAAAAATTGTCGGAAACAACGTTCACCCAGGGTCTGCCAAAGGGGTGATGGTGAACGCGCTGTCGCTGGCGTCGCGTATTCATGCGGAAGTCCCGGCGGAAGAGAGCCCTGAACAGACAGAGGGGTACGAGGGCTTTTATCACCTCACCAGCATCAAAGGCACCGTGGACAGCGCGCAGATGCACTACATCATCCGCGATTTTGACCGTAAAGCTTTTGAGGCGCGCAAGCGCAAAATGATGGAGATCGCCAAGAAGGTTGGGAAGGGATTGCATCCTGACTGCTATATTGAGCTGATCATTGAAGACAGCTATTACAATATGCGCGACAAGGTGATGGCCCATCCGCACATTCTGGATATCGCCCAGCAGGCGATGCGAGACTGCGATATTGAACCGGTCTTAAAACCGATTCGCGGCGGTACTGACGGCTCGCAGCTGTCGTTTATGGGGCTACCGTGCCCAAACCTGTTTACCGGGGGCTATAACTACCACGGCAAGCATGAGTTTGTGACGCTGGAAGGGATGGAAAAGGCGGTGAAGGTGATTGTGCGCATAGCCGAGTTAACCGCGAAGCGGTAAGAAAAAGCCCGGTGGCGCAGCGCCACCGGGCATTATCACAACTCAGTCCTCAAAGAACCAGTACCCGCTGTTGACCAGCGCGGCCAGCATCGCGAGGAAGGATGGGTCTTCCAGCGCGTCGCCAAAGGTTTCTGCAGTGAGTACCATATGGCTGGCAATGGCTTCCAGCGCCGGACGGTGCGGGGAGTCGAGCTTCTCACCGTTGACGAAGACCTCTTCACCAATGCGCAGCACGCGTAATCCGCCCAGACGAACCAGCTTGTCACCCTGCTGCAGCGCATCATAGATCTCATCTGCCTGATATGGCGGCTCCGGCGGTGCAACGTCCAGCTCGTGGCGTGACTGGCTGATAAATTCGCCAAACCACTGCCTGAAATGTTCCGGCTCGTTGATCAGATCCAGCATCATGCCGCGCAGCTTATTCAGCTCTTCTGGCACGATGTCTGCCGGATGCTCGCGTGCAGGCACATCCGGATCGCTGTAGCGATAGCTGCCCAGCTCGCGCTGCAGGACATAGTCGGCAAAGCCGCTGATCATCTCGCGGCCGCTCGGCGCACGGAACCCGACAGAGTAGTTCAGCGAGTTCTCCAGGGAGTAACCTTCGTGAGGGAATCCTGGCGGAATGTAGAGAATATCGCCTGGCTCCAGTTCTTCGTCGATAATGCCTTCGAACGGATCCACCTGAAGCAGATCCGGGTGCGGGCAGTGCTGCTTCATCGGCACTTTTTCGCCCACGCGCCAGCGGCGGCGGCCCGTGCCCTGAATGATAAACACGTCGTACTGGTCCAGATGCGGACCCACGCCGCCGCCAGGTACGGAGAAGGAGATCATCAGATCGTCCATTCGCCAGTCGGGCAGGGCGCGGAACGGGCGCATTAGCGCGGCAGTCGGCTCGTGCCAGTGGTTAACCGCCTGCACCAGCAGCGACCAGTTGCTTTCGCCGAGATGATCGTAGCTTTCGAAAGGACCGTGGCTGACCTGCCATTTCCCGTCCTGGTGGCTGACCAGACGGCTGTCGACTTCGTTTTCCATGGCCAGACCGGCCAGCTCGTCAGGTGAGATAGGGTCGACAAAGTTGCTGAACCCGCGTTTCAGAACCACCGGGCGCTTTTGCCAGTAACGTTCAATAAACTTGGGCCAGTTAAGTGTTAAATGATAATCCATATTTTTTTATCCGCAGGCTCTTACTGACTCGGATTATAACGGAAGCTCAGCCCCCCGGCTGCGAGATCCTCGCATTTTTCACATAACGGGTTAACTATCGTCCGATGTGGGCTGCTGACGACCAAAAATCACTTCCATTCTGGCCCCGCCGAGCAAGCTTTCGCTGGTTTCGATTTTTCCGTCATACTGGTCGACAATCTCGCGGGCGACGGCTAAACCCACGCCCTGACCGGGGCGCAGCGTATCCGCTCGCTGACCGCGATCGAACACCACATCACGTTTATTAAGCGGGATCCCGGGGCCATCATCCTCAACGATAATGTGTAACTCGTTATCCGTCTGGCGCGCCGATACTTCAACAAACTCCAGGCAGTATTTACAGGCGTTATCCAGCAGGTTCCCCATCACTTCCATAAAGTCATTTTTTTCGCCTACAAAGCTAATCTCAGGCGAAATATCGAGACTGATGTTGACCCCTTTACGCTGATACACCTTGTTAAGGGCGGACGTGAGATTATCCAGCAGCGGGGCCACCGGGTGCAGCTCGCGGCTCAGGAGCGCGCTGCCGGAACGCATGCTGGCGCGGTGCAGATAGTAGCCAATTTGCTGCGAGATTCGGCTGATTTGTTCCAGCATCACCGGCTCGGCATCGTCGACGCTCAGCCTTGAGCTGCGCATGGAACGCAGGGTGCTTTGCATTACGGCCAGCGGCGTTTTCAGGCTGTGGGTGAGGTCGGTCAGGGTCGTACGGTACTTATCATAGCGTTCACGCTCGCTTTTCAGCAGGCGATTGAGGTTACGCACCAGACTGGTCAGCTCACGGGTGGTTTCCGGATTGAGCTTTTCACGATGATGTTCCTCAAGCTCGCGCACCTCTCGCGCCAGGGACTCAATAGGGCGCAAGCTCCACCACGCCGCCACCCAAAGCAGCGGGATCACCAGCAGCAGGTTTGCGGCCAGAACATAAACGAACCAGCCCCAGACCTTATAGGAACGTTTTAGCTCAACCGGAATGGTGTCGATCACCACAATGGTTAACTGCGGCATGTTCATGGTCGCCGGGTAGATATTGATCGCCACCGAGTGCGTCATTTCCGTCTCGGCATCGTCAGCCCGGATTTCATTGAGCTTTTGTTGCATCGAGCGATCTTCGCGAATCAGCGTGCTGGTGGTATTGAGATCGGCTTCTATCTCATGAAACCCGTTGGTTTTGAGCCACTCCGGACGAATGCTTTTCGCCAGCCACGGAATATCGCGTTGCGCCCAAAGCAACTTTCCCTTTTCATTGTAAATCAGGGCTAAAGTAGGACTCTGTTGATCCAGGTTCTCCGGCATTTCAACGGTGATGTGGTTGTCTTCCCATTTGGCCAGGGTATAAAAAAGATTACTTTCGCCGCGTAACAGTCGAAAGGTCGTTTTATCGAAGCTGACGCTGTAGCCCACCAGGGCGACCAGACCGTAGGAGAGCGACAGCACCAGCACCACCGCGGCCGTTGCCAGTAAAAAACGAACCCGCAGCGAGAGGGGCAGAATGTGGCGCAAAATCCGTCTCATTTAGCGTAATTCGAACAGGTAGCCCTGGCCGCGGACGGTCGTAATCACGTCCTGCGGATACTGCGCCTGAATTTTCTTACGCAAACGGCCCATCAGCACGTCTATGGTGTGACTCTCGCGCAGCTCAGCGTCAGGGTAGAGCTGGAGCATTAAGGAGTCTTTGCTCACTACTTTTCCGCTGTTACGGATCAGCGTTTCCATAATGGTGTATTCGAACGCGGTGAGCTTGATCACTTCATCGTTAATCGACAGCTCGCGACGGGAGAGATCCACCTGGAAAGGCGGAATGGAGATAACCTGTGAAGCCAGCCCGCTGTTGCGGCGTAACAGCGCCTGCATGCGCGCCGCCACTTCTTCAATGTGAAACGGTTTGGTGACGTAATCATCCGCACCGGCGCTGAGCACTTCAACTTTGTCCTGCCAGCCTTCGCGGGCGGTGAGAACCAGAACCGGCAGGGAAACGTCATGGCTGCGCCAGCGACGAATTAACGACAGGCCGTCTTCATCAGGCAGGCCTAAATCGACAATGGCGATGTCCGGCAGGTGTTCATTGAGATAATAATCGGCTTCTTTTGCATCTTCCGCATCATCCACCTGATGTCCCATCTCCTGAAGCTGAACCTTCAGGTGGTGGCGTAGCAATGCGTTATCCTCAACAACCAGTACGCGCATCATCTTTTCTCCCAGAATAAATAGTATGAATAGTTTAACGCTGATTATGGAGTTTGAAACCAGCGCTATGAAATTAAATGACTTTTTTCATGCTCCCTATGCCTTGGGGGCGTCCTGGGGGCAAAGCTGTCGGCATCTGATTGTTCAGCATGTTGACCTGATCCTGGTTCATATCGCCAATCCACTTCGAATAAACCTCATACACCATACGCGCATCCTCATGGCCCATCTGGCTGGCGATAAAGGATGGGTTCGCGCCGGCCATAAGCGTCCAGCAGGCGTAAGTGTGCCGGGACTGATAAGGGTTTCTCTCACGAATACCTGAAAGTTTAGTTCCCTGTCGGCAGCCATACGAAATCGAATTTTTAGAAAAGTAACTCTCATTCACTGAAGATTTCTTTTCCGGCGAAAAAACGAAACGCAGATTTTGTTGTTCGGTCTTGCCGATTTCGCGATGATGAAAAATAATCTGCTGGCGCGGGTTGTTGCCGGTGATTTCGTACTGCTCCAGCAGCGCATCATGCGCGGGCTTGAGCAACGTGATCGTTCTGATTCCCGCATCTGTTTTCGGCGGCACAAATACCCGTTTGTTTGTCAGACTCCTGGACATGTGAATCTCACCTTTTTTCAAATCAATGTCATCCCACGCCAGGGCGCAAATTTCGCCGGGCCTCATTCCCGTATGCACGGCAACGATGATGATCAAAGCCAGTTTGCGGGGAAGGGCTGCAATTAGCGCCTGGTACTCATGAAGTAGAAGCGGATCGGGGTCTGCCTTAGATAGCTTGAGCCTGGATACGCCCTCATAAGGAGCGTGTAATATAAACTGACTTCGATTCGCAAGCTTCAGCATTTCTGATAAAACAGCCATCTGTTTATTGACCGTTGAGGGCGCGCGCCCCTTTTTAACCAGGTTAGGCATAGAAGGGTTTAACACGCAGCCCGTCAGCAGCTCTTTGCGATAATGCAGTATGTCGGCGTGTTGAATATCAGCCAGGGGGGTATTTGCTCCCACTACACGCTTCAGGGTGTTAACTGCAGATGTGAGTGAATGCAGAGTAGCTCCTGACACCTCCAGTGCTTTTGTCTCGATGAAAAAATCGCTCAGCTCACTGAACGTCGCGATCCGCTTTGCTGATGAGAATTTTTTAAGGGCCTTTGACTCAGGGAAGCGCGCCGCATAGTCGAACTGGCCGAACTGGATCTCACTTACGATGACGGCGCGAAGGTTTCCCGCCTTCTTGATGCTGCTGTTGTTAACCACCCAGCCACGGAGAACTTCGCGGCAGCGAATGCCGCGATAGGTAAACGAGATCCTGATTTTTCCGTTATGAAGTTCAACGCCGGTTGGAAAGTTCATCATGCTTCCTGAATAAATCTATTAATCAGCGGAAAGTTGTACCAGACCAAAGAGCGTTTGCTTTCCCCACCGGGTACCGCGGGAAGCGTTGTCCCCGTAAGGATGCCGTTGCCGCATCGGGCTATGTGCGCTGGGATGGAATAAGCGGAACGCCGACGCTTCCCGCCGGTACGCAAATCCAGCGTGATGATCAGGTGACCTTTACCACCACGCAAACTGTGAAAGCAGCAGGTGGCGTGTTGCGCGTGCCGCTGGTGGCGGATAACCCCGGATCTGCAGGAAACACCGATGACGGCATTGCCTTACGCCTGGGCACGCCAGTTAGTGGCATCCCGTCAACGGGGTACGCCGACACGGTGGCAGGCGGCGATGACATTGAAGAGCTGGAGACCTGGCGCGCCCGCGTGATGGAACGCTATTACTGGATCCCCCAGGGCGGTGCTGATCCGGATTATGTCATCTGGGCAAAAGAGATTGCGGGTATCACCCGGGCGTGGACTCTCCGACACTATAAGGGGACCGGAACCGTAGGCGTCATGGTGGCAACCGGCGACCCGACGCACCCGGCACCGGGCGATGACCTGGTTCAGGCCGTCCGTAACCATATCCTGCCGTTGGCACCCATTGCAGGCGCAGGCCTTTTCGTTTTCGCGGCCACGGAAAAAGTAATTCCGATGACGATCGCGCTGGCGAAAGATACCGCAGAAATCCGCGCAGCCGTATCCGCGGAGCTGAATTCACTGATGCTGCGCGACGGTGTTCCTGACGGAAAAGTTTACCTGTCACGCATCAGCGAAGCGATAATCCTGGCAACAGGGGAGGTTGCTCACCAGCTGCGTGCGCCGGTTGCAGACGTTGCGCTGGGAACTACCGAATTGCCCGTTGTTGGAACCATCACCTGGGCAACCTATACGGAGGTGAGCAGCTGATGGCAATGCAGGATGAATATGAGCAGCTGCTCTACAGGTTGCTTCCGCCGGGTCCGGCATGGGAGGGGGAGATCCCGTTAATTGAAGGCCTGGCCCCGTCGCTTACGCGCGTGCACCAGCGTGCCGATGCGCTGATGAAGGAAATTGACCCGGCGCAGACAACAGAGTTGATTGACCGCTATGAAACCGTCTACGGCCTGCCGGACTCCTGTACCCCTGACGGGGTGCAATCGCTGGTCCAGCGTCAGCAACGTCTGGATGCAAAGGCCAACGTGGCGGGCGGTATCAACGAACAGTTCTACCGTAACCAGCTGGACGCGCTGGGTTATACCACCGCAACGATCGAACAGTTTCAGAACCTCGACAGCAGCCCTAACCCGGAATGGGGGGAATTCTGGCGCTATTACTGGCGTGTGAATATCCCGGCTGACGCCAACGTTAACTGGCAGACCTGCACCAGTGCGTGCAACTCCGCAATCAGAACCTGGGGCGACACGGTCGCTGAGTGCGTTATAGAAAAACTTGCGCCGTCACATACCGTCGTCGTTTTTGCTTACCCGGAAGGAACAGACAATGCATCGAATTGATACACCCACGGCTCAGGCCGATAAATTTGGTCAGGGCAAAAATGGTTTTACAAATGGTGAGCCGGCCACCGGCCGCCGTGCTACTGATCTGAACAGTGATATGTGGGATGCCGTTCAGGAAGAAATTTGTAACGCTATCGAGAAATCAGGCGCGGTGCTTAATAAAGGGCAACATGATCAGCTGTATCAGGCTATCGTTACGCTCATCACTGACCGTGTGCCGGATGCGCTTTTACGCAGCCAGAATCTTGCTGACGTGGTAGATAAAGCACTGGCACGCACTAATCTGGAGCTTGGTACGGCGGCAACACGTAACACAGCTGATAACAGCAACAATAATGCTCTGGTACCGGTTGGTTACAAGGGGAATTTTACAGCCGACTCGAATCACGGCGCGATTGATTTTGCGACTTACCCCTTTGTCGTCGGTGAATCACTGTTTATAGATACCCGTGGATGTACCAACACCCCGCCATTCCTGACGCAGGATTTTTACTATATCGATGTCGTATGTGCTACCGGCCCCGCTCAGGGGGGAAGGGTAAACCGGCCGTTAGTCCAGTTCGTGAGTTACACGAATTCGAAGTTGATCCTCGCCATTCGTGAGGATGATGGCAACAATATCGGCTGGCGGTATTTCAGGGCGGTGCAATACGATACTGATAATAATACTGTTACCATCCCTGGGGCGCTTAAGGCTGTCAATGGAGGTACAGAGCTTTCACAAAATGCGATAAATATTCGAGGTGCAGGTAATAAACACCTCTGGTTTTTTAATGCTTCCGGTGCAGAAATGGGGCTCGTTTATGCCTCAGATGATAAAGTGCTTCATCTTCGCGCAGCGCAGGGACCTTCAGTAGATGTTCAATCAAACGGAAACGTTGTTGCCCCAAATTATCTTGAGGCTAGGGATGATATTCACTCAGGGAGGAATATCAGCAGCGTAGGGCTGATTCAGGCGGGGGCGGGCCTGTACGACACACCGGGCGTTCGAGCATTCTCCCCAAACTATATGCCCACATTTCCTGTTACCAGCGTTAACGGGATGCAAGGGGCGGTCGTTATTGATACAAGTCCATATGCTCAATCGGCATGGGTTTCTGCAAATTTCTTGCAGGGTGGTGTCAGGTTAGCTTCACCTGGAACGGCAGATAACGGAAATAATGATGGTAACTTTGCATATGCTCCAGATGGGGCTGTAGTTACTGCTGTGATGCAAAAGACAAACTATACGGCAGTACAATTTCGATATATTCAATATAACATCAACGGCAACTGGTATACTGCACGGGTATCTTAATGGAAATGCAATCAGGCGTGTTTAAAAAATACAACCCATTAGAAATCTGGGGAAACTATACAGCGGAGCAGGTCGCTAAGTTTTCACAATGTGAACTTGAATTATATTACATTGCAAAAGCTCCAGATATGAATGTCGTCTTTCTAAGGGATGAGTATGGAAATGATTGGTGTCAGTGGTTAAAGACGCTCTCCAAAAAGACTCTAAAAATATCATACAATCCTGAAACCAAGAAAATAATTCATTTTTCATATGATGCTAGTTCGATATTCCCTATTGATCAGATTGTAGTGGAAGTCTTACCTGAAAATGTACCAGATAGATTTGTTGATGCTGGAAATAATGCGTTTGGGGATTCTTTCATCTTTGATAAAGGGAAAATCATCACTGCACCAGTGGATTATGAGCTAAAAGCTCAACGCAAAAAACAGGAGTTATTAGCCTATGCAAATAATATAATTGAGCTTCTTAAAGATGCTATTGATTTAGGGATGGCAACAGAAGAAGAGAAAAATACTTTATTAGCGTGGAGGAAGTATCGAGTGTTTTTATTGCGCGTTGATACATCGCATATATCTAATATAATCTGGCCGATAACACCTTCATCATAGTTGCACGTATATATTAAGAAGCGCTGATTTTTAATCAGCGCTTGGAAAATCACTGCTTGATTATTTTCTGAAATGGACGATGAAAAAGAAGGGTGCAAGCTTTAGCTATTTTGATTTTAAAGGAACGGCTTGAATAAATATCCTTCCATGCTTCATTCTTTTTTTTCATGGTTATATCGTCATTCCGATTGCCGATGGTGGTTACACTCTCATAAACTGGATTGGTGTTGATGTATTCAGGTATAACTCCACGTAAATTAATAAAGCCGAATTCTTTAAATGTCTGCCACTGATCGGCTACGCACCAAACAGGGAATAATTTTTTGTAAAGAATGCGAGCGGCAGCTTTATTTATAATATAAGCATGAGAAAAGGCTGCATTATAAACATCATGAACAGAATGTCCGTTAGATAATTTTAAAATGCTTTTATTGTTGTAATGGTTAACTCTAGAAAGCAAATAAACATATGGAATGTTTTTTGGGATTGATAACTCAATTTCATCAAGGAAAAGAGAAATATCATTAGGTAAGAAAATGTCATCCTCAAGCACTAGCGCGCAATCATCTTTGGAAGCATCCAGCGCTTTATAAACTGTCAAATGGCTCAGGGAACATCCAATTTCCCCAGGAGTCACCGCGTAGCTATGTTCTCTTTTCAAAAGAGAAAACACATTTTCTGGAATACATTTTCCGTTTACAGCTGGAATTAACTCGTAATCAAGCATTAGACGCTTTGCTTGGGATTCCATTGATTCCCTTCGCTCAGTATCGCCTTCGAGATTAATAATATATATTTTCATTATTTAGAAGCTCCTTGCCAATAATTACTTGCCATACTTGCAAGAATAATTGTAGTGGAAAAAATAACTATCAATTCTATTGATGTCAACAATACATCTGTGGAACCATAGAATAAAACTGCTAAGGTAGGTATGCCAATTGGCCCAATTATAGCCGGATGGCTACTTTTAAAAATCAACATAAAGAAAAAAACAAACAACACAAGTATGCCGAAAATACCAAAAATTGATGCGTACTGAATAAATTCATTATGTAAATGCACTGTTAGATAACCTGCGGCTTCTGATTTTTCGTTAGCATTTTTCAAAAAATTAATTATTTCATTATTTCGATGAGTCTCACTTTGTCCAAAAGGGGATTTAGCAAAAGCCATGGTTCCAAGTTTCCACATGCTGAATCTGGCTCCCAGAGATGTATGGTCATTTCCAAGATTGTACTCCCTTATTTCAATCATTGTGGAATCGAGACGATTAATTATTATTTTGGAATTTAAGGAAGCAACAACTAATAATGACAAAACTGAAAGAATCAGCGTCTTGAAATTAAGTAACTTATCTCGCCACATCCATGACAGAAGCAACAGCAAGCCGAGCAAAGGATGGATAAGCATGGCCGCTCTTGTTTGAGTTAAGAAAATGATATAAGTGGAAATTATAAGAACGATTAATTGAAATAGATACTTCTTTTTAGTTGTAATAGTAGCTGCTATGATCGCTGAAAAAGCTAATGAAAATGCACTGAAAGCATATGCCGTAAGAGTTGCTCTATTAATGCCAAGAAGAATGCGCGTATCGCTGTTTATTCCTTGCAAGATCCCATAAGTGCTTGCAACAATGAAAGCTAAAGTCATCACTGATACTATGATCGTAGCGCTGGGGAATTTCTTTAGCTTATCCTTACCGTTTAAGATAAAGAGAGAAATTATTGCTGCTATAAGCCATCTTTTTCCTGGTGTATATAACAATTCAGAAGATTTTTCTCCTGATAAAAATCCAGATAACAATGACCATCCCAAGAAAAGAACAGATAGCATCAAAAAAGAAAAAGTAATCCTGTTGCAATTTATTTTCTCTTCTTTTTTGAATAAGTTGAGTAATAAACCTGCTAGCGATAAATACCCGCACCAATAAAATATTACGCGTGAAGTTTTTTCATGGATAAATGCACAAGGCAGTACCACCAATAAAAGCGTAAATGTTGTTATGTAAAGTGCTTTACTAATGAACTGCACTTGTTGTGAATTAATCATTTTTTGCATATCCTTTGATCATTAACTCTTCTTGATATGTTGTTGTTAACAGTAGTCTCAAATTCTAGAGAAGCCCCTTACTCATTTTATGCTAACTGAGCAGCCTGACTATATGCAATAGCGGGCTGCCCTGTGTAGTTAAGGTTGCATCCACCGATCACGTGCTCGCCGTGCTATGGTGATCATTTTGTGTATCTCTCCGAGAGTGAATTTTTCTACTTCATCGCACGGCATCACCACGTAGCCGGAGCGAATCACATGCTCTAGGCATGAATCGGGGTTCATAACTACTTCACCAGGCATAAGAGGGTGGCAGGCCACGGGCAAGCCGTTTTCGAAGTATGTTATTACTGCGTAATTTTGTCGAGCAGATACCTCATTTACTTGCGGAGTTGCCTCCAAAACCTCTTTATCGAGGACGTCTAATACCCATCTGCGGAATTCTTTTGCGACTGGCGTTCTGGCGAACATGGCGATCAGATGGGCTCCGCGAAGGGAGAAGATGCGGACCTTTTTTCGATAATTTCCTGCGGTCACTGATTCAGTGACCTGAGTCATTTCAGGTGTGAACTCGTCTTCATTTTGGTTGTATAGGTTGGTTATTGATTTAGTGCTTGAGTATTCGAGAGCTTCTGCAATCTGGGAAGACGTTAACCAGAATTTGTTGTCGCAGATAGCTGGTGTGAAAGTATGACTACGGAAAGTTAACTCAGTATTCATGGGATAATCCTTTGCTGCTTAAGTTATCACCACTACTGACGCCAATCAGTGAGGTGGTGAGACGTACAGGGTTGGCGTAACCGGCAGCAAAGACCCGGCGCGGATTTCTCCGCCCCCGCACGCCCCACCATAATTCGAAAGTGGCCGTGCTCAACGCATAAAAAAACCGCTTAGCGCGGTTATGCGCTCTGCTGATTCCGGGACGCCAATCCCGACACCAGATTTTGCTGGTGTAAGGCGAGTATGGGAAAAAATCATTTTTATGTCAACGGTGGTTAAAAAAGTTCTCAATATGCAGTGAAAAATTGCCGCGAAAAAGAGTCGATTCTGGGGGCAAATTTGGGGGCAAAATCGTGCTGGGGGCATGATCTGGGGCGATAAAATGCCCATTATTGTCCGATAAAGTCCGCATCATGATTAACGTAAGTTACTGAATGATAAGTAAGTTATTGTTTATGTGGTGTTTGTGATTTTTGCTGTGCAGTCTAACGCTGATTATGTTGCTGTGGGGATAAACATTCAGTAAACCGGGGAAAAGCAACCCCCTTTCCGGGCGGAAAGGGGGGGAAGGAACATTACTTCAGCTCATCAACCATGGTGATGGCGCGGCCAATGTAATTCGCCGGAGTCATGGCCTTCAGGCGGATTTTCTCTTCTTCCGGCAGTGCCAGACCGTCGATAAACTGTTTCATGCCTTCGGCATCGACGCGTTTACCGCGTGTCAGCTCTTTCAGCTTCTCGTACGGTTTTTCGATACCGTAGCGGCGCATCACGGTCTGAATCGGCTCTGCCAATACTTCCCAGTTGTGATCCAGCTCGTCCAGAAGACGGTCACGGTTCACTTCGAGCTTGCTCACGCCCTTCAGGGTGGACTGATACGCGATCAGCGCGTAGCCAATGCCCACGCCCAGGTTACGCAGCACGGTGGAGTCGGTCAGGTCGCGCTGCCAGCGGGAAACCGGCAGCTTGCTCGCCATATGCTGCAGCACGGCATTCGCCAGGCCCAGGTTGCCTTCGGAGTTTTCGAAGTCGATTGGGTTCACTTTGTGCGGCATGGTGGAGGAGCCAATTTCCCCGGCGATGGTCTTCTGCTTGAAGTGGTTCAGCGCGATGTAGCCCCACACGTCGCGATCGAAGTCGATCAGGATGGTGTTGAAGCGCGCGATGCAGTCAAACAGCTCTGCAATATAGTCGTGCGGCTCAATCTGGGTGGTGTACGGGTTCCACTGGATCCCCAGAGAGGTCACGAACTCTTCGCTGAACTGATGCCAGTCCACTTCCGGGTACGCGGCAATGTGGGCATTGTAGTTACCGACCGCGCCGTTGATTTTACCCAGAATTTCAACCTGCTCCAGCTGACGGTATTGGCGCTCCATACGGTACGCCACGTTCGCCATCTCTTTACCCATCGTGGATGGGGTGGCTGGCTGGCCGTGAGTACGGGAAAGCAGCGGAATGTCGCGGTATTCCACGGACAGCGCTTTCACCGCGTCGATGATTTTACGCCAGTAAGGCAGCACCACTTCTTTACGCGCGGTGGAGAGCATCAGCGCGTGAGACAGGTTATTGATATCTTCGGACGTACAGGCGAAGTGAATGAACTCGGATACCGCATGCAGGGCCGGGACGCTTTCCACTTTCTCTTTCAGGAAATACTCAACCGCTTTCACGTCGTGGTTGGTGGTGCGTTCAATGGTCTTAATACGCGCGGCATCTTCTTCGCTAAACTCAGCAACGATTTTATCAAGGTAATCGTTTGCCTTTTCGTCAAAAGCAGGAACTTCCTTGATTGCTGCCTGGGCGGCCAGCTTCTGCAGCCAGCGTACTTCAACCTGAACACGGAACTTCAGCAAACCATATTCGCTGAAGATCCCGCGCAGCGCGCTGACTTTATCGCCGTAGCGTCCATCGACAGGGGATACGGCGGTCAGTGAGGATAATTCCATAATTCGCAACTCCGGGAGGTTAACAATGAGCAAGAATTTGTTTTGCCTGAGTAGTCAGGCGATTACGAGAAAACATTAACTGCAGGCGGCCACCGCCAACCTGATGCCACAGCACGGCGGCGCGGATCCCAGCCAGCAGGGAAGCGCGGACCTTCGCCTGCACCTGCGGGCTTTGCAGTACGGCAGGGGAGCCGGTGACCTGAATGCGCGGGCCCAGCGGGCTGATGACGTCAACGTAAATGCCCGCCATGGCGCTCAGCAGCGTTTCAGATTGCAAGTCAAAATGGTCGAGCTGACGTTGTAGCCCGGCGATGCGATCGCCCAGGGTATTGAGCGCGCCTTTCGCCGCGCTCAGCTTACGCTCAAGCACCATCAGGCTTAAGGTGTAGCGGGTCAGTTCCGCGTTTAACCCCTGACGGCTACTGGCGTTAAGCACGCCAAGCAGGGTTTCAAGACCGAGACGAAGATTGGTTTCGCTGCCGCCGAACACGCCCAGGGTTGAACCGGGGTTGAGGTCGATAACGCTGTTGAGCGAAACGTGCAGGGCATCAGCGTCACAGTGACCCTGATGCGCCAGCTGTTGCACCAGACGAGCAGACTGGCAAATTCCTGCCAGCGCCAGGGTGATGTTATAATAATTCTTCGCCACACGGTCTCCTTTATGTGTGCAATCGGTTAAACAGCGGGCAGCGGCAGGCGCTGTTCAATGATCCCGCCGCCCAGGCAGATTTCGCCGCTGTAGAAGACAGCAGACTGGCCCGGGGTAACGGCGGCGACCGGCTCGTCGAAACGGACGTCAATACGGTCGTCATCAAGCGCGGTGATGGTGCAAGGAATATCGGTCTGGCGGTAGCGCGTTTTCACCGTGCAGCGCAGCGTGCCTTTCAGGGGCTCGCGATCGACCCAGTGCAACTGCTGTGCGATAAGGCCAACGGACATCAGACGCGGGTGGTCGTGACCCTGAGCCACCACCAGAATATTGTTTTCGACGTCTTTGTCGACCACGTACCACGGATCTTCGCTGCCTTCTTTCGTCCCACCAATACCCAGGCCTTTACGCTGGCCTAAGGTGTGGTACATCAGCCCCTGATGCTGACCAATCTCGTCGCCATCAACGGTGACAATTTTACCTGGCTGTGCAGGCAGGTAGCGGCCCAGGAAATCACGGAATTTGCGCTCGCCGATAAAGCAGATACCGGTGGAGTCTTTTTTCTTCGCGGTGATCAGGTCCAGCTCTTCGGCAATTTTACGCACTTCCGGCTTTTCCAGTTCGCCGACCGGGAACAGGCTTTGCGCAATCTGTTCGTGGCTCAGCGTATAAAGGAAGTAGCTCTGATCTTTATTGCCGTCGAGGCCGCGCAGCAGCTGGCTTTTGCCATTCACGTCCGCACGACGCACGTAGTGACCGGTCGCAATGTAGTCAGCGCCCAGATCTTCCGCGGCGAATTCCAGGAAGGCTTTAAATTTGATCTCTTTGTTGCACAGAATATCCGGGTTCGGGGTACGGCCCGCTTTGTACTCTTCCAGGAACAGTTCAAAGACGTTGTCCCAGTATTCTGCGGCAAAGTTAACGGTGTGCAGTTCAATGCCGAGTTTGTCGCATACGGCCTGCGCGTCGGCGAGATCCGCTGCGGCAGTGCAGTATTCCTCGCCATCGTCTTCCTCCCAGTTCTTCATGAACAGGCCCTCCACCTTATAGCCCTGTTGCTGCAACAGGTAGGCGGAAACGGAGGAATCGACACCGCCGGACATGCCGACGATCACTTTTTTCTGGCTGTTATCTGACATGGAATACTCACGACATTGAACTTCAAGGCGGCGTATTCTATCACGCCCCCCCACCGTTGACACCCTCTGTAAACGGCCAGTTAAATTCTCCGATGACACCCAGCGGCAGGCGTGCGCCTGACTGCCAGCAGCGGATGCTTTCCGCAACCAGCGGCGAGCGCAGGTTTGGCGCGCTCAGGATCTCCTCGGCGGTGACCCACAGGCAGCGATCGATATCGTCATCGTGCGGTTCAGTGGCGCACGTTTCGCTAAGCTCAACGGCGAATAAAAAGCGCAGGAATGGGGTGCTGTCGGGCGCAATCCACTGGTGCATGCGAATGAAGTGCTGGGGCTCAGCGCGAATGCCGGTCTCTTCCCAAAGCTCGCGCTTCGCGGCCTGCAGCAACGTTTCATTGGCTTCAAGATGCCCTGCAGGCTGATTCCACAGCGCCCTGCCGTTGATGCTCTCTTCCACAACGAGGAATTTTCCCTGCGCGTGCACCACGCAGGCGACCGTAACATGAGGTTTAAACATCGTTTCTCCTTAAGGGGCAGCGTCGCGCCATTCGCCGTTTGCCAGCGTATCCAGCGTGTACCTGCCCATGGCGTAGCGAATCAGACGTAGGGTAGGGAAGCCGACGTGCGCGGTCATTCGCCTCACCTGGCGGTTGCGGCCTTCATACAGGGTGATTTTGAGCCAGCTTGTCGGGATAGATTTGCGCTCGCGAATGGGCGGGTTACGCGGCCACAGCCACTCCGGCTCATTCACGCGTTCAATACCGGCGGGCAGGGTGGGACCGTCGTTCAGCGTCACCCCGCTGCGCAGTTTCGCCAGCGTCTCTTCGTCCGGCTCACCTTCAACCTGCACAAAGTAAATTTTGCCGCTGCGTTTGCCCGGTTGTGTAAGCTTTGCCTGTAGGGCGCCGTCGTTGGTCAGGACCAAAAGTCCTTCGCTGTCCCGGTCCAGGCGACCGGCGGCGTAGACGCCCTGAACAGGGATGTAATCCTTGAGCGTGCTGCGTCCGGCCTCATCGGTAAACTGCGGCAAAACATCGTAGGGTTTATTGAACAGAATAACCCGCTTTGGCTGGGTTTCTTGCGGTCGTCTGGCGGCTTGTCGTGAGCTGAATCGCTCAACCCGGTGTTTTGTAAAAGAAGTTTTCTTCATGGTATTTTCAGGTGTTATCAATTGCCGCATTATAGCCTAATAACGAAGACCTTTCATGGCGCAGGACAATCAGGTACTATCGAAGGGCTCATTACAATTTATTAACATAAGATCAGTAACAACCAGAAGCGCTCGAAGGAGAGGTTAATGGAAAGCAAAGTAGTTGTTCCGGCGGAAGGTAAAAAGATCACCCTGCAAAACGGCAAGATTAACGTTCCTCACAATCCGATTATTCCGTTCATCGAAGGCGACGGTATCGGTGTAGACGTTACCCCGGCAATGCTGAAAGTGGTTGATGCCGCTGTTGAGAAAGCCTACAAAGGCGAGCGTAAAATTTCCTGGATGGAAATTTACACCGGTGAGAAATCAACGCAAGTTTATGGCCAGGACGTATGGCTGCCAGCAGAAACGCTGGACCTGATCCGCGACTACCGCGTTGCTATTAAAGGCCCACTGACCACTCCGGTCGGCGGCGGCATCCGTTCCCTGAACGTGGCGCTGCGTCAGGAGCTGGACCTGTACGTGTGTCTGCGTCCGGTTCGTTACTATCAGGGCACCCCAAGCCCGGTTAAGCACCCTGAACTGACCGACATGGTTATCTTCCGCGAAAACTCAGAAGACATCTACGCGGGCATCGAGTGGAAAGCGGACTCTGCTGATGCAGAAAAAGTGATTAAATTCCTGCGCGAAGAGATGGGCGTGAAGAAAATTCGCTTCCCTGAGCACTGCGGTATCGGCATTAAGCCGTGCTCTGAAGAAGGCACCAAGCGCCTGGTGCGTGCGGCCATCGAATACGCGATCACCAACGACCGTGATTCTGTGACCCTGGTTCACAAGGGCAACATCATGAAGTTCACCGAAGGCGCGTTCAAAGACTGGGGCTACCAGCTGGCGACCGAAGAGTTCGGCGGTGAGCTGATCGACGGCGGCCCGTGGCAGAAGATCAAGAACCCGAACACCGGCAAAGAGATCATCATTAAAGATGTGATCGCCGATGCGTTCCTGCAGCAGATCCTGCTGCGTCCTGCTGAATACGACGTGATCGCCTGTATGAACCTGAACGGTGACTACATTTCTGACGCCCTGGCGGCACAGGTTGGCGGTATCGGTATCGCCCCTGGCGCGAACATCGGCGACGAGTGCGCCCTGTTCGAAGCAACCCACGGTACTGCACCAAAATACGCAGGCCAGGACAAAGTGAACCCAGGCTCTATCATCCTCTCCGCAGAGATGATGCTGCGCCATATGGAATGGTTCGAAGCCGCAGACCTGATAGTCAAAGGTATGGAAGGCGCGATCAACGCGAAAACCGTAACTTACGATTTCGAACGTCTGATGGAAGGCGCTAAGCTGCTGAAATGCTCAGAGTTTGGCGACGCGATTATCGCGAACATGTAATCCAGATTCTGGGTTAAACAAGAGCGGGGGCCTGAGGGTTCCCGTTTTTTTTGCCTTTGCCTGCGGGAAATAACACGATGCTCGCTACTGTTCTTATCGCTGTCGTTGCATTCATCCATATCTACATTCTTGTGCTGGAAATGTTCCTGTGGAACACCAGAACAGGGCACAAGGTCTTTAATCTGCGTCCCGATTTTGCGCGCGACACTCGCGTGCTGGCCGCGAATCAGGGGCTTTATAATGGTTTTCTGGCTGCGGGTCTGCTCTGGAGCCTCTGGCTTGGTGAAAAGGGTATATCTGTGGCCATTTTCTTTCTGACCTGCGTGTTGATTGCCGGACTCTTTGGTGCAGCGACCGCCAGCCGAAAGATACTGTACGTTCAGGCCATACCTGCTCTTGCAGCCCTGCTTGCCCTGCTTATCTGACGCAACGCGTTGGTTAACCGTACGTCGTCGGATATACTTGTGGCTTCACCCTCAGAGATTAACGCTGTTATGAATAACGAAATCCCACTGAAGTATTATGACATCGTCGAAGAGTACGCGACGGAAGCCACAAAGCCCGTGAGTGAGTCAGAGCAGGATTCGCTGGCGCATTATTTCCAGCTGCTTCTCACGCGTTTGTCGAATAATGAGGAGATCGATGAGGAAGCTCAGCAGGAGATGGCGCGTGAAGCCGGGGTTCGTGCCGAACGTATTGATGATATTGCGAACTTTCTCAATCAGTGGGGAAACGAGTAACCTACCGCGCGATCCCAGCGAGTCGCTTCGCAAGCTCGCTTCGGGTGACGGATTTTGAGAAATACCATCCCTGAATCAGCGCCTCGGGGTATCTTTCAGCAATAAAGCGATACTGTATTTCGCTCTCTACGCCTTCGAAAACAAGCGTTTTATTCAGTTTTGAGAGGGCGTCGCTAAAAATGACAAAAATGTTCTGCTTGTAATGTTCACTGATGCCATCGACCAGCGACTTGTCGATTTTGATCTCATCATATTCAAGCAGCGAAAGCCTTGCCAGGTTTGAGTTTTGCACCCCGAAGTCATCAATGGATATTCTCACGCCAAGGTTTTTTAAATCCTTGCAGAAATCTTCCAGAATATTCCCCGTTGAAATGGCTTTTTCAGAAAGCTCGACTTTGATCAGAGAGAGCGGAATGTTATTAGCTAAACAGCTACGGCGCAAAATGCTGATAAACTGTCCGTCTTCAATTTCCGTTCGGCCAACATTGAGCGAAACAACCAGATGATATTTAATAATAAGTGGCGCGATATCCGAAAGGGATTTTTGGAGAATATTAATATAGTAATTTTTATACAGGCCAATTTTTTTGATTAATGGAATAAACAGTTCCGGGGAGACGTCACCGTATCTTGCGTCACGCCATCTCGACAAGACCTCCACGCCTACAATTTTTTTATCCTCAATCCGAACAATGGGCTGGTAATGAACGCCGATGGTATTAGTGATAACAGCTTTGACCAGCGTCCGCTCCAGGGAGAACCGATCCTCGTTGAGTCGAAAGAAAAAGAGCGTTATCGCAATCCAGATAAAACATAAAATGACCGCGAGAACGATAAATACAACGGGAGATAACGAGGCTAGTCCCGCGTTGTGATGCTTCACAATGACGCACAAATCCCATGTGGTGCTGCACCGGGTGAGGGTCAGGGTAAACAAGGAGGAATTCAGTTCGCTCTGTTGGTTTAATTCAGGCGTAGCCGAAAAAAACGTTCTGCTTAAGTCCCTGGTGGTGGTGCTCAGAGAATAGCTCTCCGTAACCGGGGTGAATTTATCGTAAGCATAGCGGGAGGTGAAGATAATGTGATTATTATAGATGGCCGCATTGCCGGTAAAAAAATCCTTTCTCGAAAATTGCGCGAGGAGAAATCCTCTGGTCGTTTCATGGAGCTCTTCAGGAAGCGGGACAGGATTAACGTATTTACCCCAAAAAGCGGTACAGACTATTTTTCCCTTTTCAATAAAACCGACGTCAGCGACATAGCGGCTTTCGAGCTTGACCTGCCGGTAGCGATCGAGGCTGTCTCTGTCGCATCCCTGTGTGGTCAGGTTTTTGAGCGTCTGCGCCATGCTCTGGGTCAGACTTTCTGAATGCTGTAAAAGGGTTCGGGAAATCTCAAGCTGTTTGCTTTTCTGCTGGCTCCCGATAACTGCATTAACCGCAAAAAGAGACAGGAAGACCAGAAACGCTGAAACGATAGTAACGGCAATGATCTTTTTCATTTTCCAGATACCCTGTCCGCTCCCTCATCTCTCAAATCTTATCACAGGCAGTGCAAGCTACAAGCCTGATAATAACGGCAGCCGTTATGCTTAAGTGCAATTTGTTTTCCTCTTAACCTGAGCTTTGTTACAGTGACAAGAGTTGTCAGCCAGGGATGCCAGGCGTGATAAGGTGGAAAAGCTCGTGCACGTGAAAAATACTTTTTACACAACAACCATTACCGTCATCATTGTCTCATTGATTGTTTCATTGTCGCTTGCCGTCCAGATTGCCACGTCCCGACAGCAGTCAATCCAGCAAATCAATACCAGCGTTGCCAACCTGAGCCATACCCTTAACGTCTACACGGAAGGGATCATTCGCCAAAGTGAAATGTTGATTACCACCGTTTCCGACACAATTGAAATTTATGGTATGACCCCGCAACAGGCGATCAATATTCAGCGAATGATAAGCAATCAGGATAATCTTCTTACTCAGATTAATAATGTGGTTGTCTATGATGCGCATGGGGATATCTTCACTGCATTGCACAAAAATTTTGCGGGCCCCCATAATGGCGCGGACAGAGCATTTTTTGTCTATCACAAGGAAAATAAAAGTCAGCAGATTTATATTGGTGAGCCGGTGATAAGCAGAACCAATGGTAAATGGGTTATTACTCTTAGCCGACGCCTTGAAACCCACACCGGTGCATTTAACGGTGTTGTGGTGGTGACGCTGGGTATCGAAAATTTTCTGGCACTTTATGGACAAATTAATATTGGTCACGCGGGCGTTATTGGTTTAACGACGCAAGCAGGCGTTTTACTGATTCGTTATCCCTTTAAAAATAACTATATCGGTACGATTTTTTCTGACTCACCTCTCTTCAGAAAATACCTCAAGGTACAAAATACAGGGATAGCCAGCTCTGTCTCCAGGTTTGATAAAATCGAACGCATTTATGCCTATGAGAAAAACAGGCGCTACGGACTGGTTACGACGGTAGCGGTAAGCATTGATGAAGCCCTTTCACCGTGGCGCAAGCAGGCGATTCAGCTTGCCGCACTTATTTTGGTGTTTACCGCGACGCTCATCGTGGCGTCCTGTTTCCTCTATTCCGACTTATCCAGAAAAGCACGGGATAACAAAGCGCTAAAGATTATTGCCTCGGAGGATGCGCTGACAGGGCTTTATAACAGGCGCATCTTTGATGAAAAAATCCTCTCGGAAATTGCGGCGTGTGCGGCAAAGGACGAGCCGGTTTCGCTGCTCCTTGTGGATGTGGACTACTTCAAAAAGTACAACGATAACTACGGTCATCCGGAAGGGGACAGATGCCTGGCGTTGCTGGGAAACTGCCTCAGGGAAAGTCTCACCCGCGACAACCAGATTGTGGCGCGCTATGGCGGGGAGGAGTTTGCGCTGATTTTGCCTGAAACGGATATCCAGGAGGCGCTCCGCCTTGCGCAGACGATTATTCGCTATGTTTTCTCTCAGCAAATTGAACACGCGTTTAGCCCCTTCGGGCGGGTCACGGTAAGCGTAGGGGTCTCCAGTGCGCGTGCTGTCAACATCGCGGGTAGCCAGCAGAATATTATTAATGCTGCCGACCAGGCGCTCTATCAGGCAAAACGCGGCGGGCGCAACCGGCACGCTTTCGTTGGGGCTTGATCAAAAAAAAGCCCACTCATGAGTGGGCAAGAAATACTGGAAGCAATGTGAGCAATGTCGTACTGAATACCTGAGTGTTTTTCTCAACTATTCAGTGTTGAGAAAGATAATCTTTCTCAATAAAAGATGCAACCCCACAGTTCTTGTGGAAGGGCATGTTGATGAAGAAATGCGCAGACTCTCTCTGTGAGGCTTATCACAAATTTCCTTTCTCAGATCCTGTGCTATCCTTTTTGTGTCGTTGATTTAATGACAAAAACCATACAGAGAGGAAAGTTATGGGAATTTTATCCTGGATTATCTTTGGGCTTATTGCGGGTATTCTGGCGAAGTGGATCATGCCGGGCAAAGATGGCGGTGGGTTTATCGTCACCATAATACTGGGTATTGTCGGCGCGGTAGTCGGCGGTTGGATCAGTACGCTGTTCGGTTTTGGTAAAGTCGATGGCTTTAACTTCGGCAGTTTCGCGGTCGCGGTGATCGGCGCGCTGGTTGTGCTGTTTATCTACAGAAAGATCAAAAGCTAATACTGAAGCGTTAAAAAGGCTGCCATATGGCGGCCTTTTTACGTAACGGGTTTACCACCAGCCAAATTGCGTGCCGGCAAACGCCACGACGGCAACGATCAACATAATGAGGGTGGTTTTTCTCATTTATGCCCCCGGAGCAGCGTAACCACCGACAAAAAACCACGTCAGAAATACCACCGCCGTTATAAAAATAACGACCGGGAAGAGGATCCCTATTCTCATATCATCACCTGTTTCGGTTTTTATAACGCCGTAGAGTGTACGGGGTTAATCCATCGCGAGAAAGCCTGTTTTGCTTTTTCCTTTCTTATCCTGATACATCGCGATATCTGCGGCACGTAACGCACTGTCCGGATCGGTTACGCCGGGATCCACTTCGATAACGCCGAGGCTGGCGCCAGGATAAATGATGCTGATGCTACCCAGCCAGTATTCCCCCGCAATTCGGGCGCAGAGGCGCGTTCTGAGAAGGTGGATTTGCTCCTCATTCTCGACGTTGCTCAGAGTGGCCACCAGAAACTCATCGCCGCCCAGCCGGCCGATGATATCGTCCTGCTGTTTTTCTGCGGTCAAACGCTTGCCCACTTCAATCAGGAACTGGTCGCCTGCTTCATGCCCGTATCGATCGTTAATCAGTTTAAAATCATCCAGATCGATAAAGGCAATGATGGCGTTACGTTTCAGATGCCGCGCCAGCGAAAACAGGGTGGTCAGATCCTCAAAAATGGCGCGACGGTTGGGTAACCCTGTAAGGGCATCTGTGTAGGAATGGGCGATAAGCGCCGCGTTGGCTTCACGGAGCTGGGTCACCAGAGACTCTTTCTGAATGTACTGACTAATCAACCCGGCGAAGAGTTTTAGCATCTGCTCGCCGCGCGCGCTGAGCGGTTTTTTTGCCGTGCTGGTGGCGCAGAGCGTACCGTAAAGCGAGCCATCGGCAAGATGAACGGGGATGCTCATGTAAGTGGTAATGCCGAGTGCTTTCGCCGCTTCACACTCCGGCCAGCGCTCGGGGACATCGTTACTGAATAATGTGTCGCTATCCAGCGCGCGCTTACACAGCGTTTCATCCCATGGCACGCTTAACCCTTCCGGGATAGTCATCTGCTTGCTGTTTCGGGCATAGAGGATATGCTGCAGCCGGGCTGTTATATCCACCTTCGTCAGATACGTCGACTCCATGTCGGTGACGATTTCCAGCATCTCCAGCAGCTGACGAACGAGGCTTTCAAGGGATTGCTCGGTGGCAAGGGTTTCTGAAACGCGAGCGAGGATAAGATCCGACATGACGTAGAATGACTCCCAGGCAGAAGACGTCTGCATCTGCATGTTATGCTGAATTTTTAGGCTTCCGGCATAGTAAAACATGAATATAGAAAATTTAATATATGCAGAGGTAGGCAGCAGGCGGGAAAAAAAGCCCCGTTGTTGAGAACGGGGCAAAGACATCTTGATTACGGAATGATGTTCTCTGGTCAAAGTGAGAACATGCCAGACTGTAGCGTTGAAAAGTGCAGTTAGAATGGAGAAATCATGGAGAAAGCGGCGACAAGCCGTTACCCTTAGCCAATGATGATGTCAAAAGGATCAACAAGATGAGATTTCTGCTAATGGCGCTGGCGCTTCCCCTGGTTGCCTGCACCGCAAAAACAACCCCACCCGACGCCCCGAAACCGCCGCACGCCGTGGGCATGGCGAACCCGGCTTCCGTTTACTGCCTGGAAAAGGGCGGGGAACAGGTCCCAATTCAAAGCCCGCAGGGAGTCCGCACCGAGTGCAAGCTGCCCGGTGGCGAAGTGATCGACGAATGGACGCTCTATCGTCGCGATCATCCGCAACCTGCCAGGTGACAGAGGGACAGTAGCTGCGATACACTTCTCTTTAGGATTATTCTTAGCCAATTTCTGGCTACCGTTACCGCGAGAGAAGTATGTTTCAGCTTAAACCGGGCAGCGTGGCGATGATCGTCGGTGCCCGCACGGCGTCAGGCCGTCGCAATATTGGTAAATCTGTGGAGCTATTTGGTCTCTGCCAGCCCGGCCAGCGTTTCGTTAACCCGGTCAACGGCGTGATGACGCAGTTACCCGCAAGCGCGGACCGCGCGCTCTGGCTGGTGACGGGAGACGTCTACGCCTTTGATAATCAGCACGGCTTTGCGTTTGTTCGCGCCGAACACCTGATGCCGCTCACCCCGGACGAAGCTCCGCAAATTCAGGATGAGCTGACGGTCGGCTGATCACAGATGGCGCAGCCAGTCGGCTAAGACCAGAGCGTGATTCTGCTTGGTGTCCTTCGCGCCGTAGAGCAGGGTTACGGTCTGCTTTTTCGCCAGCGCCGCCAGACGCTCTCCTTCGTCCTTATGCTGCGCCAGCTCTTCCTTGTAGGCTTTAGTGAAGCCCGCGAAATCAATCGCTTCGCTATGAAAGTCCTTGCGTAACGCGCTGGACGGTGTGAGCGTTTTACACCATTCGTCATACGCGAGGTCTGTTTTTTTCACCCCACGGGGCCAGAGCCTGTCCACCAGAACCCGATAGCCATCGCCCGGGCTCGCCTGTTCATAGACGCGTTTGCACTGAATCATGATTCCACCCTCCCAATTTAAGGTATTGTGATAATTGCAGAAGATCGGTAGTCTGAGGTTCCTTATGTTATCTGATAATACTCTGGCATAAGGAACCTTTCATGGAACACCTCCCGGTTAAAACGACGCTGCGCATTGCGCTGGTTGGCGATTACAATCCTGATGTTATTGCACACAAGGCGATCCCGCTGGCCATTGACGACGCCGCCGCGGTCCTTGACCTCACCGCCGATTACGACTGGCTTGCCACCACGGAATTAACCAGTTCTGAGGATCTGGTGGGCTACGATGCCATCTGGCTGGTTCCCGCAAGCCCCTATAAAAATACCGAGGCGGCCTTTATTGCCGCACGCTACGCGCGTGAAAACAGCATTCCGTTCCTGGGCACCTGCGGTGGGTTCCAGCATGCGTTAATTGAGTATGCCCGTAACGTGCTGGGCTGGAGCGACGCGGCACATGCTGAGACGGATACCGAAGGTACGATGGTGATTGCGCCGCTGACCTGCTCGCTGGTGGAGAAAACCGATGCCATTGAGCTGCGCAATAATACGCTGATCGCGAAGGCCTACGGAAAGCCGGAAATCGTAGAGGGTTATCACTGTAACTATGGCGTATCGGCGGCGTTTGCTCAGGAACTGGAGAGCGGTGATATGCGCGTGACGGGCTGGGACGAGCAGGGGGAAATTCGCGCTGCGGAGCTGGTGACCCATCCGTTCTTTGTGATCACCTTATTCCAGCACGAGCGTGCTGCGCTGGAAGGGCGTCCGGTGGTGCTGGTGCAGGCAATGCTGCGCGCGGCGCGCGGGTAAAAAAGGCAGACCCGATGGTCTGCCACCGTGTTTATCGGGGCGCGATTTCCCGGTCGCGCCCGGCAAGTACGCCGCAGATGGCCATGACGACAGCGGCCAGCGCGCAGGCGAGAAGCGGGATCCGCCAGTCTCCAGCCGAATCGTGAATTTTACCCATCAGCGGCGGACCGCAGGCGGCGAGCAGGTAACCAATAGACTGTGCCATACCGGACAACGCTGCCGCCTGGTGTGCGGAGCTGGCGCGCAGGCCGATGAACGTCAGGCCGAGGATCATCGTTGCCCCGGTACCAAAGCCAAACACCAGCGTCCACATCACCGCCATCTCAGGCATAAACCACAAACCCGCCGCGCTAACCGCGCACATCAGCCCAACCGCTCCGGCGATGGTTCGCTGATCCTTCATACGCTGGAGGACGAGAGGAACGGCAAGCCCCGGCACGGCCGTGGCAAGCTGTAAAAGGCCGTGCACCGAGCCGGCCTGCGCTTCGCTAAAGCCATGGCTGAGTAATATGGCCGGCAGCCAGCCGATGATGACGTAATAAATCAGCGAGTTAATCCCCAGAAAGAGCGTCACCTGCCAGGCGAGTGCCGAGCGCCAGATCGCGCGGTTATGCAGCGCGCCTGCGCCCGTTACCGTTGCGACGTGTTTTTGACGCCACTGCGGCAGCCAGAGCAACAGCGCGATCAGCGGAAACGCCATCAGCATCAGCAGCGCGCCGTGCCAGCCCGCATTACCCTGCGCCAGGGGAACAATCAGCGCCGAGCCTAACGCGGCAGAGACACCCATCGTCAGGGAATAGGCGCCGGTGAGTTTTGCCACCTGACCCGGGAAATCACGCTTAATTAAGCCGGGCAGCAGCACATTCCCCAGAGCGATCCCGCAACCAATCACCGCCGTTCCGATGAAAAGCAGGGTAGCGGAGGGCAGGGAGCGAACCGCAATCCCGATGCAAATCAGCATCAGGGCGATAAACAGGCTGCGCTCCATGCCGATACGCCGGGCAACGCCCGCCGCGAGCGGGGAGACAAGAGCAAAGGCCAGCAGGGGCAGGGTGGTCAGCAGACCGGTTTGCGCCGTGCTTAAGCCATAATCAAGGCGAATGGTATCGAGCAGCGGCGCTGCGCCGGTAAAGGTGACGCGAAGCGTGGTGGCAATCATCAGGATGCCTGCGATCAACAGCGCGCCCTGTTTTCCTGAGGTGCGAAGAGCAGTAGTCATTGTGTTCTCATACGTTCAAGCGAGCGCACACAATACCGATTTTCTCAGCGGTTGAAATCAGGCTAAAATGACAGTTTATCGCTAATATCGGACAACCTGATGATTGGTCTTGGACTGGACGGCTACGATCCTGATAGCCAGCACGATGCGGCCGTCGCGTTTCGTATCCGCGTGGTGACGGAAGAACAATATATTCCGCAGCATCAACACCGTAAGGGGCAGCTGATTCTGGCCCTTGGCGGCGCGATCACCTGCGAAGTGGAAAATGCGATGCTGATGGTACCGCCCCAGTATGCCGTCTGGATCCCAGGCCAAATGCCGCACAGCAACAGGGCCACGCCGGGGGCGCAGCTCTGCTTTTTGTTTATTGAGCCTGGTGCCGCCAGCCTGCCCGACCGCTGCTGCACCCTGAAAATCTCTCCCCTGGTGCGGGAGCTGATTTTATCCCTGGCGGAGAAATCACGTGAACAGCTGCATCTTGCGGCCACATCGCGTCTGGTGGACGTCCTGTTTGACGAGCTGCCGCTCCAGCGCCAGGAGCATCTGCAGCTGCCCGTCTCTCCCCATCCTAAAATTCGGCTGATGAGCGAGAAGATGGCGGAAGAGCCCGCCGCCTGGCAGACGCTGGCGCAGTGGGCAAGCCATTTCGCGATGAGTGAACGCAACCTGGCGCGGCTGGTGGTCAAAGAGACCGGTTTAAGCTTTCGCCGCTGGCGTCACCAGCTTCAGCTGATCGTGGCGTTACAGCATTTGATTAGCGGGAAATCGGTGCAGCAGGTGGCACAGTCTCTGGGCTATGACTCTACCACCGCGTTTATCACCATGTTCAAAAAGGGGCTGGGCCAGACGCCGGCGCGTTACATGGCCAGCCTGACTATGACTTCCCGATAAACAGGGACACCAGCCCTGCCGCAATCAGCGGGCCTACCGGCACGCCGCGGAAGAGCGCCACGCCGAGTACCGTGCCCACCAGCAGGCCCGCCACCAGCGAGGGCTGGCTGCTCATCAGCGTCACGCCGCGTCCGCCCAGCCACGAAACAAAAATCCCCACCGCGATCGCCACCAGAGATTTCCAGTTCATAAACGAGTGCAGCAGCGTTGAGGCGGGAAGGGTGCCGCTGGCGATGGGAGCCATCACCCCGATGGTTAAAATGATGATCCCGAGGGTGAGGCCTTGTTTTTCTATCCACGGGAAAAAGGTATTTAACGGGGTCACGCGCACAATAATCAGCACCAGAATCGAGATGGCGACGGTGGTGTTATGGCTGATAAAGCCGAGCGCGGCGAGCGCCAGAAGAATGAGCAGAGTCGGGTCAAACATGGGGGATCCTTGCCAGAATAATTATCCTGCTTACTGTACGCGCAAACGCGGCGGAGGACAGCGTTTAAAAGATTTTATCGCTGTCATTACCTTGTCATTTACGCGGATTAAAACGAAGGCAGGTATCGCAAAGGGATCGCCATCATGTACGATCACATGTTTGTTGAAACGCTCATTATCTCCTCATCGTTTTTCGCTATTGCCGTGATTCTCGTCGCCTCCGTGCTGTTTCTGGAAAGAAGAGGCTAGCGCCGTCACGACGACGCTTTATGGAAGTTTACAAGCTCAGGACGGGCGATGCGCAGGTAATCCTGGGTGTCCATGATCACGGATTTCTCCAGTAAACCGGCGTTAAAGGCAATTTCGTCGAAACGCTCGAATAGCAGCGGGTCGGCCACTAGCGCCAAATCAGGATGGAAGCTGAAGGGCGGGATCGCGCCAAAAACGCAGGCGGTAAGGGTATCGACCTCGGCCGGGCTGGCGAGGGAGGCTTTAAGCCCGCCAAAATGGCTGGCAAGCTGGCTCAGATCGGCCTGCAGGTCGGCGGCCAGAATCGCCAGTACGTGTTTTTTAACGCCGTTGCCCTTCACCTTGCAGACCAGGGCTTTTGCCCCCTGGCGCAGATCGGTCCCGCGAATTTCACTCACCGCTTCGCATTTCCCCACCGCCTCGTGCTCCATGACGCGAAAACGCGCGCCCTGCTCGGTGAGTAAGGTAATCAGCTGATGGTGGGTACTTGTCCCCATAACGTCGTCAGTCATCATCATTTTCCCGGTGATAATCCAGTATGCAGCTTGCTACATTAGCACGGGATAAACGGGGTCGAAAGAAAACAGCCAGCGGATTCGCTGGCTGTTGGGTTATGCGTTGCTGGTAGCAGATTGCTTGTGGAACAGCTCCCTGAACACAGGATAAATATCATCCTGATCGCGGATATGCTGCATGGCAAAGTTATCGAACATGGACTGCAGATGTTCATATTCCCGCCACAGGGTCTGGTGGGCGCGACGGGTGATTTCGATATAACTGTAGTAACGCACCACCGGCAGAATTTTCTTCGCCAGGATCTCGTGACACAGCGGTGAGTCGTCGGCCCAGTTGTCGCCATCCGACGCCTGCGCGGCATAAATGTTCCACTGCGCCGGGTCGTAACGCTCTTTCACTACTTCATCCATCAGCTTCAGGGCGCTTGATACGATGGTCCCCCCGGTCTCCTGGGAGTAGAAGAACTCATGTTCATCCACCTCTTTGGCCTGGGTGTGATGGCGGATATAAACCACTTCCACGTTCTTATAGGTTCTGCTCAGGAACAAGTAGAGCAGGATATAGAAACGCTTCGCCATATCCTTGGTGGCCTGGTCCATCGAGCCGGAGACGTCCATCAGACAGAACATGACCGCCTGGCTGGAGGGTTCGGGACGTTTTTCGTAGTTCTTGTAGCGCAGGTCGAAGGTATCGATAAACGGCACGCGGTCGATCTTCGCTCTTAGCTCGGCAATCTCTTTACGCAGGCGCTCCTCTTCCAGCAGCTGCGCCGGCTCCGTGTTTTCCACGACCTTCAGGCTGCTCTCCAGCTCGCGCAGTTCGCGACGTTTGCCCGCTGTCATGGCCGTGCGGCGCGCCAGAGAATTCTGCAACGAACGCACAACGCTGATATTGGCGGGAACGCCGTTAGCGGTATAGCCCGCGCGATGGGTTTTATACTCGTTAAGCTGACGATGCTGATTCTTTTTCAGGTTCGGCAGCGCAAGGTCCTCAAACAGCAGGTCGAGATATTCATCTTTCGAAATCTGGAAAACGAACTCATCCTGGCCTTCACCGTCCTGGCTGGCCTGCCCCTGACCGCTTCCTGAACCACCGCCGCCGCCCTGAGGGCGCTCAATTCTGTCGTTCTGAACGAAGTGGTCGTTACCTGGATGAACGCGATGGCGCAGGCCGCCGCGCCCCTGATGAAACATCGGTTCGCTGATGTCATCGGTAGGAATGGAGACAGACTCGCCTCTGTCGACGTCGGTCACCGAGCGTTTGTTGATGGCCTCGGAGATCGACTGTTTAATTTGCGCTTTATAACGGCGCAAGAAGCGCTGGCGGTTCACCGTGCTCTTGTTTTTGCCGTTAAGACGCCGGTCAATAAACCAGGTCATATACCCCCCGTACTGCATTTGCCAACTTGCGTTTTTGTTGGCCCGGCAGGCGCAGGCGCTACCGGGCACTTGTTTTAGGACGATTTACGCACGCGCAGATACCATTCGCAGAGCAGGCGAACCTGTTTGCGGGTGTAGCCTTTTTCCATCATACGGTCGACAAAATCGTCGTGTTTCTTCTGCTCGTCGGTTGAGGTTTTGGTGTTAAACGAGATCACCGGCAGCAGCTCTTCGGTATTGGAGAACATTTTCTTCTCAATAACCGTGCGCAGCTTCTCGTAGCTGGTCCAGTTCGGATTGCGCCCGTTATTATGCGCTCTGGCGCGCAGGACGAAGTTCACAATCTCATTCCGGAAGTCTTTCGGGTTGCTGATCCCGGCTGGCTTCTCGATTTTTTCCAGCTCCGCGTTCAGGGATTCACGATCAAACAGCTGGCCGGTATCCGGGTCGCGGTACTCCTGATCCTGGATCCAGAAGTCAGCATAGGTGACATAGCGGTCGAAAATGTTCTGCCCGTATTCTGAATAGGATTCCAGATAGGCCGTCTGGATCTCTTTGCCAATGAACTCGGCATATTTCGGGATCAGGTAGCCTTTCAGGAACTCAAGGTAGCGTTCAGCCTGCTCCTGCGGGAACTGCTCGCGCTCGATTTGCTGCTCCAGGACGTAGAACAGATGAACCGGGTTGGCCGCCACTTCCGCGTGGTCGAAGTTAAAGACCCGGGAGAGGATCTTAAACGCGAAACGCGTGGAGAGGCCGTTCATCCCTTCATCAACCCCGGCGTAATCGCGGTATTCCTGGTACGATTTCGCTTTCGGGTCGGTATCTTTCAGGCTTTCACCGTCGTAGACGCGCATTTTCGAATAGATGCTGGAGTTTTCCGGCTCTTTCAGACGCGACAGGATGGAGAAGCGCGAGAGCGTTTCCAGCGTGCCCGGAGCGCATGGCGCATGCACCAGTTCACTGTGGTTAAGCAGTTTTTCGTAAATTTTGATCTCTTCGGAGATCCGCAGGCAATAAGGCACCTTGACGATGTACACGCGGTCAAGGAAGGCCTCATTGTTTTTGTTATTACGGAAGGTTACCCATTCCGATTCGTTCGAGTGGGCGAGAATAATCCCGTTAAACGGCAGGGCGGAGATACCTTCCGTCCCGTTGTAGTTCCCTTCCTGGGTCGCCGTCAGCAGAGGATGCAGCACTTTGATCGGTGCTTTAAACATCTCGACGAATTCCATAATCCCCTGGTTGGCGCGGCACAGCGCACCGGAATAGCCATAGGCATCCGGGTCGTTTTGTGCGAAGTTTTCCAGCTTACGGATATCGACTTTACCCACCAGCGCCGAGATATCCTGGTTGTTCTCATCACCCGGTTCGGTTTTGGCGATAGCGATCTGCTCCAGTATGGATGGCCACACTTTCACGACGCGGAATTTGGTGATATCACCGCCAAATTCGTGCAGGCGTTTTGCTGCCCACGGCGACATAATGGTGCCGAGGTAGCGACGCGGGATGCCAAACTCTTTATCCAGAATTTGCGCATCTTCCTGCGGGTTAAACAGGCACAGCGGATGGTCGTTCACCGGGCTGCGTTCGCCGTTGGCGCTTAGCACGTAAATCGGTACGCGCTGCATCAGCGACTTCAGGCGTTCAGCCAGCGAGGATTTACCGCCGCCGACGGGGCCGAGTAAATAGAGGATCTGTTTCTTCTCTTCCAGACCCTGGGCGGCATGCTTCAGATAGGAGACAATCTGTTCAATGGCATCTTCCATACCATAGAACTCTTCGAACGCCGGATATCGGGCGACCACCCGATTCGAAAATAGACGGGAAAGCCGTGGCTCCAGGGCAGTATCAACCATGTTTGGCTCACCGATAGCCATCAATAGCCGTTCTGCCGCATTGGCATAGGCACTGCGATCTTGCCGACAAATGGTAAGAAACTCCTGCAGTGTGAACTCTTCGTCCTTGGCAGCTTCGTAGCGCTGGCGATAGTGATCGAATATATTCATGGCATGCCGTCCTTTCGTTTTTTAGCACAGGATAAGAGCCGTTCGTATGAGTAGTGGAGGCTCCCGGAAGAGAATCTCTCGCACCCCACTGCCAGAGCAGCAACCTGTGTGCCAGGTCAGACGCTAAGAACCGCAGGTGTTCAGGAAAACTCTTCTTAAATTTAAGCGTAGATGGCATTTGCCAAACTTGCATGCTGAGAAAAACTAATTTCAATGACATATCAATAACTCATCCAAAAATTTCCACCCTGGTTATAAGGCTTAAGCACGTTTTTCATGCATCGGTCATATAAATGAAAGCGGGTTGTCATCTGAAAAGTTAAAAATAATGGGTTAATCAAACTGATTAGCAGGCAAAAAATTTTGGGATGTACGGGAATGGCGGTTACACTTCACCCGCTGATTATTTGACTACAGGAAAGAATGGATTGTGACCAAACTCAAACTTCTGGCATTGGGCATCCTTGCCGCGACCGCAGTTAGCACCGCTCAGGCGGAAAGTCAGTGGACGGTGGGTGCGGGCGTTGGCGTCATTAACAGCCCATACAAACAGTATGACCGCGATGTTTATCCTGTACCCGTTATCACCTATGAAGGCGATAACTTCTGGTTCCGCGGTCTCGGCGGCGGCTACTATCTGTGGAACGATACGGCCGATAAGCTCTCTATCATGGCCTACTACGATCCAACGCACTTCAAGCCAGGCGACAGCGACAGCCACGCGCTTCGCCAGCTCGACAAGCGCAAAAGCTCCATGATGGCCGGGCTTTCATACGTGCATAACACCCAGTATGGCTTCCTCCGTACGGCCCTGGCGGGTGATACGCTGGATAACAGCAACGGCTTTATCTGGGATCTGGCGTGGTTGTATCGCTATACCAACGGTGGGCTCACCCTGACGCCGGGTATCGGCGTGCAGTACAACAGTGAAAACTACAACGACTATTACTACGGCGTCTCTAAAAACGAGTCCCGTCGCAGTGGGCTGAAAAGCTACAGCGCCGATGATGGCTGGGATCCTTACCTGGAGCTGACCGCGAGCTATAACTTCCTTGGCGACTGGAACGTCTACGGTACCGGCCGTTACGAGCGTCTGAGCGACGAAGTGAAGGATAGCCCGATGGTTGATAAGTCCTGGGCTGGCATCTTCTCGGTGGGTGTGACCTACAAGTTCTGATTGTGCATTATCGCGGTGCAATCATTGCATCAAAACGGGGCGCTTGCGCCCCGTTTGCTTTGGTGTGGTGCAGCGACCTTATCGCTTAACGATGCGAATTGTCTGCCCTAAACGAGACGGCTTTTCCTCGCTCGCTTTCTGCGGGGTGGTTACGCAGGCCGTTTCCACGCAGACGAACGTTTTGTAACCGTCATCAGGGATGTCGGCCATGCTGATGGAGAGTGCAGGCCCCGGGTTCCAGCCCACCACGTTGCTGTGATGGTGATGAACCACCTCAATGCCGCGGTTCAGAGCACCGTCGTGGATCACGCTGCACGCTTCCGGATGCAGATAGACGCGGTCAGTACGGTCAGGGAACGCCTGAACGCCGTCGCTCAGCTTACCTTCCTTCGCGTTATCAACTTTGTCGATAAAGGTATCGCCCAGGCCGCTCACCTTCACTGCATTGATGTCACCCACGTTGAAGTAGGTATGCAGGGCAGAGGTGGTCTCGAACTCGCCGTGGGCTTCCAGCTCAATCTCGCAGCTCTGACCCAGTTTGAAGCGGGCATACAGGGTGAAATCATGCGGCCACAGGGCGCGGGTTTCATCATTAGCCTGCAGCTCAAAGGTCAGTACTGCGCCGTTGTCATCTTCGTTATGCGCTTTCAGCGTCCACTGCTGGTTACGGGCGAAACCGTGAGAAGGCAAACCCGGCTGTGCGGACGGGCCAAACCACGGCCAGCAGATCGGTACGCCGCCGCGAATCGCATCCCCTTTTTTGAACGAGGTGGCGTCACTCAGCCACAGCGCTTCCGCTTCGCCTTCCGGTTTCCAGGAGAGCAGGTGCGCGCCGTTCAGCGCCACGGAGGCTTTAACGCGCGGGTGGTCAACGACGATAACGTCGGCACCGTCAATCTGACGGCGGGAGAGCACAGGGGTAAGTTGTTCGACTACCGGAAGTGCAAAAATTTTATTTATCATTAAGCAATCCTCTGTCTAAAAAACAATAAAAAAGGCGACCGAAGTCGCCTTTTTGGATCAATCACTCATCTCAACTTATTTGGAGATGTGAGCGATCAGGTCCAGTACTTTGTTAGAGTAGCCGGTTTCGTTGTCGTACCAGGAAACCAGTTTCACGAAGTTGTCGTTCAGTGCGATACCTGCTTTAGCATCGAACACGGAAGTGCACACTTCGCCGTTGAAATCGGTAGATACAACGTCGTCTTCGGTGTAACCCAGAACGCCTTTCATTGGGCCTTCGGAAGCAGCTTTGATTGCTTTCTTAATTTCTTCATAAGAAGCAGCTTTTTCCAGACGAACGGTCAGGTCAACAACGGATACGTTAGGAGTTGGAACGCGGAACGCCATACCAGTCAGTTTGCCATTCAGTTCTGGCAGTACTTTACCTACAGCTTTAGCAGCACCGGTAGAGGATGGGATGATGTTCTGAGCCGCGCCACGGCCGCCGCGCCAGTCTTTGTGAGACGGGCCGTCAACGGTTTTCTGAGTAGCGGTGGTCGCGTGAACGGTAGTCATCAGACCTTCGATGATGCCGAAGTTGTCGTTGATCACTTTAGCCAGCGGTGCCAGGCAGTTGGTGGTGCAGGATGCGTTAGAAACGATGTCCTGGCCAGCGTAAGTTTCGAAGTTTGCACCGCGAACGAACATTGGGGTGTTGTCTTTGGAAGGACCAGTCAGAACAACTTTCTTCGCACCCGCAGTGATGTGTTTACGTGCAGTTTCGTCGGTCAGGAAGATACCGGTTGCTTCAGCAACAACGTCAACACCGATTTCGTTCCATTTCAGGTTAGCTGGGTCTTTCTCAGCAGTAACGCGGATGGTTTTGCCGTTAACAACCAGGTGGCCGTCTTTCACTTCAACGGTGCCGTCGAAACGACCGTGAGTTGAGTCGTACTTCAGCATGTACGCCATGTATTCAGCGTCCAGGAGATCGTTGATACCAACGATTTCGATGTCAGAACGTTTCTGAGCAGCACGGAAAACAATACGGCCGATACGGCCAAAACCGTTGATACCTACTTTGATAGTCATATATTCCACCAGCTATTTGTTAGTGAATAAAAGGTTGCCTGTAAAATTACAAAAACCTTACGCAGCGTCAAGCGGAATCGTGTCAATCATTGCGACAAATCAATCCTGTGACTAACGTTTGTGCGACTGACTCGCCTCACTTTCCCTTTGAGCTTGCAACCACATGGGGGCTGCGCCCGGAATTTTAAAGTCCTCGCAGGATAAAAATGTGAACGTGATCACAATTGCCTGACCGCCTTTTCGCGACACATAAGTTTAGAACAAAAGTGCACGCAAGGGTGTTAATGTTTTGTTAGAATCCGGGTTAAAAGATGTCTGTTTCTAAAGCGAGATGTAAGCATATGTCGAACCAACATAACCCTGACGATCTGAAAAAAAACCTCACCGAAATGCAGTTTTACGTGACCCAGAATCACGGCACGGAGCCGCCATTTACCGGGCGATTACTGCACAACAAGCGAGACGGTGTCTATCACTGTCTGGTCTGCGATGCCCCGCTGTTCAATTCACAAACGAAATACGACTCCGGCTGCGGCTGGCCGAGCTTTTACGAGCCGGTGAGCGATGACGCAATCCGCTATCTGACCGACTCGTCGCACGGTATGGTGCGCACGGAAATTCGCTGCGGTAACTGCGACGCGCACCTGGGGCACGTCTTCCCGGATGGTCCTCAGCCAACGGGTGAGCGTTTCTGCGTAAATTCAGCCTCAATGAGCTTCACCGATGATGAAAACGGCGACCAGATTAAGGGTTGAAAAAACGATTCAGCAAATTATTCCTTTGAAAGGGAGAGATCGTGAATATTGAGGACATGATTAACGGGATGACCCCGGAAGTTTATCAGCGTCTGGTGACCGCCGTTGAGCTGGGAAAATGGCCGGACGGTGTAGCGCTCACGCCTGAGCAAAAAGAGAACAGTTTGCAGTTGGTGATGCTGTGGCAGGCGCGCAATAACACTGATGCGCAACACATGACTATCGACACTAACGGTCAGATGGTGATGAAGAGCAAGCGCGAGCTGAAGGAAGATTTTGGCATCACGCCGAAGCCGATTGCGACGATCAAAATGCAATAACGGTGCGGGTTGATGCCCTCACCAGGCCCTCTCTCTGTGGGAGAGGGCCTGGTGACTTACTACTTATGCGGGATCCCGAGCGACTCCGCCAGCTGTTTCGCTAACTGATTATTGTCGTCCGCTCCGTACTCCCAGAACATCGCCCCGGCGAGGCCTTTCTCTTTGATGTAGTCCGCCTTGATCGCGACAGAACGCGGATTCTCATACGAAATCGCAAACAGCGCGTTGCCATCGGCACCCTTTACCGAGAGCCACGGTACCTTCGCCTGGTCGTCCCAGTGCTCGGTAAAACGCTTCTGCGGATCGTTCAGCAGCTTCTTCACGATATCGTTGTACTTCACGTAGGTATCTTTAGTCAGGTCATAGCCAAGCGACTTAAACAGGGCGATCTCCTGCGGTCCAAAGTAGGGCTGGGTGACCGGATTTTTTTGCGCGTCCGGCTTGCTCCAGTCAATGCCCGGTTCAACCGCACGTTTCGGTACGCGGCCGTAAAAACCGATCCCGAGGTTCATCTGCTTCGGCTTAAGTCCGGCGGCCAGATAGTTGTTCACCACAAAATCGACGCTGTATTTGTCGGCGGCAGCCACCGTTGGCCAGGCGCTGGAGTCATACAGGTTCGCGTTGAAGTACTGTGTCCCGTACGCCATGTCGTAGGTCATCAGGTTGATGTAGTCGAGGAGCGGGGCGATGGCTTTGACATCCACCCAGCTTTTCGGACTTTCCGCATTCGCGCCCACCGCAATGGTCACCAGCTTTTTCTGCCCGAACGCGTCGCGCATCTCTTTCAGCAGGGCGGTGAAGTTATCCCTGTCGGCGGGCTGGCTTGCAACCAGCCCCCACGCGCCGTTGACCGGATATTCCCAGTCGAGATCGATCCCGTCCAGACCGTATTTCTCAACAATTTCCTTCGCGGAGCGGATAAACACCGCGCGACTCTCCTGGGTTGCCGCTGCGCCAGAGAAACCGCGTGCCCCCCAGCCGCCAACGGAGAGCAGGACTTTCAGGTTCGGGTTTTGTTTACGCAGGGTCGGGATAAGGGCCAGATCGGACGCCACTTTTGGCGAAAGCCAGATTTGATGCAGCTTCGCCGGATCTTTCAGCGCGGGGTTGGTCTCGTCTTTCTCGTTGTTATAAACAAGCCCAAACGAGTAGTTCAGGTGGGTGATCTGGCGAACGTCCAGTTTATTGATATCGCCACCCGGTCCGGCGGTGACATCGCCACCCCCGTTAAAGTAGCCCACGGACATCAGAGGCGCGGCGGAAGCAAGCGACGCGCAAAGCAAGGGTAATGCTGCCAGCAGGGGCAAACGTTTCATACAAGTTCCTCTTTGACTTAATAAAAATAACCACGCCACAGAAAAGGCGTGGCGAAAAAACAGCCTGAAGAGAATAGCATTGCCGCTTCGCTGAGGATGCGAGGGAGTTCACTTTATGGGGATCGGAGGGGGTGTTTTGCCGGGTGGCGGCTGCGCCTTACCCGGCCTACGGGGAAAGGTAGGCCGGGTAAGCATCAGCGCCACCCGGCTTAAAAGGCTACGCCTGCGTTTCCTGCCAGTCTGCCAGCGTATACAGCGTGGCACCTTCGGCGGCCATATCCATAAATGCCTGAGCGCTGTCCTGTGGTTGAATGTTCACCCCGCGACAGCCGTCGGTGATGACGCTAACGGTATAACCCAGCTGGAGCGCGTCCAGCACGGTAAACTTCACGCAGTAATCCGTCGCCAGACCCAGCACGATCAGCTCCGTGATTTCATGGTGACGTAACCACGCGTCCAGCGCCGTCTTCTGGCGATGCCCGTTATCGAAAAACGCGCTGTAGCTGTCGATAACCGGGTTTTCACCTTTATGGAACACCGCGTCGATGGCCTTCTGATTCAGAAGCGGGTGCAGTTCCGCTCCTTCGGTCTGCTGCACGCAGTGATCCGGCCAGAAGGTTTGCGCCAGACCGTCGAGTTCACCCTGGGTGAAAGGCTCAACGTTGTGCTGGCTGGCAAAGCTGCCGTGGTTCGCCGGGTGCCAGTCCTGGCTGGCGACAACCGCTTCACCGCGGGCTTTGCACCAGTCAATCAGGGTATTTGCCACGTCAACGGTGCTGTCACCTTCGGCGACGGCCAGCGCGCCGCCCGCGCAGAAATCATTTTGCAAATCGACCAGTAGCAGGGCGCGTTGCTTCATGAGAGCTCCTTATTCGTCCGGGGTCAGCTCGCCACGCAGGTTTTGCATCATTGCGCGGCGAATGGACTGAATGTCCAGATCCTGACTCAGTAAATAATGAAGTTTAGTCAGCGTCGCCTCAACGGTCATATCGAAGCCGCTGATCACCCCCGCGTGCGCCAGCGCGTTGCCAGTGGCATAACCGCCCATATTGACCTTGCCAGACATGCACTGGGTCAGGTTTACCACCACAATTCCGCGCTCGCTGGCTTCCTGAAGCTCCTTCAGAAATTCGCCGTTCTGCGGAGCGTTGCCGACGCCATAGGAACGGAGGATCAGCGCTTTCACCGGCTGGCGCAGGAAGTTGCTCACCACGTCCGCGGAGATGCCCGGATAAATGGTGACCACGCCAATCGGCTGCGGGGTAATCGGATGCACAATCAGCTCGCCGGCGGTGTTCGGTGCCGGAGGCGTTCCCAGACGACGGATATGAATACCCGCTTCCAGCAGCGGCTGCAGGTTAGGGGAGGCAAAGGCATCAAAACCGTCGGCATGGGCTTTGGTGGTGCGGTTGCCGCGATACAGGCGATTGTTAAAGAACAGCGACACTTCGTTGATCGGGTAATTCGCCGCCACGTACAGGGAGTTCAGCAGGTTGATCTGCCCGTCCGAGCGCAGCTCCGCCAGCGGTATTTGCGACCCGGTGACGATCACCGGCTTGCTCAGGTTCTCCAGCATGAAGGAGAGCGCCGAAGCGGTGAACGCCATGGTGTCGGTGCCGTGCAGGATCACGAAGCCGTCGTACTGGTCGTAATGGGCTTTAATGTCATCCGCGATGTGCTGCCAGTCTTCCGGCGTCATGTCGGAGGAGTCCATCAGCGGCTCGTATTCGTGGATGGTGAAGTCAGGCATTTCCGGACGGTGGAATTCAGGCATCAGCGCAAGCTGACGCTGCAGATGGCCGGAGACGGGGATATAGCCATTTTCAGAGCGCTGCATACCGATGGTACCGCCAGTGTAGGCTACATAAATCGATTTCTTCTGCATGGTAGTGAGTTCTTGTTCTTCAAAAGAAAAACATCCCCTCTTCACGGGAAGAGGGGACGGTTTTTAACGGACGTTCGCGCAGGTCAGGCAAAACGCGTAACGACTTTGTGGATCGTTAAAGGCCGCGAGCTTATCGCTTTCCGCCTTCATCGCTTTCGCAGCCGTGGTCACCGGGGCAGGCAGGTACGCCTGCAGCGCCTCCGGCAGCATGGCGCGTACGGAGACGGACATGCTGTCCATCACCATATCGAAGAACGACGGTTCGTCCTGATAATACTCAACGTGCCACTGCTTGAGCTTCGCCAGTTCGGCGGCTTTCTTCACCGCGTCGTCGAAGTCGCCCAGGCTGTCGACCAGACCGTTACTCTTCGCATCCTGTCCGGTCCAGACGTGGCCCTGTGCAATCTGGTCGATCTGTTCCGGCGTCTTCTTACGCGAGTCGGCAACCAGCGTGATAAAGCGTTTATAGCCGTTCTCAATGCTCAGCTGCATCATCTCTGAAACTTCCGGCGGCAGAGATTTGGTCATCGACACATCCGCCAGCGGCGACGTGGAAACACCATCGGTATGCACACCCAGATAATCCAGGCTGTTTTCCACGGTGTTAATCACCCCGAAGATGCCAATCGAGCCGGTCAGCGTGCTTGGGTTCGCCACAATATAGTTGGCAGGCGTGGAGATCCAGTACCCACCAGACGCGGCCATGCCGCCCATGGATACGACGATCGGCTTGCCAGCGGCACGCGCTGCGGCCAACTCGGCGCGGATCACTTCGGAAGCGCTAACGCTGCCGCCAGGGCTGTTCACCCGCAGGACAATCGCTTTCACTTTCGGATCAAGGCGTGCATCGCGGATTTGCGACGCGGTAGTATCACCGCCGACGTTCCCCGGGGTTTCCTGACCGTCCATGATAGCGCCGTTAGCAAACACCACGGCTACGCTGTCGCCGCTGTCGTCCGGCTTTTTCGCAGCATAGTCATACATGCTGATGGCGCTGTAGTTTTTGTCCTCTTTGCTCCAGCCAAACTGTTTGGTCAGGGCTTTTTCGATATCTGCACTGGTGCCCAGCGCGTCAACCAGCTTGTTGTCGAGCGCATATTTCGCGGTATCACCGTCGACCTTGCGCAGTCCATCCAGCACGCCGCGAGCGCCAGGGAACACCTGCTCAGCGGTAATTTGACGGTTAGCGGCAACGGTACCCAGATAGTTCTGCCACAGCTCGCCAATCCAGCGGCTGTCCGCTTCACGGGCGGCAGGGGACATATCGTCGCGGATAAACGGCTCCACGGCAGATTTATAGGTGCCGACGCGGAAGACGTGGGTGGTGACCTTCAGCTTGTCGAGCAGCGATTTGTAGTACAGGCCGTTGGTGGCAAAACCGTGCAGATCGACCGTTCCCTGTGGCGAAAGCCAGATCTTATTGGCGAAGCTTGCCAGATAATATTGCCCCTGGCTGTAGCTGTCGCCCACGGCAATCACCGGCTTGCCGCTGTCGCGGAACTCGCGCAGCGCTTTACCGATGTACTGCATAGAAGGCTGGTCGCCGCCGGCAAAATCTTTCAGATCCAGCACGATCCCGGTGATGTTTCGGTCGTCTTTGGCCTGACGGATAGTATCGACGATATCGAACAGGGAGTTCTCCTGCAGGCGGTCTGACGTCGCGCCAAACAGCTGGCGGCCGATCACCCCCAGACGATTGCTGGTGGACGGTTTATCAACGATCACGCCGGTGATATCGAGTAACAGGGCCCCACGAGTCGAATGCTGCGCCTGATTCGCGTTGCTGATATGCATCCAGATGCCCGCGCAAACCAGAACCAGAAGGATGAAGAAGATGTTCATCACCAGGTTGCGGACGAAGTTGAGCAGTCGCCACGTCCATTTAAAGAAACCGGCAAAGATTCGCCAAAGGGTTCGCATGTATTCTCCCTAACCAGAAAATGACTGTTTCCGTCGCCACTGGACGGTAATGTTGGGTTATCGTAATGACCCAACCGCCACTTGTCAGCAGGAATCGCCTGCCAGGCTGTAACAAAATCTGCCGTCGTGTTAATTTTGTGAGTAAATTTCAAGAAAGGAGTTAACCAATGGATGCACTCGAACTGCTTGTTAACCGTCGTAGCGCGTCACGTCTGGCCGAACCCGCCCCTGCGGGCGAGCAGCTGGAAAACATTCTGCGTGCCGGTATGCGTGCGCCGGATCATGGCACGCTGCAGCCGTGGCACTTCTTTGTGATTGAAGGCGAAGGCCGCGATCGCTTCAGTCAGCTGCTGGAGCAGGGGGCAGTTGCCGCCGGGCAGGATGAGAAAGGTATCGACAAGGCGCGTAACGCGCCGTTCCGCGCCCCGATGATTATCGCTGTCGTGGCGAAATGTCAGGCCGACCATAAGGTGCCGGTCTGGGAGCAGGAAATGTCTGCCGGCTGTGCGGTGATGGCGATGCAGATGGCCGCCGTTGCGCAGGGTTATAACGGTATCTGGCGCACCGGGCCGCTGACCGAGAGCGCCGCAGTGCGGGCAGGATTCTCCTGCGGTGAGCACGACAAAATTGTCGGTTTCCTTTACCTCGGCACCCCGCAGCTTAAAGCCTCCAGCACCATTAGCGTGCCGGACACCACGCCTTTCGTCAGCCGTTTTTAATTTCACGCGCTAAACTGTCTGGATTCTGAGCATCCGCCGCAGAATTCAGACAGTCATACTTACCTCTTTATGGAATGAGCGCTACCATAGCGCGATTGAGATGACAGGAGACGTCCATGAGCGAGCAAACCATTCGTTTAACGCAGTACAGCCACGGAGCCGGTTGCGGTTGTAAAATTTCCCCGAAAGTGCTGGAGACCATTCTGCACAGTGAACAGGCGAAGTTTGTCGACCCGAACCTGCTTGTCGGCAACGAAACGCGTGACGATGCGGCGGTTTATGACTTAGGTAACGGCACCAGCATTATCAGCACCACTGACTTCTTCATGCCGATTGTTGATAACCCGTTCGACTTCGGGCGCATCGCGGCCACCAACGCCATCAGCGATATCTTCGCCATGGGCGGTAAGCCGATCATGGCCATCGCCATTCTGGGCTGGCCGATCAACACCATTCCACCGGAAATCGCCCGCGAGGTGATTGATGGCGGGCGTTTCGCCTGCCAGCAGGCGGGGATTGCGCTGGCCGGCGGCCACTCGATTGATGCCCCGGAGCCGATCTTCGGCCTGGCCGTTACCGGCGTGGTGCCGACCGAGCGCGTGAAGCGCAACAGCACCGCGCAGGCGGGCTGCAAGCTGTTCCTCACCAAGCCGCTGGGCATTGGCGTGCTCACCACCGCTGAGAAAAAATCCCTGCTCAAACCGGAGCACAAAGGTCTGGCGACGGAAGTCATGTGCCAGATGAACCTCGCCGGCGCGGCGTTCGCCAATATCGACGGCGTAAAGGCGATGACCGACGTCACCGGTTTTGGCCTGCTGGGGCACCTCTCTGAAGTCTGTCAGGGCGCGGGCGTGCAGGCGCAGGTCTGGTATCAGGACGTGCCGAAGCTGCCTGGCGTGGAAGAGTACATTGCCCAGGGCGCGGTTCCGGGCGGTACCCAGCGCAACTTCGCCAGCTACGGTCACCTGATGGGCGAAATGCCTGAGGCGTGGCGTAACCTGCTGTGCGATCCACAAACCTCCGGCGGCCTGCTGCTGGCCGTCACGCCGGAATCCGAAGCCGAGGTTCAGGCAACCGCCGCCGAGTTTGGCATCACCCTGACGGCGATCGGCGAACTGGTGACCGCCCGCGGCGGCCGACCGATGATTGAGATCCGTTAATTCGATGCGGTTGTTTATTGCCGAAAAGCCGAGCCTGGCCCGTGCCATCGCCGACGTGCTGCCTAAACCGCATCGCAAAGGCGACGGCTTTATCGAATGCGGTAACGGGCAGGTGGTCACCTGGTGTATCGGCCACCTGCTTGAACAGGCGCAGCCGGACGTCTACGACAGCCGCTACGCCCGCTGGAACCTCAACGATCTGCCCATCGTGCCGGAAAAGTGGCGTCTTCAGCCTCGTCCGTCCGTCACCAAACAGCTCAACGTCATTAAGCGCTTCCTGCATGAGGCGACGGAAGTGGTCCACGCAGGTGACCCGGACAGAGAAGGGCAGCTGCTGGTGGACGAAGTGCTGGACTATCTTGAGCTGGCGCCGGAAAAGCGCCAGCAGGTGCAGCGCTGCCTGATCAACGACCTCAACCCGCAGGCCGTTGAGCGGGCGATCTCGCGCCTGCGTTCCAACAGCGAGTTTATTCCGCTGTGCGTCTCTGCTTTAGCGCGCGCCCGCGCCGACTGGCTGTACGGCATCAACATGACCCGCGCCTACACCATCCTCGGGCGCAACGCGGGCTATCAGGGCGTACTCTCCGTGGGCCGCGTGCAGACGCCGGTGCTGGGGCTGGTGGTGCGTCGCGACGAAGAGATCGAGAACTTCGTCGCCAAAGATTTCTTTGAAGTGAAAGCGCATATCGTCACCCCGAAAGACGAGCGCTTTACCGCCGTCTGGCAGCCGAGCGACGCTTGCGAGTCGTACCAGGATGAAGAGGGGCGTTTGCTGCACCGTCCGCTGGCGGAGCATGTGGTTAACCGTATTACCGGCCAGCCGGCCATCGTTACCAGCTATAACGATAAACGGGAATCAGAACCCGCGCCGCTGCCGTTCTCCCTTTCTGCTCTGCAGATTGAGGCCGCGAAGCGCTTTGGCCTCAGCGCGCAGAACGTGCTGGATATCTGCCAGAAACTCTACGAAACCCATAAGCTCATCACCTATCCACGTTCGGACAGCCGCTATCTGCCGGAAGAGCACTTTGCCGGACGCCATTCTGTGATGAATGCCATCGGCGTGCACGCGCCGGATCTGCTCCCGCAGTCCGTCGTTAACCCGGACACCCATAACCGCTGCTGGGACGACAAAAAGGTCGATGCCCACCACGCGATTATCCCGACGGCGCGCGCCAGCAGCGTCAACTTGACCGATAACGAAGCGAAGGTCTATAACCTGATCGCCCGTCAGTACCTGATGCAGTTCTTCCCGGACGCGGTGTTCCGCAAGTGCGTCATCGAGCTGGAAATTGCCAAAGGCAAGTTTATCGCTAAAGCGCGTTTCCTGGCGGAAGCGGGCTGGCGCACGCTCCTCGGCAACAAAGAGCGCGATGAGGAGAACGACGGCACGCCGCTGCCGGTGGTCGCTAAAGACGACGAACTGCTGTGCGAGAAGGGTGAAGTGGTTGAACGTCAGACCCAGCCGCCGCGCCACTTCACCGATGCAACGCTGCTGTCAGCCATGACCGGGATCGCCCGCTTTGTGCAGGATAAAGATCTCAAGAAGATCCTGCGCGCCACCGATGGACTGGGTACGGAAGCAACCCGCGCGGGGATCATCGAGCTGCTCTTTAAGCGAGGTTTTCTTGAGAAAAAGGGGCGCTACATCCACTCAACGGAACCGGGCCGGGCGCTCATACACTCCCTGCCGGAGCTGGCCGCAAGGCCGGACATGACCGCGCACTGGGAATCCGTGCTGACGCAAATCAGCGAAAAGCAGTGCCGCTATCAGGACTTTATGCAGCCGCTGGTGGGGACGCTTTACCAGCTGATCGATCAGGCGCGCAGCACGCCGGTGAAGCGGTTCAGAGGCATGGTTGCACCCGGTGGTGGCGCGAAGAAACCGTTCAAAAAGAAAAAGAGCGCGGCCTGATACGCCCGGTTTTCTCCCTCTCCCTGTGGGAGAGGGCACCCGGCCGCACGATATAAACCTTAAATCACACCCTGCCCAATCATCGCATCCGCCACCTTCACGAACCCGGCGATATTCGCCCCGCGCACGTAGTTGGTTTGCGATGCCTCGCCGCCGTACTCGACGCAGGCATGGTGAATATCCAGCATGATGTGGTGCAAACGGGCATCCACTTTCTCCGCCTTCCAGCCGAGCCGCGCCGCGTTTTGCGCCATCTCCAGGCCGGAGGTCGCCACGCCGCCCGCGTTCGCCGCCTTGCCTGGCGCAAACAGCACGCCCGCCTCCAGGAACAGATCCGTCGCCTCGATAGTGGTCGGCATATTCGCCCCTTCCGCTACCGCCTTCACGCCGTTGCTAATTAGCGTGCGCGCAGCGTCCGCGTCCAGTTCGTTTTGCGTGGCGCACGGCAGGGCGATATCCACCGGCACGCCCCACGGCTGTTTGCCTTCCAGATACGTCAGGCCAAGCTCCGCGGCATAATCGGCAAGTCGGCCATCGCGGCTGGCTTTGATTTCGCACAGGCGCGCCAGCTTCTCCGCCGTAAAGCCCGCTTCGTCCACTACCGTGCCTTTAGAGTCGGAGGCCGTCACCACGCGGGCACCAAACTGCATCGCTTTTTCGATAGCGTACTGCGCCACGTTACCGGAGCCGGAGACCGCCACGCGCATCCCCTCGAAACCTAAACCGTGACGCTTGAGCATTGCCTCGGTGAAGTAAACCAGGCCGTAGCCGGTCGCCTCCGGGCGGATCAGGCTGCCGCCAAACGATAATCCTTTGCCGGTAAAGACGCAGGCGCTGTTGTTGGAGAGTTTTTTCATCATCCCGGCCATAAAGCCCACTTCGCGGGCCCCCACGCCGATATCCCCCGCTGGTACGTCGGTGTCCGGGCCGAGGTGGCGGTAGAGCTCGGTCATTAGCGCCTGACAGAAACGCATCACTTCGCCTTCGCTTTTGCCTTTCGGGTCGAAATCGCTCCCGCCTTTACCGCCGCCCATTGGCAGGGTGGTGAGCGCGTTTTTAAACGTCTGTTCAAAGCCAAGGAATTTCAGAATCGACAGGTTCACGGAAGGGTGGAAGCGCATGCCGCCCTTAAACGGACCGATGGCGGAGTTAAACTGCACGCGCCAGGCGCGGTTGACCTGTACCTGGTTGCGGTCATCCACCCAGGTCACGCGGAACTGGATCACACGCTCTGGTTCAACCAGACGTTCCAGCAGCGACAGTTGACGATAGCGCGGGTTTTCTTCAAGGAACGGCCAGAGGGTAGTCATTACTTCACGAACGGCCTGAGCAAATTCGCTTTGATGCGGGTCGCGCTGCTGAACATAGGCAAGGAAACTTTCCAGAGAGCGTGTCTGATCCATAGATATAAGAACCCCTTATAGTCATTAATGTATGTTGCTTATGCGATTTGTGTTGTTTTTTTGACTATACCACCCGTACCGCTTTGTGAAGCAAGCAGAAATGTGGACCGAAAAGGAAATTAATGACCCGGGCCGCGTCATAACAAAAAGCGATGGCGCGCTAAATTAAAGATTCTGCCCGATTTACCGTTATAGTCATTATCAGGACACAACAGGAAGAGAAGTCTATGAACCGTTACGTGATGGCCGCGTTATCATTGATGTTGACCGCAGGCGCGCAGGCTGACCGCATTCGCCCGGATGTAGAAGTGAACGTGCCGCCGGAGGTGTTTAGCTCCAGCGGCCAGCGCGCGCAGCCGTGTAACCAGTGCTGCATCTACCAGGATCAAAACTATTCTGAAGGGGCCGTCGTGAAGGCGGATGGCGTGCTGCTGCAGTGCCAGCGCGATGAACGTACCATCAGCACGAATCCGCTGGTCTGGCGTCGCGTAAAAGAATAAACGCCTCCAGCAGCGGAATATCCGCCGGAGCTAACTCATAACTGAAAGCCTCTTCCGGCGTACACCACGCCAGCGCGCTGTGGTAGTGCGCCGTTAACTCTCCGCTGAAGCGGGGTACGTGCCAGGCGTGCAGGTTGATTAACCGCTGTGATACCTCGCGCTGATGGCTCGCCACGTACTGCTCAGGCTGTGCCTCGATACCCAGCTCTTCACGCAGCTCGCGGATAAGCGCCTCAGGCTGGGTTTCTCCGGCCTCCACTTTGCCGCCAGCGAACTCCCACATTCCCGGCTGGTCGGCGTGAGCAGGGCGCTGTGCCAGTAAAATTTTGTCGTCTTTTTCGATGATGGCCGCAACGACATCGACTGTTTTTAGCATGGTCGTCAATACTTGATAGCGAAAAACGCCATATTATCGTGCCCTTTCAAAGAGTCCAGCCATCAGGAGAATCAGGTGAAAGAGACGTCCACCTGGGTAGAGCCCATCCCAACCCTTCCGGCGAGCGTAAAACCCATTGCCGCCATGCAGCAAAAACACTTCGGCGCCGTGCTGAACCCCACGCGCTGGTGGGGACGCATGCCGCGTCTGTTCTGGCTGGTCGCTTTGTTTGTGGGGTTTCTGGAGCGCAGAAAAGCGCGCCTGACGCCAGTGCTGCGCTCGCTGCTTATGACGCGCGTATCGCAGCTGTGCCACTGTGCGTTCTGTATTGACGCCAACAGCCTGCGCCTGGCCGAGCGCTGCGGCGCGCTGGATAAAGTCCAGGCCGTAAGCGGCTGGGCTGATTCTGACGTGTTCAGTGAACAGGAACGCGCGGCGCTGGCCTATGCGGAGGCGGTGACCGCCACGCCGCCCCGGGTGGATGAAGCAATCAAAACGGCGATGAAACGCCACTTTACGGATGATGCCATCACTGAAATGACGGCGCTCATTGCCTTTCAGAATCTCTCGGCCCGGTTTAATGCCGCGCTGGATATACCGGCACAGGGGCTGTGCGCCACGTTTAAAGGGAGGCCTGATGCTTGACCGTCACCTGCACCCGCGGGTAAAACCCGCTCTGGACCGTCTGGTATCCGTGCTGGATAAGCCGGGCGTTACGCCCGACGGATTAACGCTTGCCGGGTTTGCCATCGGCCTGCTGGCGTTGCCGTTCCTGGCCCTCGGCTGGTATCCGGCGGCGCTGGCCGCCATCGTCCTGAACCGCCTGCTGGATGGTCTGGACGGCGCGCTGGCGCGTCGGAGAGGGCTGACGGATGCGGGAGGGTTTCTCGATATCGCCCTCGATTTTCTGTTCTATGCGCTGGTGCCGTTTGGCTTTGCGCTGGCTGCACCCGCAGCGAATGCGCTGGCGGCGGCCTGGCTGTTGTTTGCATTTATCGGCACCGGCAGCAGTTTTCTCGCCTTTGCCGCGCTGGCGGCGAAGCACGATATCGACAACCCCGGCTATGCGCATAAGTCGTTTTACTATATCGGCGGGTTAACGGAAGGGACGGAGACCATCGCGCTGTTCGTGCTGTGCTGCCTGTTTCCGGCACAGTTTACGCTGTTCGCGTGGATATTCGGCGCGCTGTGCTGGTTGACCACCACAACGCGCATCTGGAGCGGCTACGTGACGCTGAAGTCACTCACCCGTTAGAGAGCACTCTTTGGTCCGCGCTCTCCGGCGGTGACCGGGTTCTGCGGGTGGCTGCTCCATTCGTACCAGCCGCCGTCATAGACGGCGATATTTTTCCAGCCCATCGCCCGGGCGTACATAAAGGTTTCGGACGCCCGCCAGCCGGTGCCGCAGTAAAACGCGACCTGCTGTTCCGGCAGAATATTCCAGCGCTTCCACTGGGCGGCGATGTCGTCAGCGCTGCGCATGGTGCCATCCGGGTTATGGAAGTCTTCCATATGGGTGGCATCGCTGCCCGCGTGACCCCAGCGGGCACCGGCAATTTCACCTTTTGGCTTGATGTAGCTGTAGCCGCTGGTTTCGCCGATAAACTCCGGCCATGAACGAATGCTGACCAGGGAGGCATCCTGACGGTGCAGCATGCCGCGCGCCTGTTCCATATCCACCATCAGCTGCGGCTGGCCGGGGATCGGCGCGCCAAAATCAGGGGCAGGAGCCACTTTGCCGGGCGTACCGCGCTCAACCGGCAGACCGGCATCTGACCACGCCTTCCAGCCGCCATCGAGAAGGCGCACATCCTTCACGCCCGCGTAGAGCATGATCTGCGCCACGCGCGCGGCGGCGTAAACGTCGCGCCCGTACAGAATGACGGTGGTATCGTGACGGATCCCGTGCTTTGCCAGCATTGCTTTCAGCCTGTCGTCGGAGACTTTGTTCCACAGCGGCTCGCTTTCCACCTCGTTGGTGTCAATGTAGCCCGCGCCGGGAATGTGGTTAAGCAGGTAAAACTTCGGCGCGCCCCAGGCCGCTTCTATGACTTTCCATTCGCCCGCCGGCGCGGCGGTCACCGGTTTGCCCTGCTGAAGCCGGTGGATCCACTGCGGGTAGACCAGCTGTTCAAAGTGGGGCAGGCGCTGAAGGCGGTCGGGCGTCCGCAGAGCATCGCTGAGCAGCGAAACGTGGCGGTAACCAGCTTTCTCCAGACGGGCTTTCACCGCCTGGTTATCGTTCTCGTCGCCATACAGCGCGATGGACGTCGCAGGGGTAAGCTGATGCTGTTTTGCCCAAAGTGCAATCTGCTCGTCGCTCATGGCGCTAAGCCAGGCGGCTGCCAGGTTGAGCGCAGCGGGTTCGTGCCCGGAAGGACCGCTGAGGGTCTGCGGCCAGCCGTTATAGAAGGCGCTGGGGCGGGTGTCGATTGCTGCGCCGTGCTGCGCCTGAAGCTGAGACAGCGTCATCGCGTTGGCCATATCAGCAGCCTGAGAGGAAAAAGAGGCGAGGCCGCAGATCAGGGCCAGCGCGGTCAGTTGAGAAACACGTTTCATCGAATAACCTGACGTCAGTAAAAGAGGGGGGCATTGTCGTCTCTCCCGAAACGGAAAACATTGCGTTAGCACATTATTGCCAGCGAGAAATCTCCATCACCTCGCCGCCGGGCGGAATATCGTCCTCGTCATGGGTGACCAGCACCACCGGAATATTGCGCGCCCGGACGGCGTCAAATACCCATGCCCGGAACGTCGTGCGTAACGCTTTATCAAGGCGGCTGAACGGTTCGTCCAGCAGCAGCGCCTGCGGCTCTGAGAGCAGGGCGCGCAGCAGGCTCACCCGGGCTCGCTCTCCGCCGGAAAGGGTGGCCGGATCGCTGTCGTAATGACCGCCAAGCTCGGCGGAATCCAGCGCCTGCTTGACCGCTTCCCGCCGTGCGCGCCCCTCGATCCGCTCAGGCAAGGCCAGCAGCAAATTTTGCCCAACGCTGAAAGGGTCGAACAGCAGCGCGTCCTGAAAAAGAATCCCCAGACCGCGGGATTCGACGGGCAAACCGTCGCAGCGGCGTTCGCCGATCCACAGTTCGCCCCGCGCCTGAAAATCATCCGACAGCGCGCCGACCATCCAGGCAAAGAGGGTCGATTTGCCGCTGCCGGACGGCCCCATCAGGGTGACAATCTCCCCGCGGGGTACGCAAAAATTGACCTTGCGGAAAAGCGGTTCGATGGTGAGATCATTGACCTTCAGCATTAACGTAATCCTTGACGGTAGCGGCCCGCGAGCCGGGATAACAGCACAGCAAGACCGAATACGACGCCCGTGACCAGCAGTAATCCCAGGGCACGGTTAGCGAGAACCGGGATGCTGCCTCCGCTGCTGAGCGCGACGGTCTCGGTGGTCAGCGTGGCAAAACGTCCCGCGCCCAGCCACAGGGTCGGCATATATTGGGCCATGCTGACGGAAAAGCCGGTGGCAAAGGCCAGCAGCGCAGGACGCACCAGCAGGGGACATTTCAGCAGGCAGAAAATTTTTGCCCGCCGCCAGCCGAGCGTTCTGGCGGTAAGGATAAGCCGGGGATCGATCCGCCGCCAGGCGGGCTGCAGCACCAGTAGCATCCACGGTAGCACCCACAGCAGATGGCTCCAGAGGACGGCGATAAAGCCTCCGTCGAGACCCAGATGCAAAGCAATCGCGTATTGCCCGGTGACGAGCGGCAGTGCCGGAAGGGCGAGCGGTAGCCACACCCACGCCGCGCCGCGCTGCGGCCCCCATTCCAGCCAGAGAAAAATGACGATCAGGGCGATAAGGCTCGAAAGCAGACCGAAGGAGAGGCTGGTTCCCACGGGACCCACGTCGTCCCGCTGCGCCAGCATCAACAGCACGGCGGCGCAAAGGAGGCCGCATGCGGGCAAAAAGCCGCTGAATGCGCGTTCAGGCAGGACGAGATGCAACCTGCGGCGCGTTCCGCTCAGGTCCGGAATCGCGCGACGCCAGACCTTCCAGAGGCCGTACCCCAGCGCGGCAAGCGCGGCCAGCAAAAGAAGGAGCACCAGGCACAGCAGTGTCCCTTTCACCTGCTGCTGCGCGTCGCCCTGGCTCAGCCACTGCCAGGCCAGCACGGCCAGCGTGGGCGGGTTGCCGGGCCCGAGAACGATCGCCACGTCCACAACCGACAGCGACCACGCCAGCACCGCCAGCATCACCGCCCCGAGGACGGGCGCGATCGCCGGAAGGATCAGCCAGCTGAGCGTCTGAAAACGCCCGTAGCCAAAGGTTTGCAGGACGATCTTCTGCTGCGCGAGCCCTTTTTCCGGCAGCACGGCGTAAATGGCCCACAGCACGAATGCGCTCTCTTTGACCGCGAGCGTCAGGCCCAGCCCTACGCCGTAGCGGTCAAACGGCGGCGAACAGACGGTACAAACCTGATAAAACAGTCCGCCCTCGGCAAACAGCAGTAGCGCGCTGGTGGCGAAGGCCACGTGGGGGATCGCCAGCAGCCACGGCAGGCGCGTGCTGAGGCGCCGCCAGCGGGTGCCGGGCCAGAAAAGAGCCAGGAGGGAAAGGGCGATAAACAAGGCCCCCAGCGTAGCGATAAGCGTTGAGACCAGCGTGGCAACGGCTGCCTGCGGCAGCTGAGGATCGTTTAGCAGCCGCTGCCAGTTCGTCACGGAAAAGGCCGGCGCGAACAGCACGGTGCCAGCGGGCAGGATCGGCAGATAAATCACCGTCATCGCCAGCCAGACAAGCCAGCCTAACGGGTGCCGTAACGACGCAGCCATTCCTGCTCCAGCGCGTTCACCCACGCGGACTGCGGCTCCGGGATCACCTTCGGTAGCCCCTGAGGCGTGTGGGCCTGCAGCTGTTTCGCTTCACCTTCGGGCAGCGTTTTCGCATCCAGCACGCTCGGATCTCCCCAAATGGCCGGGTCGGCCTTGCGGATCTGCGCCTGCGGCGACAGCAGGAAATTGGCGACCACTTTCGCCCCCGCGCTCGCGCTGGCATTAGCCGGAATAGCTACAAAATGCACGTTGCCGAGCATCCCGTCGCGAAAACCAAAGCTATAGCTGTCGGCAGGCAGTTCGCCGCTCGCCACTTTTTGCTGCGCATGCGCCGGGTTAAAGGTCAGCGACAGGTTCAGACTTCCGCTGGCGAGCAGGGCATCCATCCGGGCGGGTGAGGGAGGGAAGTCTTTTCCTTCACGCCACAGTAGCGGGTGCAGTTTATCGAGGTAGGCCCAGAGCGGCGCCGTAACCTGGGCAAACGTATCATCAGGCGCTTTTTGTAACGCCTCGGGATGCGCCGTAAGCGTCAGCAGCAACTGCTCAAGAAAGGCCGTGCCGGTAAAATCGGGTGGGCGAGGATAGCTCACCTTGCCCGGGTGCTGCTGCGCGTACGCCAGCAACGCCTGCGGATCCTCCGGCGGCATTGGCATGCTGGCTTTGCGGGCAATAAAAGTCAGCTGCGCGCCGCCCCACGGCGATTCCGCCCCGTCGGTTGGAATCGCAAAATCTTCCGTAACGGGTTTACGGGTATCGACATAGCGCCAGTTGGGCAGACTCTGCGCCCACCCGGTTTGCAGCAGGTTCGCCTCTTTTAGCGTGCGGAAGTTCTCGCCGTTCACCCACAGGAGGTCGACCGAGCCGTTGGTCTTACGCCCTGCGGCGGCTTCCGTCTGAATACGTTTGACCGCATCGGCGGCATCCGCCAGCGGGACGATTTTTAGGGTGATGGCATAGTGCGTTTGCATCTCACCGCTGACCCACTCAAGGTAGCGGTTAACCGCCGGATCGCCGCCCCAGGCGTTAAACCAGACGGTCTGGCCTTTGGCCTGCTGTTGAATAGCTTGCCAGCCGTCGGCGGCATAGAGGGGGGCTGCCAGCAGCAGACCGGTCAGAAACGTGCAAAAACGCACACGGCGCATAATGCCTCACTTTTTATCAGCAGGGAGATAGCGGGAAAACAGCCGGCGCGTAACCAGCGGTAATAACCCCAGTAGTGTAAAGGCGAATACCACGCCCGGCGACAAAATATCGCGCAGCGATGCCACTTTTCCCAGTTCCCGCCCGGCGTTCAGAAAGATAACCGTCGCGGGCAGCATGGCGAGCTGGCTGACCCACCAGTAGCGCCGGACCGTGATGCGGGTCAGCCCCATCAGTAAATTCACCAGGAAAAACGGGAACAGCGGCATCAGGCGCAGGGCAAAAAGATAGCCCGCGCCATCGCGCGCCATGCCCGCATTTACCGTTGCCATCTGTCGGGCAAACCGCCGCTGCACCCAGTCGCGCAGCAGGTAACGGCTGGCGAGCATCGCCAGCGTGGCCCCGAGCGTGGAGGCAAACGAAACCAGCACGGTGCCTTCCCACAGCGTAAATAACGCCCCGCCCAGCAGGGTCAGAACCGCCGCGCCGGGTATCGAGAGAGCGGAAACAGCCACGTAAAGCGCAAAGAAGATCAGCGCGCTACGCAGCGGCGCGTGGTCGACATGGGAGAGTAGCGTCTGCTGGTGGGTTTTAATTCCTGCCAGAGAAAGCGTGTCAGGCGGCAGAATGACAAATGTCATAAGAAATGCGCCCAGAAGGGCGCACAGGAAGAGTGTTTTTCGTATGTTCACGCGCGATTACAGCTTGAATTTAGCCCATACCGGCGCGTGGTCCGACGGTTTTTCCATGCTGCGGATGTCGTAGTCGATCCCGGTTTCAATGCAGCGCTCCGCCAGCGGCGTACTCGCCAGCAGCAGATCGATACGCAGGCCGCGGTTGTCGTCAAAGCCCTTCGAGCGGTAGTCAAACCACGAGAAGCGGTCCTGCGTTTCCGGGTTGGCATTGCGGAAGGTATCCACCAGGCCCCAGCCCAGCAGGCGCTCCATCCACTCACGCTCTTCCGGCAGGAAAGAACATTTGCCGGTGCGCAGCCAGCGCTTGCGGTTCTCTTCGCCGATGCCGATATCCAGATCCGTTGGGCTGATGTTCATGTCGCCCATGATCAGCACCGGATTCTCTTTTTTCAGTTCGGTCGTCAGATAGTTCTGCAGATCCTGATAAAACTTCGCTTTGGCCGGGAATTTTGTCTCGTGATCGCGGCTCTCACCCTGCGGGAAATAGCCGTTAATGACCGTAATATTCCCGAGCGCGGAAGGCACTTCCGCCATGATGATGCGGCGCTGGGCTTCTTCACCGTCGCCGGGGAAGCCGCGGCGCACGGAAACCGGCGTGTCTTTGGTGAGCAGCGCGACGCCATAGTGACCTTTCTGACCGTGGTAAAAGACGTTGTAGCCGAGTTTCGCCACCTCTTCGAGGGGGAACATGTCGTCGTGTACCTTGGTCTCCTGCAGGCCGATCACATCTGGCTGATGTTGCTCAACAATGGCTTCTAGCTGATGAGGGCGGGCGCGCAGGCCGTTGATATTAAAAGAGACAAATTTCATAGTCGCTGCCAGTGCAAGGTGAATAGTGCATGGATGGTAGCAGAATTTGCGTCAACTGTTACCGGGTTCGACCAATAACTGCGACAGATAATGCCGGTGGTGCAATATTTGCACCATTCGGACGCGCTTCGCCCTCAAACAGGGCGTAAAGGGTCGATAAATTTCGCGAGCGATCACAATTCCAGAATTATATTTGGCCTGTGCATACTCTTTCTGATTTTCATGCGGCAAAGCGCCGCTTGTCGTAAAAATATTCACTTTTTATGCACTAACAGTGAATAACTCCATATTGTAACCTATTGATATTCTGTTACCTCACCCCGTTTATGCATTTTTATCGCTGGCTGGCACGAAGGCTGCAATCTACATTCACAGTGCAAACACTCAATTATTTAACATTCAAATAACTTTTTATTTACCGGATGAGGTCGCTATGTCTCTGTCAATTACGCGTGAAAATTTCGATGAATGGATGATGCCGGTTTACGCTCCGGCGGCTTTTATTCCGGTTCGCGGGGAAGGCTCACGCCTGTGGGATCAGCAGGGTAAAGAGTATATCGACTTTGCCGGGGGGATTGCGGTGAATGCGTTGGGTCATGCCCATCCGGCGCTGCGTCAGGCGCTGAATGACCAGGCGGCGAAGTTCTGGCATACCGGCAACGGCTTTACCAACGAGCCCGCACTGCGCCTGGCGAAAAAGCTGATTGACGCGACCTTCGCTGAAAAAGTCTTTTTCTGTAACTCCGGCGCGGAAGCCAACGAAGCGGCGCTGAAGCTGGCGCGCAAATATGCCCACGACAAATTTGGGACGCACAAGAGCGGGATTGTGGCGTTTAAAAATGCGTTCCACGGGCGCACGCTCTTTACCGTGAGCGCGGGTGGCCAGCCTTCTTATTCGCAGGATTTCGCTCCGCTGCCGCCGGATATCCGCCACGGCATTTATAACGATCTTCAGTCCGCCAGCGAGCTGATTAACGACACCACCTGCGCGGTGATTGTCGAACCGATGCAGGGGGAGGGCGGCGTGCTTCCGGCGCAAAAGGCATTCCTGCAGGGGCTGCGCGAGCTGTGCGATCGTCATGACGCGGTCCTGATTTTCGACGAAGTGCAGACCGGCGTGGGCCGCACCGGCGAGCTGTATGCCTATATGCACTACGGCGTGACGCCGGACGTTCTCTCTACCGCCAAAGCGCTGGGCGGCGGCTTCCCGATTGGCGCGACGCTGACCACCGATAAATTCGCCAGCGTAATGACCGTGGGCACCCACGGCACCACCTACGGCGGTAACCCGCTGGCGACCGCCGTCGCCGGACAGGTTCTCGACATCATTAACACCCCTGAGGTGCTGAAGGGCGTTAAGCAGCGTCACGAGTGGTTCGTTGAGCGCCTGAACGCCATCAACGGCAAGCTTGGCCTGTTTAAAGAAATTCGCGGCCTGGGGCTGTTGATCGGCTGCGAGCTCACGGCTGAGTTTGCCGGAAAAGCGAAGCTTATTTCACAGGAAGCGGCAAAAGCGGGCGTGATGGTGCTGATTGCCGGTGCCAACGTGGTGCGTTTTGCCCCTGCGCTGATTGTCAGCGAGGAAGAGGTGCAAACCGGTCTGGATCGTTTTGCGCTGGCGTGTGAGAAGGTGAAATCCGGGGTGTCATCATGATGGTCATCCGTCCCGTTGAGCGCGGCGATATTGCCGGGCTCATGCAGCTTGCCGGTAAGACGGGAGGTGGGCTGACCTCGCTTCCTGCCGATGAAAAAACGCTGTCGGCGCGCATTGAGCGCGCCCTGCAAACCTGGCAGGGGACGTTGCCAAAAAGCGAACAGGGTTACGTGTTCGTGCTGGAAGACACCGAAACGGGGAGCGTGGCCGGGATCTGCGCCATTGAAGTGGCCGTCGGGCTTAACGACCCGTGGTATAACTACCGCGTCGGCACGATGGTTCACGCCTCGAAAGAGCTGAACGTCTATAACGCGCTGCCCACGCTGTTTCTCTGCAATGACCACACGGGCGCCAGCGAGCTCTGTACGCTGTTCCTCGACCCGGCGTGGCGCAAAGAGGGCAACGGCTATCTGCTCTCCAAATCGCGCTTTATGTTTATGGCCGCTTTCCGCGATCGCTTTAACGAAAAAGTGGTGGCAGAGATGCGCGGCGTGATCGACGACAAAGGCTACTCGCCCTTCTGGGAAAGCCTGGGCGAGCGCTTCTTCTCGATGGAGTTCAGCCGGGCGGACTATCTCTGCGGCACCGGCCAGAAAGCGTTTATCGCGGAGCTGATGCCTAAACATCCTATCTATACCCATTTCTTAACGCCGGAAGCGCAGGCGGTAATTGGCGAAGTGCATCCGCAAACCGCGCCTGCCCGCGCGGTGCTGGAGAAAGAGGGCTTCCGCTACCGTAACTATGTCGACATCTTTGACGGCGGGCCAACGCTTGAGTGCGATATCGACCGCGTGCGCGCCATCCGCAAAAGCCGCCTGGTTGAGGTATCCGAAGGCCAGCCCGCGCCGGGTGACTGGCCGGTATGCCTGGTGGCGAACGAAAATTACGCCAACTTCCGCGCCATGCTGGTGCGGACCAACCCGAAATGTGAACGTCTGGTGCTGACGGCTGCAGAGCTGGATGCCCTGAAATGTAACGCCGGCGATACGGTTCGCCTGGTGCGTCTCTGCCCTGAGGAGAAAACAGCATGACATTATGGATTAACGGTGACTGGGTAACGGGCGAAGGCGAACAGCGCGTAACAACCAATCCAGTTGGAAAAGAGGTGCTGTGGAAGGGAAATGACGCCAGCGTCGCGCAGGTCGAGCAGGCCTGCCGTTCCGCACGACACGCGTTTCCCGCGTGGGCAAAACGGCCATTCGCCGAGCGCCAGGCGCTTATTGAAAAATTTGCCGGACTGCTGGAGGCCAACAAGGCCGAGCTGACGCGCATCATCGCGTCCGAAACCAGCAAACCGCGCTGGGAAGCGGCGACCGAAGTGACGGCGATGATCAATAAAATCGCTATTTCGGTTAAGGCGTACCACACCCGCACCGGCGAGCAGCATACCGAGATGCCGGACGGCGCGGCCACGCTGCGCCACCGTCCGCACGGCGTGCTGGCGGTGTTTGGCCCGTATAACTTCCCAGGGCATCTGCCGAATGGTCACATTGTCCCCGCGCTGCTGGCGGGCAATACCGTCATCTTCAAACCGAGCGAGCTTACGCCGTTAACCGGCGAGGCGGTGGTGAAGCTTTGGGAGCAGGCCGGGCTGCCGCCGGGCGTGCTGAACCTCGTGCAGGGCGGGAGGGAAACCGGCCAGGCGCTGAGCGCGCTGAGCGATATCGACGGCCTGCTGTTTACCGGCAGCGCCGGAACGGGCTATCAGCTGCACCGCCAGCTGGCGGGGCAGCCGGAGAAAATTCTGGCGCTGGAGATGGGCGGCAACAACCCGCTGATTGTCGAAGATCCTGACGATATCGATGCCGCGGTGCACCTGACGATCCAGTCCGCCTTTATTACCGCCGGACAGCGCTGCACCTGCGCCCGTCGCCTGCTGGTCAAGCGCGGCGCACAGGGGGATGCCTTCCTGAAGCGTCTGGTAGAGGTGAGCGCGCGGCTGGTGCCTGCCGCGTGGGATGCCGATCCGCAGCCGTTTATCGGCGGGTTAATCTCCGAACAGGCCGCGCTGAACGTGCTCAACGCCTGGCAGGACCACGTAGCGCGCGGGGCGAAAACCCTGCTGGAGCCGAAGCAGGTTCAGCCGGGTACCTCGCTGCTGACGCCGGGCATCGTAGAGATGAGCGGTGCGAGCAGCGTGCCGGATGAAGAGGTGTTTGGCCCGCTGCTGTGCGTCTGGCGTTACGACGATTTTGATGCGGCCATTGCGATGGCGAATAACACCCGCTACGGCCTGTCGAGCGGGCTGATATCGCCGCATCGCGAGAAGTTTGAACAACTGCTGCTGGAAGCGCGTGCCGGGATCGTGAACTGGAATAAACCGCTGACCGGGGCGGCGAGCACCGCGCCGTTCGGCGGCGTGGGCGCCTCGGGCAACCATCGCGCCAGCGCCTGGTATGCCGCCGATTACTGCGCGTGGCCGATGGCGAGTCTGGAAACCCCGGCGCTGACGCTGCCGGAGACGCTTAACCCGGGGCTCGATTTTACGAAGGGAGAAGGCCATGAAAGCGCGTGAAGTCAACTTTGACGGGCTGGTGGGGCTGACGCACCACTATGCCGGTCTCTCCTTTGGTAATGAAGCCTCGACGAAGCACCGCTTTCAGGTCTCCAACCCGAAGCTGGCGGCGAAGCAGGGGCTGCTAAAAATGAAGGCGCTGGCGGATGCCGGCTTCCCGCAGGCGGTGATCCCGCCGCAGGAACGTCCTAACGTGGCGGTGCTGCGCCAGCTAGGATTTAGCGGTACGGACGAGCAGGTCGTCGAAAAAGCGGGTACGCAGACGCCGCATTTGCTCTCTGCGGCAAGCTCTGCCTCTTCAATGTGGGTGGCCAACGCGGCCACCGTCGCGCCGTCAGCCGATACGCTGGATGGTAAAGTCCATCTGACGGTGGCGAACCTGAATAATAAGTTTCATCGCGCCACCGAAGCGGACACCACCGAGCGCGTGCTGCGCGCTATTTTCAAGCATGACGCCCATTTTGAGATCCATCAGGCCCTGCCGCAGGTGGCGATGTTTGGCGACGAAGGCGCGGCCAACCATAACCGGCTGGGTGGCGATTACGGCGATCCCGCCGTGCAGCTGTTTATCTACGGGCGGGAAGAGGGCGGCCACGCCGCGCCAACCCGTTATCCAGCGCGTCAGACGCTCGCGGCCAGCCAGGCGGTTGCGCGCCTGAACCAGGTCAATCCTTCCCAGGTGATTTTTGCCCAGCAGAACCCGCACGTGATCGACCAGGGCGTGTTCCATAACGACGTGATTGCCGTGTCCAACCGCCAGGTGCTGTTCTGCCATGAGCAGGCCTTTGCCCATCAGGATAAGCTGCTCGCCACGCTGCGCGAACGCGTGCCGGGCTTTATGCCGATCCAGGTGCCAACGCAGGCGGTCAGCGTGCAGGACGCGGTCGAAACCTATCTGTTCAACAGCCAGCTGCTGAGCCGCGATGACGGCAGCATGATGCTGGTGCTGCCGCAGGAGTCCCGGGATCATCGGGGCGTGTGGCGCTACCTCACCGAACTGGTGAAGGCCGATAACCCGATTGACGAGCTGCGCGTATTTGACCTGCGCGAAAGCATGGCTAACGGCGGTGGCCCCGCCTGTCTGCGCCTGCGGGTCGTTTTAACGCCAAATGAAATACAGGCCGTTAACCCGGCAGTCATGATGAATGAGACGCTCTTTAACACCCTGAACAACTGGGTGGACCGCTACTATCGCGACCGGTTGACGCAGGCCGATCTGGTTGACCCGCAGCTGCTGCGCGAAGGGCGCGAGGCGCTGGACGCATTATCGTCAATCCTGCAGCTGGGCTCGGTTTACCCGTTCCAGCGCTAAAGGAGTGGATATGGAAAATTTACTGGCGCTGACCCTGGCCGATGAAACGCCGGACCAGAGTGAAGGGGAAGGCCCCTCATTCCGCTGGCGGTGGCTGGGGCGCGGGGTGCTTGAGCTGACACCGAAGGCCAGCAGCGCGTTATCGCTGCTGCTTTCCACGGGGATCCACGGGAATGAAACCGCACCCGTTGAGATCGTCGATGGGCTGCTGCGCGCGCTGTATCGCGGCGAGATCGCCCTTGCGTGCCGCGTGCTGGTGGTGCTTGGCAATCCGCCTGCGCTGGCGCAAAACAAACGGTACCTGGTCAGCGACATTAACCGCATGTTCGGCGGTCGCTGGTCGCAGTTTCCGCAGAGTGACGAAACGGCGCGCGCGCAGTGGCTGGAGAACGTCGTGACGACGTTTTTTGCCGCGGCGGGATCGGCGTGCTGGCATCTGGATCTGCATACGGCGATCCGCGCCTCTTACCATGTCAGATTCGGCGTTCTGCCGCAGCGCAATCAGCCGTGGGATGAAGCGTTTCTGAGCTGGCTGGGGGATGCCGGGCTGGAGGCGCTGGTGTTTCATCAGTCGCCGGGCGGGACCTTTACTCACTTCACTTGCGAACGGTTTGGCGCGCTGTCCTGTACGCTGGAGCTGGGAAAAGCGCTACCGTTCGGACAGAACGATCTCACGCGCTTTGCGCCTACGGAGCTCGCGCTTCGGGCGCTGCTCGGTGGGACGGCTACCGAGCACGCACATCAGCCCGTAGAGCGGTACCGGGTCGTACAGCAGATCACCCGCCGCAGCGAGGCTTTCCAGCTTCACATGGCCGCGCACACCCTGAACTTCACGCCGTTTCGCAAAGGGGCTCTGCTGGCGGAAGATGGCGAAGAGCGTTACGAGGTGCAGAAAACCACCGAATATGTGCTGTTCCCCAACCCCTCCGTAGCGTTTGGCCTGCGGGCCGGTCTGATGCTGGAAAAACTTACCTGAACCTTTCCCCTCTCACCATCCGGGAGGGGAAGTAAATATGTTTTCTTAGCGATTAAAGCGCTCTGATTTCTTTTACGGAATATTCCTGGCGAATTGCTTTATTATTCACCGTCACTTCGTTATACTTCTGCTAAATAGCTTTAAAATCATCGTATTGAATATTTCTTGTTGCAACTCTCCACGCTTTATCCTTATTTCCTCCACATTTGGCGAAAAATTGTTTTTTACACTTTCATTGTTTTACCGTTGCTCTGATTAATTGACGATAAACCCCGTAAAGTTAATCTCGTCAACACGGCATAGCGCCGAAGAATAACTGAAAGAAAGGAAATAAATTATGCGTAAGTTTACTGCACTGTTTGTTGCTTCTACCCTGGCTCTGGGCGCTACCAGCATGGCGTTCGCCGCAGATACCGCAACCACCACCGCCGCGCCAGCTGAAGGCAAAATGATGATGCATCATAAAGGCAAGCCGGGTATGCACCACGAGATGATGATGTTCAAAGATTTGAACCTGACGGACGCGCAGAAGCAGCAGATCCGCGACATCATGAAAAGCCAGCGTGACCAGATGAAGCGTCCTCCGCTGGAAGAGCGCCGCGCAATGCATGACATCATTGCCAGCGACAGCTTCGATAAGGCGAAAGCCGAAGCGCAGATCGACAAAATGGCCGAGCAGCACAAAGCCCGCATGCTGGCGCACATGGAAACCCAGAACAAGATCTACAACATTCTGACCCCGGAACAGAAAAAACAGTTTAATGCCAATTTTGAGAAGCGTCTGACAGAACGTCCGGCGATGGAAGGTAAAATGCCAGCACCAACCGAATAATCGGTTCACTCTCTTAAGACCGCCGGGATCCTGTCCACAAAAGCGAAATCGCTGTGGACAGGACCGGCGGTTTTTCTATTCTGCCCTCTTGCCTGCCGCCGCCAGCGCGGTATTCTCCTGTAGTCGCTTCAGAGAATGTCTGTAGAGTCATGGCGTTAGCATTTTTATTTACGTTCCGCTAAGGCCTGCCCGCTCTGCTGCCGATACTGTGTCTGTGAATACCTAACGATAACAAACAAGACTGCAGGGGTAGCGATATCCTTGCCCTGGCACGGGTTGTGCCATTCAGGAGTGGTGATGGAGTTCTTTGATATTCGTAAGATGCCGGTCAGCCTCTGGCGCAATGGTGCCGGCGAAACGCGAGAAATTTGCTGTATCCCTCCCGCGACGCGCGATTTTTTCTGGCGTGCCAGTATCGCGACCATCGCCAGCAACGGCGAATTCTCCTCGTTTCCCGGTGTCGACCGGGTCATTACCCTGCTGGAAGGCGGGGAGGTGACGCTGGATGCCGGTCAGGCGTTCTGCCATACCCTTAAACAGCATCAGCCTTACAGTTTTGCCGGCGATTTGCCGGTGAAGGCGCTGCTTTCCGATGGCAGGATGGCGATGGATTTCAACATCATGACCCGGCGCGACTGCTGTCAGGCGAAGGTGCGGGTTGCCGATCGTACTTTTACCACCTTTGGCTCGCGCGGGGGCGTGGTGTTTGTATTAAGCGGGGCGTGGCAGCTGGGTGATAAATTACTCACGGCCGATCAGGGCGCCAGCTGGCAGGAGGGGACCCATACTCTGCGTCTGCTGGAGTCTCAGGGCACCCTGCTGTTCAGTGAAATTAACTGGCTGCCGGGTCACTGAGCGCGATGATCTCGAACTTGCCCGCTAATACGGGCTTGCAGAGGATTTTGTAGCCGTCGTGGTCGAATCCCGCGGGGGTGCGCAGCAGGGTTGCCGCGTCGCTTAAATTATCGACAGCCCCCAGCCAGAGCCAGTTATTGACGATGTGATACTGCGTCATGGTTTCACCCACTTCTTTTAGCGCAACGGCGCCGTCCCACGGCCAGCAATTGACGCTGATCCCGGCCAGTCCCGCGAGGAGCCGGGCGTGATGCGCCTCAACGCTCTCTTTTCCGCAGCAGGCGCCCGCGCAGCGCTTCAGAGCGGAGCGGAAACAGGCGCGGCCCCGCGTGGTGCCCTCTAGCCCTAAAAGGCTATAGCAAAGCTGCAGCTCGTCCGCGAGCGCCTGCAGAGACTGTAGGGCGGCACGCTTGTTTGCGAACAGCCCGAAGAGATTCGGGGCGTGGGAGAAATCGACCTCGCGGGCGTAGACGACCTGCGGCTTGCCGTCGGCGATCTGCAGGGAGCAGAGCTGGCGGTTGCGGCGCAGGCGTTTATTGAAGAGCGGCTGCTGCTCTTTTATCAGCCGGGCTTCCAGCAACAGCGCGCCCATTTCTCCCGCCGTCTGGAACCAGGTAATGCGTCGCGACTGGCGCAGCATGGCGGCCTCGTCCGGGGTGCGCAGGTGGGATAACACCCGGCTGCGAATGTTAACGCTTTTGCCGATGTAGAGCGGCAGGGTCTCGCTTTCACCGTGAAAGATGTACACACCCGGCTGTTTGGGCAGCGCCTCAAGCCAGGGGCGAAGATGTTCGGGATATTCATAGATAGCCGCCGCTTCAAACTCAAGACGCGGGGCTGATTGACGCCTGCTCACATACTGCTCCATATACTGTTCAGGTATACAGTGTAGCAGGTGTGCTGTGGTTAAAAAAGAGCCGGGTGACCTGATGCCCTCTCCCTAAAGGGGAGAGGGAGCAAAGATTTACGTTTTGCGTTTATTTCCAGAAATCGTCAAACACCGTAATTGGCGTGTGGCGCTTGTGCTCGGTTTTCAGGTACCAGCCCTCGATAATTTTCGCGGTACCTTCATCCAGCGTTTTGCCTTCCAGATAATCATCAATGTTGTCATAGGTGACGCCAAGGGCCGCTTCATCCGGCAGGGAAGGGCGATCGTCTTCCAGATCCGCTGTTGGCGCTTTCTTGTACAGGTGCTCAGGGCAGCCCAGCGCGGCGAGCAGCTGCTTGCCCTGACGCTTGTTGAGACGGAAAATCGGGTTGATGTCGGTGCCGCCATCGCCGTATTTGGTGAAGAAACCGGTGATCGCTTCTGCCGCATGGTCGGTGCCTACCACAACGCCTTTGGTCATCCCGGCGATGCTGTACTGCGCTTTCATGCGCTCGCGCGCTTTCTCGTTGCCGCGCACAAAATCACTCAATTCAATGCCCGCTTCACGCAGCGCCTGCTCGCTTGCCAGCACTGAGGCTTTGATATTGACGGTAAGCACGCGATCGGGCTGGATGAACGCGATGGCGTCCTGGCAGTCCTGTTCGTCCGCCTGAACCCCGTAAGGCAGACGCACGGCGATAAACTGCAGCGCTTCGTCGCCCGTCTCTTCACGAAGCTCTGAAATCGCCATCTGGCAGAGTTTACCCGTCAGGGTAGAGTCCTGCCCGCCGCTGATGCCCAGCACCAGGGATTTCAGGAAAGCGTTCTTTTTTAAGTACGACTTTAAAAAATCCACGCTGCGGCGGATCTCTTCCTGTGCATCTATCGCAGGCTTAGCGCCCAGCGCCTGAATAATCTCTTGTTGCAGAGCCATCATGCCCTCCGTATGCAGAACATAAACAGAATGTGTTAACTGTTAAAACTAACCCTTTGGGCGGAAAACGACAAGGATCACAGTTTCGAGTGCGTTAATTTGCGGCGATTTAGCAGCTTATCGTTGTTTTATTAGAATTTTCCGAAATTCGTCTGGCGTAAATCACAAAGTTGAACAATAGTACTTTTTATCCCATGCTTAGATAACACGCTGATAAACAAGAGGACGGAATATGAACAAGAACGTAGCAGGAATTCTTAGCGCAGCGGCGGTACTGACGATGCTGGCAGGGTGTACGGCTTACGATCGCACCAAGGATCAGTTTACCCAGCCCGTGGTTAAAGACGTTAAAAAAGGGATGACACGTTCGCAGGTGGCTGCGATCGCCGGCAAGCCTTCTTCTGAAGTGACCATGATTCACGCGCGCGGTACGTGTCAGACTTATATCCTGGGTCAACGTGATGGTAAGGCAGAAACCTACTTCGTCGCGCTGGATGATACCGGACATGTGATTAACTCCGGCTATCAGACCTGTGCTGAATACGACACCGATCCGCAGGCACCTAAGGCGCAGTAACCCTGCTTGCCTGAAGATGTTAACAAACCGGCCTCTGGGCCGGTTTTTTTATTCATACGTTAATCTTATTTCTTTGCGCGAATTATTTGCCTGAAATGTGAAGGTAGTCAACAAGCCAGGTCAATGAGAGACAATTTAGGCCTATCCAGAATTATCTCCCCTCTGTACCATTGCGTATACTCACTTCAACGATAAACAACAGTACGCAAGCTACCTGTCTGCCGGGACAGCGAGTCGAGTGATAGCGCGACGGCAGGTAGTCATACAAGAGGGAAATTATGATGGAAAAGAAACATATCTACCTGTTCTGCTCAGCGGGCATGTCAACCTCGCTTCTGGTGTCAAAGATGCGCGCGCAGGCTGAAAAGTATGAAGTTCCTGTGGTGATTGAAGCGTTTCCGGAAACGCTGGCGGGCGAAAAAGGCCAGAAAGCCGATGTTGTGTTACTGGGGCCGCAAATTGCCTATATGTTGCCCGAAATTCAACGACTGCTACCGAATAAACCGGTCGAAGTGATCGACTCGGGGCTGTACGGCAAGATCGATGGTTTAGGTGTACTTAAAGCTGCTGTGGCAGCCATTAAAAAAGCTGCTAATTAATTTTTATTTTTCCCGTCAAAGAGTTATTTCACACACAATTACGCCGTAACATGCGTTACGGCATTTAAGGGTATTTTCCTATGAGTAAAGTCATCGCTTCACTTGAAAAGGTACTCCTTCCTTTTGCTGTTAAAATAGGAAAGCAGCCTCACGTTAATGCCATCAAAAACGGTTTTATTAAATTAATGCCGTTGACGCTGGCCGGGGCCATGTTCGTTTTAATTAACAACGTTTTTCTGAGCTTTGGTGAAGGTTCCTTCTTTTATTCATTAGGAATTCGGTTAGACGCTTCCACTATTGAAACCCTTAATGGTTTTAAAGCCATCGGCGGCAACGTATATAACGGTACGTTGGGTATTATGTCGCTGATGGCGCCTTTCTTTATTGGGATGGCGCTGGCTGAAGAGCGAAAAGTGGATCCGCTGGCCGCCGGATTATTATCCGTTGCCGCGTTTATGACCGTCACGCCTTACAGCGTGGGTGAAGCCTACGCCGTTGGCGCAAACTGGCTGGGCGGAGCCAACATCATCTCCGGTATTGTTATCGGCCTGGTGGTGGCAGAAATGTTCACCTTTATTATCCGTCGCAACTGGGTTATCCGCCTGCCGGATAGCGTGCCAGCCTCCGTTTCTCGTTCATTTTCCGCGTTGATCCCAGGCTTCATTATCCTCTCCATCATGGGGATTATCGCCTGGGCGCTCTCTCACTGGGGCACGAACTTCCACCAGATCATCATGGACTCTATCTCTACGCCGCTGGCGTCGATGGGTGGCGTGGTCGGTTGGGCGTATGTGATTTTCACCTCTCTGCTGTGGTTCTTCGGCGTGCATGGTTCACTGGCACTGGCCGCGCTGGACAGCGGAATTATGACCCCATGGGCACTGGAAAACGTTGCGCTTTACCAGCAGTACGGCTCCGTTGACGCGGCGCTGGCGGCAGGTAAAACCTTCCATGTGTGGGCGAAGCCGATGCTTGACTCCTATATCTTCCTGGGTGGTACCGGGGCGACCCTGGGTCTGATCATCGCGGTCTTTATTGTCTCTCGTCGCGCTGACTATCGTCAGGTGGCGAAACTGGCCCTGCCATCAGGCATCTTCCAGATTAACGAGCCGATTCTGTTCGGTCTGCCAATCATCATGAACCCGGTAATGTTTATCCCGTTCATCCTGGTGCAGCCGCTGCTGGCAGCGATCACCCTGACGGCCTACTACATGGGTATTATTCCACCGATCACCAACATTGCTCCGTGGACCATGCCGGCAGGTCTGGGTGCCTTCTTTAACACCAACGGTAGCGTCGCGGCCTTCCTGCTGGCGATATTCAACCTCGGGATTGCCACCCTGCTGTACATGCCGTTCGTGGCGATTGCGAACAAAGCTGCCACCATCATTGATGAAGAAGAGAGCGAAGAGGAAATTGCCCTCTCACTGAAATTCTAATATTGACCGGCGCGGGGAAGCCCGCGCCAGCCACAAGGAGCTAAAACATGTTAGATTTGGATAGTATCGTCGCAGACGAAGCCGCAGAGAACGATCTCGAAGAAGTGGTGATGGGCCTCATCATCAACTCCGGGCAGGCGCGCAGCCTGGCGTATGCCGCACTGAAGCAGGCCAAGCAGGGCGATTTCGCCGCCGCGAAAACCATGATGGAGCAGTCCCGCACGGCCCTGAACGAAGCGCACCTGGTGCAGACAAAGCTGATTGAAAGCGACCAGGGCGAAGGGAAGATGAAGGTCAGCCTGGTGCTGGTACACGCTCAGGATCACCTGATGACGTCCATGCTGGCGCGTGAGCTGGTGGCGGAGTTGATTGAGCTTCACGAGAAAATGCACTAGGTCGGATTGAGCAGCAGGAGGTCAGCACGATGGAAATCAAAACCGCATTTGAACAACAACTGTTTAATGGCAAAAATTTTCACGTGGTTATCTACAACAAGACGGAGAGCGCCAGCGGTCTGCACCAGCATGACTACTATGAGTTCACGATTGTTCTGACCGGCCGCTACTACCAGGAGATCAATGGTAAGCGCGTCCTGCTGGAGCGAGGGGATTTTGTCTTCCTGCCGATGGGTTCCTATCACCAGAGCTTTTACGAATTTGGCGCGACCCGCATTCTGAACGTGGGCGTCAGCAGACGCTTCTTTGAGAAGCACTATCTGCCGCTGGTGCCGTTCTGCTTTGTGGCGTCCCAGGTATATCGTGTGAAAAACGAGTTCATGACCTGGATTGAAACGGTCATCGCCTCGCTTAACTTCCGCGACAATGAGTTTGATGAATTTATTGAAACGGTGACCTTCTACGTGATGAACCGGTTGCGGCATCACCGTGAAGAGCAGCAGGTGACGGATGACGTTCCACAGTGGCTGCGCAGCACCGTGGAACTGATGCACGATAAAGGCCAGTTCAGCGAAAATGCGCTGGAAAATATGGTATCCCTCTCGGGGAAATCCCAGGAATATCTGACCCGCGCGACGCAGCGTTATTATCGTAAAACGCCGGTGCAAATAATTAATGAAATCCGCATTAATTTTGCCAAAAAACAGCTGGAGATTACCAACTATTCTGTCACCGATATTGCCTATGAGTCAGGATATAGCAGTCCCAGCCTGTTTATTAAAACTTTTAAGAAGTTGACCTCATTCACACCGAACAGCTACCGGAAGAATTTAACGGTAATTAATTAACTTTCGGCGGATTACCCGCCATAAATATTGCTTTAATGGCTTGCCCAAATAGCGGGAAGAGTACGCTATACCTTGCAGGCGATTAACCTGATACGCTAAGGGAGATATTATGCAAAAGAAATTAAAAGTCGTAACCATTGGTGGCGGCAGCAGCTATACCCCGGAATTACTCGAAGGTTTTCTGAAACGTTATCATGAATTACCGGTCAGCGAATTATGGCTGGTGGACGTTGAGGAAGGTCAGGAGAAGCTGGATATTATTTTCGACCTGTGCAAGCGCATGGTTGAGAAAGCGGGCGTGCCTATGACCGTGCATAAATCCCTCGATCGTCGCCTGGCGCTGAAAGATGCGGATTTCGTTACCACTCAGCTGCGCGTCGGCCAGCTAAAAGCGCGCGAGCTGGACGAGCGTATTCCGCTGAGCCACGGCTACCTGGGGCAGGAGACCAACGGCGCGGGCGGCCTGTTCAAAGGCCTGCGTACCATTCCGGTGATTTTCGACATCGTCAAAGATGTGCAAGAGATCTGCCCGAACGCGTGGGTGATTAACTTCACTAACCCGGCCGGAATGGTGACCGAGGCGGTATATCGTCATACCAATTTCAAACGCTTTATCGGCGTCTGTAATATCCCGATCGGCATGAAGATGTTTATCCGCGACGTGCTGGAGCTGACCGACAGTGACGATCTCTCAATCGATCTGTTCGGCCTGAACCACATGGTGTTCATTAAAGACGTCATCGTGAACGGAAAATCGCGCTTTGCCGAACTGCTCGACGGCGTGGCTTCCGGTCGCCTGACCGCGGCCTCCGTGAAGAACATCTTTGACCTGCCGTTCAGCGAAGGGCTGATCCGCTCGCTGAATCTGCTGCCGTGCTCATACCTGCTTTACTACTTCAAGCAGAAAGAGATGCTGGCTATCGAAATGGGCGAGTACTATAAGGGCGGCGCGCGTGCGCAAATCGTTCAGAAAGTTGAGAAGCAGCTGTTCGATTTATATAAAGATCCGAACCTGAACGTCAAACCGAAAGCGCTTGAGCAGCGCGGTGGGGCCTATTACTCCGATGCAGCGTGTGAGGTGATCAACGCCATCTACAACGACAAGCAGGCGGAGCACTATGTTAACGTGCCGCATCACGGCCATATCGACAATATCCCGGCGGACTGGGCCGTCGAGATGACCTGCATTCTGGGGCGCGAGGGGGCTAAACCGCATCCACGTATCACCCACTTCGACGACAAAGTTATGGGCTTGATCCACACCATCAAAGGCTTTGAAGTGGCGGCGAGCAACGCGGCGCTGAGCGGTGAACTCAATGACGTGCTTCTGGCGCTGAACCTCAGCCCGCTGGTGCATTCCGACCGCGATGCGGAGCAACTGGCCAGCGAGATGATCCTGGCGCATGAAAAATGGTTGCCGAACTTTGCCGCCACGATTGAGAAGCTGAAGTTCAAACAACACTGAGAGGACGCACAATGGAAAACCTGCTGATCGTTAATGCTGATGACTTTGGCCTTTCGAAAGGCCAGAACTACGGCATTATTGAAGCCTGTCGCCGCGGGGTAGTGACCTCTACAACGGCACTGGTGAACGGTGAAGCGGTTGAACACGCGGCGCAGCTGAGCCGCGAGGTGCCAGAGCTGGGTGTCGGCATGCATTTTGTGCTGACGCTCGGGATGCCGCTTTCGCCTATGCCGGGCCTGACGCGTGACGGTCTGCTGGGCAAATGGATTTGGGCGCTGGCGGAGCAGGACGCTCTGCCGCTCGAGGAGATTGCCCGTGAGCTGGACTGCCAGTACAACCGCTTTGTTGATCTTTTTGGCAAGGCGCCGACGCATATCGACAGCCACCATCATGTGCACATGATCCCGGCGATTTTCCCGATTGTTGCGGCGTTTGCCCAACGCAAAGGCGTGGCGATGCGCGTGGATCGAGAGGTGCAGGGCGTGCCGGATTTTGCCGTGACAACAACAGAGGGGTTCAGCAGTGCCTTTTACGGTGACGAGATCGACGAAGCGCTGTTCCTGAAGGTGCTGGAGGATTCCGCCGCGCGGGGGGAACGGTCGCTGGAGGTTATGGCGCATCCTGCCTTTGTCGATAACACCGTGCGTAAGAGCGCCTACTGCTGGCCGCGCCTGGCGGAGCTGGATGTCCTGACGTCGCCGTCGCTGAAATACGCCATTGCCGAGCGTGGGTATCGGTTGGGGACGTTTGGGGATCTGTAAGAAGTGCCGGGCGGCGAGGTAAAAGCAAAACGGTAACCTGGGTTACCGTTTTTATTGTTTTCTCCCTCTCCCGTGGGAGAGGGGCGGGGTGAGGGCATCAGGCCGCACAACCGGGAATGGTTTTTACGCCGGAATCTGATCGATCTTACTGCTGCGCGACCAGACGCGGTGCGCGGCGAGCAAATCAAACAGCTTCGTCATAAAGGCATCGTCAACGTTATCGCCCTCGACAATGCCGTCCTCACCCTGATCGGCCACCTTCAGTTGCGCTTTAAACTGTCGTGCGTCGCCGGATAGCGCAATGGGCTTCAGGTGCTTATAAGCTTCCAGCAGATAATAGATGGCATCACCGTTGTTGAGCAGGCTGGCAATATCCCCGCACGGCACAATCACCGCATCGACGGTCAGCGACGGCGCGCCGGCAAAGGTCGCCGCCACCGGCAGCACGGAGCCGTCATCGGCGGTCACTTCACCCATGCGGGAATAGAGCAGTTTGGCGTGTACGCCCTGCGTTTTTAGCGCCTGCATAATCCCCAGCACGTCGCTGGCGCGAGTTTTGTCGTTCAGCAGGATGGCGACCACGCGGCCTTTAATCGAGCCTCCAGGCACCGCATACAGGCTCAGCGATGGATCTTTCTTCACGCCGTTAACCTCTTTCGGTGGCGCAAGGTTGCGCTGTTCGTCCGTTAGCGTGATACCAAGGTTATCCGCCACGCTCTGGGCAAGCTGAATATCAATGTGCGCCAGCTGATCGACCACGCGCTCGCGGATGTAGGTGCGCACCACTTTGCTCAGTTCGAAGCTAAAGCCGCCGATGATGTGCTGTTGCTCAATCGGCGTCTGGCTGTTCCAGAACAGGCGAGGGTGGGCGTAATACTCACCGAACGAGGGGCTGCGCTCGCGAATTTTGTTGCCGTCGATACGCTCCTGGTACGATTCGAATCCGCCGCGTTTCGGCCCCGGCGGGGTTTCTCGCGGCCAGTTGTCGTTGATGGAGTTCGGCTCATAGTTTGCCGGGTTGGTATCAATATCCTGACGGTGCATCCCGTCGCGCTGGAAGTTATGGTACGGGCAGGTTGGGCGGTTAATCGGGATCTCGTGGAAGTTCGGCCCGCCAAGACGGCTAATCTGCGTATCGGTATACGAGAACAGGCGTCCCTGTAAGAGCGGATCGTTGGTGAAATCCAGTCCGGGGACGATGTGGCCCGGATGGAACGCGGCCTGCTCGTTTTCGGCAAAGAAATTATCCGGGTTGCGGTTAAGCACCATTTTGCCCACCAGCTGAACGGGCACCAGCTCCTCAGGGATGAGTTTTGTCGGGTCAAGCAGGTCGAAATCGAACTTAAACTCGTCTTCTTCCGGGATCAGCTGTAAGCCCAGTTCATATTCCGGGAAGTCACCCGCTTCAATGGATTCCCACAGTTCGCGGCGATGGAAGTCCGGATCGCGCCCGGTGAGCTTCTGCGCCTCATCCCATACCAGCGAGGCTTTGCCCGCTACCGGCTTCCAGTGGAAGCGCACAAACGTGGCTTTTCCTTCCGCGTTGATCATGCGGAAGGTATGAATACCGAACCCTTCCATCGTGCGATAGCTGCGCGGGATCCCACGGTCGGACATCGCCCACATCACGTTGTGTAAGGTTTCAGGCTGCAGGGAGACATAGTCCCAGAAGGTATCGTGCGCACTTTGTCCCTGGGGTATGGCCCAGTGGGGCTCCGGTTTTACCGCATGGACAAAGTCAGGAAATTTATGCGCATCCTGAATGAAAAACACCGGGGTGTTATTGCCCACCAGATCGAAAATACCCTCTTCGGTATAAAACTTGGTGGCAAAGCCGCGGATATCACGCACCGTATCTGCCGAACCTGCGCCACCCTGCACGGTGGAGAAACGTACAAAGACCGGCGTGATTTTATCCGGGTCGGAGAGGAAATCCGCTTTGGTGATCGCTTTCAGGCTTTTATAGGGCTGGAAGTAGCCGTGCGCCGCAGAACCGCGCGCGTGAACGATGCGTTCCGGAATTCGCTCGTGGTCAAAATGGGTAATTTTTTCCCGCAGGATGAAATCTTCCAGCAGGGTCGGCCCGCGCGCGCCTGCGCGAAGGGAGTTTTGATCGTCAGCAATGCGCACGCCCTGATTGGTGGTGAGTGCAAAACCTTCGCCGCCTTTACGGTGTGGCTCAAGCGATTTCAGCTTCTCGTTTCCGGTGTCCGGCGATTTCATGCTTCCCGGCGCGGTTGGTTGTTCGCCAGGGGCTGATGGGCCCGGCGAGGGGCGGTGAGAGCCGTCAGCAGGGGCGAGAGAGTCCATACCCGGTTGAGATTCTTCAGTGCCATGAATCGGTGATTGATGTGATTTATCTTTGTTCGACATTGCACGCTTCTCCTTTATCCATTGCTAAAAACCCTATTAAGGATAGAACAATGTCGTGAGATAGCTCGCTAACTAAGAGTTTTCACATGACGTTATTAACGAAAGGAGCCATCTCACCCACTCGGAGCGCGACGTAAGGCAGCAGGATCGGCTATCATAGAATTTTCCTGCTTCAAGAATTTGCTTTAGTGAATCCGTCGCTTATGAAACCTCTTCGTCAACAAAACCGCCAGGTTATTAGCTATGTGCCCCGCGTTGAGCCCGCGCCGCCTGACCATGCCCTGAAAGTGGATGGTTTTCGTGATGTCTGGCTGCTTCGCGGTAAATATGTGGCTTTTGTCCTGATGGGGGAACATTTCCGCCGGTCGCCGGCGTTTTCCGTGCCGGAGTCAGCCCAGCGATGGGCGACGCAAATCCGCCAGGATGAAGAGGTTGAAGAATAACAGCCATAAAAAAACCGCCATCAGGCGGTTTTTTTATTTCTATCGAGATTAACGGTGCGCCAGTTCGGCGTCGTCTTCACTTTCCAGAATGGCTTTGTCGGTCTGCTTCAGCCACTGGCTGGTCAGCGTACCGGCAGTCATGGAGCCGCTCACGTTCAGCGCGGTACGGCCCATGTCGATCAGCGGTTCAACGGAGATCAGCAGGGCCACCAGCGTGACGGGCAGGCCCAGCGCGGGCAGCACAATCAGCGCGGCGAAGGTTGCACCGCCGCCGACACCTGCAACGCCGGCGGAGCTGATGGTAACAATCCCGACCAGCGTGGCGATCCAGACCGGATCCAGCGGGTTGATACCCACGGTTGGGGCAACCATCACCGCCAGCATCGCCGGGTAGAGCCCCGCACAGCCGTTCTGACCGATGGTAGCACCAAAGGAGGCAGAGAAGCTGGCGATAGATTCCGGTACGCCCAGACGACGGGTCTGTGCTTCAACGTTCAGCGGAATAGACGCTGCGCTGGAACGGCTGGTGAAGGCAAAGGTCAGTACCGGCCATACTTTGCGGAAGTATTTCAGCGGGCTGACGCCGTTCACGCCCAGCAGGATACCGTGCACCACGAACATAATGCCCAGGCCCAGATAAGAGGCGACAACGAAGCTGCCCAGCTTAATGATGTCCTGCAGGTTAGAGCCGGCTACCACTTTGGTCATCAGTGCCAGAACACCGTATGGCGTCAGCTGCATGACCAGACGGACCAGCTTCATCACCCAGCTTTGCAGGGTATCAATCGCCGTCAGCACGCGTTCGCCTTTCGGCGCGTCGTCTTTCAGCAGCTTAAGCGCAGCCACGCCCAGGAATGCCGCGAAGATCACCACGCTGATGATAGAGGTTGGGCTTGCACCGGTCAGGTCAGCAAACGGGTTCTTCGGAATGAAGGAGAGGACCATCTGCGGAACCGTCAGATCAGCCACTTTACCCACGTAGTTGGTTTGAATTGCGGTCAGACGCGCCGTTTCAGCGGTACCCTGTACCAGACCTTGGGCCGTCAGGCCAAACAGGTTGGTAACCAGCACCCCCACCAGCGCGGCAATCAGCGTGGTAAAGAGCAGCGTACCAATGGTCAGAAAGCTGATTTTACCCAGTTGAGTTGCGTTGTGCAGACGGGCTACGGCGCTCAGAATAGAGGCAAACACCAGCGGCATAACGATCATCTGCAGCAGCTGGACGTAGCCGTTACCGACAATGTTGAACCACTGAATGGACTCTTTCAGTACCGGACTATCGGAGCCGTAGACGGCGTGTAAGGCCAGACCAAACGCCACACCCATGACCAGACCGACCAGTACTTTTTTCGCCAGGCTCCACTGTTTGTGGCGCGCCTGCGCGAGAAGCAATAGTAATACGACGAACACGACTATGTTCGCGATGAGTGGAAAATTCATCCCCGTTCTCCTGATTTATTATGTGGGATCGGTTTTTCCCGATCCTGTTGGCGGAAGGTTAGCAGAAGTGTGATGTGGCGCTTATATCCAAATGGAATGGTTTATCACAAATGGAATGATTTTGTTGGTTTACTGTTCAATCTGGTGATGAATAAAACGATTGAACTGAAATTGCAGCGAATTGATCATCTGGGAAGACCAGCGCACTGCACTGTTTTCGGGCAAGGTTTGCGGCATCCAGACGGCGTAGGCGAACAGCGCCATGCACAGCACGCGTTCAAGCTGATTCCCTTTCTGCGGCGCAAGGATCGGAAAACGGAAACGCCAGCGGCAGGGCCATAGCAGCGGCACGCCTGCGGGCGTCAGCATATCGGCGAGGATATGGCTTAAATAACCCAGCACCATGCCCTGAATGGCATCGCCCGGCACTATCCAGCTTTCAGGGACTTTTAAATAGAAAAGCGTGAGCAGGCCAAAAACGGCCAGCAGGCTGTGGGTAAACCCGCGGTGGCCGAACGCGCGGGCGATGGGCTTCGACACCCACTTCAGGCGCTGTCCGAGGAAGGATTTTGGGTGGTCAATATCGGGCAGCAGACAGGTTAAAACGGCGGAAGGGACAATATGCCACCAGTCTCCCTGTGCAAGCACGGGAGTAAGTTCTGCGTTTTTGGCAAATACTGCGCACGCAATTGAAAAAAGCAGGTGGCCTTCCGCCGTCATGATAAAACCCACGAAACTGTCAATTTATACAGTATAGGGTTTTTATACAGTGGGCGAAAGAGGTGACGGTGTAACTGTTTGTCACAAACGCGCCTCAGCGCGCCAGCCAGCCGCCGTCGACGGCTAAGGTGTGACCATTCACGTAATCTGATGCGGGGGAGGCTAAAAAGACGACCGGCCCCTGAAGGTCATCCGGTATTCCCCATCGACCCGCCGGGATGCGGTCAAGGATCTCCGCGTTACGCTGTTCGTTATCGCGAAGCTGCTGCGTGTTGTTCGTCGCCATGTAGCCCGGCGCGATGGCATTCACGTTGATGCCATGTAGCGCCCACTCATTTGCCAGCAGGCGCGTGATCCCCAGCACGCCGCTTTTCGAGGCGGTATACGACGGCACGCGAATGCCGCCCTGAAAGGAGAGCATAGAGGCGATATTGATAATTTTGCCGCCCTGGCCCTGGGTGATAAATCGCTTAGCGACCGCCTGAGAGAGGAAAAAGAGCGACTTGAGATTCAGGTTCATAACGTCATCCCAGTCTTTTTCGCTGAAAGTCAGAGCCTCCTCCCGGCGAATCGTCCCGGCATTGTTCACCAGAATATCAATTCGTCCCATCTCCGCCACGGCGGTGTCCACGACGTACTGAAGATTTTCCTGCTGGCTCAGATCGGCCCGAATAGCCACAAAACGTCTTCCCAGGGCGGTGACGGCGCTGGCCGTTTTCTCTGGAGCTTTGCGATTTACCCCAACGATATCGCAACCTGCCTGCGCCAGCGCAATAGCCATGCCTTGCCCCAGCCCGGTATCGCACCCGGTGATGAGGGCTACTTTGCCTGAAAGAGTAAAGGTGTCCAGTATCATACGCGCCTCAGAAGCTGGTTATCGTCGTGTTGACGTTAAAGATAGGAGGCAGGGATGAGAAAAGCAAACAAAATGAAACTGTGTTTTGTTTTTATCAGGCAGCATGACGCTGCCTGTAGGAGGGGCTATTCGCCGCGCAGGTGTTGTACCGTCAGTTCAGCCAGCGAATTCAGCTTAACGTCGGCAAGAGCATACCGCGGATCGTGGCGATTTTCTTCATCGGGAACCACAATGGAGCGCATACGCGCGGCTTTGGAGGCCACCATGCCGTTTACTGAATCTTCCAGCGCGACGCAGGTAAGCGGATCAAGACCCAGCTTCGCGGCGCAGTCCATATAGACCTGCGGATGCGGCTTGCTGTAGGGCAGTTTTTCCGCAGACGCCAGGGCGTCAAAACTGTCGCGCAGCTCAAACATGATCAGCACTTTTTCCAGCATATGCAGCGGTGAAGCGGAAGCCAGGCCAACCTTCAGCCCCTGAGATTTGCACAGCGCGACAGCCTCATGTACGCCCGGCAAGAGCGGCTTGTTCTCCTCCACCAGCGCGATGGCGCGGCTGATAATACGCGAGGTGACTTCGTCGCGATCGGGCCCAACCCACGGCTGTTGGGCGTACCACAGGTCAACGACCATATCAATACGCAGGCCCAGCGTGTCGGGAAGTTCATTACGGCGACTGATATCAACCCCCAGGCTGGCCATCACATCCAGCTCGGCGCGATCCCACAACGGCTCGGAATCAATCAGTAATCCATCCATGTCAAAAATAGCGGCAAGTATCTGGCGCGGTGTCGACATCACAACGTCTCCTTATCCAGGTGTTCGACAGACGATAAGTGCTAAGCACAGTCTGCAATTTAGCATATTGCTTTTAAAGAGCGGGCGAAATTGATGTCCAGCAGGTAGACTTAGGCTCAAATCACGCGTCTTTATGAAGAGGAACTGATGACGTATCAACAAGCTGGACGCATTGCTGTCTTAAAACGTATTGCAGGCTGGGTGATTTTTATTCCCGCCGTCATTTCTACGCTGATCTCCGTGCTGAAGTTTATGTACGATCACAGCGAAAAACAGCCGGGCATTAATGCGGTAATGCTTGATTTTGCGCATGTCATGATTGAGATGGTGCGGTTTAACACCCCGTTCCTGAACGTCTTCTGGTTCAACTCGCCAACGCCGGACTTTCACCAGCAGCTGAATGTCGGGTTCTGGATTATCTATGCGCTGATTTTTATTGCGATGGCGCTGCAGGCATCGGGCGCACGAATGAGTCGCCAGACCCGTTTTTTACGCGAAGGGGTGGAAGATCAGCTTATCCTTGAGAAGGCGAAAGGTCCTGAAGGAATGAGCCGGGAGCAGATTGAATCCCGCATTGTGGTGCCTCGTCACACCATTTTCCTGCAAATTTTCCCGCTCTATATCCTGCCGGTTATCATCATCGTGGCGGGATATTTCTTCTTCTCACTGCTCGGTTTTCTGTAACGAATTAGGGTGGCGGCAAGGCCACCCGTTTTGTCTTTAAGCCGCAAGCACGCGTTCAAGCGCGCGCTGGGCGTTGACCAGATGTTGCCCGCCAAAAAGAATGGCTCGGTTCATCAGCGTATAGAGCTGATACACGGGCTGGCGCTCAAGGAAGTCCGGCGGCAGGGGGGAGACAGACTGATAGCCATCGTATATTTGCGGCGGTTGTTCAGGATGCAGGGGCAACATGGCCAAATCGCACTCTCTGTCGCCCCAGTAGCAGGCCGGGTCGAAGATATACGGGCCGTTGGGGCCCAGCGCGCAGTTATCGGACCATAAATCACCGTGCAGCAAAGACGCCTGAGGCTGGTGGGAGGCCAGGCGCTGTTGCACATGCTCGACGATGGCATCAATGTTGCCAAATTCCAGCCCTTTCTCTGCGGCCAGTTCAAGCTGCCATCCGATGCGCTGCTCGGCAAAGAACGTCGACCAGCGGCGCTGCCAGGCATTGGGCTGCGGCGTGGTGGAAAGGTCGTTGTCGAAGTCGAGACCAAACTGGGGCTGGTCGCTCCACTGGTGCAGGCGCGCTAACTGTTGCCCGAGAATAAAGGCATTATGGGCGTCCAACGGGCGGGCAGGGAGATAGTCCATCACCAGAAAGCTGTAGTCCCGGTCACTGCCCACGGCCAGCACCTCTGGTACCGTCACCGTTTTACTACGGGACAACAGTTCAAGCTGATCGGCTTCAGCGGTAAAAATCGGGAGCAGCTCTCGCTCGTCGCATTTAACGAACAAATCGCGTCCTGCGTAGCGTAAATGCCACGCGGCGTGAATTTCCCCGCCCGGCAGCTCGTTACGCAGTTCAATTTCACCTTCACCCAATTGCTCATGTAAAAGATGACTAATTGCCTGCCACATGTTGACTCTCCCATGTTGTCTGCCAGATCATAAAGTTAGCGCATAACTGCGGTAAAAAAATACGAACTAACGCACACCTGAGCGGATTAATTTCATGCAGGGCACTTATTGTTCTTTTTTCTGCCAGCGTTCCCACGTCTCCACGGTGATGTCGGCAGGCTTGTCGGTCACGCTTTCCACCAGGCTGGCGGCCAGCGCATGCACCTCTTCTTCACTCAGGGCTGCGATCAGGCCAAACGCCAGGGTGCCTAAATCATGAATATGACCTTCGTCATCCGTTAGCGTGAGCAGGAAATTCGCCCGTGTAAAGGCATTGTTGAGCTCGTTAAGCTCGGTCAGCGATGCTTCATGAAGGCTGATGGTCACGACGTAGCGGGTGATATCACCACTGCTCATAATTCACCTCGTTGTTATCCTGAAAGTTTTTTTAGCATAGTCGATACGCCATATTTGGCGACTTCCACAGATATTCCCCCTCCGTCAGGAGGGGGATATATCGGTTAGCTTCGTGACAGGTAATCGACGATTTTCTGCGTATCGGCAAGCGAACACAGGCGCGTTCCCTGATTGATGGTGGCGGCACTCCCCGCCGCGACGCCATAGCGCGTCATCTCCAGAAGTGATGCGCCCTGCGCCAGCTTCAGCGCCATCGCGCCGACCATACTGTCGCCTGCGCCGACGGTGCTCTGGCTCTTCATTGGGGGCGGAACAACCTGCACAAAGCCCGTCTTGTCGACGGCCAGCGCACCCTGAGGACCGAGAGAGACGACAACGCGGTGCGCTTTGCCGCTGCGAACCAGTTCTTCTGCGGCAGTACGCACGTCATCCGGCTGGCTAAGTTCGCGATTAACAAGCGCACTCAGCTCTTTCTGGTTAGGCTTAACCAGCTCAAGCTGTCCGGGTTCTAATGCCGCCTGCAGGGCTTCGCCTGAACTGTCGACAATGCAGCGAATTCCGCGCTGAAGTACGGCATCAACCAGTGCTGTCAGCTTTTCTGTTTTGACACCTGGCGGCAGGCTACCGCTGATGACCAGCAGCGAGCCGCTTTCAATGGTTAGCACCTTTTCTTCCAGCTGACGAAACTCATCATCGCTCAGCCTGGCGCCTGGCATAACGAAACGATACTGTTCCCCGCTGGACTCAACGTGGACATGCAGGTTCTGCCGGGTCCAGTCTTTGGCGTCTACGGTATCCACGGCAACCTGTTCATCGGCCAGCAAGGCAACAAGATGCTCCCCCGTGGCACCACCGGCCGGAAATATGGCAGTCGCTTTACCGCCGAGGTGGGTAATCGCGCGCGCAACGTTAATCCCGCCGCCGCCCGGCTCAAATACGGGTGCGCTACAGCGTAGTTTACCTTCCGGGTAAATCTGCGGCGTTATGGTCGCGGAGTCGAGGGAAGGGGAGAGCGTCAGCGTATAAATAGAAGCCATCATAACCTCCTTTTAGCATGGGTTCTTTTAAGCCTGGCACCGATCGACAGGAAGGCAATGTAAATAACAGTATGATTTTAAAAATGAATGCTGACATAAATGCGATGAGGGATATATAAAATAAAACGCGTTTTGAGATCGTTCTTATTCAAAAAATGAAATAAGAAAATATTGCTATGTTATTTGCGCCTTTTTATAATTTGTTACCTTTCTCTGGACGCCTTGTCATTGATCCTCAAGAAAGTTTCCGAGACCGTGGTGGTCTCTTTTTTTGTTGTACGGACTCCTTAAATAAAATGAAGCTTTTGAAGACAGTACCCGCAGCACTGATGCTGGCGGGTGGCGTTTTTGCATCACTGAATGCAGCCGCCGATGACACCGTTTTTACTGTCATGGACGATCCCTCCACTGCCAAAAAACCGTTTGAAGGTAACCTGAACGCCGGGTATCTCGCGCAATCGGGTAATACGAAAAGCTCTTCTCTGACGGCGGACAGCACCCTGACCTGGTACGGCAATACCACTGCATGGTCGCTGTGGGGGAATGCCAGCAATACGTCCGCTAACGATGAACGCTCATCCGAGAAATACGCGGTCGGTGGACGTAGCCGTTACAACATGACCGACTATGACTACATCTTTGGTCAGGCAAGTTGGTTAACTGACCGCTTCAACGGCTATCGCCAGCGCGATGTGTTCACCGCCGGTTATGGTCGTCAGTTCCTGAATGGTCCGGTACACAGCCTCCGTTTCGAATTCGGTCCTGGTGTCCGCTATGACGAGTACACCAATGGCGAAAATGAAACCCAGCCGCTGGGCTATGCTTCCGGCACGTATGCCTGGCAGATGACCGACAACACCAAATTTACGCAGGGTGTTTCTGTGTTTGGTGCCGAGGATACGACGCTGAACTCCGAAAGCGCTTTGAACGTGGCTATCAATGAACACTTCGGCTTGAAATTGGCCTACAACGTGACCTGGAACTCTTCACCGCCAGAAACGGCACCGGATCATACCGATCGCAGAACCACGATTTCGCTGGGCTATAAAATGTAATCATAGCGGGCCGATGAAAGTGTCGGCCCGTTTTCATTATTATGGTTAACCCGCGCCAATAAATTCTCATCACGCGCAACGGCATTTATTTTTATTTGTACTTAGCCCCAAATCATTGCCGCCCACCGAAATAACAGCATTGCACCGCAGATGGCAACCAGCACCAGCACCATTTTCCAGTGTTTTACGGCAAATCGTTTTGTTGGCATAACCTAATCCTTGTTCGTTGATACGCATAGTCTATCAAACGGGGCCAAAAGATGCGCCTTCCCGGGAGCGATCGAGTTATGCCAACAAGGGGTCGGCTCAGAACCAGTGGAATCGTTCGGCGAGGATCAACACTAGACCTGTTGCGGAAAGGATGTTCAAAATCACAACCGTTCTACTGGATACATTCATGGTATGCACCTGTTGATATAAAAGGCATGTTCAAGAGTAGCCCAGCATGTCTGAAATGCGAGCGCCGGAGAGATGCAATCTGCAAATTTACGCTACGTGCCAGCCCATCATTCTGGCTGCAGAGGGTGCAATCTCCTTGCTGATAGTGTTAACATTACGTCGCTTGCCGTAAATCCGCATTAATCTGAATTCGGCAGGTGCATGATGACGAACCAATTTGACGATTGTTGGTCAGATGGTGTCGTAATCTATTGTCAAATCACGATTATTTTCTTTGTATATGCTCTTATGTGTGGGGCATCACTGCAAATAAGGATATAAAATGCCTGTAATTACTCTTCCTGATGGCAGCCAACGCCATTTCGACCACGCTGTTAGCCCTATGGATGTCGCCCTGGACATCGGTCCTGGCCTCGCGAAAGCGACCATCGCCGGCCGTGTGAACGGTGAGCTGGTTGATGCGTCCGATCTGATTGAAAACGATGCGACGCTTGCAATCATCACCGCGAAAGACGAAGAAGGTCTGGAGATCATTCGTCACTCCTGCGCACACCTGTTGGGTCATGCTATCAAGCAGCTGTGGCCAAACACCAAAATGGCGATCGGTCCGGTTATCGACAACGGTTTCTACTACGACGTTGATCTTGACCACACCCTGACCCAGGAAGATATCGACGCGCTCGAAAAACGTATGCACGAGCTCGCCGAGACCAACTATGACGTCATCAAGAAGAAAGTCAGCTGGCACGAAGCGCGTGAAACCTTCGTCAAGCGTGGCGAGAGCTATAAAGTCTCTATTCTCGATGAAAACATTGCTCATGATGACAAGCCTGGCTTGTACCATCACGAAGAATACGTCGACATGTGCCGTGGACCGCACGTGCCGAACATGCGCTTCTGTCATCATTTCAAACTGATGAAGATCGCTGGCGCCTACTGGCGTGGCGACAGCAACAACAAGATGTTGCAGCGTATCTATGGTACCGCGTGGGCGGATAAGAAAGCCCTGAACGCGTACCTGCAGCGCCTGGAAGAGGCCGCGAAGCGTGACCACCGTAAAATCGGTAAGCAGCTTGACCTGTACCACATGCAGGAAGAAGCGCCGGGTATGGTGTTCTGGCATAACGATGGCTGGACTATCTTCCGTGAACTGGAAACGTTCGTACGTTCCAAGCTGAAAGAGTACCAGTATCAGGAAGTGAAAGGCCCGTTCATGATGGACCGTGTGCTGTGGGAAAAAACCGGCCACTGGGACAACTACAAAGATGCGATGTTCACCACCTCGTCCGAGAACCGTGAATACTGCATCAAGCCAATGAACTGCCCGGGGCACGTTCAGATCTTCAACCAGGGTCTGAAATCCTACCGCGACCTGCCGCTGCGTATGGCGGAGTTCGGTAGCTGCCATCGCAACGAGCCATCGGGTGCGCTGCACGGTCTGATGCGCGTGCGTGGCTTTACGCAGGATGATGCGCATATCTTCTGTACTGAAGATCAGGTTCGTGATGAAGTTAACGCCTGTATTCGTATGGTCTACGATATGTACAGCACCTTTGGCTTCGAGAAGATCGTGGTCAAACTCTCAACGCGTCCGGAAAAACGTATCGGTAGCGATGAGACCTGGGATCGCGCAGAAGCGGATCTCGCCGTAGCGCTGGAAGAGAACGGTATTCCGTTCGAATACCAGCTGGGCGAGGGCGCATTCTACGGTCCGAAAATTGAATTTACCCTGTATGACTGCCTCGATCGCGCATGGCAGTGCGGTACTGTACAGCTGGACTTCTCCCTGCCGCAGCGTTTAAGCGCCTCTTATGTTGGCGAAGACAACGAGCGTCAGGTACCGGTCATGATTCACCGTGCTATTCTCGGTTCTCTGGAGCGCTTCATCGGCATCCTGACCGAAGAGTTCGCGGGCTTCTTCCCAACCTGGCTTGCGCCAGTGCAGGTCGTGGTGATGAACATTACCGATTCTCAGGCAGATTACGTTAAAGAATTGACGCAGAAACTACAAAATGCGGGCATTCGCGTAAAAGCAGACTTGAGAAATGAGAAGATTGGCTTTAAAATCCGCGAGCACACTTTACGTCGTGTCCCGTATATGTTGGTCTGTGGTGATAAAGAGGTGGAAGCAGGCAAAGTTGCCGTTCGCACCCGCCGTGGTAAAGACCTGGGCAGCCTGGACGTAAGTGAAGTGATTGAGAAGCTGCAACAAGAGATTCGCAGCCGCAGTCTTCAACAACTGGAGGAATAAGGTATTAAAGGCGGAAAACGAGTTCAAACGGCACGTCCGAATCGTATCAATGGCGAGATTCGCGCCCAGGAAGTTCGCTTAACAGGTCTGGAAGGCGAGCAGCTGGGGATTGTGAGTCTGAGAGAAGCGATCGAAAAGGCTGAAGAAGCTGGAGTAGATTTAGTTGAAATCAGCCCTAACGCCGAACCGCCAGTTTGTCGTATCATGGACTACGGCAAGTTCCTTTATGAAAAGAGTAAGTCTTCTAAGGAACAGAAGAAGAAGCAAAAAGTTATCCAGGTTAAGGAAATCAAATTCCGTCCTGGTACCGACGATGGCGATTATCAGGTAAAACTCCGCAGCCTGATTCGCTTTCTGGAAGATGGCGATAAGGCCAAGATCACGCTGCGTTTCCGCGGTCGTGAGATGGCCCACCAACAGATTGGTATGGAAGTGCTTAACCGCGTCCGTGACGATCTGAGTGAACTGGCAGTAGTCGAATCCTTCCCTACGAAGATCGAAGGCCGCCAGATGATCATGGTGCTCGCTCCTAAGAAGAAACAGTAAGGCCTTCAAGCAGCAAAATCTGTGGAGCCTTCGGGTTTCATAGGTTTTGTTCGCCTATGTTTCGTTTATTTAACAATGCGAAGTGGAAGTTATTAAGATGCCAAAAATTAAGACCGTACGCGGTGCTGCTAAGCGCTTCAAAAAAACCGGTGGTGGTGGATTTAAGCGTAAGCACGCAAACCTGCGTCATATTCTGACCAAAAAATCTACTAAGCGTAAACGTCACCTGCGTCCAAAAGGCCTTGTTTCTAAAGGCGATCTGGGTCTGGTTATCGCGTGCCTGCCGTACGCATAAGCCGTTAACGTTTAATTTTTTACTAAGAATATAGATACAGGAGAGCACATATGGCTCGCGTAAAACGTGGTGTAATTGCACGTGCACGTCACAAGAAAATTTTGAAACAAGCTAAAGGCTACTACGGTGCGCGTTCACGCGTATACCGCGTTGCCTTCCAGGCTGTTATCAAAGCAGGTCAGTACGCTTACCGTGACCGTCGTCAGCGTAAGCGTCAGTTCCGTCAACTGTGGATTGCGCGTATCAACGCAGCAGCACGTCAGAACGGTATTTCTTACAGCAAATTCATCAACGGCCTGAAAAAAGCCTCTGTTGAAATCGACCGTAAGATCCTGGCTGACATCGCAGTATTCGACAAAGTAGCGTTCACCGCTCTGGTCGAAAAAGCGAAAGCAGCACTGGCATAAGCCAGTTGAGAGAGGGGGCCTGGCTCCCTCTTTTCATTTAACACCATCAGAAGATTGACATTTATCCGTGCAGGCTTTTCAATAAGGTCTTACCGGTTTTTACCCAACAAGGTAACGCAAGCATGAATGCTGCTATTTTCCGCTTCTTCTTTTACTTTAGCACCTGACTCCAGGAGGCTAGCGCGTGAAAGATGAAACGAAAAACAGCGCCAGATAAGCCTCCCGATGGAGGCTTTTTTTGTGCCTGAATTTGAGAGAATAACTCCACCAAATCGGTGTCTGCACCGACATAATGAGGAAAATCATGTCACATCTCGCAGAGCTGGTTGCCAGTGCAACAGCCGCCATTAATCAGGCCTCAGATGTTGCCGCGTTAGACAATGTCCGCGTCGAATATCTTGGGAAGAAAGGGCACCTGACCCTTCAAATGACAACCCTGCGTGAACTGCCGCCAGAAGAACGCCCGGCAGCGGGTGCGGTGATTAACGAAGCCAAAGAGCAGGTTCAGCAGGCGCTGAACGCGCGTAAGGCCGAGCTGGAGAGCGCGGTACTAAACGCGCGTCTTGCGGCAGAAACCATCGACGTTTCTCTGCCGGGTCGCCGTATTGAAAACGGTGGTCTGCATCCGGTTACTCGTACTATCGATCGTATTGAAAGTTTCTTCGGTGAGCTCGGCTTTACCGTGGCGACTGGCCCGGAAATCGAAGATGATTACCACAACTTCGACGCCCTGAACATTCCTGGCCATCATCCGGCACGCGCTGACCACGACACTTTCTGGTTTGACGCGACGCGTCTGCTGCGTACCCAGACCTCTGGCGTTCAGATCCGTACCATGAAGGATCAGGAACCACCAATCCGCATCATCGCGCCGGGCCGCGTGTATCGTAACGACTACGATCAGACCCACACCCCAATGTTCCACCAGATGGAAGGTCTGATTGTTGATAAAAACATCAGCTTCACCAACCTGAAGGGCACGCTGCACGATTTCCTGAACAACTTCTTTGAGGAAGATTTGCAGGTTCGTTTCCGTCCGTCCTACTTCCCGTTCACCGAACCGTCTGCGGAAGTTGACGTGATGGGTAAAAACGGCAAATGGCTGGAAGTGCTGGGCTGCGGCATGGTGCATCCAAACGTGCTGCGCAACGTGGGTATCGATCCGGAAGTATACTCCGGCTTTGCCTTCGGCATGGGCATGGAGCGTTTGACCATGCTGCGCTACGGCGTGACCGACTTACGTGCATTCTTCGAAAACGATCTGCGTTTCCTCAAACAGTTTAAATAAGGGCAGGACAGAACAATGAAATTCAGTGAACTGTGGTTACGCGAATGGGTTAACACCACGCTGGACAGCGAAGCGCTTTCCAACCAGATCACCATGGCGGGCCTGGAAGTTGACGGCGTTGAGCCGGTTTCCGGTGCCTTCAACGGCGTCGTGGTGGGTGAAGTGGTCGAGTGCGGCCAGCACCCTAACGCTGACAAACTGCGCGTGACAAAAGTGAACGTAGGCGGCGACCGTCTGCTGGACATCGTCTGCGGTGCGCCAAACTGCCGTCAGGGCCTGAAGGTGGCCGTGGCGACCGTCGGTGCCGTACTGCCGGGTGATTTCAAAATCAAAGCGGCCAAGCTGCGCGGTGAGCCGTCTGAAGGCATGCTGTGCTCCTTCTCCGAGCTGGGTATTTCCGACGACCACAACGGCATCATCGAGCTGCCGCTGGATGCGCCAGTTGGCACCGATATCCGTGAATACCTGAAGCTTGATGACAATACTATCGAAATCAGTGTCACGCCAAACCGTGCCGACTGCTTAGGTATCATCGGCGTGGCGCGCGACGTGGCCGTACTGAACCAGACCGAACTCAACGCGCCGGAGATTGTGCCGGTTGAAGCGACCATCAGTGACGTGCTACCGATTCAGGTTGACGCTGCTGATGCCTGCCCGCGCTACCTCGGTCGCGTGGTAAAAGGCATTAATGTTAAAGCGCCAACCCCGCTTTGGATGAAAGAGAAGCTGCGCCGCTGCGGTATCCGCTCAAACGACGCTGTGGTTGACGTCACTAACTACGTTCTGCTGGAACTGGGCCAGCCGATGCACGCGTTCGATAAAGATCGTATCGACGGCGGCATCGTTGTGCGCATGGCGAAAGAGGGGGAAACCCTGGTGCTGCTGGACGGCACAGAAGCCAAACTGAACGCCGACACCCTGGTGATTGCTGACCACAGCAAAGCGCTGGCGATGGGCGGTATCTTTGGTGGCGAACACTCTGGCGTCAATGACGAAACGCAAAACGTCCTGCTGGAATGTGCGTTCTTCAGCCCGCTCTCCATCACCGGCCGCGCGCGCCGTCATGGCCTGCACACCGACGCGTCTCACCGCTACGAGCGCGGCGTTGACCCGGCGCTGCAGTACAAAGCGATGGAGCGTGCAACCCGCCTGCTGATCGACATCTGCGGCGGCGAAGCGGGCCCGGTTATCGACGTCACCAACGAAGCGACCCTGCCGAAGCGTGCGACCATTACCCTGCGCCGCAGCAAGCTGGATCGCCTGATTGGTCACCACGTTGCCGACGCGCAGGTGACCGACATCCTGACGCGCCTGGGCTGCGAAGTGACCGAAGGTCAGGACGAGTGGAAGGCCGTTGCGCCGTCATGGCGTTTCGACATGGAAATTGAAGAAGATCTGGTGGAAGAAGTGGCCCGTGTTTACGGCTACAACAACATCCCTGACGAGCCTGTGCAGGCGGGTCTGGTGATGGGCACCCACCGTGAAGCCGACCTGTCCCTGAAGCGTGTGAAAACCATGCTGAACGACAAAGGCTACCAGGAAGTGATCACTTACAGCTTCGTTGATCCTAAGCTGCAGCAGCTGATCCATCCGGGTCAGGAAGCGCTGATCCTGCCAAGCCCAATCTCCAGCGAAATGTCCGCGATGCGTCTGTCCCTGTGGACGGGCCTGCTGGGGACTATCGTTTACAACCAGAACCGCCAGCAAAACCGCGTGCGCATTTTCGAAAGCGGTTTACGCTTTGTGCCGGATAATCAGGCAAATTTAGGCATCCGTCAGGATCTCATGCTGGCTGGTGCCATCAGCGGTAACCGCTATGAAGAGCACTGGGACCTGGCAAAAGGCACGGTTGATTTCTACGATATGAAGGGCGATCTGGAAGCGATTCTGGATCTGACCGGTAAATTATCTGAAATTGAATTCCGCGCGGAAGCGATTCCTGCGCTCCATCCGGGCCAGAGCGCGGCGATTTATTTAGACGGCAAACGCGTTGGTTTCATTGGCGTTGTCCACCCGGAGCTGGAGCGTAAGCTGGACCTGAACGGCCGTACCATCGTGTTCGAGCTGGAGTGGAGCCCGGTTGCAGACCGCGTCATTCCTCAGGCGCAGGACGTCTCCCGCTTCCCGGCGAACCGCCGTGATATCGCGGTTGTGGTCGCTGAAAACGTGCCCGCAGCAGATATTTTGGCCGAATGTAAGAAAGTTGGCGTAAATCAGGTAGTTGGCGTAAACTTATTTGACGTGTACCGCGGCAAGGGCGTAGCAGAAGGTTTCAAGAGCCTCGCTATCAGCCTTATCCTTCAGGATACCAGCCGTACACTCGAAGAAGAGGAGATTGCCGCTACCGTCGCCAAATGTGTAGAGGCATTAAAAGAGCGATTCCAGGCATCATTGAGGGATTGAACCTATGGCGCTTACAAAAGCTGAAATGTCAGAATATCTGTTTGATAAGCTTGGGCTTAGCAAACGGGATGCCAAAGAGCTGGTAGAGCTGTTTTTCGAAGAGATCCGTCGTGCTCTGGAAAATGGTGAGCAGGTAAAACTCTCCGGTTTTGGCAATTTTGATTTGCGAGACAAAAACCAACGTCCGGGCCGTAACCCGAAGACGGGGGAAGATATTCCCATTACAGCCCGCCGCGTGGTGACCTTCAGACCCGGCCAGAAGTTAAAGAGCCGCGTCGAAAACGCAACGCCTAAAGCAGAGTAATATGAACTAACCAAAAAGGCCGCCCACGCGGCCTTTTTTCTTTGCGCTCTCCGGCAAACACGCCGTAAAATCAAATACATCACTCGCTAACAAACCGTACACATGCTTGATTATGCTCATCGCCAGCACCGTTCCGATCGGCGTCGCCTGCTTCTGCTGGCGCTGCTGCTTATTCTTGCCGCGGGTATTAGCCTCTGCGCAGGCGACAGCTGGATCGGGCCTGAAAGCTGGCTGGGGCCTGACGGGCAGCTCTTCGTCTGGCAAATTCGCCTGCCGCGCACCGTCGCGGTGATCCTGGTCGGCGCCGCGCTGGCGCTGTCTGGCACCATTATGCAGGCGCTGTTCGAAAACCCACTGGCGGAGCCCGGCCTGCTGGGGGTGTCGAACGGTGCAGGCGTCGGGCTGATTGCGGCGGTGATGCTGGGCGGGGGAGAACTCTCCGGCTGGAGCATTAGCCTGAGCGCCATTCTCGGCGCACTGCTAATCACAGTCATTCTTCTTCGCTTTGCCAGACGGCACCTGTCGACCAGCCGGCTGCTGCTTGCCGGCGTGGCGCTGGGGATCATCTGTAGCGCGCTGATGACCTGGGCGGTCTACTTCTCGACCTCCTTTGACCTGCGTCAGCTCATGTACTGGATGATGGGCGGCTTTGGCGGCGTCGACTGGCACCAGGGCTGGCTAATGGCGCTGCTGGTGCCGGTCATCGCGTGGGCTGCGCTGCAGGCCCAGCCGCTGAATATGCTCGCGCTGGGTGAAACCTCAGCCCGCCAGCTCGGCATGCCGATTGGTTTCTGGCGTAACGTACTGGTCATTGCCATTGGCTGGCTGGTAGGCGTGAGCGTGGCCCTGGCGGGGGCGATTGGCTTTATTGGGCTGGTCATTCCGCACATGCTGCGTCTTTGCGGCTTCACGGATCATCGAACCTTGCTTCCGGCCTCGGCGGTTGCCGGGGCAGCCACGCTGCTGGTGGCCGACATCATCGCCCGTCTCGCCCTGACGGCCGCAGAATTGCCTGTTGGCGTGGTGACCGCAACGCTGGGCGCGCCAGTCTTTATCTGGCTACTATTAAAAGCTGGACGTTAAATCGACAACCTGAGGAAATGCTATGCAGTCAGATATCCTGAATACCGAAGTGACCACCATTGATGGGGATAACACCACGCTGGAAAGCTACAAAGGCAAGGTGTTGCTCATCGTCAACGTGGCATCGAAATGCGGCCTGACGCCGCAGTACGAGCAGCTGGAGAATATTCAGAAGGCCTGGGAGAAAGACGGTTTTACCGTGCTGGGCTTCCCGTGCAACCAGTTCCTGGGCCAGGAGCCGGGCAGCGAAGAAGAGATCAAAACCTTCTGCAGTACCACTTATGGCGTGACGTTCCCGATGTTCAGCAAAATTGACGTCAACGGTGAAGACCGCCATCCGCTGTATGCGAAGCTGATTGCCGCCGCGCCGAAGGCCGTTGCGCCGGAAGAGAGCGGTTTTTACGAGCGCATGGCCAGCAAAGGCCGCGCGCCGCTCTATCCGGACGATATTCTGTGGAACTTCGAAAAATTCCTGATTGGCCGTGACGGCCAGGTCGTTCAGCGTTTTTCGCCGGATATGACGCCTGAGGACCCGATCGTCATGGAATCTATTAAGCTGGCGCTGGCGAAATAATGTCGCTGCTGATGCAGCTCACGGACGTCGCCGAGAAGGGGCGTCTGGAGCCGGTGACCTGCGACATCAATTCGGGTGAAATCCTGCATCTCGTCGGGCCAAACGGCGCGGGTAAAAGCACGCTGCTGGCGCGGATGGCGGGGCTGACCACCGGGCCAGGGCAGATTACGCTGCTGGAACATGCTTTGGTCGACTGGTCACCCGCCTCGCTGGCCCACCGGCGCAGCTACCTGGTGCAGCAGCAGGTACCGCCTTTTGCGATGCCGGTCTGGCATTATCTGATGCTGCATCTGCACGACAAACAGCATACGGCACTGCTGGAGGAAGTGGCTGCGGCGTTAGGGCTGGAAGATAAACTGTCCCGGCATGCCAGCCAGCTTTCCGGGGGGGAATGGCAGCGGGTGCGTCTGGCGGCGGTCATTCTGCAGATCCATCCCGCGGGCAATCCTCACGGGAGGATGCTGCTGCTGGATGAACCGATGAGCGGTCTGGATGTTGCCCAGCAGGCGGCGCTGGATAACCTGCTAAGCGCTCTGAGCAGAAAAGGTATCGCCGTAGTGATGAGCAGCCACGATCTTAACCATACGTTACGTCACGCCCATCGCGTGTGGCTTCTGTCGCGCGGCAGGATGATCGCCAGCGGTACGCGGGATCGGGTCCTTACGCCGCCAAATCTTGCCCGCGCCTACAACATGTCGTTCCGCAGGCTGGATATAGAGGGACATAAGATGCTGATTTCTACCGGGCAGGAGTAACCGTTTCTTGCCTGTGAACACAATTGCACGCTAAATTACCAAAAGAACAATAAAAGCAGAGGATTCGTCTGAAAATGCGATTCTGGTTTCTCTTCGTGGCGGCACTCTTTCTTGCGGGATGCAGCAGCCATCGTGCACCGCCGCCTAATCCGCGGCTATCGGATTCTATCACCGTTATTGCCAGCCTTAACGATCAGCTGAGCAACTGGCGCGGCACGCCTTATCGCTACGGCGGCATGAGCCGCGGTGGGGTGGACTGCTCAGGCTTTGTCCTGATGACGTTTCGTGACAAGTTTGATTTACAGCTTCCGCGAGACACGCGCAAGCAGGCGGAAATAGGCACTGAAATTGATAAAGACGATCTCCTTCCCGGTGATCTGGTCTTTTTCAAAACCGGATCGGGAGAAAGCGGCCTGCATGTTGGGATATATGATACAGACAATCAGTTTATTCATGCCTCTACCAGCCGCGGCGTGATGCGCTCTTCTCTCGATAACGTGTACTGGCGTAAAAATTTCTGGCAGGCGCGACGTATTTAGACTGCCCGAACACGTTTCTTATGTCGGCATGGTAACTATTAAACCATGCCGTTTTTCTCAAATAAGCTGATTAAAGTTAAATTTACCTAAATTAGCAACATCCTTATGTGTCTGTTTTATCTAAAACTGGCTATTATTCAGTAACCAGGATAAGATTATTTTAGATTCAGGGATAAATCTGAAAATTAATACGGAACTAATGAAATTAAACTTATTAAAATCAAGACAGTGGAATTGTGTCAGCAATTGCTCCAGGATGTCCTCTCTCATCTTTAATGCGGGGCGAGTGCAATGATTATTACGCTAGATAATGCTTACCAGTCTGAACTGATGCTTCTGCCTGCCCGTAATAGCGCAGGTGAGCTAAAAGGTTTAGAAATACTGGTTAACTTTACTGGCGTCGGCACCGATGTGAGGATCCCCACTGAGCTCGTTATCCCTCGGCTTTCAGCGGCAGAGGAGTTAGTGCTGTTTAACGAAAAACTGCAATTGCTTGATACCTGTAAACTGTTTTTTATTCAGCATCAGTTAATTGCATGGATCAATATTACACCAGCAATTGTTGAGTTTTTATTAAGTAATGGGAATGCTGTTTCAATTCTTGAGCGTTATCCGTTTCTTGAGTTTACTGTTAATGAGAACTATCCAGGTTTAAATAACGGAAAGGACGATCTGCAGTTGGCAAGAATGGCGATCCATTTTCCGCTGGTGCTGGCAAACTTTGGAGCCGGTGCTGCATCGCTCAAGGCTGTCTATGATGGATTATTTAAACGGGTTATTCTTGATAAAGGATTCATCCAGCAGCGTGCTTCTGAGCTTTCTTTCGAGCCTTTTATGCGCGCGATCCTCTGGCAAATAACGCCGCACTGCCAGTCGGTGATCGTCTCCGGCATTGACGACCACGGTTTGCTGCAGCGCGTTCTGTCCTTCAATTTTGGTGCCATGCAGGGTGCGCTCTGGCCAGCCGTCTCGGCGGAGCATGTCACGACGCTCGTTCAGCAGCGATAACCCTGCCTTTCGCCCGTGTTTAAGTCCGGGTAAACCCTCTACACTAAAGGCAGGAGGACTTATGACCCTGTCTTTTACTGCTCACTGGCATGACGAGTTGCCTGGCTTTTACACCGCACTCAAACCAACACCGTTACATAATTCACGTCTTATCTGGCATAACGATCGGCTGGCCGATGAGCTGGCCATTCCGCCCGATCTGTTTCAGCGTTCAGACAGTGCTGGCGTCTGGGGAGGCGAGACGCTTCTCCCCGGTATGCAGCCTCTGGCTCAGGTCTATAGCGGACACCAGTTTGGCGTCTGGGCGGGGCAGCTGGGTGACGGCAGGGGGATCCTGCTCGGCGAACAACGGCTTCCCAACGGGGAGACGGTTGACTGGCATCTGAAAGGCGCAGGTCTTACCCCTTACTCACGAATGGGCGACGGGCGCGCGGTATTGCGGTCAACGATACGCGAAAGTCTGGCATCCGAAGCGATGCATACGCTGGGGATTCCCACCACCCGCGCGCTGTCGATCGTCACCAGCGACACGCCGGTGACGCGCGAAACGGTGGAAAAGGGGGCGATGCTGATGCGCATAGCGCAAAGCCATCTCCGCTTTGGTCATTTTGAGCACTTTTACTATCGCCGCGAGCCGGACAAGGTTCGCCAGCTCGCGGACTTCGCCATTTGCCACCACTGGGCGCATCTGCAGGATGAGGCGGATAAATACGTTCTCTGGTTCCGGGACGTGGTTGCCCGTACCGCCACGATGATTGCGCGCTGGCAAACGGTGGGCTTTGCTCACGGGGTCATGAACACGGACAATATGTCGATTCACGGCCTGACCTTTGATTACGGTCCGTTTGGTTTCCTGGACGATTATCAGCCGGGGTATATCTGCAACCATTCCGACTATCAGGGGCGTTACAGCTTTGATAATCAGCCGGCGGTTGGGCTGTGGAACCTCCAGCGGCTCGCACAAACCTTATCGCCGTTTATTGACGTTGATGCCCTGAACGATGCGCTCGACAGCTATCAGGACCTTTTGCTGCGGGAATACGGCACGCTGATGCGTAACAAGCTGGGGCTGATGACCCAGGAGAAGGGCGACAACGACATCCTCAACGGCCTGTTTGCCCTGATGGCGCGTGAAGGGAGCGATTACACCCGCACCTTCCGAATGCTGGGCCAGACGGAGCAGCACAGCGCCGCCTCGCCGCTGCGCGACGAGTTTATTGACCGTCAGGCGTTTGACGACTGGTTTGCACAGTACCGCACGCGGCTGCAGCAGGAGCACGTAGACGACGCTACCCGTCAGGCGCAGATGAACGCAGCGAATCCCGCGATGGTATTACGCAACTGGCTGGCGCAGCGGGCGATTGAGCAGGCAGAGCAGGGGGAGTACGACGAGCTACACCGTCTGCACCTGGCGTTGCGCACGCCGTTTGCCGACCGGGATGATGACTATGTCAGCCGCCCGCCCGACTGGGGCAAGCGGCTGGAGGTCAGCTGCTCAAGCTAGCGATTTAGCCGGGCGGCGACGTTGCCTTACCCGGCCTGTTCATCACTGAGCAACCCAGCCGCCATCCATATTCCACGCGGCGCCGCGAACGTTCACGGCGCCGTCGCTGCACAAAAATAGCGCCAGTTCGCCCAGTTGTTCCGGGGTAACAAACTCCCCTGAAGGCTGTTTCTCCGCCAGAAGCTGTTCGCGAGCCTGCTCCGGCGGTACGCCGTCCGCGATACGTTTGTCGATTTGCTGCTGCACCAGCGGGGTCAGTACCCAGCCGGGGCAGATAGTATTGGCGGTAATACCCGTGCGGGCGGTTTCCAGCGCCAGGGATTTGGTAAAGCCCACCACGCCGTGCTTGGCCGCAACGTAGGCCGATTTCTCTTTCGAGGCGACCAGCCCGTGAACGGAGGCGATATTGATGACGCGCCCCCAGTTTTTATCCCGCATGGCCGGCAGCGCCAGCCGGCTGGTGTGAAACACCGCGGAAAGATTAATGGCGATAATGTCGTTCCATTTCTCTACCGGGAAGGCGTCAACCGGGGCCACGTGCTGGATCCCGGCGTTGTTCACAAGAATGTCCACGCCGCCAAACTGCGATTCGGCGTAGCGCATCATGGCCTCAATCTGCAATACGTCCCGCAGATCCGCATCGTGATAGCCCGGCTTTTTGCCCAGTTGCGCAATCTCTTCCCGTGCCGATGCGCTGTCGCCGAAGCCGTTGAGGATCAGCTGCGCGCCTGCCTTCGCCAGCACGCGGGCGATCCCCAGACCAATGCCGCTGGTTGAGCCGGTTACCAGGGCGGTTTTACCGTTCAGATTCATTTTTCTCTCCTTACACAATGCCGGTCAGATAGAACACGGCAATGACAAAAAGTACTGCCAGACTTTTAATGATGGTGATAGCGAAAATGCCGCCGTAGGCCTGGCGATGGCTCAGGCCGGTGATAGCCAGCAGGGTAATCACCGCGCCGTTATGGGGAAGGGTATCCATCCCGCCGCTTGCCATCGAGGCCACGCGGTGCAGCACCTCAAGCGGAATATTGGCCGCATGGGCGGCGGCGACAAACGAGTCGGACATGGCGGCAAGGGCAATACTCATCCCGCCGGATGCCGAACCGGTGATCCCCGCGAGCACGGTCACGCTGATGGCCTCATTTAGCAGCGGATTCGGAATGGCCGCCAGCGCTTTGGATAACACCAGGAACCCAGGCAGCGCCGCGATAACCGCGCCGAAACCGTATTCCGAGGCGGTATTCATCGCCGCCAGAATGGCTCCGCTCACCGCCGTTCGGCTGCCTTCAGCCAGACGCCCCCGGATATTGCGAAAGCCAAAAATCAGCACCAGCACGATACCGGCGATCAGCGCCGCCTCCACGGCCCAGATGGCGGTGATCTTGCCCACCTCGGTCACAATCGGTTTCGCCAGGCCGGGCAGGGTAAGCTCGTGACTCACGCCGTACCAGCCGGGGATCCAGCGGGTAAACAGCAGGTTCAGTATGCCCACCACCAGCAGCGGGGAGATAGCAATCAGCGGATGCGGGAGATTAATGTTATCCGGCGTCTCGGGTTCATTTTTCAGATCCGTGCCGTAACCTTCATTATTATTGAGCGCCTTCCGGCGCTGGCGCTCCAGCCAGAGCAGGCCAAAGACGATAATAAACAGAGAGCCGATAAGCCCCAGCCACGGGGCCGCCCAGGCGTTCGTGCCGAAGAAGCTGGTGGGGATGATATTCTGGATCTGCGGCGTGCCGGGCAGGGCGTCCATGGTAAACGAGAATGCCCCCAGCGCCACGGTGGCCGGGATCAGCCGTTTAGGGATACCGCTCTGGCGAAACAGCTCGGCAGCAAACGGGTACACCGCAAACGCCACCACGAACAGCGAAACGCCGCCGTAGGTTAACAGCGCGCACACCAGGACAATCACCGGGATGGCGTGTCGACGCCCGAGGATCTGGATTGCGGCGGCGACGATGGAGCGTGAGAAGCCGGAAAGCTCAATCAGCTTGCCAAACACCGCACCCAGCAGGAACACCGGGAAGTAGAGCTTGACGAAGCCCACCATCTTTTCCATAAACAGGCCGGTAAACGTCGGGCCGACGGCCCCCGGATCGGTCAGCAGCACGGCACCGAGCGCCGCGATCGGCGCAAACAAAATAACGCTGTATCCGCGGTAGGCCGCCAGCATCAGCAGTGCCAGCGCCGCCAGGGCCATTAACACACTCATTATGACTCCTCACTTTACTTATTATTCGGGTACCAACGAGAGGTTTAACGCTCGACGGTCAGGGCAATGCCTTGTCCGCCGCCTACGCACAGGGTGACGAGCCCTTTTTTGACGTCACGGCGCTGCATTTCGTACAGCAGGGTCACGAGGATTCGGCAGCCGGAAGCACCAATCGGATGGCCCAGGGCGATGGCACCGCCGTTAACGTTGACCTTGCGCTCATCCCAGCCGAGTTGCTGGCCCACCGCCAGCGCCTGGGCGGCAAAGGCTTCATTGGCTTCAATGAGATCCACCTCGTCGAGCGTCCAGCCCGCCCGCGCCAGCGCCGTCCGGCAGGCGCTGACCGGGCCCATGCCCATTACTGACGGGTCAACGCCCGTCACGGCGTAACTCACGATGCGGCCAAGGACAGGCAATCCGCTCTCCCGCGCCTTTTCCTCGCTCATCAGCAGCACCGCGGCGGCACCGTCGTTGAGCGTGGAGGCATTCCCCGCCGTGACGGTGCCTTCCTCGTGCAAAAAGGCGGGGCGCAACTGCGCAAGCTGCTCTGCAGTAGTGCCTGGTCGGGGCTGTTCGTCACGATCAATAACCAGCAGCGGCTTTTTACCCTGTTTCACCGTCACCGGCGCTATCTCGGCGTCAAGCCGGCCGGACTCAATGGCGGACGCCGCTTTTTGCTGCGAGCGGGCGGCGAAGGCGTCCTGCTGCTCGCGGGAAATGTCATACTCGCGGGCGACGTTTTCTGCGGTGATCCCCATGGGGTAATCGTTGAATGCGTCCCACAGGCCGTCGGTAATCATGCTGTCCTTGAGGCCCGCATGCCCGAAACGTAGCCCGGCACGTGCGCCGTCCAGCAGATATGGGGCGTTGCTCATGCTCTCCTGACCGCCGGCGATAACCACCTCCGCGTCGCCGCAGCGGATCGCCTGGGCGGCGAGCTGGACCGCTTTTAAGCCCGCGCCGCACACCAGGTTGACGGTGGTCGCCGGCGTGCTGACGGGCAATCCGGCGCCGATGGCCGTCTGGCGGGCGGGGTTTTGCCCGCATCCGGCCGTCAGCACCTGGCCGAAAATCATTTCATCTACCTGTTCGGCGCTGAGACCACTGTTCTCCAGCAGGTGCCGTACCGTGACGGCCCCAAGCTCAACCGCAGAAAGGGACGAGAGCGATCCGCGAAAACTGCCAATGGGGGTTCGCGTTGCCCCGACAATCATGACCTTTTTCATGCTGACCCCTCAGGTGAAGCGCATCTCGCGCACGTCGTCCGCCACAATGATTTTCCCTGCCGTTTTACGCACGATCTCGTCAATACTGACGCCCGGGGCGTATTCCCGCAGGATGAACGCGCCGTCCTGAATTTCCAGCAGCGCGAGATCGGTCAGGACCCGACGGATACAGCCCGCGCCCGTGAGCGGCAGCGTGCAGCGCGGCAGCAGCTTCGACTCACCGCTCTTTGAGGCGTGGGTCATCACCACAATGATGTTCTGCGCCCCGGCAACGAGATCCATCGCGCCGCCCATGCCCTTCACCATCTTCCCGGGGATCATCCACGAGGCGATGTTGCCCTCCACGTCCACTTCAAATGCGCCCAGCACGGTCAGGTCCACGTGGCCGCCGCGGATCATGGCAAACGACTGGGCCGAGTCGAAAATGGCCGCACCGGTCCGCGCGGTCACGGTCTGTTTACCGGCGTTGATCATGTCAGGATCAAGGGTCTGCTCGTCGGGAAAAGCCCCCATCCCCAGCAGGCCGTTTTCCGACTGCAGCATCACGTCCATCCCATCCGGAATGTAGTTCGCCACCAGGGTAGGGATGCCGATCCCCAGGTTGACGTAATAACCGTCACGCAGCTCGCGGGCGACGCGCATGGCCATCTGTTCACGGGTTAACATCGTCACACTCCTTGCGCACGCAGGGTGCGCTGCTCAATGCGTTTTTCAAACTGGCCGACAATCAGCCTGTCGACGTAAATTCCCGGGGTGTGAATGGCCGACGGGGGCAGTTCACCCGGCGGAACAATCTCTTCCACCTCCACCACCGTGATCCGGCCCGCCGTTGCCATCAGCGGATTAAAGTTTTGCGCGGTATGGCGATAGATGACGTTGCCGTACCAGTCCGCTTTCCAGCCCTTGATCAGCGCGAAGTCGCCGACGATCGCCTCCTCGAGGATGTAGTGCTTCCCCGCGAACTGGCGCACGTCCTTGCCGGTCGCCACGGGCGTGCCGTAGCCGGTGGCCGTATAAAACGCCGGAATACCGGCCCCGCCCGCGCGCACCTTTTCCGCCAGCGTGCCCTGCGGCGTAAGCTCAATTTCCAGCTCGCCACTCAGCACCTGCTGCTCAAACAGCGCGTTCTCGCCGACGTAAGAGGCCACCACTTTGCGAACCTGCCGCGTTTCGAGCAGTATCCCCAGGCCGAATCCATCCACGCCGCAGTTGTTTGACACCACGGTCAAATCTCTCACCTGACGGCGTCTGACCTCCGCAATCAGGTTCTCCGGAATGCCGCACAGGCCGAAGCCGCCCGCCAGCAAGGTCATTCCGTCCGTCAGCCCGTCCAGCGCCTGCGCATAGCTGCCGACGCGCTTATCCAGTCCTGCCATAGTCATCCCTCCCGTTAACCGTGCCGGTATCATTAGGGGCGGCGACTCATTTGTTAATTTTGAATTTGTGACCCACTCATTTGGTTTTCTTATTAATTTCCTGTTAACTAATTCTTTTCAATTAGTTAACAGGATGAAAAATGAGAATGAGTGTCAAACAGTTACGCGCGTTTTTAGCGGTAGCTCACACTCTCAATTTCGCGCACGCCAGCGAACGCTTAAATCTCTCCCAGCCGGCCCTGAGCCTGACGATTAAAAGTCTGGAAGACGCGCTCGGCGGCCCGCTGCTGCAGCGGAGCACGCGCAAGGTTGCCCTCACGCAGGAAGGGGAGACGTTTCTGCCGATGGCGCGGCAGCTGCTTGCCGACTGGGATAACGTGGAGGAGGCGATGCACCAGTGCTTTACCCTGCAGCGCGGCAAAATCTCGGTCGCGGCGATGCCGTCATTTGCCGCCAACGTTTTACCGGAAGTGCTCAAGGCGTTTCGCGATCGCCACGCCGGGATCAACGTCACCGTGCATGACGTCATTAACGAGCAGGTGATTGAGATGGTGCGGGAAGGGCGGGTTGAGATGGGGATCGCCTTTGAGCCGGCCCCCACGCACAACCTGCTGTTTACGCCGCTGGGGCTCGACAGGTTTGTCGCCATTGTGCCGAAGGACTCCGCGCTGGCGGGCAAAAAGCGGCTGGCCTGGGAAGAGCTACTGACGCTGGATTTTATTACCCTGCAGCGCCCGTCGGCGGTACGTCTGATGATGGAGGAGGAGCTGGCCCGAAGCGGCAGAAAGCTGGACGTGGCGCTGGAGAGTCATCAGCTGGTGACGGTAGGTCGCATGGTCGCCAGCGGGCTGGGCGGCAGTGCCGTACCGGCGCTCTGCGAAGCGCAGATGACGGCGCTGGGCGCGGTCTGTATACCGCTGGATAATCCGCCCATTGAAAAGTGCATCGGAGCAATCCATCCGGGGCACACGCAGCTCTCTAAAGCGGCGCATGCCCTGCTGGAAACGTTGAAGGATTTTTACCAGCCCGCTCACGGGGCGAGAAATACCTGCGGTACGGGGTGATCCGGATGGCTGCCGACGCGCACCTGCGCGCCGTACCAGCGCGCCAGCGTCCCGGCCTGCAGCACGTCCTCCGGTGTGCCACTGGAGACCAGCCTGCCGTTGTGCAACAGCAGAATGCGATCCGCCCACAGCGCCGCCAGATTGAGATCGTGCAGCACCACGCACACGTGGAGATGACCCCGACGGGTCAGGGATCTCATCAGGCGCAGCAGATGCTGCTGGTGGTAGAGATCCAGCGCAGAGGTGGGCTCATCAAGAAACAGCCAGCCGCGCGGGGCTCCGTCGCACCAGAGCTGGGCCAGCGCGCGGGCGAGCTGGATCCGCTGCTGCTCGCCGCCGGAGAGCGTCGAATAGCGTCTGCCCGCCAGCGGTAGACAGCCCGTTATCGCCATCACTTCCTCAACTACCGACGCTTCAGGGGAGCGAGTCCAGGGCGCGCGTCCCATACCGACCACCGCGTCCACCGGCCAGTCGAATCCGGGCTGAGTATTCTGGCGCATCACCGCCCGGTAGCGCGCGAGGGTATCCGGCGGCCAGTCCGCAAGCGGCGTTCCGGCCAGAGTGCAGCGTCCGCTTGCGGGCTTGAGATAGCCGGTAAGCAGCCGCAATAACGTCGATTTCCCGGCACCGTTGGGGCCAATCAGGGCGACCAGCTCACCCTGAGAGAGGGTAAGCGACACATCGTCGATCAGCGTCCGCTGCCCGGCGTGAAAGAAAATCTTCTCTGCACAATAGCGTTCAGCCATGCGTACCTCCGCGACGAAAGATAAGCCACAGGAACCACGGCGCGCCGAGAAGGCTGGTCAATAACCCGACGGGCATCTCCGCCGGAGAGACCAGGGTGCGCGCCAGCGTGTCGGCAACCAGCAGCAGCAGCGCACCGGCCAGCACCGAGCCGGGTACGACGGCCCGGTGGTCGGCCCCCAGCCACATGCGCATCAGGTGCGGCACCACAAGGCCAATAAAGCCGATCACGCCGCTGACGGCTACCGCCGCGGCAACTAGCAGGGCGCTGCACAGCAGCAGGATCCGCTGTACCATCGCGACATCCACCCCGAGATAGTGCGCCTCTTCATCGCCCAGCTGCAGCAGGTTGAGCGGGGCGGCCAGCCGCCAGATAATCAGCACCGCGGGCACCATCAGCGACGTTACCGCCAGCAGGGTGGACCACTGCGCCTGCCCGAGGCTGCCCATTCCCCAGAGGGAAAGCTGGCGAAGCTGGGCATCATTGCTGAGCCATGAGAGCACCCCGACGGCCGCGCCGCACAGGGCGTTGATGGCGATCCCCACCAGCAGCAGGCGGGACAGGGAGCCGTGACGCTGCTGGCTGAGCAGGAAGATAATAACGGTTGCGGCCAGTGCACCGAGGAACGCCGCGAGCATCGGGGCATACAGCATCAGCAGGGCAGGTAACGCGGCGGGAATGACCACCCACAGCGCCACCGCCAGCGCCGCGCCGCTGCTGATCCCCAGCAGACCCGGGTCCGCCAGCGGGTTGCGGAACAGCCCCTGCATCACACAGCCGGCCAGCGCCAGCGCTCCGCCAATCACCAGCGCCAGCAGTACTCGGGGCAGGCGAATGGTAAGCCAGATCTGACGCATGGCCTCATCGCTGCCGCTCCACAGCAGGCTGATCGGCAGGTGCAGTGCCCCAAACCCGGTCGCGGTGAGCGTCATGATGCTCAGGATCGCGGCCAGCATCCACAACGACAAGGCGATCCGCCGGGACATCAGGGCAGTTGCTCCGCTTTGGCGCGCAGCTGCTGGATGGCATCCGGCGTTCGCACGCTGAAGCCCAGCAGCGCCATATCATCAATCGCCAGCACCTGCCTGTTCCGTCCCGCCGGGGTTTGCGCCAGACCGGGCAGCTTCCACAGGTTTTCTTCGCCGCCCAGCGCGTTCACGCCGTCCTGCGAAATCACCACCAGATCGGGCTGGCTGGCAATGACCCCTTCCTGAGACAGCGGCTGATAGCGGGTGAATCCCTGCATCGCGTTCTGCAGCCCGGCGGCACGGATGGCGGCGTCTGCGCCGGTCTGCTGCCCGGCGGCCATTGCGGTCATTCCCCCGTGGTTGAGGATAAACAGCACCCGCTTGTTGAGGGGCGCGGAGGGCAGGGCCGCCAGCGCCTGACGCAGCGTGTGGCGCAGGGCTTCCCCCTCGGCTTCACGGTGCGTAGCGTTGGCAATCACCCGAACCTTTTCGTCAATGACGCTCAGGTCGTTGCGGCCGGGAACGGTTACTACCCTGACGTGACTTTGTTCGACCTGCTTCAACGCCAGAGACGGCTGCGCCTGGTCGCTGGCCAGCACCAGCGTGGGGCGCATGGACAAAATGCCTTCGGCGTTAAGCTGGCGTAAATATCCCACGTCAGGCAGATCGTTTGCCGCCTGCGGCCACTGGCTGGTGCTGTCGCGCGCGACCAGCGAAGACTGCGCGCCAAGCGCGTAGACAATCTCCGTCACGTCGCCGCCAAGGGCGACAATTTTCTCCTGCGCGGCGGCAAACGCCACCAGAGGCAGGGCGCTCAGCAGGGCTAACCACGTTTTCATGCGGCCAGCCCTTTTGGCGTCAGGGCGTCAATCTGGCTGCGCCACTGGCTCTGCTCCGGCTCACCTTCGGTACGCTGGCCGTAAAGCTGGGCGATTTGCGTGCCGTCGGCGGCAAACAGCTCCAGGCTGGTGACGTGGCCGTCAGCCGTTGGCTTGCGCGTCACCCAGCTCTCTGCAATCGTCTCCTCCAGCAGATGCAGGGTAAAGGCAGGGTTAAAGACGTTCAGCCAGCCTTTCATCGGCACGACTTTTTCCACCGCGCCGGTGAAGATCTGCACGCAACCGCGGTTGCCGACGAAGACCATGATTTCGTTGCCGTCCCGGCGTGCCGCTTCCAGCAGCTGTGCCAGCGCGCTGTTCTCCACCTTACAGGCCAGGTCGTCGCCCACCAGGCGAAACGCCTGCTGACGGCTGAGATTGTGGCGCTTGAGCAGGCTGAAGAACTGATGCACGTCGGTCATGGCGCGCCACTCCTTGTCCACGAGCGCGGCATCCGCGTTTTCGGCGTGAGCCGGGACATCCCCAGCGCTCAGCTCAAGCGGCGGGTTATCGGCAAAGATAAAGCGGGTCAGCACGTCGCCCCAGGCGGCGAGGTCGGTGTTGTCCGTGGTGTAGACCTTCAGCACCGCATCGCCCTGACGATCGAAGAATTGAATGCTCTGTCGCTCGCCGCGTGCGGTGGTTTCGCTGAGGTGAAACGCGCTCGCCCACTGGTTGAGGAACAGGCGCAGATCCAGCGCGCGCGGGTTCAGCACCAGCCCGGCGTGGCCGTTCAGGTGCTGGTTGGTGAAGCTGCCCACCTGCTCGTGAACGGCATACTCGTTGCGGCAGATGCACTTGGTTTCACCCACGGCTTCCAGCGCGCCCAGGATATCGCGGATTTCGCCGCGCAGTCGCCAGGCGTCATGGCCCACGCGGGAAAAGGTCAGCTCCGCTTCGCTGATGTTCATTAACCCTGCGATGTCTCGCGCATACTTACCCGGATTTTCTTCTTTTAGCTCAAGCCAGCGTGCGTAGTGATGCATTGTCTTATCCTTCTGAAGAGTGGCCCCGAAGGGAATTACCACTGATAGCTTACGAAAATCTTGCCGTTACGACCGTCCTGCGGAATACCCTGCGGAGACCAGTACTCCTTATCGAAGGCGTTGCCGAGCACCAGCGTGGTGGTGACGCCCTTGAGCTGCTCCTGGCCCTTATAGCTGACGTAGAAATCGTTAACCGCATAGCCCGGCTGCTTGCTGTAGCTGCTGCTGACGTGGGTTGAGCGATCGGCAAAGGTGCCGATCCAGCCCACGGAGAAACCGCTTTGCGCCACCGGAACGTCCAGCTTGCTGGTGACGGTGTCCGGGTTGATGCTGGAGATGTACTCCCCGGTATCGGTATCTTTCCCGCGGGTGCGGTTATAGGCCACGTCGAGGCTAAACAGATCGGCCGAGTATTTTGCCATCATGTCCCAGCCCCAGATTTTGGCGTTCGGAACGTTGTACGACATGGTGGTCGCGGCGGCAAAATCGACGGTGGTGGAGATGTAGTCTTTGGCTTTGGTATCGAAATAGCTGGCTTTAAACTCCAGCGCATCGTTAGCAAGCATCAGATCGTCAAAGCGCAGGCCAAAACCAAACTCCTGCGTTTCGTTGGTTTCCGGGCGCAGGTTCGGGTTCGGCACCCAGTAGTTGGTGTAGAAGCGGCCAATGGAGAAGTGTTTGGCGTCGTTATACATCTCACCCATGGTCGGCGCGCGGAAGGCCTGCGCGTAAGATCCGAACAGCATCAGCCAGTCGGTGGGGCTGACGGTTAACCCGGCGCGGGAGGACCATTTATCGGCATCGACATCGTCGTAGCCATTGCTGCTGCCGCGGTAGTTGTCATAGCGCGTGCCACCCAGAAGGGTGACGGGCAGATCGCGCAGGGTGATTTCATCCTGCAGCCAGCCGGAGCTGAAGTCGATTTTCGCCTCCGGGAAGCCGGTCGTGGACCCGCCCGGACGCTGCTCCTGACGATAATATTCTCCGCCGTAGGTCAGCAGGTGAGAGGCAAAAGAGTCGCTGAACAGGCGGGTTCGGTTTTCCACCTTGCCGCCTTTGGTGGTCTGCTTGCGGAACTCGCCGGTGCTGTCGATGTTCTGGGCATTAATGCGCGCTTCGGACCAGTAAACCTTCGCATCGGCGTTCAGCCAGTCGTATCCTTCCGGCGCAATGTGGTAGCCAACCTGCGCATCGCGCTGGATGGTGGAGCGGTCGGTCATCGGGTTGCTGCTATTGGCATCAGAGGTTTGCGGGTTTTTCGGCTCCTGCGCGGCGTTGTTGTAGTAGCGCAGGGCGCCGCTCAGCGTCTGGGCCTGGTCGATTTTCCAGCTGCCTTTCGCCAGCATGTTATTGATGGATTCGTCGTTCGGCGCCGTCGCACCGTCGCTCTGGCGGATATCGCCGCGGTCGCGGCTGGACCACGATACCAGGCCGTCCAGGGTATCGGTACGACCATAGGCGCTGGCCCCCAGGCCGAGGCTGTGGTCCCCCGTTGCGCCGGTACCAAACACGCGATAACCGCTGTTTTTGCCCGGTTCCAGCAGATCTTTGGCGTCGACGGTGTCATAGGAGATGACGCCACCCAGCGCGCCGCTGCCGTAGAGCAGCGCAGACGGACCACGCACCACTTCAATACGTTTAATCAGCGCCGGATCGAGGAACGTGCTGTTGAGGTGCCCGGTGTCGGTACCCTGGCGCACGCCGTCGACCAGCACCAGAACGCCGCGGCGGTCGTAGCCGCGCAGGTTAACGTCCTGACCGTTAGTGCGGCCGGTGCCGTCCAGCGTCAGACCGGGCACGTTGCGCAGCAGGTCGGCGGCAGAGCTGGCGGTCTGTTTTTCCGGGGCGGTGGCGTCAACCACGCTCACCATCATCGGGGCTTCGAAGGCGCTACGGGCGTTGCCTGTGGCGGTGACGGTTATTTCATCTGCGGCAGCAAACGCGGCGCCAGGCAGGGTGCTGACAATCGCCAGCGCCAGAAGGGACGGGCGTAAACGTGCGTTATGCAGGTGTAGCATAGCAACTCTCCATAAAGTATCGAAAGCGCTGGCTGCCTGGGGATCACCTGGGTGGCTGGCGAAAGTTTTGGTTTATTTTGTGAGGATCAATTTTCCGGCATTCGTCTGGCGCAGCAGATACTGCTGGCCGTCATGCTCGATAATCACCCGGCCCTCATCACCCAGCAGCGTTTTGCTGTCGATGCGACGATCGGTAGGGGCAGGGGACGGTGCTGTGTGCTTGTTTGCTGGCGTTGCCGCGCTGTTATCCGTAGGTGACATCATGTTTATAAATAACAATCAATGTAACAATGATAATCATTATCAATAAACTGCAAATTCACGGCAAGCGTTTTTGTGAAAATTGTGTGACGGGATCAAATTCAGGGGGAAGAAATGCGGCCTGATGCCCTCACCCCAACCCTCTCCCACCGGGAGAGTGAGAAGGGCGAGAACCGTAAGTCGGGTAAGCGCAGCGCCACCCGACGATAACATCAGAAGCGAGAATCAACCGCAGCTGCCAGCTTCTCCAGCAGCAGCTCGCTGTCTTCCCAGCTCAGGCACGGGTCGGTGATCGACTGGCCGTATACCATCTGCTGTCCGGCAACGATTTTCTGCGTGCCTTCTTTGATAAAGCTTTCGGCCATGATCCCGGCAACGGCGGTCGAGCCGCTGCGGATCTGCTGACAGACCTCATCGCAGACGTCCAGCTGGCGGCGATGCTGCTTCTGGCAGTTACCGTGGCTGAAATCCACCACCAGATGTTCCGGCAGGTCGAATTCGGCCAGCGTTTCACAGGCGGCAGCGATGTCTTGTGCATGGTAATTAGGCTTCTTCCCGCCGCGCATAATGATATGCCCATACGGGTTACCGCTGGTCTGGTAGATGGTCATATGGCCGTTCTTGTCCGGCGACAGGAACATATGGCTGGCACGCGAGGCGCGGATCGCATCGACCGCAATCCGCGTGTTGCCGTCGGTCCCGTTTTTGAAGCCGACCGGACAGGAGAGGGCTGAGGCCATCTCGCGGTGGATTTGGCTTTCGGTAGTGCGCGCGCCAATCGCGCCCCAGCTGATCAGATCGGCGATAAACTGCCCGGTCACCATGTCGAGAAACTCGGTGGCCGTCGGCACGCCCAGCTCGTTGACCTGCAACAGCAGCTTGCGCGCCAGCTCGATGCCGTGGTTTACGCGATAGCTGCCGTTAAGGTCAGGGTCGGAAATCAGCCCCTTCCAGCCCACCACGGTACGCGGTTTTTCAAAGTAGGTGCGCATCACAATCTCAAGGCGATGCTGGTATTTTTCCCGCAGCCCCTGAAGTCGTTTTGCATAATCCATCGCGGCATCCAGATCGTGGATGGAGCAGGGCCCAATCACCACCAGAAGACGCTTGTCTTCACCATTGAGGATTTTTTCAATGCGGCGGCGGGAGGCCGTCACATGTTCCGCGACCGCGGCGGAAACGGGGTGCCGCTCGGCCAGTTCAGCCGGGGTGACCAGGCTGTCTATGCGCGCCGTGCGGAGTTCATCGGTTTTATTCATGACTTGTCTCAGAAAATTTTTGCTTCATCGGCAGACTACCGGGAAGTGATGGGCATCACATTAAACCAATCCCTGCTGATTTCAAGTTCGGGGCGACACCGCCCCGCTGTTGAAAAGGATGATACATGAATCTGAGCTAATGTACTAGCTTATTAGTACATGCGGCGGTTAAGCCCCATGATGTCGAGAATTTTGGTGGCGATCTCTTCTACCGAATAGTTCGTGCTGTTAAGCCACGGGATCTGGTTTTTGCGGTACAGCGCTTCCACTTCGGAGACCTCCATGCGGCACTGGCGCATCGAGGCGTAGCGGCTGTTCTCGCGGCGCTCTTCGCGGATCGCCGCGAGACGTTCCGGGTTAATCGTCAGGCCGAACAGCTTGTGCTGCAGCGGCTTAAGGGCGGCGGGCAGCACCAGGTTATCCATATCGTCAGCAATAAACGGGTAGTTGGCGGCGCGAATGCCGAACTGCATCGCCAGGTAGAGGCTGGTTGGCGTTTTGCCGCAGCGCGATACGCCAAGCAGGATCACCTGCGCCTGGTCGAGGTTGCGCAGCGAGATACCGTCGTCGTGCGCCAGGGTGTAATCGATGGCGGCAATACGCGCGTCATATTTGGTCAGGTTGCCGGGGTTCAGCCCGTGGGTTCGGTGGGCGATAGGCGTCGGGTCAAGCTTCAGTTCGCTCTGGAGCGGCGCCACCAGCGCCTGCACGATATCCTGGCAAAAGCCTTCACTTTGCAAAATGATGTGGCGAATCTCAGGAATAACGATGGAGTAGAACACCAGCGGGCGCACGCCGGTCTGCTGGAAGATGGCGTCAATCTGGTCCTTCACCGCTTTGGCACGGCTCTCATTTTCCACAAACGGCAGCGTGATGCTGTTAATCGAAACGGGGAATTGCGACATCACCGCGTGGCCCAGCACCTCGGCGGTGATCGCCGTACCATCAGAAATATAAAAAACGTGACGATCGACAGCATTATCCATTTTACCCACCCTGAATATCATACCTAATTGTCTGAAAGCATAAATTAAAAAAGTTAATTGCACAGCAAAGAAGTTATCTGAATTTAAAATGAAATGATGTTTTTGATTTTCCTGAAAAGCGGATTTCATTTTTCAAATAGCGACTTTATTTTTGTGGTTTCTGGCTGAATATAGAGGAATCATCAGCTTATTGGCTGGTGGGAAACTATCCGAAAAGTTGAAAATTTAAATTGCTTACACGATTCACCGTTTTTTTAGCGCAAATAATTATGCCAGTATAAATACGTAGTCAGGTGTTACTTACTCCGATCAAATATCACAAAAGGATTGTTTCGATGTCCAACAATGGCTCGTCACCGCTGGTGCTTTGGTATAACCAACTCGGCATGAATGATGTAGACAGAGTTGGGGGCAAAAATGCCTCCCTGGGTGAAATGATTACAAATCTGTCCGGTATGGGTGTCTCCGTACCAAACGGGTTTGCCACGACCGCCGACGCGTTTAACCTGTTTTTAGACCAGAGCGGTGTAAACCAGCGCATTTACGACCTGCTGGATAAAACGGATATTGATGACGTCACCGAGCTTGCCAAAGCCGGGGCGCAGATCCGCCAGTGGATCATCGACACACCTTTCCAGCCGGAACTGGAAAAAGCTATCCATGACGCGTACAACCAGCTCTCCGCTGACGACGCGCAGGCCTCCTTTGCCGTACGTTCTTCCGCGACCGCAGAAGACATGCCGGACGCGTCGTTTGCCGGACAGCAGGAAACCTTCCTGAACGTTCAGGGCTACGATGCGGTGCTGGTGGCGGTGAAGCACGTATTTGCTTCCCTGTTCAACGACCGCGCCATCTCCTATCGCGTGCACCAGGGCTATGACCATCGCGGCGTGGCGCTCTCCGCGGGCGTGCAGCGCATGGTGCGCTCGGACGTGGGTTCCTCCGGCGTGATGTTCTCCATTGATACCGAATCCGGCTTCGACCAGGTGGTGTTCATCACCTCCGCGTGGGGCCTGGGTGAGATGGTTGTGCAGGGCGCGGTGAACCCTGACGAATTCTACGTACACAAGCCTACGCTTGCCTCGGGCCGTCCGGCGGTGGTGCGCCGCACCATGGGCTCGAAAAAAATCCGCATGATTTATGCCCCAACCCAGGAGCATGGCAAGCAGGTTAAGATTGAAGATGTGCCGCAGGAGCAGCGCGACCGCTTCTCCCTGACCGACGCCGAAGTGCAGGAGCTGGCGAAGCAGGCGGTGCAGATTGAGAAACACTATGGCCGTCCGATGGATATCGAATGGGCGAAAGACGGGAACACCGGCAAGCTGTTTATCGTTCAGGCGCGCCCGGAAACCGTCCGCTCACGCGGTCAGGTAATGGAGCGTTATACGCTGCACGCGCAGGGTAAAATCGTGGCGGAAGGCCGCGCCATCGGTCACCGCATCGGTGCCGGTCCGGTCAAAGTGATCCACGACATCAGCGAGATGAACCGTATTGAGCCAGGCGACGTGCTGGTGACCGACATGACCGACCCGGACTGGGAACCGATCATGAAGAAAGCATCGGCTATCGTCACCAACCGCGGCGGCCGTACCTGTCACGCGGCGATCATTGCCCGCGAACTGGGTATTCCTGCGGTTGTCGGCTGCGGTGATGCTACCGAGCGCATGAAGGACGGACAGAACGTGACCGTCTCCTGTGCCGAAGGCGACACCGGCTACGTCTACGCAGATATCCTCGACTTCAGCGTGAAGAGCTCCAGCGTGGATACCATGCCGGATCTGCCGCTGAAGATCATGATGAACGTCGGTAACCCGGACCGCGCGTTTGACTTCGCCTGCCTGCCGAACGAAGGCGTTGGTCTGGCGCGTCTGGAATTCATCATTAACCGCATGATCGGCGTTCACCCGCGCGCGCTGCTGGAGTTTGACGACCAGGACACGAAGCTGCAGAACGAAATCCGCGAGATGATGAAAGGCTACGACTCGCCGAAAGAGTTCTACGTCGGTCGTCTGACCGAAGGGATCGCCACGCTGGGTGCCGCCTTCTATCCGAAACGGGTGATAGTGCGTCTGTCTGACTTTAAGTCTAACGAATACGCCAACCTGGTCGGCGGCGAGCGCTACGAGCCGGAAGAAGAGAACCCGATGCTGGGCTTCCGCGGGGCCGGACGCTACGTGTCCGACAGCTTCCGCGACTGCTTCGCGCTGGAGTGCGAGGCGGTGAAACGCGTGCGCAACGACATGGGGCTGACCAACGTTGAAATTATGATCCCGTTCGTGCGTACCGTGGATCAGGCGAAAGCGGTGGTGGACGAGCTGGCGCGCCAGGGCCTGAAGCGCGGCGAAAACGGGCTGAAGATCATCATGATGTGTGAGATCCCGTCCAACGCCCTGCTGGCCGAGCAGTTCCTGGAGCACTTCGACGGCTTCTCTATCGGCTCGAACGACATGACTCAGCTGACGCTGGGCCTGGACCGCGACTCCGGCGTGGTTTCCGAGCTGTTCGACGAGCGTAACGAGGCGGTGAAAGCGCTGCTTTCCATGTCCATCCGCGCGGCGAAGAAGCAGGGTAAATATGTCGGGATTTGCGGTCAGGGTCCATCCGACCATGAAGACTTTGCCGCCTGGCTGATGGAAGAGGGGATTGACAGCCTCTCCCTGAACCCGGACACGGTAGTGCAAACCTGGCTGAGCCTGGCGGAACTGAACAAGTAACGGCAACACGATCGCAAAAAGGCGAGGATTTTATTCCTCGCCTTTTTTATTTCACCTCAAATTTGCTCACCATCACAAATAATCTAAAAAACCAAATATCATAATTTGTCTGTTAATTAAGACAATTGTTAGTGCGCAACGCGTTGCTAATACTTGAGCCTTACTGCGCATTTCCCTTCAGATGATGCGCAACTGGTTGAAATACGTTTTAACCTGATAAAAAGGCAAATAACAATGACACTTTCCTCTGTATTGCGTACCAAAGATAAAATAGGTTATGGCTTAGGTGATATGGCCAGCGCGCTGGTCTGGCAAACGGCCACATTATTTCTTGCTTATTTCTATACCGACGTTTTTGGTTTGCCTGCCGCGATCATGGGTACCATGTTTTTAGTGGTGCGCGTGGTTGATGCGTTTGTCGACCCGTGTATTGGCGCGCTGGTTGACCGCACGCAGACGCGTCACGGCCGTTTCCGTCCCTGGCTGCTGTGGTTTGCTATTCCCTTTGGCGTAAGCTGCCTTATTACCTTCTACGTACCGGACGTCGGGCCGACGGCGAAAATCGTTTATGCCTGCGCGACCTACGCGATTTTAAGTCTGATTTACTCCGCCATTAACGTGCCTTACTGCGCTATGCCGGGCGCGCTGACGCTGGATCCGCGCGAGCGTCACTCCCTGCAGTCCTGGCGTTTTGGCCTGTCATTTATTGGCGGGTTGATCGTAACGGTTATCGCTCTGCCGCTGGTCTCATTGTTGGGCCAGGGCAACGTGCAGAAAGGCTATTTCTTTGCCATGAGCCTGATGGGGCTGCTGGGAATTGTGCTGTTCTTTTGCTGTTTCCTGATGACCCGCGAGCGTTATTCCCCGCGCAATGATACCTCCGGCTCCATGCTCACCGATTTAAAACTGCTGGCCGGTAACAGCCAGTGGCGCATTGTGTTTGTGTTTAATATTTTGCTGTTAACGGCGGTGGTGACGCGCGGCTCTGCCACCATGTATTACGTCAACTATGTACTGTTGCGCCCGGAGCTGGTTTTTGCCTTTATTGTTTCTGGCATGGTGGCCTCGCTAAGCGGCGCGTTATTATCTGAACGCCTGCTGGGGAAATTTGACCGCGTACGCGCCTACCAGTGGACCATTATTTCCTTCGTCATTTTCGGCGCGCTGATTTTCTTCCTGCCGCCTTCGCAGGTGTGGCTGATTTTTGGCCTCAACATCGTCTTTAGCTTTGTGCAAAACCTGACCACGCCCCTGCAGTGGACCATGTTCTCTGATGTGGTCGACTACGAAGAGCATCGTAGCGGCCGCCGTCTGGACGGGCTGGTCTTCTCTACCGCACTGTTCGCCATCAAGTTTGGCCTGGCGCTGGGCGGGGCGGTGGTCGGCTGGGTGCTCGGCATGGTGGATTACGCCCCGGGCCAGGCAGCCCAGGCGCCACACGTGCTCTCCACCATCAACGCGCTGTTCACCCTTATTCCGTGCGCGCTGTTCCTCTGCATGGTGGCACTGCTTTCCATCTACAAGCTCAACAGCCGGCTGGTGGATTCCATCGCCCGGGAGCTGGCCAGCAAGCGTGAGGTAAGACCCGACGCGGAGCAGCTCAGCCCGGCAACCCCTTCCGCACTACAGGAGTAAAATATGACTGCTATCTATAAGGACGCGGGACGTCCCGTGCACGAGCGCGTCGCTGATTTACTGGCATGCATGACCCCGGAAGAGAAGTTCGCCCAGATGCACGCCTACTGGCTGATCCTCGATGAAAACGGCAACCACCGGGAGCGCAGCGATTTGAGCGACGAATTCGCCGGCGTCAGCGAGCAGGCGGCGCTGAGCGAACGGCTAAAACTGGGCGTCGGGCAGATCACCCGTCCGCTCGGCACCCACATCGTTGACGCGAAAACCGGGGTGCGCGCGGCTAACCGCCTGCAGCGCATGATGATGGAAGAGACGCGTCTCGGCATTCCGGCGCTGTTCCACGAGGAGTGCCTGGTGGGGCTGCTGTGCAAAGACGCCACGCTGTTCCCGTCCTCGCTCAACTACGGCTCGACCTGGGACCCGGAGCTGGTGCAGCGCGCGGCAGAGCAGATCGGTAAAGAGGCGCGTTCCGTCGGTTGCCAGCAGGGGCTGGCCCCGGTGCTGGACGTTTCCCGCGACGTCCGGTGGGGGCGAACCGAAGAGACCTTCGGGGAAGATCCCTGGCTGGTGGGGGTGATGGCGACCGCCTACGTCAGAGGATTACAGGGTGATAAACGCGATCTGCTGGCGACCCTGAAACATTACGTTGGCCACTCGTTTAGCGAAGGGGCACGCAACCATGCGCCGGTGCACCTCGGGTTTAGCGAGCTGAACGATACCTTCCTGCTGCCGTTTGAAATGGCGGTGAAACTGGCCAATGCCGGGTCGGTGATGCCCGCCTACCACGATATCGACAATCAGCCGGGGCACAGCGACAGCTTCCTGCTGACCTCCGTCCTGCGCGAACAGTGGGGCTTCGACGGAATTATTGTCGCGGATTACGGCGGCGTCAGCCTGCTGCACCAGCATCACGGTGTGTCCCACGATGCGGCCGAATCCGCCGCGCTGGCCTTTAACGCCGGGCTGGACGTCGAGCTGCCGAAAGATGACTGCGCACGCCATCTGGCGGACGCCGTTGAGCGCGGGCTGATCTCTATGGCCAAAGTGGATGAGATCGTGGCGCGCGTGCTGACGGAGAAATTCCGTCTGGGCCTGTTTGAAAACCCGTACGCAGATGAAAACGGTATCGATCTGCAAAATGATTTGACCCGACAGATCGCGCGAGAGGTGGCGACAAAATCGGTCACGCTGCTGGAAAACAACGGCATTTTACCGCTCGGCGGTAAGCCCCGCGTGGCGCTTGTGGGGCCGACGGCAGACGATCCGCTGGCGTTACTGAGCGGCTACAGCTTCCCGGTACATCTGATCATCAGCGATATGGTGGAAGAGACCTCGCAGGTGACGACCCCGCGCGCGGCGCTGGAGCAGTATCTCGGGGCATCGAACGTCCGCTATGCCAAAGGGTGTCACATCATCGAGAAACGGATGGCGGGTGCGCCGGTCTTCCCGGGCGATAGCGGCGGTAAGCCGATGCAGCAATCGCCGGTCTCGCAAAGCACCGCGCTGATCCCCGAGGCCGTGAACGCGGCGCAGGAGAGTGACGTGGTGGTGGCCTGCGTGGGCGATCTTGCCGGGCTGTTCCAGAGCGGAACCGTGGGGGAAGGTTCCGACACCGACTCCCTGAATCTGCCGGGCGTGCAGCAACAGCTGCTGGAGGCGCTGGTGGCGACGGGCAAACCGGTGATTGTCGTGATGACCGGCGGCCGTCCGTACAACCTACAGGGGCTGGAGGATAAGATTGCAGCGCTGATCGTGGCGTGGGCGCCCGGGCAGGAAGGGGGCTGGGCGATCGCGGACGTGCTAACGGGACGCGCTGAGCCGCAGGGGCGTCTGGTGGTGAGCGTGCCGAAAAGCGCCGGGGCCATGCCGTATTACTACAATCACAAGCTCAAAAGCGGCGGCACGCCGTTCGCGTTCCATTTCGGTGCGCGCTACCCGTTTGGTTTCGGCCTCGGCTGGACGCAGTTTAGCTGGGGCACTGCCCGCGTCGCTGAAAGCAGCGTGCCGGTCGACGGTGAGGTGACGCTGAGCGTGGATATCACCAATACCGGCGAGCGCAGCGGCAGCGAGGTGGTGCAGGTCTACGTGCGGGACAAGGTCGCCACCCAGGTGCGCCCGCTTCAGGAGCTTAAGGCCTTCCAGCGCGTCATGCTCTCGCCGGGCGAAACCGCCACGCTCACCTTCACGCTGCCGGTTGAGATGTTCAACTTCACCCGCCGTGACGGCAAGCGCATCGTTGAGCCGGGCGAGTTTGAACTGCAGATTGGCGCATCGTCGGCGGATATCCGCCAGGCGGTGACGGTCAATGTGACGGGGGAAACGCGGGTGCTGCCTGTTGAGTGGCGGATGCTCAGTACCTGTGAGGTTAAGCGCGCGTAGTCAGGATAAAAAAAAGCCCATCGTGGGAGATGGGCAAAGACTACACACAGCAATTCGTTGTTTCACTCAGGGGATTTCCATGCTTATAAATCAAGGTGTTGATTTATAACCGTGAGCTAATAGTAGGCATTGTAATTTTTAGCGTCGATCAGATTCGTCTCAATAGTTAAAGAGACGTAAAGATTTCTTGAGAATAATAGCGGACTTAATGCTGAAATGGCGGGTCTGACCAGTGTGCAACGAATAAATACTTTAGCGGTGTTAAAGTATTGTGCGGGATAATGTAGGCCGGGTAAGCGTAAGCGTCACCCGGCAACAAGGCTTAATGGGTATTCTTTTCTTCCAGCTCTTCCAGCTCGCTCAGAATCACGTCCGGGTCGGTTCCAGGCGGCGGCACTTCATGAACCCAGGCGGAGAACAGACGCCAGGTAACGGCAAGCAGCACCGGGCCAATGAACAGACCGATCATCCCGAAAGCAATTAACCCGCCGATAACACCGGAGAGGATTAGGATCAGCGGCAGGTCCGCACCCATGCGGATGAGAATGGGGCGAATCACGTTATCCATGGTGCCAACCACGCAGCTCCAGACCAGCAGAACCGTTCCCCACGTGGTATCACCCGTCCAGTAAAGCCAGATAATGCTCGGAACCAGTACCAGCAGCGGCCCCAGTTGTGCAAGGCAGGTCATCAGCATGACTACGGTAAAGACGGTGGCGTACGGTACGCCGGAAATCGCCAGGCCGATACCGCCCAGCACCGCCTGCACCAGCGCCGTCACCACGACGCCCAGGGCGACCGCGCGCACGGCCTGCGCGGCCAGCAGCACCGCGGCGTCACCGCGTTTTCCCGCCAGGCGGGTGGCAAAGTGACGAACGCCTAAAGCCACCTGCTCACCGCGCCAGTAAAGCAGGGCGCTGAAGACCAGCATCAGGGTACAGTGCATCATAAAGCGGCCGATATGTGCGGCCTGACCGACAAACCAGGTGGTGGTGGTGCCAATATACGGACGCACTTTCGCCATCAGCGCGCTGCCGCCCATCTCCAGCAGGCTATGCCAGCCGCTGTAAAGTTTAGCGCCCACGACCGGAATGCTGTTCAGCCAGCCGAGGTCCGGCAGCGTCAGGTCGCCGCTTGTCACGGCGCGGATCACCGGGCCGCTGGAGTCGACAAGGCTGTTTACCAGCAGCGCAACTGGAATAATAAACAGCAGGAACAGCAGCAGCGTCATCACCAGCACGGCCAGCCCGCGGCGGCCAAACAGCAGCTTCTGCAAACGCAGCAGCAGAGGCCACGTGGCAACGACAACGGTCGCGGCCCATGCGAAGCCAAGAATAAAGGGTTGAACAATCCACAGACACGCAATAATCATGAGGGCCAGGAACAGCACCGACAGCAAAATTTGCGCAACATCCCTGGGCTGGCGAAGATTGACCATAAATGAAACTTTCCTTAAAAGAACGCCAGTACCACTGGCGGGAACGGAAAACCGCGTCTCTCTAATCATTAGCGATCGCAGCGGTTTTTGACAGGCGAATTCTGCCTGTAATTCAGCAGAGATTATAAGAAAAAAATGTGATAAAACTTTTAAGATACACGCAAACGATTCCCACAACTCTAATTAGGGTCGACAGTAATGATCCCACAGATTTCTCAGGCACCTGGCGTCGTTCAGCTGGTGCTTAATTTTTTGCAGGCACTGGAGCAACAGGGTTTTACAGGTGATACCGCCACGAACTATGCCGACAGGCTGACGATGGCAACCGATAACAGTATCTACCAGCTTCTTCCCGATGCGGTCGTTTTCCCTCGTTCCACGGCCGACGTGGCGCTTATCGCCCGGCTGGCAACGCAGGAGCGGTTTGCCTCGCTGGTCTTCACGCCGCGCGGCGGCGGCACCGGAACCAACGGTCAGGCGCTGAACCAGGGCATCATTATTGATATGTCGCGCTATATGAACCGCATCATTGAGATCAACCCTGAAGAGGGATGGGTGCGGGTTGAGGCGGGCGTTATCAAAGATCAGCTTAATCAGTACCTCAAGCCTTACGGCTACTTTTTTGCCCCTGAACTCTCCACCAGCAACCGAGCAACCATCGGGGGGATGATCAACACCGATGCCTCCGGGCAGGGGTCGCTGGTCTACGGTAAAACCTCCGATCACGTGCTGGGCGTGCGGGCAGTATTGTTAGGCGGCGATATCCTTGATACCCAGCCGATGCCGGTCGAACTGGCGGAAACGCTGGGTAAAGATAACACCACCAGCGGGCGCATCTACCGCACCGTGCTGGAGCGCTGCCGCGACAACCGCCAGCTTATTCTCGATAAGTTCCCCAAACTAAACCGCTTCCTGACCGGGTACGACCTGCGTCACGTCTTTAACGACGACCTGACCCAGTTTGATTTAACCCGCGTGCTCACCGGCTCCGAAGGAACGCTGGCGTTTATTACCGAGGCGCGACTGGATATCACCCGCCTGCCGAAGGTGCGTCGCCTGGTGAACGTCAAATATGACTCCTTCGATTCCGCGCTGCGCAATGCGCCGTTTATGGTGGAAGCGAAAGCGCTGTCGGTGGAAACGGTTGACTCCAAAGTGCTCAACCTGGCACGGGAAGATATTGTCTGGCACTCCGTCAGCGATCTCATTACCGACGTGCCGGATAAAGAGATGCTCGGCCTCAATATCGTGGAGTTCGCCGGCGACGATGCGGCGCTGATTGAGAGCCAGGTCACCACGCTGTGCCAGCGGCTGGATGAGCTGATTGCGCAGGGCGAAGGCGGCGTGATCGGCTGGCAGCTTTGTCACGATCTGGCCGGTATCGAGCGTATTTACGCCATGCGTAAAAAAGCCGTGGGCCTGCTTGGCAATGCGAAAGGAGCGGCGAAGCCGATTCCCTTTGCCGAAGATACCTGCGTGCCGCCTGAGCATCTGGCGGATTATATCGTCGAGTTTCGCGCCCTGCTGGACAGCCACGGTCTGAGCTACGGCATGTTCGGCCACGTCGATGCCGGGGTGCTTCACGTGCGTCCGGCGCTGGACATGTGCGACCCGCAGCAGGAGATCCTGATGAAGCAGATCTCCGACGACGTCGTTGCCTTGACCGCCAAATACGGCGGTCTGCTGTGGGGGGAGCACGGGAAAGGGTTCCGCGCGGAATACAGCCCGGCGTTCTTCGGGGAGCAGCTTTACGCGGAGCTGCGCAAGGTCAAAGCGGCGTTCGACCCGGATAACCGCCTCAATCCGGGGAAAATCTGCCCGCCTGAAGGGGTGGACGCGCCGATGCTCCAGGTGGATGCCGTTAAGCGCGGTACGTATGACAGACAGATCCCGATTGCGGTGCGCTCGTCCTGGCGCGGCGCGATGGAGTGTAACGGCAACGGCCTGTGCTTTAACTTTGACGTGAAAAGCCCGATGTGCCCGTCAATGAAAATCACCAGCAACCGCATTCACTCGCCGAAAGGGCGTGCGACGCTGGTGCGCGAGTGGCTGCGTTTGCTGGCGGACCGTGGCGTCGATCCCCTGAAGCTGGAGCAGGAGCTGCCGGAAAAACGGGCCAGCCTGCGCTCGCTGATTGAGCGCATCCGCAACAGCTGGCATGCCAATAAGGGCGAGTATGATTTCTCCCATGAGGTGAAAGAGGCGATGTCCGGCTGTCTGGCCTGTAAAGCCTGCTCTACCCAGTGCCCGATTAAAATCGACGTGCCGGAATTCCGCTCGCGCTTCCTGCAGCTCTACCACACCCGCTATCTGCGCCCGGTGCGCGATCATCTGGTGGCGACGGTGGAAAGCTACGCGCCGCTGATGGCGCGCGCGCCGAAGACCTTCAACTTCTTTATCAATCAGCCGCTGGTGCGCAAGCTTTCCGAAAAGCATATCGGCATGGTCGATCTGCCGTTGTTGTCGGTGCCGTCGCTGCAGCGCCAGCTCGTCGGCCACCGCTCGGCGAACATGACCCTGGAACAGCTCGAAGCGCTTACTCCTGAGCAAAAAGCGAAGGTGGTGCTGGTGGTCCAGGATCCGTTCACCAGCTACTACGACGCGCAGGTGGTCGCTGACTTCATCCGCCTGGTTGAAAAACTGGGCTATCAGCCGGTAGTGCTGCCGTTCTCGCCAAACGGCAAGGCCCAGCACATTAAAGGCTTCCTGAACCGCTTTGCGAAAACGGCGCAAAAAACCGCTGATTTTCTCAACCGGATCGCCGAACTTGGGATGCCGATGGTCGGCGTCGATCCGGCGCTGGTGCTTTGCTATCGCGATGAATACAAGCAGACGCTGGGTGATAAGCGCGGCGATTTCCACGTCATGCTGGTGCACGAGTGGCTGCCGGCAGCCCTGGAAGAGAAGGCCATTCAGGAGGCTGGCGGTGAACCGTGGTATCTGTTCGGACACTGTACGGAAGTGACGGCGCTGCCCGGCGCCCCGGCGCAATGGGCGTCTATTTTTGCGCGTTTCGGCGCGAAGCTGGAGAGCGTCAGCGTGGGCTGCTGCGGTATGGCGGGCACCTACGGCCACGAGGTGAAAAACCACGCCAACTCGCTCGGCATCTATGAGCTGTCGTGGCATCAGGCGATGCAGCGATTGCCAAGAAACCGCTGCCTGGCGACGGGCTACTCCTGCCGCAGCCAGGTGAAACGGGTTGAGGGTAACGGCGTACGCCACCCATTACAGGCTTTACTGGAGATAATTGGATGATCTGGAAACGTGCCGTCACGCTGCAGGCGCTAAACGCCATGGGCGAGGGGAATATGGTGGGGCTACTGGATATCCAGTTCACCCGCATTGGGGAAGACGATCTGGAGGCGACGATGCCTGTCGATAGTCGCACCCATCAGCCGTTTGGCCTGTTGCACGGCGGGGCTTCCGTCGTGCTGGCGGAAACCCTGGGCTCCGTCGCGGGATATCTCTGCACCGAAGGCGAACAGAAGGTGGTCGGGCTTGAGGTGAATGCCAACCACATTCGCTCGGTGCGCAGCGGGCGCGTGCGCGGTATCTGCCGCGCGCTGCACGCTGGTAGCCGCCACCAGGTGTGGCAGATTGATATTCTCGACGAGCAGGATCGCCTGTGCTGCTCGTCGCGTCTGACGACGGCGGTCGTGTAAAGTTTTCAGATGAATTGCCTTTGGTCAAAAACTAGCCAGCATGATGTGATATACTGGTCAGGATTTGTACATAAGCGAGGACATCATGGATACTGAAATAACCCCAACACAGCTGGCAATTGAATATTTACGTCGCGATAAGAGCAACCTGTCTCCGGCGCAGTACCTGAAAAAGCTGAAACAGCTTGAGCTGGAGTTCACGGATCTGCTGGCGCTCTCTTCGAATGAACTGAAAGAAGAGATCTACTTTGCCTGGCGGTTGGGCGTTCACGTCCATTGAGTGAGTGTTGTTGAACAGGCCGCGAGTGCGGCCTTTTTTGTGTCTGACATTCAGTATTTAGCGGGGAGCTTGTTGATTTTAATAAGCCTGCCTTCTTCCATTTCGATAAATCCGCCGGTTTTTAAATCCGCCAGAATGCGCATTACGCCGCTGCGGGAGAGCTGGGTTTTCTCCCGAATATACCTTTCCGCCGTTACGCTGCTGCGATAACTTTCATCTTCCTCCATCAGCTTTATGAGCTGCTGGCGAATCATCTCATACGCCGTCGGTGCGCCCTGCGGCATCACGTTGTTATAAAGCCGGCTATAGACAAACATCAGTTGTTTCGAGAGCAGCCCCCATAGCGCCTTTTCCTTGATAATCTCATTCACCCGTTCGGTGGTGAGTGTTCCTATCAGGCACGGGCTAACGGTCTTCAGGTAATCATTGAAATAGATATCTGTCAGATTAGCGAGACCGAAAAGGGCGGGGCTGCGGGCCGTGGAGAGCATCATGTCGTCGCTTCTTCTGTAGATAGCGACCGTCCCCTCAAGAATTAAATAGCACATTCCCTGACCGTTGATCTGAAGATCGAGCCGCTCGCCGCGAGCGGTGCGTCGCGTTGTGCAATCAGGCAGTAAGTGAGAAATAAGCTCTTGTGCGTAGGGCGAGCCACGGTGAGACTTTTCTGGAAGGGACATGGTAGCCGGTAACCTTAAAAATAACCTGGCTAATTATAGCGTTTCTCGCCGGGACAGGCACGGTGGCAATCAATATTTGCGTGGCAGATGGTGAATTTCAAGCAGCACGCCGCGCTCCATGGTGATGTACTTGCCGGTCCGCAGTTCCGACAGAATACGCATAATTCCGCTACGTGAAAGATACGTACGGCTTTTTATGTAGGCTGCCGCCGTCGTATTTTGCCGTATGGCGTCCGGCTCCTGCATCAGCTCAACAAGCTGGAAGCGGATGATATCGTAAGCGGACATTTGCGATATTTGTGCACAATGTTCGTATACCCGCGAGGCGGTATAAATAAGCAGCCTGGAGAAGTGTTCCCATAAATCGTGCTGCGACACAATTTGATTGAAACTCTCCAGCGACACGCGTGCGATCTCGGCGGTCTCCAGCGCCCGGACGTACAGGTGCTCAGAGGAAAACTGGCTGCTGACGCCCAGAATAAACGGCGCAGATTCAGAATTTAACACAATGCCGTCGCCGCGACGATGAAGCGCTACGCTGCCCTGAATAAGCAAAAAGCACTGTCGGACATCATCTTTATAATAATGCACCGTCTCCCCCCGGCTGATGATCATTCTGCTGGCCGCGGGCAACACGTGCTTAATCAGCGCGTCTATGTGGGCGAAAGGCTTTAAATCCAGAACGGAGAGCTGGTAATTATTCAGTGGGGTGGACAAGCGTGTATTCATTAAGATACCTCACATCGACTTCGTATGTGATCAAATTTTGATCTGCGCAAAGAATTATCTTAAAAATGAAGAGCTCAGGGAATATTCCGACGAGGTCTAAAAGTAGACCCTCCTATCCTTGAGGACTAACCTGCTGAATAAAAACAAAAAGCCGTCCGCGTCTAATAATAGACCTTCATTATAAAAGATGAGATTTTCCTGTAGTAGATGTTGATTTTTCGTTAAATCAGAGTCCAGAGCTAGACCATCTAAAAGTTGTATTCATTAAAATGATTATATAAATTTTAACCAGTCAGTCGGGAAGGCCTTAAGCCATTCAGCGAAAAATAAAAGAATCCTTAGCGATTCTTTTATCGGTCTTCTGCTGCTTAAATTTCAATAATAAATAAAGTTATCCCGTAAACAGGAATATGAACATTATGAAAAAGAGTATTATTTTAGCGATGGTTGCGACGGGTTCAGCCTTAATGATGGGCAATGCTCTCGCCGCCGCAGGAACCGTTAATTTTAATGGTAACATCCTCGATTCAGCCTGTGACGTGGCGGTAGCCTCTCAAAACCAGGTGGTCGTATTAGGCGATTATTATAAAACAGAATTCCCGACGACAGGTTCCAGAACGGCGGCAACGAAATTCGATATTATTCTGAAGAACTGCCCGGTTACGGTCACCAGTGCTAAAGTTCGTTTTGACGGTACGCCCGATCTGACTAACGCCGATCTGCTGGCGATTGATACCTCTGTCGCCGGTGCGGCAACGGGTGTCGCCATTAATTTGATGACCGCTGATAAAGCCGATCTGCCATTGCACGGCAGCAACGGCTACAACTATGTACTGAGCAGCACCGCAGACAATACGCTGAATTTCTATGCACAGTATATTTCAACGGCGGCATCGGTAACGGCCGGTCCTGCAAACTCCGTCGCTAACTTCTCCGTTGTTTACAACTAGTCATTAAGCAGAACAAGAGTCAGCTCCGCGAGGCGCTGCGCGGGGGGCATAAACTGCCCCCTTGTTTTAAGAGGTCCAAAATGAATTTTATTAGCAAAACCCTGCTGAGTGCGGCGGTTATTACTGTATCTGTTTCGCATGCTTATGCCGGGGTTATTATTGGTGGTACCCGCGTAATTTTTGATGGCGGGAAAAAAGAGGCATCCATAAGTGTAAACAATGCGGATGCCGCCCCTTATTTAATCCAGTCCTGGGTCGACATGCCAGAGGGTAATGCTAATAAAGCACCTTTTATCGTCACGCCACCTTTGTACAGACTGAACGGCAGCCAGCAAAATATTGAACGAATTTTACTCTCCGGCTCACTGCCGCAGGATAAAGAAAGCCTCTTCTGGTTAAATATTAAAGCGATACCTTCAGCGAGCAGACAGGAAAACTCGTTACAAATTGCCGTTAAAACACGTATTAAGCTTATTTATCGCCCGACAAGCCTGAAGGCGTCAACACCGGAAGAACAGGCGAATAAATTAACCTGGTCCCGGAGCGGAAACAACCTTCAGGTCACAAATCCTACACCGTATGTGATCAACTTTAATGAAATAAGCGTCGGCGGTAAAAAGCTGGAGGATGTTTCCTGGGTTGCACCTGGCGCAGTGGCAGCATTTCGCTTACCGCCAGGCGTTAATGGCAATCAGATCGTATTTAAAGTGATTAACGATTATGGCAGCCCGGGAATAATACATCAGGCCAGCTTTTAGTTCCTGAGAAAAGTGGCATCCGCAATATCGAGTCAGGTTTATGATGATGGCAACAAGCAATATAAAAATGCAGCCCGCGCGTCTGGCAATGTGTATTGCCTTCGCGCTGCCGAATGCAGTCCCCGTGGTTAACGCCCGTGACTCCTTTAACGCCGAACTGGTGGAGCTGGATAATCCGGGAATGGTTAAAGCCGATTTATCTGCATTTGAATCAGGTTCGCAGGCACCAGGGAAATACCATGTTGACATCATCCTCGACGAACAGCTTATTGAGACCAGCGATATTGATTTTGTTGCCGGGAAAGATTGGCAGGAAAACGATAGCCTGCAGCCCTGCCTGAGCATGGATCAGCTAAAAAAATGGGGCGTTAAAACGGCGCTGTTCCCCAATCTGGCGGTTGAAAGCACCTCCTGCGTCGACCTCCAGGCAATTCCTCACGCCACTACGAATTTTCAGTTTGGTGCACAGCGGCTTGTTATCAGCATTCCCCAGGCCGCGATCGACCTGCCTGCGAGAGGGTATGTCCCGCCAGAACAGTGGGACGAGGGGATCGCCGCTGCGATGCTCAACTACAGCCTGAGCGGAGCCAACAGCTGGGCGAAACAGAGCGAGAGTAAAAACAGCAGCAGTCAGTATGCCAACTTACGTCCAGGCCTCAACGTTGGGCCATGGCGACTGCGCAACTACACCACCTGGTCGCGTGATGAGAACGGTCAGGACAAATGGGATACCGTCTACACCTATGCACAGCGGGCCATTATTCCGCTCAAGGCGGAGCTCACGCTGGGCGATAGCTCCGCGCCCGCCGACGTGTTCGACAGTATACCGTTTCGCGGCGGACAGTTGGCTTCCGATGACGACATGCTCCCTGATTCGCTCAAAGGTTACGCACCCGTCGTGCGTGGGATTGCGCGTACGAATGCTCAGGTCATTGTTCGCCAGAATGGCTATCAGATTTACCAGACCTATGTCGCGCCCGGCGCCTTTGAAATTACCGATATGTATCCCACCGGCGGGGCAGGCGATCTGGACGTCACCATTAAGGAAGCTGACGGCAGCGAGCAGCATTTCACCCTGCCTTATGCCTCATTACCAGTTTTGCAGCGCGAAGGGCGCCTGAAGTATGCGGTGACCGGAGGGCAGTATCGTTCTTACAGCAGCAGCGTGGATAAGACCCCGTTTGGCCAAATCACGGGGATTTATGGTCTGCCATATGGCCTCACGCTCTATGGCGGGCTGCAGGAGTCGAGCAAATATCAGTCGATAGCCACCGGGATCGGGAAAAACATGGGGGATTTCGGCGCGATATCGGCGGACATGACCCAGGCCTGGTCAACCCCGCAGGGGGAAGAAAAATCCAACGGGCAGTCCTGGCGTGCGCGTTACAGCAAGAACTTTGTCGGGACAGGGACCCAATTTTCGATTGCGGGCTACCGCTATTCGACCAGCGGTTACTACGGCATGCAGGAGATCCTTGATTCCTGGGGAGACAGCTCTGTGCTCCAGGACCGTCGTCGTAACCGTGCCGAGCTCACGATGAGCCAGACGTTGGGCAGCAATCTTGGCTCGCTGACGCTGAGCGCGGTCCGTGAAGATTACTGGAATTCGGGCAAAAGGATGGCGTCTTACAGCCTGGGTTACAACAACTACTGGCACAACATTAGCTACGGACTCACCTGGACTTACAGTAAAAACGGCAGCGCGGGTACATATGACGGCAATAAACGCGACGACAACGATCAGCTGCTGGCCTTTAACGTCAGCATTCCGCTTGAAAAATTCCTGCCGCAGACCTGGGCTAACTATAGCGTGAGCGCCAGCAAGAATAACGGCACCACGCAGAACATTGGTCTGAACGGCGTGGCGCTGGAAAACCATGGGCTGAACTGGAACGTGCAGCAAGGGTATGGGTCGGACGGCGTTGGCTATACGGGCAACATGAACGGGGATTACAGGGGCACGTACGGCGAAGTGACGGCGGGCTATAGCTACGACAAAAACAGCGAGCGTCTTAACTATGGTTTGCAGGGGGGCATTCTTGCTCACAGAGAAGGGATTACGCTTTCTCAGCCTCTGGGGGAGACCAATGTTCTGATTAGCGCACCGGGCGCGCATGACGTAGATATCCGTAATCAGCCGGGGGCAAAAACAGATTTCCGGGGATATACGGTGGTCAGTAACCTTTCCGCGTACCGTAAAAATGACATCACGCTTGCCCCGGAAAGTGTGCCGGATGACGTTGAGTTGGATATTAATACCCGCACGGTAACGCCGACGCGCGGTGCAATTGTCCTGGCCGACTATAAGGCGAAAGTGGGAAGGCGGGCATTATTCACGTTAATGCATAACGGCCATTTTGTTCCTTTTGGTGCAATCGTGAGCCTGAAAGGCAGCGACAACAGCAGCTTTATTGTTGGCGACAAAGGGCAAGTCTATCTCACTGGCCTGGATTCGCAGGGGACAGTATTCGTTACGTGGGGAGTGGAAAGCGATCGGCAGTGCCGCGCGCCGTTCCGGCTTTCGCCGCAATCTTCGGCAGGCGGAATTACTGAAATTAACGTCACTTGTATTTAGGGTTTTTAAAATGCGCATACTTAACATCCTGTTCCTGCTGTGTATCACCGCAGCCTGGAATAGTGCTCATGCAGGAACCTGCACAACGATTACGCCACAGGAATCCACTTTGTCCATCGGCACAATTACGGTGCAGCGTGATGTCGCGGTTGGCACGGTATTATTTTCAAAAAATGCGTCGGTCACCGGGTCCTATTTAAGCGGCTGTACCAATCCGTTAATGCTCGGGTTTAGCATGCGGTACCTTAATGCAACGCCGAGTAGTTACGGTAATCACGTTTATAACACCAATGTAAGCGGTATTGGCGTGCGCTTTTCATCAGGTAATTATTTTGAAAACCCGACCTATACCTTTTCTTATAACGCGCAGACAAGTTATGTCGAATGGTGGGGCGGTAAAATAGAACTTGTCGTTACCGGACCCGTTGCCTCTGGCTCGCTGACGCCCGGCGTACTGGGTGTCGTTATGCTGCAGGGGAGCGATGGTGTGTATCGCGATGGCCTTACGACGACGCTTCTGGACGGGACCATCAACGTGCTGGCCTGCAGCATAACGACGCCGCAGCTGACGTTTCCCATCGGCGATATTTCTGCCGCGACGTTTGGCTCAACGGTCGGCACCACGCCGACGGGCGCTCAGAATACGCAAAACCTGGGTCTGAACTGCGACCCGGGGGCAAACGTCAACGTTTCGCTCAGCGGCATTCAGAACCCGGACGTAGCAACAACGAGCGTGCTCGCGCTGACGGGGCAGGGTAATACCGGCACGGCGAAAGGGGTTGGCGTTCAGCTCCTCTATAACGGTACGCCTCTCTCGTTAAATACCCGTTTGCCGTTAAATGCCGCCGCGGGTGGGCAGCAGGCATTTCCATTAACAGCGCGTTATTACCAGACCCAAACGACGGTTGAACCCGGTACTGCCAATGCGTCTGCAACCTTAAATTTGACGTATCAGTAAAGGATTGATGATGAATATTCTGCGCACGGCAGCGTTTGCCGCCATATTAATAAGCTGCAATACCTTTGCGACGGACAGTGTTAACGTCAGCGTTACCGGAAATATTGTGGCCTCTCCCTGTATCTTTAATGGGGGAAATAACAGTCTGGATATCAACCTTGGCAATATTCAGGCATCCAATATGGCTACGCCGGGGTCATCGTCCGATCCTGTGCCGTTTAACCTGCTGTTTACCCAGTGTCCGACAGGGACGCGCAGCGTGACGGTCTCCTTTACCGGAAACCCCGATCCGGTCGCCGGGGCGGATTACTACATGAACAGCGGTTCGGCCACGAACGTCGCGATTGCGATGAGTGAGGCCGCAACGGGTGCAATGAAGGGAACCGGAACAAGTATTACACAAACTATTGCAGCAGACAGAACCGCAACGATGGCCATGCTGGCATCGGTCAGGTCTTCCACGGGCGGCGCAACGCCGGGGAGCATTAGTGCCGTCGTGGTCATGACGATGCAGTACAACTGATATGCTGAATATTGTGATTAAAGAGACCGACGCATTTTTCAGAGCGGGATTGCAGTGTTTTCTTGAGGATTTCTTCTTTCATAATTTCAAACATCTGCTTCACTTTGACTGCGAACTTTCTCATGAAAATGTCAGTGCCGCTGATATTATTTTTCTCTCTTTATGTCAGGGGGAAACCCTGACCTGTTATCCCGAATTACAGGCGCGGAAAAAAGGAATTGTGGTTGGGCTGGTGGATGATGAACACCGTTTCTCGACATATCCGTCCTGTTTTCAGGATATGATTTTTATCTCCCGCCGCGCTTCGCTGGACAGGATCACCGAGGCGCTGTTTATCGCATGGTACCGCACACAGCTCTCAAGCTTTCACTGGAGGAAGAGAACCTGCAGCGAATGCCAGCATAAAATATTATCGCCACAGCAAATTCGCGTTATGGTGAGTTTTTACAAAGGATTATCGGTAGGGCAGATCGCGAATAAGCTTAAAACAAGTGATAAAACTATTTTTACCCATAAATATTTGCTGATGCAAAAATTCAACCTGCGCAGTGATTTTGAGCTGGTGGCCTTGATTCACAGGATGGTGGAGAAGAATACCCCTGCAAACCGCTTGCGAGACTATCTGACTCATCATCATGGTTAACAAGTATTAGCCAATAACCTAACAGGGGCGCAATATTCTCATTCGTTATCGCGCCCCTGATTCTGTGAATTACAAAACATAGTGTGCGGTTATGCCTCTATAGAATAGCGTGTGCGGCATGGTATTTTTTATGCTTTATAAAATGACGCCTTAGCTATGCAAATTCATAAAACCATCAAACCGATTTTCGTCAGTAAGTTTCAGTGCGTGGGGTCAGCATGTTTAATCTCATGTTGTCGTGGCTGGACGATCGCTATTGATAAGAAAACCCACCAAAAGTATGTCCAGTCCACGCACGCAGAAATTGCCGCCATTGCAAAAGAGAATCTGATCCTTCAGCGCAAGGGCAAGAACAACTACTCCAGAGTGAAGCTAAACGAAAAAGGGGAGTGTCCTTTTATCGATGAAAACAAACTCTGCATGGTGCACCGTGATTTAGGGGAAGAGGCGCTCTCACATACCTGCAGTACGTATCCCAGAAGCGCAAGCCGTTATCAGGATGAAACACGGCATACGATGACGCTCTCCTGCCCTGAAGTGGTCAGACGCGTCCTGTTTGACCCGGAGGCCATGCTGTTTCAGGAGCAGGATGAGTTAGTGGCAACCTACAAAACTAACCTGATTGGGCAACGTCAATCCGCCTCACAGACGCAGCAGGTGATCCATCTTTTTGCCTGGAACCTTATTCAGTCGCCTTCCCGCAATGTTGAAGAAAATTTGATGGCGCTGGCGCAGTTTATTCTCTGTCTTCAGCACGTTAATTTTGATTTACATAATAAATTTGCCGAAGTAGAACAATTTTACGATGCGTTACGCAATGACCTGCAAAACGGGAAATCGCTGATCGATGCCTGTCACCTCACGCATTCAAATGCGATGAAATATCTGGCACTGTCCGTGATGGGAACGAACGTGGCGAAAGATTCGGTGCGGGACGGTTTTATTCTTCAGGGGCACCAGCAAATTGCCTCGTATCTGGACATGGCCGGCCTGAACGACGCTTCTGAACTGGAAGCTAAATTCGACGGGATTAATCAGCAGTGGCACAAGCTGTGCGAGTCATCCTGCTTGTCAGAACCCTACGTGTTACGCAATTACCTGCTGTATAAACTCTATAGCAGCTATTTCCCTGGTAAAAATACGGCAAACATCATGCGCCAGTTTTACCGTATTGTACTGGATTTTTTCTATATCAAATTCATTCTCAGCGTGCGGTCGATGCAGGAAGACATTGACCAGCAGGTCGTGATAAAAACCATCGCCAGCCTCTCTGAAAAGACCATGCACAATCAGACCATAGATGCGCGCATGGACTTTGCTATTGATAAAATCAACGGTGGGGATGATTTATCCTGCCTGCTGTTGATTGGATAAACGCGCAGACTCAGAGGCTCACGCGGTGAGCCTCCTCTCCTTATACGTTATACGTTCACGGCATTGATCAACCGCGTTTTCATCGTCTGGTAAGACGACGCCGCAAAATCCTCCGCCCAGCGCTGGTCCTCAATGGCTTCCAGCTTTACCGCGCAGTACTTGGTTTCCGGCGTTTTGGAGACAGGGTCAAGGTTATCCTGCGTTAACTCGTTGCAGGCGCCAATCCACCACTGGTAGGTCATATAGACCGCACCGGCGTTGATACGCTCACTGATGCTGGCGCGGGTGATGACCTTGCCCCTGCGTGAACGAACCCACACCAGCTGGCCGTCACTGATTCCCAACTTATCCGCATCGGCAGGATTCACCTGCACCCGTCCCGGCTCATCGGCCAGGCTTTGCAGCGCGGCGCAGTTCCCGGTCATTGATCGGCACGAATAATGTCCCACTTCACGCACCGTGCAGAGCACAAGAGGGTAGTCATCATCAGGGGTTTCTGCCGGTGCGCGCCACGGTGCAGCAAAGAGCTGCCCCTTGCCGGTTGGGGTGTCGAACTGATTGTCTTTGTACAGGTATGGCGTTCCCGGATGATCCAGCGTCGGGCACGGCCACTGCACGTGGCCCATCTCGCCCATTTTTTCATACGTCACGCCGTAGAAGAGCGGGCACAGCTCGCGCATTTCATCCCAGATCTGCTGATTATCGTCGTAATGCATCGGATAGCCCATCTCGGTGGCGAGCAGGCTGACGATCTCCCAGTCGCGCTTCACGTTGCCTTTGGCCTCAACAGCCTGGCCAAAACGCTGGAAACCCCTGTCTGCGCAGGTAAAAACGCCGCCGTGTTCGCCCCATGAGGTGGCAGGGAGCAGAACGTCCGCCACTTCCGCCGTTTTGGTCATAAAGATGTCCTGAACCACGACAAAATCGAGCGCCTCGAAACCGCTGCGGACCAGGCCGAGATCGGCTTCCGTCTGCAGCGGATCTTCCCCCATGATGTAATAGGCTTTGACCTTGCCTTCCAGCGCAAGGTGAGGCACCTCGGTAATGCGCGTCCCGACGCGATCGTCCATGTTATTCACGTCGATCCCCCAGGCATCGGCGAACTTCTGCCGGACAGCCGGATCGGTCACATCCTGATAGCCGGGGAACATATTCGGCAGAACGCCCATATCGCAGGCGCCCTGAACATTGTTTTGTCCGCGCACGGGACCGACACCGACGGCAGGGCGGCCGAGGTTGCCGGTCAGCAGTGCCAGGCTGGAAAGCCCTTTGACGACATCGACGGCCTGGCCAAACTGGGTCACGCCCATTCCCCACATTACGGTGGCGGAAGGGGCCGCCGCGAAGGTGCGCATTGCCTGACGAACGTCGCGGGCGGGGATGCCGGTGAGGTGTTCTACGCGCTCTGGGGCATACTCTTTCACCGTCTGCCGATAGGCCTCAAGTCCTTCGGTAAACCGCGCGACGTAGTTCTTGTCGTACAGCTCCTCTTCCAGAAGTACATAGCCAAAGGCGTTCACCAGCGCCATGTTGCTACCGTTCTTCAATTGCAGATGCTGATCGGCAATGCGCGCCGTTTCGATGCGGCGCGGGTCGCAGACGATGATTTTCGCGCCGTTTTCACGGGCCTTCAGCACGCGCCGGGCGACGATAGGGTGGGAGTCTGCGCAGTTATAGCCAAATACCAGCAGGCATTTGGAGTGTTCAATATCGTTGATAGAGTTGCTCATTGCACCGTTGCCGAGGGTCTCCTGAAGTCCGGCGACGGAAGGACCGTGACAAACGCGCGCGCAGCAGTCGACGTTATTGGTGTGCAGCACCGCGCGGGCAAATTTTTGCATCACGTAATTGGTTTCATTGCCGGTTCCGCGCGATGAACCGGTGGTCATGATCGCCCGCGGGCCGAACTGCTGTTTAATGCTGCTGAGCCTGTGGGCGGTGTAGCGGATCGCCTCTTCCCAGGTCACGGGGGTGAATGCTTCGCCTTTGCGGTAGCGGATCATCGGCTGGGTAAGGCGGGGAGTGAGGAGGCGGGTATCATTGAGGAAGTCCCAACCGTAAAATCCTTTCAGACATAAGGTGCCCTGGTTTGTTACCCCCTCTGCCGCTTCGGCACGGATGATACGGTTATTTTCAACGACAAGGTTCAATTTACAGCCTGCACCGCAGTAAGGGCAGACGCTGGCGATCTTTTTCATCAATAACAGACCTGTTAAGAAATGAAGCGAAATGACTGGTAAGCCCAGTCCCGTAACAGGGAGTAAGCAGAAACCATGCCATCTTTATAACGCTTCTTTACAGGGGGTTATGAAGAGAGGGGGGTGTCATCGTCAGCCTGTTCGACAATTCTGACGATGACACGATAGCTGAATGCAGGGCGTTTAAACGTCATCCATGGTGTAGCCCACCACGATTTCCAGCGTCTTGCGAATCACATCCGCCTGAACCACGTCGTGAGTGGCTTCCAGCGTCTGAATGAGCCACAGGATGATCGCTTTATTGGAAATATGACCTTCAGAGGCCAGAACACAGCGTACTGCAGTAGAAAAAATAGCGGACTCTTCAGCAAAACGATCGCCTGCGTGACGGAAATATTCCGCCAGCGCACTGTCTAAAAAAGCAGAGTGGTATTCGGGTTGAAGCTGAATATTTTGTCTCATTTGTTCTCACCGTAGCTGTTAAAATGCAGTCAATGTATTTTTTTGGGATCGGACGGCTTTCCCTTTCCAAACAACGACACTACATTGCCTCTGTTATCATTGAGAGGTCCCTCTCTGCTCATTCGTCCTTGCGCGGTTCTGCGACGTTTTAATCCGAGGCTTTTTGATCCGATATCGGCAATCGCCTTCGCCAGTGTCTCCCGCCGCCGGGGATTCTTTTCATGTGTTTTCATCTGCCGCAGACGCTGAACCAGAGCTTCAGTTGTAACGGGGCCACGCTCTCTCAAAAGAGAAAGAACGGCTTCGCCAATCAGCTGATCGGTCAGTTTGTCTGCGTCACTGCGGTTCATCACGTTATCGTTCGAAGAGCAAGCCAAGCAGCATATGGTAATGCTGTTCCTCTTCGGGGCCCTCGGCTCTTTCAAGGCGACTTAACAGTTTGGTACAGAGCGATTTGCGATTGAGATTTCGCCCGTCGCTAAGGATCTCAACAACGACCTGACCCAGCGTTTCCTGTTGGGTTGGAAGTGTGGCTTTTTCGAAGTACTGTGCGATCGCTGCTGCGGAATCTGCGACGTAACCTTTCTGCTGCATGTTTCGCTCCTGTAAAATTTTGTAATCAGTAACGTTACATTTAAGGTATACACTTTTTCTAAATCTGTACATTAAAAATGTACAGATTTTTAATAAAATTAGGATATATTTAATAAATGCTATATTTATCAATCGCTTGATTGTTTATCATGAAACGGTAATGCTACAGAATATATTGTACAAATCGCACGGCCGCTGTTAAGTTGTACAACACTTGTGAGAGTGCCATTAACGGGCGTAAATGATTGAGATGTAAATTATTTGTGAGGCAATTAATGTGCTATAAGAGAAGTCTCTCCACATGTTTTTGTGGTCAAAACCCTTAACCCCAGGAATCGCATGCTTACAACCATCATTTACCGCAGTCATATCTGCGAGGACGTTCCAGTGAAAGCACTGGAAGCTATGGTCGCTGCTGCAAATAATAAAAACCGGCAAGCCAACGTCACGGGGATCTTGCTGTTTAACGGCACACATTTTTTTCAGTTGCTTGAGGGGCCAGTGGAGCATGTTTCTGCTATTTATGAGGAGATCTGCAACGACCCGCGACACCATAACGTAGTCGAGCTGATGCGCGATCACGGCCCCGTCCGGCGTTTTGGCAATGTGGGGATGGAGCTTTTTGATTTGCGCCAGTTCGACAGGAACGAGGTGCTGCAACAGGTGCTGAACAAGGGAACAACACGCTATCAGCTGACTTACAATGACCGTCCGCTGCAGTTTTTCCGTACCTTTGTCGAGGCCACGGAAAAAGCGAACTATTTTGAACTGCCGCCTGCGGATTCCTGGGAGTTCGTTCGAGAAGAAACACGCTTGTCAGCGCAACCCGAGGTGGTCGCGAAAGGAGCGGATTGCAGCTTTGCTTTCCAGCCGATAGTCGATCCGTTTATGCAGCAGGTTGTCTCCTGGGAGGCGCTTCTGCGCACCCCGTCCGGCGACTCGCCGGGGGCCTATTTCGCCAGCCTTACCCATCATGAAGTTTACGCGTCTGATTTGCAGAGCAAGAAGGTGGCGCTCTCGATGGCCAGCGCGCTGGGGTTACAGGATCAGACGTTATCCCTTAACCTGCTGCCTATGACGCTGGTTAACATTCCCAATGCGGTGGACTTTCTGCTCACCGCAATTGAAGCAAACGGTTTTGTACCTGAACAGATCGTGGTGGAGTTCACCGAGAGCGAAGCCATTTCACGTTTTGAAGAATTCACGGATTCAGTCAGACAGCTAAAAAGTGCAGGCATCAGCGTGACGATCGATCACTTTGGTGCCGGCTTTGCGGGACTACAGCTACTGGCCCAATTCCAGCCCGACAGAATTAAGATTAATCGCGATCTCGTCGCGAACGTGCACAAAAGTGGCCCTCGACAGGCCATTATTCAGGCGATTATCAAATGCTGTTCATCGCTTGAAATTCAGTTCTGCGCGGTCGGCGTGGAGAAGGCAGAAGAGTGGATGTGGCTGGAATCTGCGGGCATTTCCCAGTTCCAGGGCCATCTATTTGCAAGCCCCCGGCATGGCGGAATTCCGGCGATTGCATGGCCGGAGAAAAAATTCGATTTTTGATAAAGCTGTACAAAACCCGGCAGACTTAGCTGTACGAGAAGCAAATTTTAGACAACAATGTATTAACAGGTGAAAGGGAGAACGACCCCTTTCACCTGTGCAAAATGCGGTCTTAGTTATACAAATGGTTTGTACAATCTGATAAGGTTGGTGTAGTTAGGTATGGAAGTTCTGAGCGTGAGGGAGTTAATGGCCTATTACAGTATCGGCGAAGTGGCCGAACGATGCGGTATCAACCCCGTTACGCTGCGTGCCTGGCAGCGACGTTATGGATTGTTGAAGCCGCAGCGCAGCGAAGGGGGTCATCGTCAGTTTGACGATGAAGATATCCTGCGTATTGAAGAGATCAAACGCCTGATGAAAAGCGGCGTTTCGGTCGGAAAAGTAAAAGCCTTACTGGAAAATAAAGAAGTCCTGACTCAGGGTAACTGGGTCTCGTTCCAGGAAGAGATGATGACCGTTCTGCGTTATGCCAGCCCGGCAAAGCTGCGCGCCAAAATCGGTGAGTTCCGCCGGGATCACGCCATGGATGCGCTGATTGATAACATCATTTCCCCCGTCCGCCAGCGAATGAATCAGGATCAAAATACTGTACGCCACATGGCGAGCATGCTTGACGGCGTCCTGATTGAATTCGCGGTTCTAAGCCTGGCGGAGTCGCGCAAGAAAGCGGGTAAAGATGCGTTGCTTATCGGCTGGGAATGCGATGACCGCACCCGTCTTTGGCTTGAAGCCGCGCGGCTGGCGCAGCAAGGCTGGCACATTGACGTGCTGGCGGACCCGATTGATTCTCCGCGTCCTGAACTTTTCCCGGGGCAAAAAATCTTCGTCTGGACGGGAAAAACGCCAACACCGCGTCAGCAGGAACAGCTGGATCACTGGCGTGAGCAGGGTTTTAGCGTTTCATTTCACCAATAATAATCAGAGGCCTTGAGGGCCTTTTATTGTTTTAGACACTTCCAGAACAAAAGCTATCTCAAAAATAGGCATTTCCGATACATATTTTACTTTTCCTTTCTTCGCTGTTTTCTCCAACAGATAATCCATTAATTTTCAAAGTATTGAACAATTAAATCCATCCTGCCTGCATCCTGCCACAGGGTCTATGCTTAATAAAAGTAGACAAAAAGGGCGGTTTAGCCGAATGCCCCTGCTGACAGAGGGTTGAAGTGATAATCGTTATCACTAACATGGTGTTATGCCCTGATGGCTAATCAGATGAGGTGGACCTATGGAACTGCATTCAGAAACCTTCAATCCTGCCGATTTTGCCTGGCGAGGATTAACGCTCACGCCTGCGGCGGCGGCGCATATCCACGAGCTGGTGGCAAAAAATCCCGACATTCTCGGCGTGCGCTTAGGCGTTAAGCAGACCGGCTGCGCGGGCTTTGGCTACGTGCTGGATACCGTCACCGCACCGGAAAAGGATGACCTGGTGTTTGAAACCGACGGCGCAAAGCTGTACGTCGCGCTGCAGGCTATGCCGTTTATCGATGGAACCGAAGTGGATTACGTGCGGGAAGGTTTAAACCAGTTATTCAAATTTCATAACCCGAAAGCCCAGAACGAATGCGGCTGCGGCGAAAGCTTTGGGGTATAGGCGGTACTATGTCTCGTAATACTGAAGCAACGAGTGATGTAAACACCTGGAGCGGCGGACACCTCAACTATAAAGAGGGTTTTTTCACGCAGCTGCAGACCGACGAGCTGGCGAAAGGCATTAATGAAGATGTGGTGCGCGCCATTTCGGCCAAACGTAACGAGCCCGAGTGGATGCTCGAATTTCGCCTGAGCGCATTCCGTGCCTGGCTGGAGATGGAAGAGCCGCACTGGCTGAAAGCCCACTACGACAAGCTGAACTATCAGGATTACAGCTACTACTCCGCGCCCTCCTGCGGCAGCTGTGACGATACCTGCGCCTCGCAGCCCGGCGCGGTCCAGCAGACCGGTGCCGAGAACAGCTTCCTGAGCAAAGAGGTTGAAGAGGCGTTTAATCAGCTGGGCGTGCCCGTGCGCGAGGGGAGAGAGGTGGCGGTAGACGCCATTTTCGACTCCGTCTCGGTGGCGACCACCTACCGTGAAAAGCTGGCCGAGCAGGGGATCATTTTCTGCTCCTTTGGCGAAGCCATTCATGACCATCCCGATCTGGTGAAAAAGTACATCGGCACCGTGGTACCGAGCAACGATAACTTCTTCGCCGCGCTGAATGCCGCGGTAGCCTCTGACGGCACCTTTATCTACGTACCGAAAGGCGTGCGCTGCCCGATGGAGCTCTCCACCTATTTCCGCATCAACGCCGAAAAAACCGGACAGTTCGAACGCACCATTCTGGTAGCGGACGAAGGCAGCTACGTCAGCTATATTGAAGGGTGCTCCGCCCCGGTGCGCGACAGCTACCAGCTGCACGCGGCGGTGGTTGAGGTCATCATTCACAAAGACGCCGAGGTGAAATACTCCACGGTGCAGAACTGGTTCCCCGGCGACGGCAATACCGGCGGTATCCTGAACTTCGTCACCAAGCGTGCGCTGTGCGAAGGCGAAAACAGCAAAATGTCCTGGACGCAGTCGGAAACCGGCTCCGCTATTACCTGGAAATACCCGAGCTGTATTCTGCGCGGGGATAACTCCATCGGTGAGTTTTACTCGGTGGCGCTGACCAGCGGGCATCAGCAGGCCGATACCGGCACCAAGATGATCCACATTGGGAAAAACACCAAATCGACGATTATCTCGAAGGGGATCTCCGCCGGGCATAGCCAGAACAGCTATCGCGGGCTGGTGAAAATCATGCCGACGGCCACCAACGCGCGTAACTTCACCCAGTGTGATTCAATGCTGATCGGTGCCGACTGCGGGGCGCATACCTTCCCGTACGTCGAGTGTCGCAACAACACGGCTCAGCTAGAGCACGAGGCGACCACGTCGCGCATTGGGGAAGATCAGCTCTTCTACTGCCTGCAACGCGGCATCAGCGAAGAAGATGCCATTTCGATGATTGTGAACGGCTTCTGTAAGGACGTGTTCTCTGAACTGCCGCTGGAATTCGCCGTTGAAGCACAAAAACTCCTCGCCATTAGTCTTGAACACAGCGTCGGTTAAGGAAAGCACATGTTAAGCATTAAAGATTTACAGGTTAGCGTGGAAGAGAAAGCGATCCTGCGCGGTCTCAATTTTGACGTCAAGCCGGGTGAAGTTCACGCCATCATGGGGCCAAACGGCTCCGGGAAAAGTACGCTTTCAGCGACGCTGGCGGGACGTGAAGATTACGAAGTAACAGGCGGCTCGGTCGAATTTAACGGCAAAGATCTGCTGGAGCTGTCTCCGGAAGACCGCGCGGGTGAGGGCATCTTTATGGCCTTCCAGTACCCGGTGGAAATTCCGGGCGTCAGCAACCAGTTTTTCCTCCAGACGGCGCTGAATGCGGTGCGCAAGTATCGCGGCCAGGAGGCGCTGGATCGCTTCGACTTCCAGGATCTAATGGAAGAGAAGATCAAACTGCTGAAAATGCCGGAAGACCTGCTGACCCGCTCGGTCAACGTCGGCTTTTCCGGCGGCGAGAAAAAGCGTAACGATATCCTGCAGATGGCGGTGCTGGAGCCAGAGCTGTGCATTCTGGATGAGACCGACTCCGGTCTGGATATCGACGCCCTGAAGATTGTCGCCGACGGGGTGAATTCCCTGCGCGACGGCAAGCGCTCGTTCATTATTGTCACCCACTACCAGCGCATTCTGGACTACATCAAGCCGGACTACGTCCACGTGCTTTACCAGGGACGTATTGTGAAATCCGGTGATTTTACGCTGGTTAAACAACTGGAGGAGCAGGGTTATGGCTGGCTTACCGAACAGCAGTAATGCGCTCCAGCAGTGGCACCGGCTGTTTGAGGAGCAGGGTAATACGCGCTCCGAGCAGGCGCAGCAACACCTGCAGCAGATGCTGCGCCTCGGCCTGCCGACGCGGAAGTATGAGAACTGGAAATACACCCCGCTCGACGGCCTGCTGAACGGCGAGTTTGTGACGCGTCTGGCGGAGATTGATCCGGCCCGGCGTGACGCTCTGGCGCTGACGGTGGATGCGGTGCGTCTGGTCTTTGTCGACGGCGTCTGGCGTCCAGAACTGAGCGACGACGCCCGGGATAGCGGGTTCGATATCGTCATTAACGACGACCGCCAGAGCCTGAGCGCCCCGGTTCAGCCGGAAGTTTTCCTCCACCTGACCGAGAGCCTGGCCCGCAGCGTGACGCATATCCAGGTCAAGCGTAACCAGCGTCCGGCAAAACCGCTGCTGCTGATGCACATCACACAGGGCGTGGAGGGCGATGAGATCAACACCGCGCACTATCGCCATCACCTTGAGCTGGCGGAGGGGGCGGAGGCCACGGTAATCGAACATTACGTCAGCCTCAACGAGACCCGCCATTTTACCGGGTCGCGGCTGACGATGAACGTTGCCGCCAATGCGCAGCTTTACCATATTAAGCTGGCGTTTGAGAATCCGCAGAGCCACCATTTTGCCCATAACGATCTTCTGCTGGGCCAGGATGCCGCGGCGTACAGCCACAGCTTCCTGCTCGGCGGCGCGGTGCTGCGCCACAACACCAGCACGCAGCTTAACGGTGAAAACACTACGCTGCGCATCAACAGCCTGGCGATGCCGGTGAACGCAGAAGTGTGCGACACGCGCACCTGGCTTGAGCACAACAAAGGCTACTGCAACAGCCGCCAGCTGCACAAAACCATCGTCAGCGATAAAGGGCGGGCGGTGTTTAACGGCCTGATTAACGTGGCCCAGCACGCCATCAAAACCGACGGGCAGATGACCAACAACAATCTGCTGCTGGGGCGCCTGGCGGAAGTGGACACCAAGCCGCAGCTGGAGATCTACGCCGACGACGTAAAATGCAGTCACGGCGCGACGGTCGGTCGGATCGACGACGAGCAGATGTTCTACCTGCGCTCGCGCGGCATCGACCAGCAGGCGGCGCAGAAAATGATCATCTACGCCTTTGCGGCGGAGCTTACGGAAGCGCTGCACGATGGCGTATTGAAGCAGCAGGTGCTGGCCCGCATTGGTCAGCGTCTGCCCGGAGGCGAAGCATGAGTTTTCCCGTAGAGAAAGTGCGGGCCGATTTCCCGGTTCTGACCCGTGAAGTGAACGGCCTGCCGCTGGCCTATCTCGACAGCGCGGCCAGCGCGCAGAAGCCGAATCAGGTGGTGGATGCGGAAGCCGAGTTCTACCGCCACGGCTACGCCGCCGTGCATCGCGGTATTCATACCCTGAGCGCCGAGGCGACCCAGCGCATGGAAAACGTGCGCACGCAAATTGCATCCTTCCTCAATGCACGCCTGCCGGAAGAGCTGGTATTTGTGCGTGGCACAACCGAGGGGATTAACCTTGTCGCCAACAGCTGGGGCAACGCCCAGGTGCGCGCGGGGGATAACATCATCATCACCCAGATGGAGCACCACGCCAATATTGTGCCGTGGCAGATGCTCTGCGAGCGTGTCGGCGCGCAGCTGCGGGTCGTTCCGTTGAACGACGATGGCACGCTGGAGCTGGAGCAGCTTGACGCCCTGCTGGACGATAAAACGCGGCTGGTGGCGGTCACCCAGGTCTCTAACGTGCTGGGCACCGAAAACCCGGTGACAGAGATTATCGCAAAAGCCCATCAGGCCGGCGCGAAGGTGCTGATTGACGGCGCGCAGGCGGTGATGCACCACGCGGTGGACGTGCAGGCGCTGGACTGCGATTTCTACGTATTCTCCGGGCATAAGCTCTATGGCCCGACCGGGATTGGCGTGCTGTATGTGAAAGAGGACATCCTGCAGGCGATGCCGCCGTGGGAAGGGGGCGGATCGATGATCGCCACCGTCAGCCTCACGGAAGGCACGACCTACGCGCGCGCGCCCTGGCGTTTTGAGGCGGGCACGCCCAACACCGGGGGCATTATCGGGCTCGGGGCGGCGGTGTCTTACGTCTCCGCAATCGGCCTCGACGCCATTCAGGAGTACGAGCAGCTGCTGATGCACTACGCGCTGCAGGAGCTTGCCAGCGTACCTGACCTTACCCTGTATGGCCCGGCTGACAGACAGGGCGTGATTGCCTTTAACCTGGGGAAACACCATGCCTATGACGTGGGAAGCTTCCTCGATAATTACGGCGTGGCCGTCCGTACCGGCCACCACTGCGCCATGCCGCTGATGGCTTTTTACCAGGTGCCGGCAATGTGCCGCGCATCGCTGGTGATGTATAACACAATGGAAGAGGTCGACAGGCTGGTGGCGGGGCTTAAGCGCATTCACCAGCTGCTGGGCTAATAAGAGGCAAAAGATGGCAGAACTGCCGGACAGAGACAAATTGCTGCGCAACTTTGGGCGCTGTGCAAACTGGGAAGAAAAGTACCTTTATATCATCGAGCTGGGGCAGCGTCTGCCGCCGCTCGGTGAAGAGGCGCATAACCCGGAAAACATTATTCAGGGCTGCCAGAGCCAGGTGTGGATTGTGATGGAGCAGTCTGACGACGGCACTATCGCCCTGCACGGCGACAGCGATGCGGCCATTGTAAAAGGGCTGATTGCGGTCGTCTTTATTCTTTACCACCGGATGTCGGCGCAGGATATCGTCGCGTTCGATGTCCGCCCGTGGTTTGAAAAAATGGCCCTGACCCAACACCTCACCCCGTCCCGCTCCCAGGGGCTGGAAGCGATGATTCGCGCCATTCGCGCCAAAGCTGCAATCCTTAGCTAGACTTACAGAACAGCATTCATTCTGTTTCGCGAGGTGGTTCCCGCCTCGCTGGTTTTTCAGCTTTCTGGCATCCTGCCAGTGAATAAGGAATCTCAGCATGAAGCGCGCGTCTCTAATAACTCTATTACTCCTCAGTTCGCTCGGTACGTTTAATTCGGCCCGCGCGATGGACTATCCGTTGCCGCCTGCAGGCAGCCGCCTGATTGGGCAAAATCAAACCTACACGATACAGGAAGGGGATAATAAGCTTCAGACTATCGCCCGTCGGTTTAATACGGCGGCGCAGGTGATCCTTGAAACGAACAATACCATTGCGCCAGTAAACCCGGCACCGGGTACCGTTATCACGATCCCGTCGCAGATGTTGCTGCCGGATACCCCGCGCGAAGGCATTGTGGTTAATCTGGCCGAGCTTCGGCTCTACTACTTCCCGCCGGGAGAAAATATTGTCCAGGTCTTCCCGCTCGGCATCGGACAGCTGGGGCTGGAAACGCCGGTGAGCACCACCCGCGTCAGCCAAAAAATCCCTAATCCAACCTGGACGCCAACGGCGGGCATCAGAGCGCGTTCTCTGGCCCAGGGAATTAAATTGCCTCCCGTCGTCCCGGCGGGGCCAAATAACCCGCTGGGGCGCTATGCGCTGCGTCTGGGAATTGGTAATGGGGAATATCTTATTCACGGCACCAGCGCGCCGGACAGCGTAGGTCTGCGCGTCAGTTCCGGCTGTATGCGAATGAACGCCCCGGATATTAAAGCCCTGTTTGAACAGGTGCGGGTCGGCACGCGGGTACAAATCATCAACGAGCCGGTGAAATTCTCGGTTGAGCCGGACGGAAAGCGCTATATTGAGGTCCACCGTCCGCTGGCGCAGGTGGAGGGCGAGAACCCGCAGATTTCGCCCATTACCCACTCGGCAGACTTTGCCACCTTTGTTTCTCAGGCCGGAAGCGATAAGGCGTTAATTGATAAAGCCCTGGCGCGCCGTGCCGGGATCCCGGTTGTCGTATCCGCGGGTAGCGGCCCGTCGGCCAGCAATAGCGTGTTGTCAGTGCAGAACAGCCGGGTGTCTGCTGCGGTAGCAGAAGAGGAAGGGGAAAAGGTAACGCAGTAGCAGTTTGACGCAGGCAAAAAAAATGGCGCACAATGTGCGCCATTTTATTAACAGGTACTATTACTTACGGTATTTAGTAGCCTGGTTGTCCAGACGCTGGTTAGCGCGAGCTGCGTCGTCTTTAGCAGCCTGAACGTCGGAACGCATTGCGTTCACGTCGTTGCTCAGCTGGTCAACTTTAGCGTTCAGAGTCTGAACGTCAGAAGACAGCTGATCGATTTTAGCGTTGCTGGAGCAACCAGCCAGCAGAGTAGAACCCAGGATTACCGCGCCCAGTACCAGTTTAGTACGATTCATTATTAATACCCTCTAGATTGAGTTAATCTCCATGTAGCGTTACAAGTATTACACAAACTTTTTTGGGTTGAGAATATTTTTTTGATGGGAATACGCCTATTTTTGATCGTTCGCTCAAAGAAGCATCGAATCAGTGCGTTTTGAGTAAAAAGCTATGTAAAAAAAGGCATTTTTCATCGGATTCATCTTAGATAAATCGCATTTAAATAGAAAAACCCGATTTGCTTTTTGAATGAATTTGGCTAATGCCGGGAATAAAAAAAGCGCCCATTGGGCGCTTTTTCTCAAATTTAATTCGTTCGTGAATTATTACAGCACGTGAACGGAGGCAGTATTGGTTGTTCCGCTTGGTACCAGAGCACCAGAAACCATTACAACCACGTCGCCCTTCTGCGCCAGACCGCTTTCCAGAGCCATTGCTTTACCCTGAATGTAGAAATCGTCAGTAGAGGCGATCTCTTTGACCAGGTGCGCAACCACGCCTTTGCTCAGCACCAGCTGACGTGCGGTGGTTTCGTTGGTGGTCAGGGCCAGGATGGTGGCATCCGGGAAGTATTTACGCACTGCGCGCGCAGATTTACCGCCCTGGGTCGCAACAACAATCAGTGGCGCTTCCAGTTTCTCAGCGGTTTCTACCGCACCGCGGCACACTGCTTCAGTGATGCGCAGCTTACGGCTGTCGTTGTTGAAGTCCAGACGGCTGGTCATCACGCGGTCAGTACGTTCGCAGATGGTCGCCATGATGCCAACCGCTTCCAGAGGGTATTTCCCTTTCGCGGATTCACCGGACAGCATGACTGCATCGGTACCGTCGAGGATGGCGTTCGCCACGTCGCCTGCTTCAGCGCGGGTAGGGCGTGGGTTTTTGATCATGGAGTCCAGCATCTGCGTGGCGGTGATAACCACTTTACGCGCGCGAACACATTTCTCGATCATCATCTTCTGCGCGAAGATCACTTCTTCAACCGGGATTTCAACGCCCAGGTCGCCACGAGCAACCATGATGCCGTCAGACGCTTCGAGGATTTCGTCGAAGTTGTTCAGGCCTTCCTGGTTTTCGATTTTGGAGATGATCTGGATCTTCTCGCCGCCGTGGGCTTTCAGGTGCTCACGAATTTCAACCACGTCGGAACGCTTACGGATGAAAGATGCCGCAACGAAATCAACGCCTTGTTCGCAGCCGAAGATCAGGTCCTGTTTGTCTTTCTCCGCCAGTGCTGGCAGCGCGATAGAAACGCCCGGCAGGTTAACGCCTTTGTTTTCGCCCAGGTCGCCGTTGTTCAGCACTTTACAGATAACTTTGTTGCCTTCGATAGCGGTGACTTCCATACCGATCAGACCATCGTCGACCAGCACGGTGTTACCCACGGACAGATCGCTGGTGAAGCCTTCATAGGTGACCGCAACGATTTCGCTGTTACCAACAACGGATTTGTCGGTAGTGAAGGTGAAGGTCTGGCCCGCTTTCAGAGAGACGTCGTTACCGCCTTCCAGTTTGATGGTACGGATTTCCGGACCTTTGGTGTCGAGCAGGATCGCCGCTTTTTTACCGGTCTTGCTCATCACGTTGCGCAAGTTCTGGATACGCTGACCGTGTTCTGCGTAGTCACCGTGGGAAAAGTTCAGACGCATCACGTTCATGCCGGCGTCCAGCATTTTGCTCAGCATCTCTTCGGATTCGGTTTTCGGGCCGATAGTACAAACAATTTTCGTCTTTTTCATGACAGTCTTAGTCTTTAAGTTGGGAAGGATATGGAAATCTCGCTCCGGGGGCGCACCGCCGCGGAGTCAAACCTGTGTTGCAAAAGAGTATATGACACGCACTAAGGATAGGAGACATCAAATGAGCGTGCAGAAGAAAGTGTGCCTGAGTGACAGCCCAACGAAGGAGAGGAGAAGTTGTACGTTGTTTTTTGTATTCCAAGCGCTGAAACCATTCACCAGGGATTTGGCGCGCATTATACGCTAATTTTAAGATAAAAGGAAAATGGAAACGGTGTTTCAGAATTAATCAATGCCGTTTCACATAATATTGTTATCAAGGCGTTAAGCCATGATGACAACTTTTGGCGGCAGGTGAGCGACCTGCCGCCGTTTGCTTATTTTTGCAGCGCCTGGCTGAGGTCGGCAATCAGGTCTTTTGGATCTTCAATGCCTACCGAGAGGCGGATCAGCTGCGGCACAATGCCGTTTGCCAGCCGTTGCTCCAGCGGAATCGAGGCGTGCGTCATGCTGTAAGGCTGGCTCACGAGACTCTCCACCCCGCCCAGGCTTTCCGCAAGAGTGAACAGCTTCAGGTTGCGAATCACCTCGGTGGCGCGTTGCGCATCGCCTTTTACCACGACGGAAATCATCCCGCCCGGCAGGGCCATCTGGGTGCGGGCAAGCTGGTACTGCGGATGCGATTCCAGGCCGGGATAGAACACTTTTTCGACAAGAGGATGCTGCGCCAGCCATTGCGCAATCTCCAGCGCGTTGGTGCTGTGCTTTTCGACCCTCAGCGCAAGCGTGCGGATACCGCGCAGGGTCAGGAAGCTGCTAAACGGATCCAGGACGCCACCGACCGCATTTTGCAGATAGCCAAGCTGGTCCGCCAGCGCCGGATTATCTCCCACCACTGCCAGCCCGGCCACCACGTCAGAGTGCCCGTTAAGGTATTTGGTGGCGGAGTGCACCACGATATCGAAACCGGACGCCAGCGGGCGGTGGATCACCGGCGATGCGAACGTGTTATCCGCCACGCTGATGACGTTATGACGACGGGCGATCGCCGCAATGGCCGTCAGATCCGCCAGCTTCAGCAGCGGGTTGGTCGGCGTTTCGACCCACACCATGCGGGTCTCCGGGCGAATGGCGGCCTCAAGCCCGGCTAAGTCGTCCGGCTTAACCCAGCTGACCTGCAGGCCCGTACTGCGTTTGCGCACGTTTTCAATCAGGCGATACGTCCCGCCGTAAACGTCATCAATGGCGACGATATGGCTGTCTTTATCCAGCAGTTCGAGCACCGTGGAGATGGCCGCCAGACCGGAAGCAAAGGCGTAGCCGCGCGTGCCGCCCTCCAGTTCGGCGATGGCGGTTTCCAGCGCATGGCGCGTTGGGTTGCCGCTGCGGGAATACTCATAGCCGGTATGCTCGCCGGGTGATGGTTGCGCAAACGTCGACGTGGCGTAAATCGGCGGCATGACGGCGCCGTGCGGGTCGTTGAATGCGCCGCTGTGGACGCTCAGGGTTGCCAGGTTTTTCATCGTTTAATCCTTTATTGCTGTAGACGATTGCGCCATGCGGTCAGGACGTCGCTGCGCGTAATCAGGCCGAGAAAATGGTCATTGTCGTTAATCACGGCCACCAGACCGCGGTCGAAGATGGCGTGCAGGGCGCTCTCCGGGGCACGTTTATCGAGAAATTCCACCTGACGGGTCATGGCCGCCGTGACCGGCAGGGCAAAGCGGTCGCCGTTGCCGCCGATATGCCGCAGCAGATCCCACTCGTCGATAATGCCCACCACCTTGCCGTTCTCCAGGACCGGCAGCTGAGAGATGTCATACAGGCGCATGCGTGCCAGCACGGTGGAAAGCGTATCGTCCGGCGCGGCGGTGACGGTAGCGCCTTCATCATGGCGCAGGGCAATGTAGTCAGAGAGATCCCCCGCCTGAGGGCGCGTGATAAGCCCCTGCTGGCGCATCCAGTCGTCGTTAAACATCTTCGAGAGATACTTATTGCCGCTGTCGCAGGCGAAGGTCACCACGCGCTTCGGCGTGGTCTGCGCCTGGCAATACTTCAGCGCCGCCGCCAGCAGCGTGCCGCTGGAGGAGCCCGCCAGAATGCCTTCCGTCTTCAGCAGCTCGCGCGCGGTGGCGAAGGCTTCGCGGTCGGTGATGCGCCAGGCGCGATTCACCCCTTCAATGTGGGCCAGCGGGGGAATAAAGTCTTCGCCAATGCCTTCGACCAGCCAGGAGCCCGCGTCGTGGTAGCGTCCGGTTTCCACCTGGTCAGCCAGCACCGACCCGGCGGGGTCAGCCAGGACAAACTCCGTGTGCGGAGAGTGCTCGGCGAACCACGCCTGCAGGCCACCGAGCGTACCACCTGAGCCGACGCCGACCACGATGGCGTCAATTCTGCCGTCAAGCTGCTCGTACAGCTCCGGTGCCGTGGTGGTGCGGTGCGCCAGCGGGTTGGCTTCGTTATTGAACTGGTCGATGTAAAACGCGCCCGGCAGCTCGTTAGCCAGACGCCGGGCGTAATCCTGGTAATAGGCGGGATGGCCCTTGTTGACGTCGGAGCGGGTCAGCACCACCTGGGCACCCAGCGCGCGCAGGTGGAAAATCTTTTCGCGGCTCATTTTGTCGGGCACTACGAGGATCAGCGAGTAACCTTTCTGGGCGGCGATCAGCGCCAGGCCGAGGCCGGTATTGCCCGCCGTGGCCTCAATAATCGTGCCGCCCGGCTGCAGCTGGCCGGTACGTTCCGCTTCGTTAATCATCGACAGCGCAACGCGGTCTTTAATCGAGCCGCCGGGGTTCTGGTTCTCCAGCTTCAGAAACAGCGAGCAGGGACCGGTATCAAGCTTATGCAACTGGATCAGCGGCGTGCGGCCAATCAGTTCGGTGACGGAGTGGTAAATCGTCATGATGTTTTCCTTTCGGTATGTCATGACGGGATGATAGGGCTGTGAAATTTTCTCAATAAAGAACCATTCACTGCCGTTTAGAACGGAAAGGAATATAAATGCCATTTCTGGATGGCAGGACAGCAAGACGTAAAGTTGTCTGGATGTGGGGATGGCTATATCGGGATAAAATGCTGCAAAAATGACCGTTTTTTGCGCGCGTCCGCCAGCAGATATGCATCCGGCAGATAATCATTGCTGAAATTGGTCTAAATGCTTCGCACCCGGTAAATCCGCTGTTTATTTCCGAAAGTTATAACACATTCTTTTTTGTTCATTTAAAAGCTGATAACGCCTGTTTACTATCTTTTGGACATCCATACTGCTAAACCGCCGAGGGCGGCACGGATAACGAATAAGAATGATTGTACTGAGCAATATTTCGAAGGTTTTTGACAACGGAAAGGTCGCGCTGACCGCCGTTGATAACGTCAATTTGACGATAGAGCAGGGACAGATTTACGGCATTATCGGTTACAGCGGCGCCGGGAAAAGCACGCTGATTCGGCTGCTGAACGGTCTGGAGAAACCCAGCGCCGGGAGCGTCACCATCAACGGGCAGGATATCTCCGCCGCAAAAGGTGAAGCACTGCGCCAGGCGCGTCTGAAGATCAGCATGGTGTTTCAGCACTTCAACCTGCTGTGGTCGCGCACGGTGAGTGAGAACATTGCTTTCTCTATGCAAATTGCCGGTGTGCCAAAAGCGAAGATTAAGGCGCGCGTCGCCGAACTGGTGGAGCTGGTTGGCCTGAAGGGACGCGAAAATGCGTACCCGTCGCAGCTGAGCGGCGGGCAAAAGCAGCGCGTGGGGATTGCGCGTGCGCTGGCCAACGACCCCGACGTGCTGCTCTGCGATGAGGCTACGTCTGCGCTCGACCCGCAGACCACCGATCAGATCCTCGATCTGCTGCTGGACATTAACCGCCGCTTCAAACTCACCATCGTGTTGATCACGCACGAGATGCATGTGGTGCGCAAAATCTGCGACCGCGTGGCGGTGATGGAGAACGGCAAAGTGGTGGAAGAGGGCGACGTGCTGAGCGTCTTTACCCATCCACAGCAGCCGATTACGCAGCAGTTTGTCCGCCAGGTGAGCCAGTACGCCGAGGAAGAGACCTTCAATACTGAACTGGCAAACGATCTGGAAGGCACGGTGATCAGGCTGACCTTTACCGGACACAGCACACACAAGCCGATTGTCGGGGAACTCACCCTGCGCTACGGCCTGCCGTTTAACATCCTGCACGGAAAAATGACCCAGACCGCCCACGGTGTTTTCGGGCAGCTCTGGGTCCACGTGGCGGCATCCGATGAACAACTGAACAATATCCTCGCCGACCTGCAGCACAGCGATATTGAAGGCGAGGTAATTAAACATGTCTGAGAATCTCTTTCCGCATCTCAAGTGGGATCAGCTCTGGGCTGCAACGCTGGAGACGCTGTACATGACCGCGCTGTCCGGCGTGGCGACCTTTGTTCTGGGCATCGTGCTGGGCCTGGCGCTGTTTTTAACCGCGCGCGGTGGCTTGTTCCACAACCGCACGGTCTACAGCGTCATTTCGATTGTGGTGAACGTGTTCCGATCTATTCCGTTCATCATTTTGATTGTCCTGCTGATCCCTTTCACCAAGACCGTCGTCGGCACCATCCTTGGCGCTAACGCGGCGCTTCCGGCCCTGATTGTCGGCGCCGCGCCGTTCTACGCGCGTCTGGTGGAGATCGCCCTGCGCGAAGTGGACAAAGGGGTCATTGAAGCAACGCGCTCGATGGGCGCACGACTGAGCACGCTTGTGTTTCGGGTTTTACTGCCGGAATCATCACCTGCACTGGTATCAGGTATTACGGTGACGCTGATTGCGCTGGTGAGCTACAGCGCCATGGCGGGGGTGATTGGCGCCGGTGGTTTGGGAAATCTGGCTTATCTGGAAGGATTCCAGCGCAACCATGGTGACGTCACGCTGGTGGCAACGGTGACCATTTTAATCATCGTTTTCATTATCCAGTTCTGCGGCGATGTCATTACTTCACTGTTAGATAAACGCTAATAAATACACACAGGAACCACATCATGAAAAAGACACTGACACTGATCGCCGCCGCAACCCTGAGCGCCCTGAGCTTCGCCTCATGGGCCGACACCCTGACCGTGGGCGCATCCAACACGCCGCACGCCGAAATTCTGGAGCAGGCCAAGCCGATTCTGGCGAAGCAGGGTATCGACCTGGAGATTAAACCGTTCCAGGACTACATTCTGCCGAACACTGCGCTCGCGGGTCATGACATCGACGCGAACTATTTCCAGCACATTCCTTACCTGAACAGCGTGCTGAAAGATCATGCGGGCGATAAAGACTACGATTTTGTCAGTGCGGGCGCGATCCACATTGAGCCAATCGGCATCTACTCAAAAAAATACAAATCCCTGAAGGACCTGCCGGAAGGCGGCAAGATCATCATGCGTGATGCGGTTTCCGAGGAAGGCCGTATTCTCTCCATCTTCGAAAAAGAGGGCGTGATCAAGCTGAAGCCGGGCATCGACAAAGTGACGGCGCGCATCAGCGATATCGTTGAGAACCCGAAAAAACTGAAGTTCACGCCGAACGTGGAAGCGTCCCTGCTGCCGCAGATGTACAACAACGACGAAGGCGACGCGGTGGTGATTAACGCCAACTATGCGATAGACGCCGGTCTGGATCCGGTTCACGACCCGATTGCGGTCGAGAGCGGTGAAAACAACCCGTACGCCAACATCATTACCGTGCATCGCGGCGACGAGAAAAAGAAAGACATCGTCGCGCTGGTGAACGTGCTGCACTCCAAAGAGATTCAAGACTGGATCCGCACCAAATACAAAGGCGCGGTCATTCCCGTGAACAACTAATTATTTGATTTTCCAGATGAAGCCCGGCGAGATCCTCGCCGGGCTTCTTTTTTGTATCCGGCGGGAGAATCATTTAAGCTCAACGTTTAACAGGCAATGGAGTGATGACGATGGGTAACGTGACCAAAGATGAAGCGCTGTACCAGGAGATGTGCCGGGTGGTCGGAAAGGTGGTGCTGGAGATGCGTGATTTAGGGCAGGAGCCGAAGCATATTGTCATTGCGGGCGTGCTGCGCACGGCGCTGGCGAACCAGCGCATCAAGCGCAGCGCACTGACAACCGAAGCGATGGAAACGGTGGTTAAGGCGCTGGCCGGCTAACGCGCCAGCGTTTCGCGACCTGTTCAAGCGAGCAGCAGAGCAGGTAATAGACCGCACCCGTAAAGATAAAGATGGCCGCCGGGTAGATTTGCACCCGGTTGTTGACCTGTCCCGCCACCGTTGTTAGCTCCGGGACGTTGACGATGAATGCCAGCGACGTATCCTTCAGCAGGCTGATAAAAATTCCCACCAGCGATGGCAAAATATTTCTCAGCGTCTGCGGCAGCAGCACGCGCCACAGGGTTTGCTGTGTGCTGAACCCCTGAGACAGCGCGGCCTCGTTTTGACCCGCAGGGAGCGCCCTGAGCCCGGCAAAAACCGAATGCATCACCGATGCCGCCGTAAACCAGGCCAGCGCCAGCGTCACGGTCAGCGCCCCCGGCAGATCCCCGCCGGTGATCAGCGGCAACAGGTACCACATCCAGAAAATCACAAAAATCAGGGGAATACCGCGAATCAACTCCGCCCACAGAAAAAGCCCCCTGCGCACCAGCCCAGGATAGCGCCAGGCGAGGCACGCCAGCGCCACGCCGCCGGGAAGCGCAAGCAGGGCGGCCCCTGCGGCCATCAGCAGCGAAAGCAGTACGCCGCCGGGTTCACCCGCTGCCGTTCGTCCCCACAGCAGATAATCCAGGTTTTCGACAATAACGTTAAATCCTGCCATCATCTTTTTTCCTCCCTGAATGCGGACCGACGCGCACCAGCACCATCCCCATGACAATGCCGGTAAGCAAATAGAGCACCGTACCGACGATAAACGCCTCCATGGCGTGGGCGTTGTAACTTTCAATCTGCCGGACCTGGTAGGTTAGCTCAGCGAAGCCAATCCCGCTGGCGAGCGAGGAGAGCTTCATCAAGTTGAGGTACTGGCCGACAACGGGCTGCCAGGCGTTGGCGAGCCCCTGCGGCAGAAGGATGTAGCGAAATAAACGCCACGAGGAGAACCCTTGCGCCAGCGCCGCTTCATGCTGTCCGGCAGGAACAGAACGCAGTCCCGATGCCGCTTCCTCAATTAAAAACGCCGAGGTAAAAACGCCCAACCCCCAGGCAGAACATAAAAACTCAGGGGTAAACCACCAGACGTCGCCGGGCAGAATTGACCAGCTGTGATCCGCATTCACCGCGTCTCGAAAGCCCTGCGGTAACCCGTTCCAGGCGGCGAAATACCAGAACAGCAGCTGCACCAACAGCGGCGTATTGCGAAACAGCGATACCCAGCCGCTGACGACCGCATTCCCGATGCGTCCACCGGAAAGACGCAGGAGCAAAAAGGTCGGTGCAAGCAGGCTGGCGATCAGGCCCCCCGCCAGCGTCACCCACAGGGTGGTGAGAAATCCGGAGAGTATCCACTGCAGAGGCTGTCCGGCCAGCACGCCCTGCCAGTCGAGGGCGGGCATCAGAGGTGCTCCTGGTGCAGCGGGTTCAGCACTTTTTGCAGGAAACGCTGCGCCCGGGGATGCGACGGTTGACTGAAAAATTGCCCCGGCGGCGCGGTTTCAAGAATCTGCCCGCCGTCGATAAAGACAATCCGGTCGGCAATTTCCCGGGCGAACTGCATCTCATGAGTCACGACAATCATGGTGATCCCGCTATGGGCAAGGGCTTTCATGACGAATAACACTTCGCCAATCATCTCCGGATCGAGCGCCGACGTCGGCTCGTCGAAGAGGATGATCTGCGGCGACGAGGCCAGGGCGCGGGCAATCGCCACGCGCTGCTGCTGGCCGCCGGAAAGCTCAGCGGGGAGGTGGTGAGCCTTTTCCTGCATTCCGACCTTCTCCAGCAGCGCCAGCGCGCGCTCCTGAGCTGGCTGTGGCTTCCAGCCGTGCACATGCTCCAGCGCCAGGGTGATGTTCTGGCTGGCGGTGAGGTGGGCATACAGATTGAACTGCTGAAACACAAATCCAACGCGGCTGCGCAGCTGACGCAGCCTGCTGCCGGAAAGCTGCCCGGTCGGCTTGCTGTCGACCAGGATTTCCCCGCCGCTCAGGGTTTCAAGCTGATTGATAAGACGGATCAGCGTTGATTTACCCGAACCGGAAGGGCCGAGAATAGCAACCACTTCACCGGGCGTGATGGTGAGGTTAATGTCGCGTAAAACCTGATGGTCGCCGTAGCGTTTGTCCACGTGGCGAAACTCAACGCTGGCCTGTTCCAGATGTGAAAAATCCGCGGCACCGGCCGCGGAGTGGGAAAATAAACCTGAGAGCATAATTACCTGGCTTCTATTTTAAAGGCGCGAGGCTGTGGAGCGGGCGTGTTTGGGCCAAACCAGACGTCATAGATTTTTGCCGCCTGACCGTTCTTCTCGAGATTAACCAGCTCATCGTTGACGGCTTTCAGCAGCGCTGTTTCACCTTTCTTCACCCCGACGCCAATTTCTTCTTTACTGAGCAGATCGGGCAGGATTTTGAAGTTCGCTTTATCCGGGGCCTGTGCCAGCAGGCCTGCAAGAATTGTGCTGTCCTGGGTAATGGCCTGCACGTTGCCGTTACGCAGCGCCGTCAGCGCCAGAGGAATGTCGTCATAAGCCAGCACGCGGGACTGCGGGAAACGCTGGTGGAGCGCCTGTTCACCCGTGGTGCCTTTGACCGCGCCAATGCGCGCCCGGCTGTATTCATCCAGCTTATCGGGCGATTTGGCGGGAACCAGGAACTGTTGTCCGGTCACGAAATAGGGGGTGGAGAAATCAATCACCTGCGCGCGTTCCGGGGTGATGGTGATATCCGCTACGATCAGGTCTGCTTTACCGGACTGAAGCAGCGGAATGCGGTTGGCCGGATTGGTGGCAACCAGTTCAAGCTTCACGCCGAGTGATTTTGCCAGTGCTTTAGCAAAGTCCACGTCGTAACCCACGATCTCGTGCGTTTTTGCATCAATTGAGCCAAACGGTGGGTTGGCGTCAAACGTGGCGACTTTCACCACCCCCGCGGCCTTAATATCTTCCAGCCGATCGGCCAGCGCCTGCGCTGAAAACAGGCTCCCGGCGGCCAGTAATCCCAGAACTGCCGTCCCTTTTTTAAACCTTTTCATCTTTGCTGCCATAGTCATCGTTCGTCCCGTTGTTTTTGTTTTGCACCGTTACGCTCCCATAAGCAAAAGCTATCGCCAAATAAGAAAATGTTCTTTGCTCTATACAAAAAAGCATTAGTGAACAGTGTGTTACCGGCAGGTAAATGTAAGGAGCTATTTGCACGTCCTGCACATCGACTGCCGGAATTGATATTTCCGTGGCCAGGAAACGCGTGCTTAACTCAAGGCTGGTGAAGCGAGAGGGGTAAAGGCAATGAAAAAATGGATCGGCACGCTACGGCGGTTTTTTGCGACCCGGCCAGCGAATGCGGAGAACAGCGCGCAGCGTGTTCTGGAGTCAATACTGCCTGTTGCCAGCCTGTATGGCGTGGACGTCGCTAACATCGACCCGGAGTGGTTCCATGATAAAACGTCACGCTGAACTTCGCCGCACGCGCGAAACGTACTGGAATGAGCTGTGCGTGATGCCTGTAAAGCAGGGATGAACGGAAAAATACGCGGGCAAATCCTCGGTAAACCCTGGCCGTTTTGATACCAATATCTCCTTTCTCAGAAGGAGATGATAATGAAACGGACAGTATTAACCCCGGCACTTTCTGCCACCGCACTACTGATTGCCATGCAGGCGGCGCACGCTGCGCCACAGGCGCACGTCGTCTGCGGTTACTCCCACACGCTCGGCGACGATGCCATTATGATGCACGGCATGCCCAACGAGGCCATGCTGCACGATTTTTTTGGCAACGTGCAAACGGATGCCTTCTCCAGCCGTGAATCTCTGCGTAAAGATGAAAAGACCACCTGCGATAACAAAGCAGACAGCTCGGCCTACTGGGCACCCTCTCTGAAATTGCCTGACGGAACGGTGGTCAAACCCGCCTATCAAAAAACCTATTATCAGGCATCGAACGTCGACGCCTGGCCGCTGCACCCGTTCCCGGCGGGGCTGTCGCTGCTGGCGGGCGATCATCACGGCACTGCGCCGAATCCACATATCACCTTCCTGTGCGCTAACGGCAAGGGCTACACCACCAAAACGGGTGAGGTCTGCGGCTTACGCAAGGCGAACGATGCCGTGCAGTTTAATATTGGCATTCAGTTTCCGAACTGCTGGGACGGGGTAAATCTTAAGCCCGCTCACGGTCTTGCCAATGCCACCTACGACACCAAAGGGCAGTGCCCGTCCGACTTCCCGGTGAAAATTCCCACCGTGAACATGAACATTGCGTACGTGCTCCCGACGATTAGCTCGCTCGATACCAGTAAAGCGCAGCTTTCTCTCGATCCCATCATGCACGGCAACGAGCGTGAAGAGCGGTGGGGGAGCCTGTATACGGCGCATGCTGATTTTATGAACGGCTGGACGGAAGACGCCGCGCGCTTTATGACCGACCTGTGCATGAACCGCGGTCTGGACTGCGGCACCACCGTTCCGTATGGTTATTCAAAAGCGAAGGCCAACGTCTGGCTCAGCAGCCTGGAGCCCGCGCTTACCCAGCCAGAGCCCCAGGTCCTGCTGGTGCAGGATAACTGGCAGAACGGCGGGCGCACCAAAAACAGCGAAACGCTGTCGCTGGTGAAGTTTCACATTCCCCCGCTGCCTGCCGGACAGGATCCTTCGCAGTTTAAATACCGCGTGCGGATTTATGGCGGGAAAGTGGAAACCAACGGCGCGGATCAAATTTTCTTCTATCCGGCAAGCAACGACTGGGATCCGGCCAGCGTGAGCTGGCAGTCGCGGCCAGCCTGTAACTACCGCTCGGATGCGGTGCTTTACCTTAACCACTCCCGCGAATACCGGATGGTGGACGTGGATAAGGCGGTGCGCAAGGCGCTGGCAGAAGGGAAAACCGAGATTTCGTGGTACATCGGCGGCGATCGTCAGGGGAATCACTACCAGTTTGAGACGGCGTCTTCCCCGCAAAGCCTGATCCTGATGCTGACCGGCTTTAGCAAAACGCCGGAGATCTGATTACGCCCGCGTTTTTTTGTTCTCATCAACGTTAACTGGTAATGTCGACAGCCTGAAAAATGAGAAGGGCATTCTGGTTACCCTGGGGTACTGCTGGAAGGGTGCAGTAATAAAGAGGTGGCTGCACGCCTGAATCTTTCCCCGAGAACCGTGGAAGCGCACCGTGCGGCGGCCATTGACTGGCTGAAAAAGTAAAATAAAAAAGCACCGGTTTACCGGTGCTTTTTTTATCAAATCTTGCAGGCATCACCGCAGTCGTCGTCGGCAACAATCGCCTGCGCTTTTTTATCCGCGTCGTCCAGACGTTCCGCGTTACGCTCTTCCGCTTCATCCAGACCGTTAAAAACTAAGTTATCGAGATCAATTTCCATGTTGCACCTGCTCTGTTCGGTTTTTGATACTGGCACAGTATAGGGTAAAAAACGTCGGCAATGTACCTCGCAGCACATAAGGATAATCCCTGCCATACTCAGTGCTTTATCACCGAGGAGCGCTCATGATTACACTCTGTAAAACCTGCGGTACCTCCTATGATGGAAAGCCGGAGAGATGTCCGATTTGCGAGGATGAACGCCAGTATGTCCCGGTCAGCGGTCAGGCGTGGATTGATTACGCGACGGTGACGGCCACGCACGTGAATAAATGGCAGCAGCTGGAGCCCGCGCTGTTCAGTATCAAAACGGTTCCCGCTTTTGCGATTAACCAGAGGGCGCTGCTTCTGCGCACCCCGCACGGCAATATTCTTTGGGACTGCATTGCCAACCTTGATCCCGCAACCCAAACGCTCATCACCGCGCTCGGTGGCCTTCACGCCATTGCGATATCGCATCCGCACTATTACACCACGATGCAGGAGTGGGCCGCGGCTTTCAATGCGCCGGTCTACCTGCACGCCAGCGACCGCGAATGGGTGATGCGCAACAGCCCGGCGATTCATTTCTGGGAGGGGGAGGCGCTGGAGATTTGGCCGTCCGTCACGTTGCTACGTCTCGGCGGCCATTTTGCGGGCGGAACGGTGCTGCACTGGCAGGAGGGCGAGGGCGTTTTGCTGGCGGGGGATATTTTGCAGGTCACCCCGGGGAAAGATGCGGTGTCGTTTATGTGGAGCTACCCGAATATGCTCCCGCTGCCTGCCCGTACGGTTGAGGTCGTTACCCGGCGCCTGGCGGGAAAATCGTTCGCTCGTCTTTACGGCGCGTTCGAAGGGCAAAACATCCCGGCGAACGCGGACGACATCGTGCAGCGGTCGGGCCAGAAATATATTGCTTGTCTCAGGTAAAGTACGGTGGGTAAACTTTACGAGTGTGATCGCGATCATACCGAAACGAAAACAGATAAAAGAGAAATTGCTATGCAACATATCATTGAAGGTTTTCTCAGCTTTCAAAAAGAGATTTTCCCGCAACGTAAAGAGCTCTTTCGCAGTTTAGCGTCCAGCCAGAATCCCAAAGCGCTGTTCATCTCCTGCTCCGACAGCCGTCTGGTTCCTGAACTGGTCACCCAGCAAGAGCCGGGACAGCTTTTTGTCATTCGTAATGCTGGCAACATTGTCCCGCCTTTCGGGCCGGAGCCGGGCGGCGTATCTGCAACTATCGAGTACGCGGTGGTGGCGCTGGGCGTGACGGATATCGTGATCTGCGGCCACTCCAACTGCGGCGCGATGAAGGCGATTGCCGATAACGCCAACCTGGAGCCAATGCCAGCCGTATCGCACTGGCTGCGCTATTCCGACGCGGCGAAAGCCGTGGTAGAGAAGAAAAGCTGGGACAAGCCGATCGATAAAGTGAATGCGATGGTGCAGGAGAACGTGTTTGCGCAACTGAGCAACATCAAGACCCATCCGTCCGTCGCGGTGGGCCTGCGTAATAATTCGCTTCGTCTGCACGGTTGGGTGTATGACATTGAAAGCGGCAAAATCCTCGCCCTGGATAAGAACACCAAAACGTTCGTATCGCTGTCGGAAAACCCAGAGGTCTTCTTCGAGTAATTACCGATAGCAGGGCATGGAAGCCCTGTCAGTTCTCCACGTACGGTAACCGACGCCGTCTCCCCGAGGCAGGTTTTTCAGCCGCCTTCGCCATCGCCTCTGCAATTTCCGCACACTCCGCCAGCCCCTGAACGAAGGGACGATCGTGCATCAGCCACGGTATCGCACCGAAAGCAATGCGCCCGCGAACCGTTTCAGGCGCTTTAAGCGTGTAATCCTCGCCAATGTCGGGTATCTCGTCGCCCGTCTCTGCCAGCTGTTTACGCAGCGTCGGGAAAGGCAAGTCCTTTGTTTTGAGCGGCTTTTGCCCGCGCGCGTCAATAAACACGTCGAAACGATAAACGCTCTCTTTGGTGGTAATTACCGTCCGATCGCTGCCAGCGTCGAGCGTGTAATCATCGCCAAGCGCCGCCACGCTAATGATGCCGGCCTCGCGAAGCGCAAGCAGCCTGCGGATAGACTGCGGCGGGATGGCGGCATAGTTGTCGATAAACACGCGGGCGAGGCCCTGCTTAAAGCGCTCTCTGTCGTCGTCGTTGAGGTGGGGCACAATCTCCTGAACCACCTCATGCAGTCGAAGGACGGTATAGCGCCAGGCCACGGTGCGCCGTTCGCGTTTGTTGCGTTCAACCTCGCTGAGGTTCTCTTCCGCCCAGGTAAAGGGGCCGTGCCGTTTACGGTCCTCAAACCATGCCTCACGAAGGCTGTCGGCATCCTGGTTACGCAGAGAAATTTTCTCGCACCACGCCGGGTCAGCGAGCTCGAGCTCTTTCACCATCAGGGAAAATATGCGGTCAAGCAGGCCGTCCGATCCTTTGGCTATCTCGCGTTCAACCACGAATTCGGTCAATACCGACAGCGGTTCGTAAGGGATTGGACAGTAAAAATCGGCTTCCGGCAGAATGCCCGTGCGGGACATCAGCGTAATGTTTAACCCTTCGCTGCCCTTGTCGAGGAGGAATTTACCGTCACGAAACTCACCGTGCTGCATTACCACCGCCATAGCCGCGTCCAGACCGCTCAACGACGTTCCCATAATGCCCACGCGGCAAGGGGGAATGCTGGCGTCCATCAATCCCGACCACGGGCTGGGGAAGAACGTGCGCGTGGCTTCCTCCTCATCTGGCCAGACGTGGCCGGTGGCGATAACCGCCAGGTCGAACCGATCGGGCAAAGTGGTGTCGTTGACGGAAAGCGTTACGCCGGTTGTCGAGGGGATGATGTCCGTTACCTTCGCGGATTCATGGACCGCAACCTGGAACCCCAGCTTTTTTGCCTCTTTCACGATTGAACGCAAGCTGTCGCGAAAATACTCTCCCAACAGGAGTCTGGGCAGGAACTGCCGGTCATGCAGGCTGGCTTTATCAACCATAAAGCGCGCCAGATGGGCGTCGCTCTGTTCCTTGAGCCAGTCGAGGTAGGTCATAAAAATGGGCGGGATTTCTATGCTCGCAATGTTCGCCAGCATCAGCCGGGAATTATCGTCGTCGTTATAGGGCATGCCCACGCCGGCTTGCTCGGCCTGTTCGAAGACGGATACGGAGAGCGGAGTGCTGTTATTAAGCAGATGATAAAAGGTGTAAATCCCTGTGGGGCCGGAGCCGATAATCGCGATCTTCTTCATCGACACGTTTCCTGTGTTTTTTTCCATAGAAAAAGCGTAGCAGGAGAATAATAAAGAAAATAAGGGATTAAGAAAATTCAGGCTATCAGGTGAGAATTTGCACCATTTCAGGACTGAAATGGTGCGTCCGAGTGGACTCGAACCACCGACCCCCACCATGTCAAGGTGGTGCTCTAACCAACTGAGCTACGGACGCAGAATGGTGCGTTCAATTGGACTCGAACCAACGACCCCCACCATGTCAAGGTGGTGCTCTAACCAACTGAGCTATGAACGCAACGTGTTGTCGGTGACAACGGGGACGAATATTAGCGGCACAGCACCGAGGTGGCAAGAGGGAAAATGCAATTTTCTCTCTGATTTCACGCGATTGCTTCATTACCGCGCAAAGTGAAGAGAAAGTAGCCGCCGGGTGGCGGCTACTGCGTAGTTAACGCGCAGCGCGTTGCAAAATGATCGTTGACGGTTGGCGCTGCAGGAAGCGCATGCGCATCATCATCATGATCGCCGCCGACGTCAGGCCGATGATAAAGCCCATCCAGAATCCGGCCGGTCCCATGCGATCAACGACCAGATCGGTCAGCGCCAACACGTAGCCAGTAGGCAGACCCAGCACCCAGTAGGCGATAAAGGTAATAAAGAAGATCGAACGCGTGTCTTTATATCCGCGCAATACGCCGCTGCCAATCACCTGGATGGAGTCAGAAATCTGATACACCGCAGCCAACAGCATCAGGTGCGAAGCCAGCGCCACCACGTCCGGGTTGTCGTTATAGAGCAGGGCGATCTGCTCGCGCAGCGCCACCGTAAACAGCGCCGTACAGATGGCCATGCAAACACCGACGCCCAGTCCGGTGCGCGCGGCCGTTTGCGCATCCAGGGTGGAGCCCTGTCCCAGGCGGAAGCCGACACGAATCGTCACCGCCGCCGCCAGCGACATCGGCAGGACGAACATCAGGGAGCTGAAGTTAAGCGCGATCTGGTGTCCGGCCACGTTAACAATCCCCAGCGGGGAGACCAGCAGGGCAACCACGGCAAAGAGCGTCACCTCAAAGAACAGGGCCAGCGCAATCGGCAAGCCTAGCTGCACCAGGCGCGTCATGATGCTCCAGTCCGGCGTGCTGAATCTGTTCTCGTTACGAATATCGCGCATTGAACGGGCGCGTTTCACATAAGCGATCATACTGAAGAACATTACCCAGTAAACCGCAGCCGTCGCCACGCCACAGCCGACGCCGCCCAGCTCCGGCATGCCGAAATGGCCGTAAATAAAGATATAGTTCACCGGAATATTCACCAGCAGGCCGATAAAGCCCATCACCATGCCGGGCTTGGTTTTCGCCAGCCCTTCACACTGGTTACGGGCGACCTGGAAAAAGAGGTAGCCGGGCGCACCCCAGAGCAGGGCGCGCAGATATCCCACGGCTTTGTCTGCCAGCGCCGGGTCAATGTTATGCATGGCGCGGATGATATGACCCGCGTTCCAGAGCACGACCATAATCAGCACGGAGACAAACCCTGCCAGCCAGAAACCCTGGCGGACCTGATGGGCAATACGCTCGCGACGACCCGAGCCATTAAGCTGAGCGATAACCGGGGTGAGGGCGAGCAGCAGACCGTGGCCGAACAGGATGGCCGGCAGCCAGATTGACGTGCCGATGGCAACGGCCGCCATATCGGTGGCGCTGTAGCCACCCGCCATTACCGTATCCACAAATCCCATTGCGGTCTGGGCCACCTGCGCGACGATCACTGGTATAGCCAGTGCCAATAGCTGGCGCGCTTCATTCATGTACTTCTGCACGTGAACACCTTTATTTTGTAGTTATATGAGAGACTAAAAAAGCCGCCGAAACGGGCAGCAAGAAGAAAATGCAGGGGGGTGCCAGCTATTGTAGCGGGCTTTAGCTATTTATCTAGTGAAAAAATCGCCAGAAAATGCGCTCCGCTGGCAACCTGTTTTTCCAACTGTTATTGTGGTGGGATTAAACGGTGTCACCACCGTCCGGAAAAAACAGGAGTTGTAAGCATGTTTACTGGTATTGTGCAGGGCACCGCCAAAGTGGTGTCCATTGATGAAAAACCTAATTTTCGTACTCATGTTGTAGAGCTGCCGGAATATATGCTCGACGGCATCGAAACCGGCGCCTCGGTTGCCCATAACGGCTGCTGCCTGACCGTCACCGAAATTAATGGCAACCAGATTAGCTTTGATTTAATGAAAGAGACGCTGCGTATTACCAACCTGGGTGAACTGGTGGTGGGGGATACCGTCAACGTTGAGCGCGCGGCGAAGTTCAGCGACGAGATTGGCGGCCATCTGATGTCCGGGCATATCATGACCACCGCCGAAGTGGCGAAAATCGTCACATCAGAAAATAACCGTCAAATCTGGTTTAAAGTGCAGGACCCGTCATTAATGAAATACATCCTCTATAAAGGGTTTATTGGCATTGATGGGATTAGTCTGACGGTGGGAGAAGTGACTCCGACGCGTTTTTGCGTGCATTTAATTCCCGAGACGCTGCAGCGCACCACGCTGGGTTCGAAAAAACTGGGGCATCGCGTGAATATCGAAATCGATCCGCAAACCCAGGCGGTTGTAGATACCGTTGAGCGCGTGCTGGCCGCAAAAGAAGCCGCAATAATTAAAGCTGTAGAAGACGAATAAAAAATAACCCCGGCTGGCCGGGGTTATTTTTCTAGCGTGCGACCCGCAAGCCGTGTTCAATCCCACGGCTAAAAACAACCTGCCAGAGCTGAATATCTCGCGCGCGAAACGCCCCCGCGCAGGCATTCAGATAATAGCTAAACATCCGCTTGAATCGTTCAGAATAGTTGTCCGCAATTTCAGGCCAGGCTTCCTGAAAACGTGCATGCCACGCCATTAACGTGGTGTCGTAATCCGCGCCGAAGTTATGCCAGTCTTCCATCACGAAATGGGATTCGCTGGCGTTGGCAATCTGGCGTACGGACGGTAAACAGCCATTCGGAAAGATGTATTTGTTGATCCACGGGTCAACGTTATTGTCGGTCCGCTTAGAGCCGATGGTGTGCAGCAGGAAAATACCGTCCGGTTTCAGATTACGGTCCACCACCTCGAAATAGGTGTCGTAATTTTTCGGCCCGACGTGCTCGAACATGCCCACGGAAACGACCCGGTCAAACTGTTCGTTCAGATCCCGGTAATCCTGCAGGCGGATATCCACATCAAGCCCCAGGCAGCGCTCCTGCGCCATTTTTTGCTGTTCAGCGGAAATGGTGACGCCGACCACGCTGACGCCGTAGTGCTTCGCCATAAAATACGCCAGCCCGCCCCAGCCGCAGCCAATATCCAGCACGCGCATACCGGGCTGCAACTGCAATTTCTCGCTAATCAGGCGCAGCTTGGCCTGCTGAGCCTCTTCAAGCGTCGACGCCTCTTTCCAGTAGGCGCAGGAGTATTGCATGAAGGGGTCCAGCATGCGGCTGAACAGATCGTTGCCGAGATCGTAATGCTCTTTGCCGACGATCCAGGCACGCTTTTTACTTTGCAGGTTAAAGAGACGGGCAGAGGCGACACGCAGGGTGTCTTTAAGATTACGGGGGAGCTGTTTTTCCAGACCAGCACGCAGCACGCTGGCGAAAAAAGTATCCAGCCGTTCGCATTCCCACCAGCCGTCCATATAGCTTTCCCCCAGGCCTAGCGACCCCTCGCGCAACACGCGTTTAAAAAAATCGGGATGTTTAACCTGAGGATCCGATGGGGATGATCCGTTGATAGTGATGCCTGCCCGACCTAACAGTTCACTGACGATCCGGGACCAGTTATCGTCCGGAACGCTGACTTCTTCTATACACGATGAACTCATAGCTTCTCCATCACCCTACTGTGATCAGAACCTTAAAACAGCGTAGACGCTTTTTTGGTTTGTGAGAAATCTCACGGTAAATACCGCGAGGCTAGTATCCGACGTAGAACAGAGGAAGGGAGATAACCCTTGCCGAAATGCCTTCCATGGTAAAACGGGAGCACTCCGGCTCCCGTTAACACATAATATTTATCGTATTTAATCGAACCAAATTTAGTATAGGCCTCAAAATTTGGTGATTCAATAGAAAATTCTTAGCAACCTAATCACTGAAAATTAACATAGTTTCTGGCGCGATTAGGCATGCGAGGTTTCTACCTGCGTGCTCTCATCCTGCGCGGAAGCCTGCATGCGATAGCCTATAACGGCCAGCGCAACGGTAGCCAGCATCACGCTGGTCGTCGTCAGCAGCGGCGTGGCAATCAGCGCGGAGACCACCAGGCTTGCCAGGAAGCACAGCCCCAGCTGCAGGGTATTCTGCAGCGCAGCCGCGCGGCCTGTCGCCTGCGGGAACGGACGCAGCGCCTGCGCCACAACGATAGGGTAGATCGCTCCGTTCGCGATGGCCATCACGCAGAATGGAATCAATATTTCGGCCAGACCCGCGCCCGGAATAAAGCCAACGGCCCAGGTGCCGATGACGCTCAGCGCATAGAGCACCAGCAGCCACGGCAGCATCTGCTGGCCTTCCCATTTTTGCAGCGCCGCGCGGCAGCCGTACCCGCCCACCAGGAACGCGATGGTCTGCGGAACGTAGCTCAGGCCAATGGCCGCTGGGCTATAGCCCATATCGTGCAGAATAAACGGCGAACCGGTCAGCCACGCGAAGAAGCTCGCCGAGCAGGCGGCATAGATCAGAACGTTGCCGCGATACGCTTTCGCGCTCAGCAGGGAGATGAAGGTAATCGGCTTCGCGTCTGCGTGCGCCTCTTTCTTATGCGCGGGCTTGAGGGTGAACGCCGGCAGCATCAGCACCAGCGTGATGGCAAACAGCGTGGCAAAGATGGCCTGCCAGTCAAAGTGCGCGAGGATCCAGCTTCCTAGCAGCGGGGCGAGGGCCGGTGAGAGCCCTACCAGCGGCATGATGGTGGCGAAAATACGGTTAGTGCGGTTCGCCGGATAGTAGTCGGTGACCAGCGCCTGCCAGGTCACGGCCGCGGCACAGACGCCGACCGCCTGAACAAACCGCAGCACCAGCAGCCAGGTGGCATCGCGCACCCATAGCATCCCCAGGCAGCCCACGGCAAAAATGGCCAGCCCCAGCAGCAGCACCGGTTTACGCCCAAAGCGATCCGAAAGCGGTCCCCAGAGCAGCTGCGCGAAGGCAAAACCGGCCAGGAACAGGCTCAGGCTGGCGCTGATGGCGGCAGCAGGGGTTTGCAAATCTTCCTGCATGGCGGCAAACGCCGGCAGGTACATATCGGTGGCCAAAAAGCCCAGCACGCTTAAGCCGCCGAGCCAGACTAAAAATCCTTTCCTGGGTTGCATTCTTTTATTCTCCTGAGGAGGCAGGTGTACTTTGGCGCAGAGTGTAGGGAGTGCAAAGCGGCTTGTGAAACGCTAATATTTGGCGGGTGCATTCAAATTTTTTGCAGGCAGAAAATGTGGTCAGATTATTCTCTTGAAGTGGTCGATGCTGTCGCGCGTAACGGCAGCTTTAGCGGAGCGGCGCAGGAGTTGCACCGCGTCCCTTCGGCCATCAGCTATACGGTGCGACAGCTTGAGGAGTGGCTGGCGGTACCGCTGTTTGAACGGCGGCATCGTGATGTGGAATTAACGCCCGCAGGGGCGTGGTTTTTAAAGGAAGGGCGTTCTGTTATCAAAAAAATGCAGATCACCCGCGAGCAGTGCCAGCAGATCGCGAACGGCTGGCGGGGCCACCTTTCCATTGCGGTGGATAACATCGTTAAGCCCGAGCGCACCCGGCAGATGATTGTCGATTTTTATCGGCATTTCTCTGACGTAGAACTGCGGGTCTCGCAGGAGGTGTTCAACGGCGTCTGGGATGCGCTGGCGGACGGCAGGGTAGAGATGGCGATTGGCGCAACCCAGGCGATCCCGGTCGGGGGACGTTACGCCTTTCGCGATATGGGGATGCTGAGCTGGAAATGCGTGGTGGCAAGCGATCATCCCCTGGCGGCGACGGAAGGGCCGCTGAGCGACGATACGCTGCGCAGTTGGCCGTCGCTGGTGCTGGAAGATACCTCCCGCTCGCTGCCGAAGCGAATTACCTGGCTGCTGGACAACCAGCGGCGGGTTGTCGCCCCTGACTGGGGATCGTCGGCGACGTGCCTCAGTGCCGGGCTCTGCGTAGGCATGGTGCCCGCCCATTTTGCACGTCCGCGAATCGACACCGGTGAGTGGGTTGAGCTAACGCTGGAGAATCCGTTCCCGGATGCGGCCTGCTGCCTCACCTGGCAACAAAATGATGTCTCGCCGGCGATGGCCTGGCTGCTGGACTATCTGGGGGACAGCGAAACGCTTAACCGGGAGTGGCTGCGGGAGCCAGACTGACTGGCTCCGCAATGAGATTAACGACGGTAGTCGCGGAACGGGCCATCCGCAACGGAACGGCGTTCGATGAGGCGAGGGTGAACTTCAATGGACTGCGACTCTTCACGCTTGTTGACGATCCTGTCCAGCAGCATATTGAAGGCGGTTTCACCCAGTGAATCTTTCGGCTGGTGAATGGTGGTTAACGCTGGCGTGAAGAAGCGCGCGTTGCGCACGTTGTCATACCCGATCACGGAGATGTCCTGCGGTACGCGCAGACCCAGCTCGTCGGCCGCACAGAGGGCGCCCATCGCCATGATATCGCCCCCGCAGAAGACGGCGGTTGGACGGTGAGGCTGGGATACGATCTGCTGCATCGCGCGGTAGCCTGATTCCGGCTCAAAGTCGCCCTGCACGATCCAGTTTTCCGGCACGGTGATTAGCGCTTCTTCCATCGCTTTCATAAAACCGGCCAGGCGGCCCGCGCCGGTGTTGCGTTCCAGCGGACCCGGGATCACGCCAATCTCGCGGTGGCCGCGTTCGATCAGATAACGGCCCGCCATGTAACCGCCTTCAAAGGCGTTATCGATAACGGAGTCGGTGAAGTCGGCGCGCGCTTCGCCCCAGTCCATCACCACCATAGGGATATGGCGATACTCTTCCAGCATCGACAGCACGGATTCCGGGTACTCTGAACACATCACCAGCAGGCCGTCCACGCGCTTTTGCGCCATCATCGACAGGTAGGCGCGCTGTTTTTCAATGCTGTTCCAGGCGTTGCCGAGAATCAGGGTATAGCCTTTCTGGAAGCAGTTTTTTTCTACCGCTTCAATGATCTCGGCAAAATAGGCCGCTTCGCTGCTGGTCGCCAGCAGACCAATTGACTTGGTGTGATTAACCTTGAGGCTGCGCGCAACCGCGCTCGGCGAGTAGTGCAGCTCTTTGATCGCTGCCCAGACGGCGTTGCGCGTCTCTTCCGCCACAAAACGGGTTTTGTTAATTACATGTGATACGGTTGTAGTGGAAACGTTTGCGCGTTTTGCTACGTCTTTAATTGTTGCCATTAAATGTCACTCCAGACCATATCCTAAACTCCTGAAAAACTTGAAGGTAAACGTTTGCCTTCTCTCACCCTTATCACGCAATTTTGAATTGCGGCACGCCGGGAAAACGACACGGGACGTCAGGAGGGGGTCAATGGCCGGTACGCTAATAAATTTAGCGTGGAATTTTGGCCTATCTTGATGAAAAGGGGAAGAGGTAAAGTGTTTATCAGCTTAAATCCAGGAAGATTTTTGACGTAAACTGTGCAAAAATGAGCAAGCTCACTTTTCGTGGGGGGATTAAAAGGAGAAAAATTGATGAGTTCCGATCTGAAGTTTTCGCTGTTCACCACCGTTATTGTGCTGGCGCTGATTGTGGCGGCTGGCCTGACGGCTGCGCTGCATTGATTTACGCGGGGGGAGAGTCTTCTCCCTCCCGAACGCTCCGATTGTTACTTCTCTGGCAAAAATCTTTTGCCATTTTGTTAACTTCTCATTTTTTGTGATTGATGTCATGCTTTCCGCTTCTTTGTTCTGTGTCACCACATGACACGGCATCCGGAGTTGACGCATGAAAATCAATTTTCCCCTGCTGGCCCTGGCGATTGGCGCTTTTGGGATTGGCACCACTGAATTCTCCCCGATGGGGTTACTGCCCGTTATCGCCCGTGGCGTGGACGTCTCGATCCCGGCCGCCGGGATGTTAATCAGCGCCTACGCCATCGGCGTGATGGTGGGAGCGCCGCTGATGACGCTTCTGCTTTCGCACCGTGCGCGCCGCAATGCGCTGATTTTCCTGATGGCGATTTTCACCCTGGGCAACGTGCTTTCGGCCATTTCGCCGGATTACACCACTCTGATGCTGTCGCGCATTCTGACCAGCCTCAACCACGGTGCCTTCTTTGGTCTGGGCTCGGTCGTGGCCGCAAGCGTGGTGCCAAAACACAAGCAGGCCAGCGCCGTGGCGACCATGTTTATGGGGCTGACCATCGCTAACATCGGCGGTGTTCCTGCGGCAACCTGGCTGGGCGAGGTCATTGGCTGGCGGATGTCCTTCCTGGCGACGGCCGGACTGGGCGTGGTCGCGATGGTGGCGTTGTTCTTCTCGCTGCCAAAAGGCAGTGCGGGTGAACGCCCTGATGTACGCAGAGAGCTGTCGGTGCTGATGCGCCCGCAGGTACTTTCCGCGCTGCTGACCACCGTGCTGGGGGCAGGAGCGATGTTTACCCTCTACACCTACATTTCGCCGGTCTTACACGACATTACCCACGCAACGCCACTCTTTGTTACCGCGATGCTGGTGCTGATTGGCGTGGGCTTCTCGATTGGCAACTATCTCGGCGGGAAATTTGCTGACCGTTCCGTGAGCGGCACGCTGAAGGGCTTTTTAACCCTGCTGATTGTCATTATGGTCGCGATCCCGTGGCTTGCGCAGAATGAATTCGGTGCGGCGATTGCGATGGTTGTCTGGGGCGCTGCCACCTTTGCCGTGGTGCCGCCGCTGCAGATGCGCGTGATGCGTGTTGCCCATGAGGCGCCGGGTCTCTCGTCTTCCGTGAATATCGGGGCATTCAACCTCGGCAATGCGCTGGGCGCCGCCGCCGGAGGCGCCGTGATTTCAGGCGGTCTGGGGTACAGTTTTGTGCCGGTGATGGGGGCGATTATTGCCGCGCTCGGCCTGCTGCTGGTGATGATGTCCGGCCGTAAACAGCCTGAAGCGGTTTGCACGGCTGAATAAGCAAAAACGCAGAAGGGTTTCCCCTTCTGCGTGTCTCTTACGCGGCGAAGTTCTTCGCGACAAAGTCCCAGTTAACCAGAGCCCAGAAGTGCTCCAGGTAGTTTGGGCGCGCGTTGCGGTAATCAATGTAGTAAGCATGTTCCCACACGTCCACGGTCATCAGCGGCGTAGCGCTGGTGGTCAGCGGGGTGCCCGCGTTAGACGTGGACACGATAGCCAGTTTGCCATCCGCCTCTTTTACCAGCCACGTCCAGCCAGAACCGAAGTTCTTGATGGCGGCATCGGTAAACTTCGCTTTAAACTCAGCAAAGCTGCCAAAGGCGGCGTTGATGGCGGCTGCCAGTTCACCGGCAGGTTCGCCACCGGCATTCGGCGCCAGGCAGTGCCAGTAGAAAGTGTGGTTCCACACCTGAGCCGCGTTGTTAAAAACGCCACCCTCTGAGCTGCGAACGATCTCTTCCAGCGTTTTGCCTTCAAAATCGGTGCCCTTGATGAGGTTGTTCAGGTTAGTGACGTACGTCTGATGATGCTTGCCGTAGTGGTATTCCAGGGTTTCCGCAGAAATGTGCGGTGCCAGGGCGTCTTTTGCATACGGTAGTGCAGGTAATTCGAACGACATTGCTTCTCTCCTTATTGTATTTTGTGTTGCCAATAACCCTACAGACAACAAGGACAGGATAGCAAATTGAAAGGGTATGCAAAAGAGGAACTTACCCTGCCGCAGATGCGGCAGGGCAGGGATTAACGAATGGTTTTTGGCGTCATGACGCGACGCGCGCCGACGTAATGACGTACCCAGTAATCTTCGCTGAGCGAGGTGATCTGAATGTCCTGACCGCTGCGCGGAGACTGGATGAATTTCCCGTTGCCGACGTAGACGCCCACGTGGTCAGCCGTACCGCGACCCTGCGTGCGGAAGAAGACCAGGTCGCCGTTTTCCAGCTCACCCCGGTTAACCGGTGACGCATCGCGCAGGTGATACATCTCATTGGCGGTACGTGGAATACGGAATTTAACCAGATCTTTGTAGGCGTAATAGACGAGGCCGCTGCAGTCGAAACCGGTACGCGGCGAACTGCCGCCCCAACGATAAGGCTTGCCAATCTGCCCCATCAGTTTATTCATCGCGGTTTTTTGCGCTTTTTGCACACGCACTTTATGCACATCCGCCAGCTTTGTTACCTTCGTGCATTTTGCTTTATGGCCTTTACGGGTAATGCATTTTTCTGTAACGAGGTTAGCGGCGGTCTGCGAAGCTTTATTTTTGGCGGTGCGGGTAGTGCGGGAAGATTTTGTTTTCGTCTTGCTGGAAGCGGTTTGTTTAGTCTGAGCGGTGGTTTTTTTCTTGTCGTTCTTGCTGCTGGTTTTTTTCTTACGTTCTGTGGCTTTCACCAGATGGCTTTTTTGTACAGCAGATTGCCGCGCCTGCTGAGAGGCGTTTGCCGCTGGCGTTAACGTGAGTGATGTAAACAGTAAAGCACAGAGCGTGATCGAGATTTTAGTTATCCGCGCCACTGGGCAGTCCCCTGATATATGCAGGTCATCAATAATACCCGCGTGTGATTTACAAAGCCCGTCGATTCTAATCCATAAAAACCCGAGAAGTTAATAGCATTTTTCAATCTAAAAACGTGTTTCGTTAGCAAGTGCAAAAAAATTCATCGTTCTGACGCACAATTGTTCACTCCCTAAGCAAAACCCTGACGGGCGAAGGGGTAAACACCATTTGCAATGCAACTTTTGTGGAGTCGGGGTAAAATATATAAACGTGACGAAAATGTTATTTTCCGATGCCAGCCTGACCCGCTACAATGTCAGACTACTGCCGTAACAGAAGTTAAAGGAAGCAAGACATGAGCACCACTATTGAAAAAATCCAGCGCCAGATCGCTGAAAACCCGATTCTGCTGTATATGAAAGGTTCTCCGAAGCTGCCAAGCTGCGGCTTCTCCGCGCAAGCGGTTCAGGCGCTGTCAGCCTGTGGTGAGCGTTTTGCTTACGTTGATATCCTGCAGAACCCGGACATCCGCGCTGAGCTGCCAAAATACGCTAACTGGCCGACCTTCCCGCAGCTGTGGGTAGACGGCGAACTGGTGGGCGGCTGCGATATCCTGATTGAGATGTATCAGCGCGGCGAACTGCAGCAGCTGATCAAAGAGACGGCGGCGAAGTACAAAACGGAAGAGCCGGACGCTGAATAATTTTCTGCGTTAATAAAAAAGCGACCTGAAGAGGTCGCTTTTTTTATTCTTCACTGTCGCCCATCGGCAGCGGCCAGCCGCCCAGACGCTTCCAGCGGTTGACGATCTCACAGAACAGCTCTGCGGTGCGCTCCGTATCGTATAAGGCGGAGTGCGCCTGGGTACCGTCAAACGGTATACCCGCCGTAATGCAGGCTTTGGATAAAACCGTTTGTCCCAGCGCCAGGCCGCTTAGCGCGGCGGTGTCGAAGGTCACGAACGGGTGGAAAGGGTTGCGTTTGAGCGATGCGCGTTCGGCTGCGGCCATGGTAAAGCTGTGATCGAAGGTGGCGTTATGGGCTACCATGATAGCGCGGCTGCAGTTGCTCTCTTTCATGCCTTTACGCACCATTTTAAATATGGCGTGCAGCGCATCATATTCACTGACTGCACCACGCAGCGGGTTATGCGGATCGATACCGTTAAACGCCAGCGCCTCCGGCTGTAAGTTTGCCCCTTCGAAAGGTTCAATGTGGAAATGCAGCGTGGTGTCCGGTGTAAGCCAGCCCTGTTCATCCATCTTCAGCGTGATGGCGGCAATTTCGAGCAGCGCATCGGTTTTAGCGTTAAATCCGGCTGTTTCTACATCAATGACAACGGGATAAAAACCACGAAAACGGTCGCACAGACCGCTAAATTGAGCGTTATCGGACATCAGGGTCTCTTACAAGGGGAAAAAGCAGTGCGCATTATGGCAAATTTTGCAGGGTGATGCAGTAAAACTACGGGCGCATGTTGCGCCCTGAGGGATCAGTTGCCCAGACCGCGACCCGCGTCTTTGGCTTCAATCAGCTCGATTTTATAACCGTCCGGATCTTCAACAAACGCAATCACGGTGGTGCCGCCTTTTACCGGGCCGGCTTCGCGCGTGACGTTACCGCCGTTGCTGCGAATGCGTTCACACGCCTCGGCCGCGTTGTCCACTTCCAGCGCGATATGGCCGTAGGCGGTGCCCAGCTCATAGCTGTCCACGCCCCAGTTGTAGGTCAGTTCAATGACCGCTTCATCCGTTTCCGGGCCGTAACCCACGAACGCCAGCGAGTATTTGTATTCCGGGTTTTCGCTGGTGCGCAGCAGCTTCATGCCCAGGACGTTAGTGTAGAAATCGATAGAACGTTGCAGATCGCCAACGCGCAGCATGGTGTGAAGTAGGCGCATAATTTCCTCATTAACCAATGGAATAGACTATTTTTTTGAACAGAAACGATGTTTTAGTATAGCGGCGAAGTGTCGCCGCTATCAATGAACAATGGCGAGATTACAGTGAAGGGTAGTCGGTGTAGCCTTCCGCGCCGCCGCCGTAGAAGCTCTCAGGACGCTGCGGGTTCAGGGCCGCTTTCTGCTGCAGTCGAGCAACCAGATCCGGGTTGGCAATATAGTCGCGGCCAAACGCCACGGCGTCGATCAGCCCTTTATTAATCAGGTCTTCAGCTTTCTCAGGGGTATAAGCACCCGCACCGATGATCACCCCGTGGAAGCGTTCGCGCACTTTCTGACGGAAGGCTTCCGTATAAGGCTTACCGCCGGCCCAGTCCGGCTCGGACAAGTGCAGATAGGCAATGCCGCGTTTCGCCAGCTCTTCAATCAGATACAGCGCGTCCGCTTCTTCATTCGGACCGTTGTCGACGTTCTGGAACGTACCGATTGGGGAGACGCGGATACCGATACGGTCCGGGCTCCACTCCTGACAAACGGCGTCAACCACTTCCAGCACCAGGCGGGCGCGGTTTTCGACGCTGCCGCCGTACTGGTCGGTACGATGGTTAGACGACGGTGACAGGAACTGGTGCAGCAGGTAACCGTGCGCGGAGTGCAGCTCAACCAGGTCAAAACCGGCTTCGCGGGCGTTGGCCACGGCCTGACGGAAATCGTTCACGATACCCGGGATCTCATCCAGCTCCAGCGCGCGTGGCGTAGAGGTGTCGACGCGGATCGCGTTGCCGTTTTCATCGCGCAGGGAGGTGCGGGTGTTCGCGTTCAGGGCAGACGCTGAAACCGGCGCCTGACCGCCAGGCTGAATGCTGCTGTGGGAGATACGACCGGTATGCCACAGCTGGACCGCAATGCGACCGTCTTCAGCGTGAACGCCCGCGGTGATTTTCTGCCATGCGGCGATCTGCTCCGGGCTGTGCAGCCCCGGCGCACCCGCATATCCCTTGGCCTGAGCAGAAATCTGCGTGGCTTCAGTGATGATCAGGCCAGAGCTGGCGCGCTGACGATAGTATTCACCCATCAGTGGGGTTGGGATATCACCCGGCTCAATGCTGCGCAGACGGGTAAGCGGAGCCATAAACACGCGGTTTGGCGCGGTGACGGCACCCACTTTTAAGGGGGTAAATAATTTTTCAGCTGACATAACGACTCCTGAGTAGACCAGTCGACTAGTGATAACGAAAATAAAAACGCCTGCTAAGCGCCAGGCGCAGTAATCGTACTTTTCACATGTGCCAGCGCGCTTTCGAGCGGCACGGCACTGCGAGAAATTTTAGCCTGCAGGTTGGCGCCTAACCAGAGGGAGTAGAGCACCTGAGCCTGCGTTAAGGGATCCCCGGGGAAGGCGAGCGTATTTTCTTCGCGCCCCTTCGCCAGCGCCTGCGCCAGCAGGGCGATAACGCCGCTGGCGCCTTTATCCATTGCAGTGCGCATATCTTCTGAGAGATCGCACACTTCGGCAGAGAGTTTAACCGTCAGGCATCCGCTGATAATGCCCTGCTGACAGAACTGGTTCAGCGTTTCCTGGTAGTAGTTCAGAACACGATCCCGATAGTTACCTTCCCCCGTGGCGAAGTGGGTCGCGAGGCGCTGGTGGTAAGCAGCATAGTGCCGCTCCAGCATCGCCACGCCAAAGGCCTCTTTGGACCGAAAGTAGTGATAAAACGACCCTTTCGGTACCTCAGCGGTTTTTAATAGCTCGCTCAACCCCATACCGGTGAAGCCGCGGTGCATGCACAGCCGCTCGCCGGTCGCCAGGAGATGTTCGCGCGTGTCGTGTTCAGTATTTCTGCTCATGGATTCACTCTAATAGACCGTTCGGTCTAATGCAAGCGCTGTTACCGGCGACACGCATTCAGAATGTCCAACTGTTGCTGATAAACGCTTGATTTAACGTCCATCATGCCCAGCACCGTCGAGAATAAATTGTCCTGCGAAACCGCATTTTTTGCTGCGTGGTCGCGTAAACACTGCGCGTTGATGCCAAAGTTTTTCGCATAGTCCGGGGACAGCCAGAACATAAATGGAATGTGCGTCTGCTGCTCCGGCGCCAGCATGTACGGCGTGCCGTGCAGATAAATACCGCTTTCACCGAGCGATTCCCCGTGATCCGAGAGGTAAATCAGCGCGGTGTTCATGTTCGCCTGACGGGCTTTCAGCGCATCAATGGTTTTGCTGACCATGCTGTCGGTATACAGGATGGTATTGTCATAGGTGTTCATCAGCGCCTGATGGTCGCAATCCTGAATTTCGTTGGTGTCACAGGTGGGGGTGAATTTACGGAAATTATCCGGGTAACGGCGATAGTACGCCGGGCCGTGGCTGCCCATCAGGTGGATAACCAGCACCGTGTCCTGCTTCAGACCGTCCAGCACGTTGTCCAGGCGGTAGAAATTCACGTCATCAATACAGGACTGGTCTTTGCAGAACTGATCCAGCTTCCACTGCGTCATGTCGGTATGGGGAATACGATCGCAGGCACCTTTACAGCCACCGTCGTTGTCGCGCCACAGGAGGTTGATACCCGCATGGTTGAGCACGTCGAGCAGCCCTTCCTGATGGTGCGCCAGGTCAGCATCGTATTTGCTGCGCGTCATACCGGAGAACATGCACGGAACGGATACGGCGGTTTCAGTGCCGCACGATGAGGCCTGCGGGAAGTTAATCACATCCTGCTTTTTCAGCTCGGGGTTGGTTTCACGCCCGTAGCCATTGAGGGAGTAGTTCGCCGCGCGCGACGCTTCGCCGATGACCAGCACCAGAACGGTTTTCTTCTGCTGACCCGTAATCAGCGCGCCTTTGTGCGCATCTTCGCCAATCCGCACCAGCGTTTGATCGCCGGCAAACCAGCGCATCTTGCTGTATTTCACCACGGCGCTGACGTAGTTCGCCGGAGTGACCATTTTGACGATGCTTTTGTTATTGCGGAACAGCGACGCGTAATCTTTATAAAACACCGCGGCGATAAGAATAATCACCAGCAGGGCACCGAGCATCGCGGCAACACGCGTCAGCAGGGCGTACCACCATTTGCCGGTACGAATGCGGGTCAGCGCCAGCACCAGGGATGGAACAAGACCGGCTATGACAATCCACAGAATCATCTGCGGGGTCACCAGCGCGGTGGCTTCCTGGGAGTTAGTTTCGAACACGTTCACAATCATGTTCTGATCGATGACCGCACCGTAGGTAAACATAAAGTAAGTTGCCGCAGCGCACCCGACAGTTAAGACGATCATCAGCGGCTTACGGATATACGGGATATTGAGCAGGCTAAATACAATGACCCAGCCACAAAACAGCACCACCGGCACGGATGCGGCGAAGAGAATATCGTGCAGATGCGCAGGGGCAATAATGGCCCAGCTGCGCTGGATAAACAGCCCGTTAAGCAGAGTAAAAAAGAGTGCACAGCCCAGAGTAAATTTTATGTCGTTACATTGTAACTTTTTACTTAACCACATCGATCGTAAAACCTGTCATTGTCATGATGTGGCGAGTATAGAGAGGGAAGATTAGTGAAACCTTAATGCCACAAAACTGTGGTAAAGCCCTTGCACGCGGCGCTTTTAGCGTCTTCACTGTAGGTGAGAGAGGTAAACCGGAGGTGAGTGTGGCAGAGCAACTGGAGTTTTTCCCCATCCAGAGCCCGTGCCGGGGGATTTGTCAGTCAGATGAACGCGGTTATTGCCGCGGGTGCATGCGTACCCGTGACGAGCGTTTTAACTGGCAAAACTTCAGCGACACGCAAAAGCAGGATGTGCTGCGCCTCTGCAGACAGCGACTTCTGCGCAAAATCCGCGCAAACAAAGCCTCTGAGACCGAAGAACCTCAGCAACCTTCACTGTTTTAATGCGGTAATTGCGTATACTCAAGACATCACGTCCTTGAGGAAAATGTTATGGTTCAGCGTATTACCCTTGCCCCCCAGGGGCCAGAATTCTCCCGTTTTGTGATGGGCTACTGGCGCCTGATGGACTGGAATATGTCCCCCCTCCAGCTGGCAAGCTTTATTGAAGAGCATATCGATTTAGGCGTAACAACCGTCGATCATGCGGATATTTACGGTGGCTATCAGTGTGAAGCCGCCTTTGGCGAGGCGCTCAAGCTGGTTCCGGCACTCCGGGAGCGCATGGAGATCGTTACCAAATGCGGTATTGCCACCACGGCCAAACCGGAGCATGCCCTCGGCCACTACATCACCGACAGCGCCCATATCATCAAGAGCGCCGAGCAGTCGCTGGTCAATCTGGCAACCGATCGTATCGACCTGCTACTGATTCACCGTCCGGACCCGCTCATGGATGCCGACGAGGTGGCGGAAGCCTTCCTGAGTCTGCATCAGAGTGGGAAGGTGCGTCACTTCGGCGTCTCCAACTTTACCCCGGCCCAGTTTGCGCTGCTTCAGTCTCGTCTGCCGTTTACGCTCGCCACTAACCAGGTTGAGATCTCCCCGGTGCATCAGCCGCTGCTGCTGGATGGTACGCTCGACCAGCTGCAGCAACTGCGCATTCGCCCGATGGCCTGGTCGTGCCTCGGCGGTGGACGCCTGTTTAATGATGATGCGTTCCAGCCGCTGCGCAATGAGCTGGAAACCATCGCCCGCGAGCTGAACGCCCAGAGCATAGAGCAGGTGGTTTACGCCTGGATCCTGCGTCTGCCGTCAAAACCGCTGCCGATTATTGGCTCCGGGAAAATTGAACGCGTCCGTTCCGCGCTGGCCGCCGAAGAGCTGCAGATGACCCGCCAGCAGTGGTTCCGCATCCGCAAGGCCGCGCTGGGTTACGACGTGCCTTAAACCGCAAGAAGGTGACTTTCCGGTGAAATCTGTGCCCCTGGTATACACTTAAGGGGCAAAAAATAACCAGCGGAGGTCATATGAAGCGTTTTACTCTGGCATTGGTCACGCTGGTTGTTTGCGCAGGGGCGCAGGCAGCCAGCGACGAAGTAGAAATGAATCTCGTCACCTCACAGGGTGTGGGGCAGTCCATCGGGACGGTGAAAATCACCGAGACCGATAAAGGGCTGGAATTCGCACCCGATCTTAAAGCACTCCCGCCGGGCGAACACGGCTTCCATGTTCATGCCAAAGGGAGCTGTCAGCCAGCCATGAAAGAGGGTAAACCGTCGGCAGCGGAAGCAGCAGGGGGCCACCTCGACCCGCAGAATTCAGGCAAACATGAAGGGCCTGATGGTATGGGACACCTGGGCGACTTGCCGGTGCTGGTGGTGAACAATGACGGTAAAGCCACGGATCCGGTCGTGGCCCCGCGGCTGAAAAAGCTGGATGAGGTTAAAGGCAAAGCGCTGATGATCCATGTGGGCGGCGATAACATGTCCGATCAGCCTAAACCGCTTGGCGGCGGCGGGGCGCGCTATGCCTGCGGCGTAATCTGATCCCCAATCGTTCCCGGCGGGGGCGCCTGTTCCAGCTGCGACAGCGAGCAGTGCAGGCGCCAGATTATCGAGGCCAAATCGCGCGCTGCGGGAAGATGATGCCGGGCAAGGGTGTCGCAGATCCGCTGCAGTTCAGCCAGCGTGGCCTCCAGAGGCCGCTGCTGAACGCCGCGCTCGCTCATCACATCGCGTAGCAGAGAGATACACACATCACGTACCTGCGACAGCGGATCGGAGCGCGTTTCCCATGCGCGAAGCTGCCAGACCACGTGCGAGCAGTTCAACAGCACCACCCCCCAGCGCAGCAGCCAGCGTCGGGACAGCGCGTCCTGGCTGTTATTTAACTGGCTGACGTGGTGATAAACCAGCGATTCATACTCGCTTTCTTGCAGATGCGGCTTGCGGCTGAGCTGGTCGACAAACCCTCTGCGCAATTCACGGATATGTCGACGGCTTTTGCGTGCGTCAGAGCCGGGACGCAACACCGCGAAGGCCAGCCACGCCAGCCCGACGCCAAGAATCTTTGCCAGGTTGTCATTCAGAAAAGCGGCGTAATCATAAACCGGCGGATTCGTCACGGAGATAAACGAGCCCATAAAGACAATCAGCTGCCCCCACAGACCCGCCAGTTTCGGCATTTGCAGCTTAAGGAGCTGCATCGTAGTTAACAGCGGAAACAGGAACAGCAGAAACTGCCAGAGATCGCTTATCTGTACCATCAGGCCAAACTTCACCACAAAACTGAACAGTGATAGCAAAACAAGCGTTCGCAGCAGCAGCGTAAGCGAGTTAAACGGCGAGGCCGCGACGGAGTAAAGTACGCAGCTGATAGCGGCAAGCGTTAACGCCGCCGAGCCTGACTCCCACTGCGTGGTAATGCTCCACGCCCCCACCAGCATCAGTGCGCTGAAGGTGCGAAAACCGCTCCACAGCGCTTCCAGATAATCGGTGTGACGTGCGAGAGCCGGGCTGCCGGGAACGGCGAACTCCGTGACCGGGGTAGCATTCTCTACCGCCTTAATCCAGCGGCTGCTGCGCAGGTATAGCCGACAAAAGTAATTCAGCCGCTGCCAGAAGGCGCGATGGCGATAATCAAACTCATCCACCGGGGCGAGCGGGGCGATGATCTTCGCGACGGTATAGATGTCCGCATCCGGTCGCGCGAGCGCCGCGAGCAGGGTTTCGATTACCGCGCGGGTGTTTTCTGGCGGTGTCGGCCAGTTGAGCAGCATTCGGCGCAGGCTGGAGATAGCGCTGGTCATGCGCAACTGCTGGTGCAATAAATAGTTAAGCAGCGTGTTCTGACGGCGAAAACGGTAATGGCTCCAGAACGCCTGAATTCGCAACAGATTCATGGTCAGGATCTGCCCGATAACCCTTTCATGCGCGAGGCGGATGTCATCGCTGGTATCCGGTTGCCACAGCAGGCTCGCATGTTCCAGCAGCCGGGTATGCATGGTTTTCAGCGCAGTGATAAGCGCAGTGCCGTCAGAGGTGCTGGGCAGGATCATCATCATAAATCCGCCGCAGAGGATCCCGACAATGACTTCGCAGACGCGCGCCTGTGCGATATCCCATAGCTCGGTGGTGTCGAGCACGTTGACGACCGGGAAGGCGATAATGGCGGCGGTATAGCCCGCCAGCTGGAAAGCATAGGCCACGTTATTGGTGAAATGGGCGCAGGCCCAGGTACAGCAACCCAGCCATGCCGCCATGCTCAGCAGGAACAGCCACGGATCGTTCAGCGTGTGGCCCGCGATAATTAACGCCGCGGTGGCACCCAGCAGGCTGCCTGCGATACGGCCAAGGCTTTTGCTGATCACTCCGCCAACGGTCGGGAAACTCACCACCGCCGCGGAGGTCATCGCCCAGTAGGGTTCGTCCAGGTTCAGGTAATAGGCGACTGTCAGCGCCAGGCACATGGCAATGCCGTTACGCAGCGCGTAGCGCCACTGGGGGCGCGTCGCTTTCATCCACGGCGTGTTTTGCCAGGAGAGCGCCTGCAGCTTCATTAACGGGTTCCGATAGAGACAGTGCAGGTGGTGCCGGAAACCAGAGTGATGTCCTCGGGTAAACGGTCAAACTCCACGCGCACAGGCACGCGTTGAGCAAGGCGCACCCACGGTACGTTCGGCTTGATGTCCGGCACCAGCCCGGAATCCGTTTCAACGCTTTGATCGTAAATGGCGCGGCCAATGCTGGAAACGTGACCCTGTAACTTTTGCGTGCCACTATACAGCGTTATGGCGGCGGGTGCGCCTTCATGTATATGCCGAAGCTTGGTCTCTTCGAAATAGCCCACGACGTAGAACGAGTGGCTGTCGACAAGAGCAAAAACCGGCTGACCGGCGGTGGCGTAGTTACCCACTCGGGCAGAAAGGTTAGTCACCCATCCATCTACAGGTGCGGTAATCACGGTTTGGGTTAATTCCCACTGTGCCTGCTTAAGCGTCGCCTGGGCTACGTTGACGCTTGCCTGCATGGCCTTGACGTTAAGGTTGGCGGTATCCAAATCTTCCGCTGAGATGTAGTTTTGCGATAAATGACGGCGGCGATTGGCTTCGTTATTGGCCTTCGCCAGGTCTGACTGGGCTTTTGCCAGCTGCGCCTGGGCATTCAGAACGGCAATATGGTAGGGGGTATCGTCGATACGAAACAGTTCCTCTCCCTTTTTAACATACTGGTTATCCTTCACCTTGAGCGTGGTAATGCTTCCCGACACCTGGGGGGTGATGCTGACCTGCTCGGCGCGAACTTTGCCGTCACGCGTCCAGGGGGACTGCATATAAAAATTCCAGAGCCACCAGCCGGCGATCAGCGCGAGGAAAAGGACAAACAGGGTGGAAAAGTACTTCAGCGTTTTCAGAGGCATATTCACCACACGGTCAAAACAGCAAGGCCCAGACTGACACAGAGGGCGAACAGGGAGAGATCCATCAACATGGGATGCCAGATTTCGCCGGAGTACATCCAGTCGCGAAGCAGGCGATGCGCGATGAGCCAGAGAACAAAGCCCACCAGCACGGCTTTAAACAGGGGAGGAAAGTAGACTGACGCACCGAAGATCAGGTCCTGAAGGGGTAAACCTTCTGAGCGATGAAAAAAGATCACAGGCAGAAATCCTTTGCAGTGAACAGAATGCCGCGTTGGCTTGTCTGAGTATGAAGAAGCATCATAATTCAGTGTAAGTCATACTTTTGAGTCCGATGAATGCAGTATTGCATTTGTTTTGCCAATACAAATGCTGCACACTATTCTAAAATCAGTATAATAACTTAGCAAGCTAATTATAAGGAGATGAAATTGGAATCGCCATTAGGTTCTGATCTGGCAAGGTTGGTACGCGTCTGGCGTGCTCTGATTGACCATCGCCTGAAACCTCTGGAACTGACGCAGACGCATTGGGTCACGTTGCACAACATTCATCAGCTGCCGCCCGACCAGTCGCAAATTCAACTGGCTAAAGCGATAGGCATTGAGCAACCGTCGCTGGTGCGCACGCTTGACCAACTGGAAGAGAAGGGACTGATCTCCCGGCAAACCTGCGCCAGCGATCGTCGCGCCAAGCGCATTAAGCTGACGGAGAAAGCGGCGCCTATCATCACTGAAATGGAAGCGGTGATCACCAAAACGCGCGGTGAAATCCTTTCAGGGGTTTCACCGACGGAGCTGGAAATGCTCATCAGCCTCATTGCGCGCCTTGAGCAAAACATCCACGAGCTACAGTCTCGCGACTGACCAGACAACACGGCCTTGCATCTGCAAGGCCTTGTTTTTACTTAAAGACAACAACGCGGTTACGGCCCGTCTCTTTCGCTTCATACATCGCCTTATCGGCACTTTCCACGCACGCTTCTGCGCTTACCGACGAAGAGGTTGCCGTAAAAACCCCCATGCTGATGGTAATCGGCTCTGGTAACTGACCCTCGCTGCTAATTTTATCAAAACCGCTTAGCTTCAACCGAATGCGCTCCGCCACCAGATATGCGTCTTCTGCGGAGGTGTTTGCAAGCATCAGGACAAACTCTTCGCCGCCGATTCGCGCTGCAATATCCTGCGGACGTACGGAGTCCATCAGCAGATTGGCGACAAACTGCAGGACTTTATCTCCCTGCAGGTGACCGTAGTTGTCGTTGATACGCTTGAAACGATCGAGATCGCTGACGATAACCGAAACCGGGCGGCTGGGTTTGGCGATGCCCAGCGCCTGGTTTAACGATTCATAAAAATAGCTGCGGTTATAAAGGCGCGTGAGCGGATCGCGAATCGAATTTTGATACGACTGCTGATACTTCAAATGGGAGTCACGATACAACCTGAAGACATCATAGAGCAGCACAAAAATAATAATCAGCGTCGCGACGGTTTCAAATAATCGGGCGCGATACCAGGATATATCTTCTGCATGTCCGCCTACCAACAGCATAGAGAGCGTGACGACATAGCAGACACACAGAAAATTACCCCCTACCCAGAACATATTACGCACGCGCGTAATAAGCATCAGCGTGGCTAGTGTCACGACCCAGAGAACGATTAATGAAATATTAATGCTGTGGCTCCAGAGAACCATAAATTGCCGCGTTTCATTATCAACCAAATCGAGGGATAAAAACGGGGAATGGCTGGAATACATCCAGGCCAGAATCACCATACATGCGGTAAAAAGAAATGAACCGCTAACGATGATAATATGCGCCAACCGTGAAAGGGACAGATTGCGCGTGGGATAAAGTAATGCCGAAACCATCATCAGCACCGCCATTAAGAGGTGGCGGAACATATAGTAGATCATCGCATCGTTGTAGTTCACAACGTTGAATTGATAGAGATCCAGCCACGCCGGAAAGCTGGTCAATGTTCCGACCATCAGCAAGGCCGAACCGGCAAAGGCAAATGAGATGGCAATCAGATAGAGCCGCCGCTTATCACACCAGTATTTCATTGCCATAAAGCAGGCAATAAACAGGTGAAACACGAGTAAAAAAATGGTGAGTGTGGGGAACAAAAGAGGCGAAAAGGATGGTACCCAGTCAACCAGTTTTGAAAATAAAACCTGTAATATTTCGATGACAACAAAGCAACCGAAACAGAACGAGATATAACGACCTTTTACAGAACGACTATTCGCAAGCATATAAAATTTTACAAATTAAAATAATTATGAAGAGATGATTGCGAAGAGTTTAATCAATTAGCACGCTAAATACTTTGCGCAGAAACAATATATGGTGCGTTTAATAATGTGTGGGGTGAATGTATTTTATAAATATATTTGTGAGGGTGATATATATTGTAAATGGATGTGGCCTGATGACCACATCCATTTTTAATTAACGCGGAGAAACGGTAACCTGGCTGCCGTTGCTCGCCAGCACGACGCGTTGACCCGCAGAGAAGCGGGTGTTGCCCTGCTTCTGAACAACCATAATGGTGCTGCCGTCGTCTTTACGAATTTCCAGCTCTACGCCCTGGGTTTTGTTCATCGCGCCTTGAACGCCCTGACCCGCGACACCACCCGCAACAGCGCCCGCTGCGGTTGCCAGAGAACGGCCCGTGCCGCCGCCAACGGTATTACCCAGGAAACCACCCAGTACAGCACCGCCGATTGCGCCCATCACGTTGTTTTCATCACCACCCTGAATTTGTACAGGACGGGCGTTAACAACGGTACCGTAAGTCACGCTCTGAACCTGTTTTGCTTCAGAAGCGCTGTAAACGTCGCCAGACAGCGAGCTGTCGTTCACACAGCCGGCCAGGGTTAAACCAATCAGCGAAACGCCCAGTACACGTACAATCATTTGAATCTCCTGTTCACCAAAAACGCCCATCTGGAGGCATCCGTTATGGCTAAATTATATGGCATAAAGAGCCATAGTTCATATCTTTGCACTAACAATAAGAAAATTGTACTTGAATTTGACTTAACGAGACATAAACAGGAGCCACTCGTCATACCGGCAAGAGATTGTTAAAAAATATTATCGTCGGATGGCAAAGGAGCGCTGTTTATGGTTGAGTGGATATCCTTAGCCCACGCAACGTAAGGAAAGCGCATGAAATCGGGTCGCTACATTGGTGTGATGTCGGGCACCAGTCTGGATGGGGTAGATGTCGTTCTGGCCGCCATTGACGAACATATGGTGGCACAGCAGGCGAGCCTGACCTGGCCAATCCCCCTTTCGCTGAAAGAGGACATTCTGAGCATCTGTCAGGGGCAGCAGTTAACCCTCTCCCAGCTTGGTCAACTTGATGTTCGGCTGGGGGCGCTGTTTGCGGATGCGGTGCAGGCGTTAATGCAAAAAGAACACCTTCGTCCTCAGGATGTGGTCGCCATCGGGTGTCACGGACAAACCGTCTGGCATGAGCCCACTGGCGACGCGCCGCATACGTTGCAAATCGGCGATAACAACCAGATTGTGGCAAAAACGGGCGTCACGGTGGTCGGCGATTTCCGTCGTCGTGATATTGCGCTTGGCGGACAGGGCGCGCCGCTGGTGCCTGCCTTCCATCAGGCTTTGCTGGCGCACCCTACAGAACGCCGCATGGTGCTCAACATAGGCGGGATTGCTAACCTCTCGATGCTTATTCCAGGGCAGCCCGTTCGCGGCTACGATACCGGCCCGGGAAATATGTTAATGGATGCCTGGATCTGGCGGCAGTGCGGTCAACCGTATGATAAAAACGCCGAGTGGGCGAGCGAGGGTAAAGTGGTTCTCCCGCTGCTGCAGTCCATGCTCAGCGACCCTTATTTTGCCTTACCGGCGCCGAAAAGCACGGGACGAGAATACTTCAACTTTGGCTGGCTCGAGCGCCAGCTTGCACTGTTCCCGGCACTCGCCCCGCAGGATGTCCAGGCGACGCTTGCCGAATTAACGGCCGTGTCGATCTCTGAGCAAGTGCTGCTCAGCGGCGGCTGCGAACGCCTGCTGGTGTGCGGCGGGGGAAGCCGAAACCCGCTGGTGATGGCGCGTCTTGCCGGGCTGCTGCCGGGCACCGAGGTGACGACGACGGACGAGGCCGGCATCAGCGGGGATGATATGGAAGCGCTGGCTTTCGCCTGGCTTGCCTGGCGCACTATCGCAGGGCTGCCAGGGAATTTGCCGTCGGTAACCGGCGCGCGCGAGGCCAGCGTCCTCGGGGCGATTTTCCCTGCAAATCCTCGTCATAATCAGAGTTAACTGAAATTCAGCGCGGCGCCTCGTCGTTAGAATGGAATAAAACAGGGGGGCAGCCATGCCCTCCAGGACCAGGAAAGTCTTCGGAATACGCCCATGAAAAAACTTCTTCTTATTGCCGCGCCTTTATTGCTGTCAGGATGCAGCGTCTATAACCAGTTCCTTGAGCGCATGCAGACCGATACGCTGGAGTATCGCTGCGATGAAAAACCGCTGACCGTGAAGCTGAATAACCCGCGTCAGGAAGCCAGCTTCGTTTACGATAACAAGCTGCTAACCCTTAAGCAGGGTATCTCGGCCTCCGGGGCGCGTTATTCGGACGGCATCTATGTCTTCTGGTCGAAAGGCGACAGCGCCACGGTCTACAAACGAGACCGCATTGTGCTGAACAACTGCCAGCTTGAAAATCCGAAGCGTTGAGATTTTTACAGGGGCGGCGCACAATAGCGCCACCTAATCTCAAGATCAGCTAACGCCATGTCAGATAACGACGAACTGCAGCAAATTGCGCATCTGCGCCGTGAATACACCAAAGGCGGCCTGCGTCGCCAGGATCTTCCCGCTGAACCCCTCGTGCTCTTTGAGCGCTGGCTGAAACAGGCCTGCGACGCGAAGCTGGCCGACCCAACGGCCATGGTCGTCGCGACGGTAGATGAAAACGGTCAACCGTATCAGCGCATCGTCTTGCTTAAGCATTACGACGAGAAAGGGCTGGTGTTCTATACCAATCTGGGCAGCCGCAAGGCGCACCACTTAGAAAACAACCCGCGCATCAGCCTGCTGTTCCCGTGGCATATGCTTGAACGTCAGGTGATGGTCACCGGGAAAGCGGAACGTCTCTCGACCCTTGAGGTGGTGAAGTATTTCCACAGCCGCCCGCGCGACAGCCAGATTGGTGCCTGGGTGTCAAAACAGTCCAGCCGGATCTCTGCCCGCGGCGTGCTGGAAAGTAAATTCCTGGAGCTGAAACAGAAGTTCCAGCAGGGGGAAATTCCGCTGCCGAGCTTCTGGGGCGGCTTCCGCATTCCGATTGAGCAGATGGAATTCTGGCAGGGCGGTGAGCATCGCCTGCATGACCGCTTTTTATACCAGCGCGAGAATGGCGGCTGGAAAATCGACAGACTGGCCCCGTAATCCCCGAAATTTGTTGATTTAAGCGCTAGCGCACACCGCGCTTGCGCTTTATTCTATGGTCCTTTCGCATCAGGCGAAAAGTCGTGTACCGGCAAAGGTGCAGTCGTTTATACATGGAGAATTTGATGGCAAGCAGTAACTTGATTAAACAATTGCAAGAGCGGGGCCTCGTGGCCCAGGTGACGGACGAGGAAGCGTTAGCAGAGCGACTGGCGCAAGGCCCGATCGCGCTCTATTGCGGCTTCGATCCCACCGCTGACAGCTTGCATTTGGGGCATCTTGTTCCATTGTTATGCCTGAAACGCTTCCAGATGGCGGGCCATAAGCCTGTTGCCCTGGTGGGCGGCGCGACCGGTCTGATTGGTGACCCGAGCTTTAAAGCCGCGGAGCGTAAGCTGAACACCGAAGATACCGTGCAGGAGTGGGTGGATAAGATCCGCAAACAGGTTGCACCGTTCCTCGACTTCAACTGTGGTGATAACTCTGCCATTGCTGCTAACAACTACGACTGGTTTGGCGGCATGAACGTGCTGACCTTCCTGCGTGACATCGGCAAGCACTTCTCTGTTAACCAGATGATTAACAAAGAAGCGGTCAAGCAGCGTCTGAACCGTGACGATCAGGGTATCTCCTTTACCGAGTTCTCCTACAACCTGCTGCAGGGCTATGACTTTGCCTGCCTGAACAAGCTGCACGGCGTCTCTCTGCAGATCGGCGGCTCTGACCAGTGGGGGAACATCACCTCCGGTATCGACCTGACCCGTCGTCTGCATCAGAACCAGGTCTTCGGCCTGACCGTTCCACTGATCACCAAAGCAGACGGCACCAAATTCGGTAAAACCGAAGGCGGCGCGGTGTGGCTCGATCCGAAGAAAACCAGCCCGTACAAATTCTATCAGTTCTGGATCAACACGGCGGACGCAGATGTTTACCGCTTCCTGAAGTTCTTCACCTTCATGGACATTGCAGAGATCAATGCGCTGGAAGAGGAAGATAAGAACAGCGGTAAAGCGCCGCGTGCCCAGTACGTGCTGGCGGACGAAGTGACCAAACTGGTTCATGGTGAAGAGGGCCTGGCCGCGGCAAAACGCATCACCGCAAGCCTGTTCAACGGTACGCTGAGCGATCTGAGCGAAGCGGACTTCGAACAGCTGGCGCAGGACGGCGTGCCGATGGTTGAGATGGAAAAAGGAGCTGACCTGATGCAGGCGCTGGTGGACTCTGAGCTCCAGCCTTCCCGTGGTCAGGCGCGTAAAACCATCGCCTCCAACGCTATCACCATCAACGGTGAAAAGCAGGCTGATCCGGAATACACCTTCGTTGACGGCGATCGTCTGTATGGCCGCTACACGCTGCTGCGCCGCGGTAAGAAAAACTACTGTCTGGTCTGCTGGAAGTAAGTAAAAGTCTCGAGGGGCGTGGGAAACCACGCCCTTTTTGTTTGTTCAGGGTTTGGTAAGAAAAAGATGAAGAACATCCTCGCCATTCAGTCCCACGTTGTGTTTGGACATGCTGGCAATAGCGCAGCGGAATTCCCGATGCGCCGCCTCGGTGCCAACGTCTGGCCTCTCAATACCGTGCAGTTCTCTAACCACACGCAATACGGCAAATGGACCGGCTGCGTGATGCCGCCTTCGCATCTCACAGAGGTTGTGCAGGGTATTGCGGATATCGACCAGCTCAAGCGCTGCGACGCCGTTCTGAGCGGCTACCTCGGCTCAGCGGAGCAGGGGGAACACATCCTCGGCATCGTGCGTCAGGTGAAAGCGGCAAACCCGGCGGCAAAATACTTCTGCGACCCCGTCATGGGACACCCGGAGAAAGGCTGCATCGTGGCGCCTGGCGTAGCGGAATTTCACGTTCGCCATGCGCTGCCCGCCAGCGATATCATTGCGCCCAACCTGATTGAGCTGGAGATCCTCTGCGAGCATCCGGTTAACAGCGTAGAAGAGGCTGTACGCGCGTCTCGCGAGCTGATAGCCCAGGGGCCGGAGATTGTGCTGGTAAAACATCTCGCCCGCGCAGGGCTGACTCAGGAGCATTTTGAGATGCTGCTGGTGACGAAAGATGACGCATGGCATATCAGCCGTCCGCTGGTGGATTTCGGCACGCGTCAGCCGGTGGGCGTGGGTGATGTGACCAGCGGGCTACTGCTGGTGAAACTGTTGCAGGGTGCAACGGTGAGAGACGCGCTGGAGCACGTGACGGCAGCGGTGTACGAAATTATGATTGCGACGAAAGAGATGCAGGAATATGAACTGCAGGTGGTCGCGGCACAGGATCGTATCGCGAAGCCGGAGCACTATTTCAGCGCCACACGGCTATAATCGTCCAGAGTTCGTAGGCCGGGTGAGCGTCAGCGCCACCCGGCAACACAGACGCCTCGCTTAATTCAACCCTTCCGCTTTTAGCGCCGCGGCCACCGCTGGACGCTCCGCCACGCGCGCCATATACGATGCGATGTGGTCCAACCCTTCCAGGTTCAGCTTAACCGCACGCGCCCAGCGCAGTACGGTAAACAGGTACGCGTCGGCAATGGTGAAGCGTGAACCACAAATCCACTGATCGTCTTTCAGCGATTCGTTAACATACTGCAGCTTTTTCTCCAGCAGAGCTCGCACGGTAGGCTTGTACTCTTCCGGCGTATCCGGGCGGAAGAGGGGGGTAAAACCTTTGTGCAGCTCGGTGGCGATATAGTTCAACCACTCCAGCGTTTTATAACGTGCGACGCTGCCGGTAGGGGCAAGGAGCTGGCGATCCGGTACGTTGTCCGCCAGGAACTGCATAATCGCCACGCCTTCGGTCAGCAGAGTTCCGTCATCCAACAGCAGGGCCGGAACCTGCCCTTTTGGGTTAATCGCAAAAAAGTCATCCCCGTTTTCCAGTCGCTTTTTCATCAGATCAACGCCATCCAGCGTGAAATCTTTGCCGCTCTCGCGCAGGGTGATATGGGAAGCAAGAGAGCACGCGCCCGGTTTGTAGAACAGTTTCATCGGTAACTCCTTTTTGCTGAGGTTTCAGCTATGTTAGTGCGCGAAGGGACAAAAAAAAAGCCGCTAATCTCTTAGCGGCTTCTGTTCTGTCGTTTCTCTCAAATATCACGCGGTAGCGGTTTTGTTCGCTTCCGCCGCCTTGTCGTCGTCCTGAGTCATTCGATTCAGTTTCGGCGCGGTCAGCAGCATCAGCGCCGCGATAACCGCCGTAGCGATACCAATCTGCATAAACACGGTACCGTAGACGTTCAGGGAGAGCAGCGGATCGGTCACGTTTTCTGGCACAGCCATCAGGTTCGCGATCTTACCGGCGATGATCGCCGCACCGGCAGTGGTCAGGAACCAGCTACCCATAATGAAGCCCATCAGACGCTGTGGAACCAGCTGTGCAACCATCGCCAGACCCAGACCGGAGATCATCAGTTCGCCGATAGACTGCAGCGCGTAGCTCAGGATCAGCCAGTTAACGGACACGATACCGGCGTCGGACGCAAACTTAGTCCCCAGCGGCAGCACCAGGAACGCACCAGAACAGAGCACCATACCCACCGCGAACTTGTGCGGCATTGGCAGACGATCGCCCATCTTGTTATAGATTGCGGCCAGAATCGGGGAACCGATCATGATCCAGAAGGGGTTCAGCGCCTGGAACTGCTCGGGTTCGAATGCGATACCCAGGATAGAGTGCTCAACGTTACGAATAGCGAAGAAGTTCAGAGAGGTTGGCATCTGGCTGTACAGCACGAAGAAGATAATCGCTTCCAGCATCAGAATGAACGCCACAATCATCTTACGACGGGCTGCACCCTTCATAGCGAACGCTTCTTTTGCGAAGATGACCACGATGCCCAGCGCAACTACGCCCAGAACGGCACGAGCGATACCCTGGTTGTGCAGCAGCCAGGTGGCGATCGCCGCCAGGACCACAACGCCCACGATGGTAGCCAGCAGCTTGCCCATGTGGACAGGCTCGAAGTCTGGTTTTGAACCGTAGTTTTTAACCCAGCTGCGGCAGAACAGGAAGTTCACCACGGTGATCAGCATACCCACGAAGCTCAGTGCAAACGCCACGCTCCAGCCGAATTTCGCTGCGAGCCATGGGGTTGCCAGCATCGAGAAGAACGAACCGATGTTGATGGACATGTAGTACATGGTAAATGCACCGTCCAGACGCGGGTCATCTTTGCTGTAGCAGGTAGAGAGCAGAGAAGACGGGTTCGCTTTGAACAGACCGTTACCCACGGCGATCGTAGCCATGCCCATATACACGACAGCGGCATCATGCCCTGACCATGCTACCAGTCCATAGCCAATCGCCAGAACAATGGCGCCCAGCATAATGACGCGCTTAGTACCGAGAACTTTATCACCCAGCCAGCCGCCGATAGCAACCAGACCGTAGACGAGGGCACTGAAGGAGGAGAACAGCGTGATGGAATCGGCTTCGGACATACCCAGCTGTTTTACCAGGTAAACCGCCATGATCCCTTGCAGGCCGTAGTAACCAAAACGCTCCCATAACTCGATAGAGAAGATGAGATAAAACGCTTTCGGTTGTTTAAAAGCGTTCAGACTCACGCTTTCATCTGTTGGTTTATTGTTTGCAGTCGACACATATACCTCTTTTTTTACATCCCATATTAACGGGGGTGTTCATAGCGTGATGGCCGTAGCCCATCCGCCTTATAGTTATATTGGGAGGAGAAACGGCGGGTAATGTTCACTATCCTGCCCCTTCTGGCAAGACGTTTGTAATAATCTGTTACATATATCTGAGATGGTATAATCGTCGGTTCATGCAAATGTTATTCAGCGTTAAATTTTATAAGGTGAGTAAAGGTAGTTTTTTCGACTGCTTTTGACCGGTACGGACCGGTGAATGGCGATATGTTCTGCTATTTGCCGCTTCTGGCAGTGATATAGCCCATAATCTGAAAAATCACTGGTCTTATCGTCGGTAAAAAAAGAAGGGTGTCTTGTCAGACAAAGGGTTTAGGTCGATTTTGACAACAAAAATATAACATGAAGTTATCAGGGTGATCGCGATCACAGATGTATAGAAATTTTTGGCTATGAAAAAACTATTAACCTGTTTAAACGTTAAAGAACCGAAGAAGTGACAGGCCAGAGGAAACGAAAGGCGGACAAATAACGGTCAAAAGAAGCGTGCACCATCACCCTTCTTTTGATGTGGTAATAACGTTCAGGAATACACTTTTTCTTTGTATTCGCAGAGATCTTCGATAATGCAGGAGCCGCAGCGAGGTTTACGCGCAATACACGTGTAACGACCGTGCAAAATCAGCCAGTGGTGGCAGTCAACCTTGAATTCGGCAGGAACCACTTTTAACAGCTTCTCTTCTACCTGCTCGACATTTTTCCCTGGGGCGAAGTTGGTCCGGTTTGAGACGCGGAATATATGCGTATCAACGGCGATGGTCGGCCAGCCAAACGCGGTATTGAGCACAACGTTCGCGGTTTTACGCCCCACGCCCGGCAAGGCTTCCAGCGCGGCGCGATCTTCCGGTACTTCGCCTCCATGCTGTTCCAGCAGGATCCGACAGGTCTTAATTACGTTCTCGGCTTTGCTGTTAAACAGGCCGATGGTTTTGATATAGGACCTCACACCTTCCACGCCCAGCTCCAGCATGGCCTTCGGCGTATTGGCGACCGGATAGAGCAGGGCAGTGGCTTTATTGACGCTCACGTCGGTCGCCTGCGCAGAGAGCAACACTGCGATCAGCAGCTCAAACGGGGAGGTAAAATTCAGCTCCGTCGTCGGGTGCGGGTTCTCGTCCCGCAGGCGGGTCAGGATCGCAATGCGCTTTTCTTTATTCATGAGGCCTTCTCGGGTGTCCCTTCCAGAACGCTGCGCTCAGCCGCGCGGCGCTTACGTTTCTCATCAATCAGGTATTTTATCGCCAGCATCATGCCGAGGCCAATAAACGCGCCGGGCGGCAGCATCGCCAGCAGGAATGGCGTATCGGTGTGAAACACCTCAACGCGCAGCGCTTTAGCCCAGCCGCCCAGCAGCGCATCTGCGCCGTCGAACAGCGTACCGTTGCCGAGGATTTCACGCAGCGAGCCCAGCACGAACATGGCGCACGTGGCGCCCATGCCAATGGAAAAACCATCCAGCGCAGACATGGCCGGGCTGTTTTTCACCGCGAACGCTTCCGCACGCCCGACCACAATACAGTTGGTGACGATAAGAGGAATGAAGATCCCGAGCGACTGGTACAGACCAAACGCGTAGGCGTTAATCAGCATCTGGACAATACTGACCACCGACGCAATGATCATGACGTAAATCGGAATACGAATTTCCGACGGCGTCCAGCGTCTCAGGGCAGAGATGGAGAGGTTGGTCAGGGTCAATACCAGCGTGGTTGCCAGACCCAGACCGAGCGCGTTGGTGGCGGTGGATGTCACCGCCAGCAGGGGGCACATGCCCAGAAGCTGTACCAGCGCGGAGTTGTTTTTCCACAATCCCTGGACAATAACCTCTTTAACCTGGCTCATGATTACTCCTCACAGGCCGGAAGATTGTTGATCTGCGCGGGCAGCGTTTCAGCGTACAGCCCGGCTCGTTTTACGGCGTTTACCACCGCCCGCGGGGTGATGGTCGCCCCAGTGAACTGGTCAAACTCGCCGCCGTCTTTCTTCACCGCAAACGCGGTGTCATCTTCACCATGGATCACTTTACCGGCAAAGTGCAAAATCCAGTCGCTCAGACGGGTTTCAATTTTGTCGCCAAGACCCGGCGTTTCATGATGTTCCGTCACGCGGGTGCCCAGGATGGTACCGGAGAAATCGCTGCCCACGAGCAGCTGAATGGCGCCGGAATAGCCGTCAGGCGCGGTTGCTTCCATCACCGCGCCGACCGGTTTATCCCCTTTGCGGGCGATAAAGAGGCGGTGCGGGCCTTTCCCAAGCTGCGGCGCGTCTACCACAAAGCAGCTTTTTTGCAGGTCATTATCGTAGAAATCGGACGGGATCACCTGATCGAACAACGCCTTTTGCTGCTTCGAGGCCTGTTCTTCGATGGTCGTTTTGGTCAGCGCATTAACCAGTGCCGTCAGCCCCGTCAGGACCGCGGCGAAGACAGCCAGCGTGACGCCGTGTTTTTGCATCGTTTTTAACATGGCGAAACCCTTAGCGATGGCCGTACACGCGCGGACGCGTGTAATAGTCGATGAGCGGAACGGTAATATTGGCGAGCAGGACGGCAAAGGCCACGCCGTCCGGGTAGCCGCCAAAGCTGCGGATGAGCCAGACCAGCAATCCAGCCAGCGCGCCGAAGATCAGGCGTCCGCGGTTAGTCGTTGAGGCCGTCACCGGATCCGTCAGGATAAAGAAGGCACCCAGCATGGTCGCGCCGGAGAGCAGGTGCATCTGCGGGCTGGCCAGGGATTCAGGAGAGAATACCCAGCCCAGCGTGGCGCAGACCGCCAGCGTCACGAGGAAGCTGACCGGAATATGCCAGCGGATGGCCTTCTGCTGCAACAGGAACAGGCCGCCCAGCAGATACGCCAGGTTGACCCACTGCCAGCCGGCTCCCGCCAGCACGCCGCTGTAGATCGCCGATTTCATAATTTGTTCAACGCTGTGTCCGGCATGCAGGGACGTTTTAAAGGTATCAAGCGGCGTCGCCTGGCTGATACCGTCCACGCCCATACGCAGCGCGTTCATATCAGCACCCAGCGCCGTATGGCCGGTAAAGATCACCTGCAGAGCATCCATAAAGCCGGGCACCGTGGCTGCAATCTCGTGCGGTGGCAGCCAGCTGGTCATCTGTACCGGGAAGGAGATCAGCAGCACCACGTAGCCAATCATTGCCGGATTAAACGGGTTATGACCGAGGCCGCCATAGAGCTGTTTGGCAATAATCACGGCAAACACGGTGCCGAGCACCACCATCCACCACGGGGCAAGCGGGGGAATGCTGATGGCCAGCAGCAGGCCGGTCAGCAGCGCGGAGTTGTCGGCCAGGATGCGGGAAACCGCCATCTTGCGCAGCTTCAGCACGAGGGCTTCCGCCGCGACGGCGCTGGCGCATCCAAGAGCTATCTGGAACAGAGTTCCCCAGCCGAAAAACCAGCACTGAACGGCAATGCCCGGTAGCGCCGCCAGGCAGACCAGCATCATGATACGCGAGGTCTGGCGCTGGTTGTGGGTGTAAGGGGAACTTGCGATTCTGAAAACCATTTAATCCTCGTTTACGGCTTGCTGTGCGGCTTTCTTTGCCTGAACGCGCGCAATGGCGGCGGCGACGGCGGCCTTGCGCGGGTCATCGTTGGCGGCCTGCGGCTGCTCTTCCTGCTGTGCTGCTTTGCGCGCTTTGGCGCGGGCAATCGCCGCTTCAACGGCGGCTTTACGTGGGTCGACCGGTGCTTCAGGTTCTGCGGCTGGCGCCTGCTGTGCTGCTTTGCGCGCTTTGGCGCGGGCAATCGCCGCTTCAACGGCGGCTTTACGTGGGTCGACCGGTGCTTCAGGTTCTGCGGCTGGCGCCTGCTGCGCTGCTTTGCGCGCTTTGGCGCGGGCAATCGCCGCTTCAACGGCAGCTTTACGCGGGTCGACCGGTTCCTGTTCAACCACCACTGGCTGCTCCCCGGCCTTGCGCGCTTTGGCACGGGCTATTGCCGCCTCAACGGCGGCTTTGCGTGGATCGATTTCAGCTTCCGGCTGCGCCGCTTGCGCTTTTTCCGCCTGACGGGCGCGGGCCGCAGCTTTACGCGCTTCGCGGGCGGCAATCGCTTCGCTGTTATCCGGTTTTTCACCGGCCTGGATCACCAGCGTCTGGGCGGCACTGGCTTTTTTCTCGCGAACGCGCGCCAGTGCGGCGTTGATTGCATCCTGATCTTTCCCGGCAGGCTGAACGGCGGCCTGCTTATGTCGCTCCTGACGAGCCATCTTCTCACGTTCGAGACGCGCCTGACGCGCTTCGAAACGTGCCTTGGCTTCCGCGGCGCGTTTTTCTTCCATGGAGATGGCATAAATCTCGGCCTTCTCCTGGCGGAAGTACTGCACCAGCGGAATGTTGCTTGGGCAGACCCAGGCGCAGGCACCGCATTCGATGCAGTCGGCCAGGTTATGGGCTTTGGCTTTATCGTGCTGCTGGCCTTTGCTGTACCAGTACAGCTGCTGCGGGAGGAGATCCGCCGGGCAGGCATCGGCACAGGCGCTGCAGCGGATGCAGCCTTTCTCTTCCTGCTCCTCCCCCATTTCGGTTGGGGAAGGGGCGAGCAGGCAGTTGGTGATTTTCACTACCGGAACGTCGAGCCACGGCAGGGTAAAGCCCATCAGCGGACCGCCCATGATCACCATCTGGTCGCTGGCAGGGCAAAATTCAGCCTGTTCCAGCAGATGGCGCACCGGCGTGCCGAGGCGCGCCCAGACGTTACCCGGACGAGAGACAGACTCTCCGGTCAGCGTTACCACGCGCTCGGTCAACGGCTCGCCGTCAATCACCGCACGCTTGACGGCGTAAGCGGTGCCGACGTTTTGCATCAGCACGCCGATATCCGATGAGCGTCCGCCGTGCGGGACCTGCTTGCCGGTGAGGATTTGCGTCAGCTGCTTTGCGCCGCCAGAGGGGTACTTGGTCGGAATAACGCGCAGGGCGATATCATGGCTACCGGCCAGCACGGCGCGCAGCATTGAAATAGCCTGCGGTTTATTGTCTTCGATACCGATCAGCACTTCCCGCGGCTGCAGAATGTGCGCAAGGATGCGGATGCCTTCCACCACCTGGGCGGCGCAATCCTGCATCAGACGATCGTCGGCGGTGATGTACGGCTCGCATTCGGCGGCGTTGATAATCAGCGTCTGAATCTTATCGCCACCGCCGCGCAGCTTGACGCCGGTCGGGAAGCCCGCGCCGCCAAGCCCGGCGACGCCGAACTGATGAATACGCTCGATGAGCGCTTCGCGGCTCTGGCTGCGGTAGTCGCTCCAGCCGTCACGGTCAATCCAGCGATCTTCGCCGTCGGCTTCAATAATCACGCTCAGTTCCGACAGCGCGGACGGATGCGCCACCGTATGAGGGGCAATCGCCACCACTTTCCCGGAAGTAGGGGCGTGTACCGGCAGCATACGTCCGCGTCCGAAGGTCAGCGGCTGACCGCGCAGCACCGTATCGCCTTCTTTCACGCACAGCTCGCCCTCAGCGCCAATATGCTGCTTGAGCGGCATGACGTAACGCGTCGCCAGCGGAACTTGACGCAGCGGCGTGCCGTTGGACTGGGCTTTCATCTCTGGCGGATGGATACCGCCGTCAAAGTCCCAGATCTTCTCTTTTCTGAAAGCAGAAAATAACTTAAGCATGTTGTTCCACAGGAATATTGCGAACCGGAATGGTTTGAAGATCCCACTTCCAGCTTTCGGTAGTCGTTTCAACCGGGCGCAGCTCTATACATTGCGTCGGGCAGGGGGCCACGCAGAGGTTACAGCCGGTGCAGAGATCCGCCACAACGGTGTGCATGGCGCGCGTTGCGCCAACAATGGCGTCGACCGGACAGGCCTGAATACATTTGGTGCAGCCGATGCAGTTTGCTTCGTCGATCACCGCGAGGGCACGGACCGGCTCCTGGACTTCCGCATCGCCATCAACGGGCTGCGGATCGACGTTAAGCAGGGCGGCAATTTTCAGCATCACCGCTTCGCCGCCGGGCGCACAGCGGTTAATTTTTTCACCCTGAATGCCTACCGCTTCAGCGTAAGGGCGGCAGCCCGGGTAGCCGCACTGTCCACACTGACTTTGCGGCAAAAGCTCATCAATTTTTTCAACAACAGGATCGTCCTCTACCGCGAAACGGCGGGAGGCGTAGCCCAGGATAAGGCCAAACACCAACCCCAGGACGCTGATAGAGGCGATGGCAATCCAGATAGCACTCATTACAACTTCACCAGACCACTAAAGCCCATAAAGGCAAGAGACATTAAACCCGCGGTCACCAGCGCAATGGCATTACCGCGAAATGGCGCAGGGATATCCGCTGCTGCCAGACGTTCGCGAATCGACGCGAACAGCACCATAACGAATGAGAAACCGACAGCGGCGGAGAAACCGTACAGCGCCGACTGCATGAAGTTATGGCCAAGGTTGATGTTCAGCAGCGCCACGCCAAGCACCGCGCAGTTGGTGGTGATCAGCGGCAGGAAGATACCCAGCAGGCGATAGAGCGCCGGGCTGGTTTTACGCACGACCATTTCGGTAAATTGCACCACCACCGCAATGACCAGAATAAACGCCAGCGTGCGGAGATAGATTAACCCCAGCGGGATGAGGATCCAGGTGTCAATCAACCACGCGCAGATGGACGCCAGCGTCATGACGAAGGTCGTCGCCAGCCCCATGCCCATCGCCGTTTCCAGCTTTTTGGACACGCCCATAAACGGGCACAGGCCAAGGAACTTCACCAGAACGAAGTTGTTAACCAGCACGGTGCCGACAAAGAGCAGTAAGTAATCGGTCATTATTTAGCCTGAAATAAAAAAGCCGCCTATTATCGGACAAACCGGGGCAGGCGACAACAGGTTATCTGTAAGGTTATTACGGGTTCACGAAGGTGTTTTTCACACGCGTTGAACGTTTGAAATAGGGCACCAACAGCGCCGCAGCCAGTAACGGGAAAAGCAGCTGGCGTACAGCAAGCGCGTCAGAGACGGGCGAGAAAGCAAACGCTTTAACCGCCAGCAGGACCGAGACCAGCAGCCAGATAATGTAGTGCTTAGGCACACTCTTGCGGCGCTTAAAGAAGGCGATAGTCAGCCACAGGGTGTAGTACCACATCCCAATCGCGAAAACGAACGACACAAACCACATCGCTATATTCAGCACGCTTTGCGACATCAGGGTCTGTATAGCGTGAGGGGTAATCAATGCGGTGGTATAAAGCAGCAGCGCAAGCGATGCGCTTAATAAGGCAACCAGCAGCCATGCCAGTGGGGCGATTAACCAGCCTCCGATGCGTTCTCCAGGCGTTGCGGTCATGAACTCTCCCATTATCTGCGCGAAATGTTGTACAGCCAGTTTGCAGGGCGGAGAGTATATAACATTTCGCGCGGATGGCTACTTTCTTATAAAACGTAACGCCATACGGACTTCGGCACCTCGCCGACGTTGAACAAGCGACCGCCGGAGACCAGCTCCGCACGGCGATGGTCAGCGGCGCGATACATATTGATGATGTCCTGATTATCCGACAGGGTGTAGTTCAGATGGTCAAACAGTTTTTCCAGGCTCTCAAGCGAATTGATCTTGCGAAATTTTAATAAATAGTCCTGAACTGTCATATTAATAATTTTCCATATAAAAGTGAGTAATACCAGTTAAGGTAATTCGGTCGAATAATAAACGGATTAATACAGACGTAAACAGCCCACTCAGATAACGCGACGAAATTAGGAGTTTTCTTTGCTGAAATTCAGGCACCGAAGGTGATGCCTGGAAGAGAAGGTTAACCGCGTTCACCAGGGCTGGCAATACGAAACTGACACATTATGTCACTCTTTAAAGCAGCAACCGGTTACTTAGGATGGGTGACGGCAGCAGGCTCCGGCGGCTGGTAGTTATCAATATGGCTGGCTACGCCGAGCAAAATGACCGAAACCCCAAGAACAATCCATCCCGCTAATTCAATGATTCGATTAATAATTGATGCCATGATTCACTGTTGTAATTTATCCATAAATACAGGTCGCAAATGTTACAGCGCTGTTTCTCTGACGGCAAGCGCTTTGGGAACGATTCCCTTAAACAAAATCAGAAGGTTAATACTATGTAACAAAAATAGCCGGTACAGCCTGCTATTTTAAGCGCCATGGCTCATTATTAATGAGGACAATGCCAGAAAGGCCAGTATGAAATAAGAAACGCAAAAAGAGGACAACACGATGAGTGATAACATCCGCGTCGGGCTTATAGGCTACGGGTACGCGAGCAAAACGTTTCATGCGCCTCTGATAGCCGGAACGCCGGGAATGGCGCTGGCGGCGGTATCCAGCAGCGACGCCGCCAAAGTCCACGCTGACTGGCCCGCAGTGCCGGTTGTCTCCGAGCCTAAACACCTTTTCAACGATCCGAATATCGATTTAATTGTTATTCCCACCCCGAACGACACGCACTTCCCGCTGGCGAAAGCCGCGCTGGAAGCCGGGAAGCACGTCGTTGTTGACAAACCCTTCACCGTGACGTTGTCACAGGCGCGTGAGCTGGAGGCGCTGGCAAAAAGCCTGGGCAGAGTGCTGTCCGTTTTCCATAACCGCAGGTGGGACAGCGACTTCCTGACGGTTAAAACGCTTCTTGGGGAAGGCACGCTAGGAGAGATCGTTTTTTTTGAATCGCATTTTGACCGCTTCCGTCCGCAGGTGAGAAACCGCTGGCGCGAGCAGGCCGGTCCGGGCAGCGGCATCTGGTACGATTTAGCCCCGCATCTGCTGGACCAGGCCGTGAATCTGTTTGGGCTGCCGGTGAGCATGACGGTCGATCTGGCCCAGCTCAGGCCCGGGGCGCAGACAACCGATTACTTCCACGCGGTGTTGAGTTACCCGCAGCGGCGGATTGTGCTGCACGGCACGATGGTCGCGGCCGCGGAATCTGCCCGCTATATCATCCACGGCACGCGCGGGAGCTACGTGAAGTTTGGTCTCGATCCGCAGGAAGACAGGCTGAAAAACGGTGAGCGTCTGCCGCAGGAAGACTGGGGCTATGATATGCGCGACGGCGTCCTCACGCGGGTGGAAGGCGACGAGCTGGTCGAGGAGACCTTGCTGACGATCCCGGGCAACTATCCAGCCTATTATGCGGGCATCCGCGATGCGCTGAACGGCACGGGGGAGAACCCGGTTCCGGCCAGCCAGGCGATACAAATTATGGAGCTGATTGAACTGGGCATCGAATCTGCCAAACATCGCGCCACGCTCTGTCTGGCATAAATCTTTGACGTTGTTGTAGGCCGGGTAAGGCGTAGCCGCCACCCGGCAAAAGGGTTTACGCGGTTGCCACCTTATCCCGCAGCGCCTGCTTCTCAGCAGGCGTCAGGAAGGCAATTTCCAGCCCGTTAATCTGCGCCTGACGGATCTGCTCACGGCTCAGACCCGCCTGCGGTGCGGCGATGTTGTACTCGTGGATGATATCCACGCCCTGAACCGCCGGATCGTCCGTGTTCAGCGAGGCCAGCACGCCGTGCTCGAGGAAGGTTTTCAGCGGGTGCTTGTCAAGGGCCGCCACGGTGCTGGTCTGAATGTTAGACGTCAGGCACGACTCAATCCCGATGCGCTGCTCCGCCAGGAAATCCATCAGCGCGCGGTCTTCTACCGCCTTCACGCCGTGGCCGATACGCTCGGCGCCCAGCTCGCGGATGGCCTGCCAGATGCTTTCCGGGCCAGCCGCTTCACCTGCATGCACCGTAATGTGCCAGCCGGCATCGCGCGCGCGGTTGAAGTGGGAGAGGAACAGACTGCCCGGGAAGCCCAGCTCGTCACCGGCGAGATCGACGGCGGTGATGGCATCGCGATGGGCCAGCAGCGCTTCCAGCTCCTGCAGGCAGGCGGCTTCGCCGAACGTGCGGCTCATAATGCCGATCAGGCGAGCCTGAACGTCGAAGGTTTTACACCCTTCGCGGACGCCTTCAATGACGGCCTCCACCACGCCTGCAACGGGCAGGCTGTGGGTCATCGCCATGTAGCCCGGCGAGAAGCGCAGCTCGACGTAGTGCAGGCCGTTGCGGGCGGCATCTTCGATGTTCTCAAACGCCACGCGGCGGCAGGCATCCAGCGACGCCAGCATCTTCACGCCCCAGTCGAGTTTGCTCAGGAAGCTGACCAGGTCCGGTTCATTAGAGGTCACCTGTACGTGAGGGATCAACGACTCAAGCGTCTGAGCGGGAAGCGTTAAGTTGAACTGGCGGCCAAGATCGAGGATGGTTTGGGCACGAATGTTACCGTCAAGGTGACGATGAATATCAGTTAAGGGCAGGCGTGTATCAATCATGGTCGCACTCTTTTCGGGTTAAAGTGCGCCATATTATAAAAACAAAACGGGGTAAAAAGCTATTTGCGCAAGGGAATATTCCGTTGCGCAAACAAATTACAGGAGCGTGTTGATCCCGGCGATGAGGCGCTGAACCCCTTGTTCCAGCTTGCTGCGTGGGCAGCCGGCGTTAAGGCGCACGAAGCCGTTACCCTCGTTTCCATACGTGTATCCCGGCATGATGGCGACCTTTTGCTGCTCGATCAGTACTTTTTGCAGTGCCCTGTCGTCAATGTTCAGCGGGCGCAGGTTAATCCAGGCCAGATAGGTAGCTTCCGGCGGCTGCCAGTTCAGTTTCGGAAAAGCACTGTTTAATTCCTGTGCGATATACAACAGATTCTCTTCCAGATAACGACGCAAGGCATCCAGCCACGGCTCTCCCTGCTGATAGGCGGCGATATGGGCCGTCAGCGCCAGCACGGAAGGGGAAGAGAGCCCATCCCGTCCTTTTAGCGCGCTGAGATAGCCGTTACGGCTCTCTTCATCGCCGATCAGGCCGTATGCGCCCGTCAGTGCCGGAATATTAAAGCTTTTCGAGCCGGAGGTGAGAAGCGCCCATTTGCCGCGCGCTACCGCATTCCACGGGGTGTGGCGATGCGCCCCCCAGACCATGTCCATATGAATTTCATCGCTGATAACCGCCACGTCATAGCGCTCACAGAGTTCCGCCATCTGCGTCAATTCATCCCGCGTCCAGACCTTGCCGGTCGGGTTCTGCGGGCTGCACAGCAGCAGAATTTTGTTTTCCGGTTTCGCCAGGGCCACTTCAAGCGCCGCCATATTGCCCTGCCAGCCAGCCGCCTGCTTTTCCATCTCAACGGCCACAACCTGACGCGCATTGCCTCCAATGGCGTTGTAAAACGCATCGTACGCCGGTGTGTGGACCACCACGCCGTCACCGGGCTTTGACCAGAGGCGAATCAGCTCTGACACCATATAGATGACGGAAGGGCCATAAACGATGGTTTCTTTATCAATTCGGCTGTTAAAGCGCTGCCGAAACCAGTGCTCAACAGCGGCAAGAAACTCGTCGTTTTTCCAGCGGCTGTAGCCCAGCACGCCGTGGTTGATGCGCTGATGCAGCGCGTCGGTAATGCAGGGGGCGGTGGCGAAGTCCATATCCGAGATGGTGAAGGGCAGCAAATCCGCCGCGCCAAAGCGGTCGGCGACGTAGTCCCACTGCGTACACCAGGTGCCGTGACGATCCACGACGGTAGAAAAATCAAACATGACGTTAATCCTTAAAGTAAAACCCCCTCATGAGAGGGGGTTGAGGCATCAGGCTTCTACTGTTCGCATCAGGGTTGCCAGCTCATCTTTCACCGACTGAACCTGCGGGCCGATAACCACCTGCAAATTGTGCTGATTTAACTGTACCACGCCGATGGCCCGGTTGGCCTTGAGGGCGTTGGTATCCACTTTTGACATATCCGCCACCGACAAACGCAGGCGGGTAATGCAGTTATCCAGCGAGGTGATGTTATCCGCACCGCCCAGCGCCGCCAGAATGGCAGGGGTGTTATAGCCGGATTTGCCCACGGTACCGGCAACCGCCTGTTCAACGCTGGTGGCCGTATCAATATCGCGTCCTGGCGTTTTTAGATTAAAGCGGGTGATGGCGAAGCGGAAGATGCCGTAGTACACCGCAAACCAGATTGCCGCCACGACAGGGACCAGATACCACTTGGTTGACAGGCCGTGCAGGATCCCGAACACCACGAAGTCAATCACGTTGCCGTCGGTGTTGCCGATGGTGACGCCGAGCACCGCCATCACGGTAAAGCCCAGGCCGGTCAGCAGCGCGTGGATGAGATACAGCACCGGCGCAACAAACAGGAACAGGAATTCGATAGGCTCGGTGGTGCCGCCCACGACGCAGGCAATCACGCCGGAGATCAGCAGCCCTTTAATTTTATGTCGGTTTTCCGGGCGCGCGCAGTGGTACATCGCCAGCGCGGCACCCGGCAGGCCGCCGAGGAAGGCCGGCATTTTACCCTGAGACAGGAAGCGGGTGGCGCTTTCAGAGAAGCCGTGGGTAGTCGGACAGCTCAGCTGCGCCTGGAAGATGGTCAGCGCACCGCTCACGTCGTGACCGCACACCTCCATGGTACCGCCCGCTTCGGTGAAGCGAATCAGGGCCACCAGGATATGCTGCAGGCCGAACGGCAGCAGCAGACGCTCGCCGGTGCCGAAGATCATCGGACCAAAATCTCCCGCGCCGTTGATGATGCGGCCAATGCCGTTGATGCCCATCGCAAAGACCGGCCAGATCAGCGGAATGATCAGGCCGAACAGACCCATAACTACCAGGGTGACAATCGGCACGAAGCGGGTACCGCCGAAGAAGGCCAGGGCATCCGGCAGGCGGATATTGTGGAAGCGCTCGTGCAGCATCCAGATAATGACCCCGGCGATCACCGCTCCGAGGATCCCGGTATCAATAGACTGGATGCCAATCACGCTCTGAATGTTGTTGGCCTTCAGCACGGCAGCATCGGTCGTCGGCAGAATGCCTTTCGCGGTCAGCCAGAAGTTAACCGCCAGGTTCATCACGGCGTAACCCACAAACCCGGCAAAGGCCGCGACGCCTTTATTCTCGCGGGCCAGGCCCAGCGGGATGGCGATGCAGAACATCACGGGCAGGAAGCTAAACGCGAAGGAGCCGACCTTACTCATCCAGATAAAGATCGCCTGCAGCACGGGAGTACCGAGGAACGGGATCAGCGTGATGACGTCTTTACTGCTCAGCGAGCTGCCGATCCCGAGCATGATCCCGCAGAACGAGAGGAGCGCCACGGGCAGCATAAAGGTTTTACCCAGTTGCTGGAAAAACTCCCACAGCGATATTTTTTGTGCTGTTTTCGCCGTCATAAAACGACTCCTTTATTGTTAAAATCAGTTTTCCTGCTTCAATGCTGCGAGAAGATAAAACGTTTTATCAAAGTTTAGTGCGCGCTAAATCACATTCTCAGGCTTTGACTGGTAGTATAAAGATAACGTATTGATAAAACGTTTTACCGATCTCATTTCAGGGAGTCACGCTGACACATGGCTGTAGCGAAAAAAGTCACCATCAACGATGTCGCGCTGGCGGCGGGGGTTTCCGTCAGCACCGTTTCTCTCGTGCTCAGTGGTAAAGGGCGCATCTCGCCCGCAACCGGCCAGAGGGTGAACGAGGCGGTTGAACAGTTGGGCTTTGTGCGTAACCGTCAGGCGTCGGCGCTGCGCGGCGGGCAAAGCGGGGTGATTGGCCTGATTGTCCGCGACCTGACGTCACCTTTCTATGCGGAGCTGACCGCCGGGTTAACCGAAGCGCTGGAAGCGCAGGGGCGGATGGTCTTTCTGTTGCACGGCGGGCGCGAGGCCGGGCAGCTTCTCTCCCGTCTCGATATGCTGCTGACCCAGGGGGTTGACGGAGTGATCGTCGCCGGAGCGTCGGGCGTGGGTAGCGAACTGTGCGAGCGTGCCGCCGAAAAAGGCGTGCCGCTGGTGTTCGCCTCGCGCGCCAGCTATCTGGACGAGGCCGATACGCTGCGCCCGGATAACATGCAGGCCGCGCAAATGTTGACCGAACATCTTATTCGCCGCGGGCATCAGCGCATTGCCTGGCTGGGAGGGAAAAGCTCCTCCCTGACGCGCGCCGAGCGGGTCGGCGGCTACTGCGCGACGCTGATTAAATACGGCCTACCGTTCCACAGCGAATGGGTCGTGGAGTGTGAATCTAGCCAGAAGAAAGCGGCGGAAGCGATAGGCGCGCTGCTGCGAAGCAATCCGACGATCAGCGCCGTGATTTGCTACAACGATGTGATTGCCATGGGGGCCTGGTTTGGCCTGATCCGCGCCGGGCGTCAGAGCGGCGAGGGCGGGGTGGAAACCTTCTTCGGCCATCAGGTGGCGTTAGGGGCGTTTGCCGACGTTGGTGAAAACGCGCTGGACGATCTCCCCATCGTCTGGGCTACCACCCCTGCGCGGGAGATGGGCTACACGCTGGCAGACAGAATTATGCAGCGCATCGACAACACGGATGTCCAGTCCGGGCACCAGATTGTGGCGGCGCGGCTGGTGACGGTGAAATAATTCAGCTCTGCTGCGTAAGCGGGTTGAGCGTCAGATGTGTCTCCAGGGCTTCTACAAATTTTCGTACTTTTGCCGGGATCAGCCGGGAGGTCGGGTAAACCGCCCAAATGGCCAGCGATTCCGGCTGAGCATCTTCCAGGACGATCCGCACGAGTTTACCCTCAGCAATGGCAGGCTCTACGTACCAGCGAGATAAATTTGCGATGCCGAGTCCCCCCAGACAAGCCTCGAAAATCGCCTCAATAGAGTTAGCCGAGAATCGGCCTGACACCTTTTGTTTGTAGCGCTGTTCACCCTTCTCAAACGACCAGTGTGTCGTATCTGATGTGGCCAGGCAGCTATGTCCAGCCAGATCGTTAAGCAATTTCGGTGAACCGTACGCAGCGAGATACTCCGCGCTGGCGCAAAGCTCGCGGGGGTTATCACAGATGCGGTGTGCGACTAACCGGTTATCGCGCAGCGGTGCAATGCGTAACGCCACGTCTATGCCTTTCCCGACAATATCAATTTGCTCATCGGTTGCCAGCAGGTCGACCTGCAGGGCAGGATGTTGCTGCATAAACAGCGCCAACATCGGTGCAACGATCTTGCGTCCAAACGCCGCTGAGGCGGTAATGCGAAGGCGTCCGGACAGGTGCGTACCATCAGGAAACAGATCGGCCAGCGCGTTATTTTTATCTTCCAGCAACGCCTGCGCATGCGGCAAAAAAACGTCACCATCGCTGGTGGGTGAAAGGGATCGCGTGGTGCGATGCACCAGCCTGACCCCCAGCTCAGCCTCAAGATTGTTAAGAGAGCGTGACGCCGCCATGGCGCTCATTGAGAGCCGACGCGCGGCGCCCGCCAGGCTACCCGCCTTAATGGCTTCGACAAACACTTCTACGTCTTCCAGTTTCATTGTTTCGTTTTTCGTTATGCTGACTTATCAAAGGACATATCTACAGTATTTATCGTTACGCTGCCATAGTCTCTTCACAACCTGAAAAATATCAATCTGGAGTGAAGATGAAAAAGTTGAAAACGGTTCTGGCATTCAGCAGCCTGTTATTGGTAAGTGCCGCCTGGGCTGACGCACCTGCACAGGTGAAGCAGCAGGTCCCAGGCTATTATCGTCTGGCGGTAGGGGAATATGAGGTCACGGCGCTGTTCGACGGCTATAACGACCTTTCGCCGTCATTACTCCACGGTCTTTCAGACGACAAGGTTCGTAAACTGCTGGCTCAGCATAAAATCGATGCCGACCGCATGCCGACCGCCTTTAACGCTTTCCTGGTTAATACCGGTAAACATCTGGTCATGATTGACAGCGGAGCGGGGCACTGCGTGTCGGAAACGGCCGGCCAGCTGGTTAACAATATGAAAGCATCAGGCTATCGTCCCGAGCAGGTTGATACCATTTTCCTGACGCATCTTCATCTTGATCATGTTTGTGGCCTGAGCGATGCGAACGGTAAAGCGTTGTTCCCCAATGCCACCGTCTACGTACCGCAGGGGGAGGCCGACTACTGGCTTGATCCTGCAAAAGAAGCGAGCGCGCCGGCTAATGCGAAAGAGTATTTTGCTATCGCCCGAAAAGCATTGTCTGAGTATAAAGCCTCCGGACATCTTAAAACCTTCGTTCCGCCAGCTTCGCCGATCCCGGAAGTCCAGACGGCCTATGCCGTTGGCCATACGCCCGGCAGTACCGTTTATCGCTTTGCGTCGCAGGGGACGGCTATTAACTTCATTGGGGATCTGATTCATGCGCCAGCCGTCCAGTTCCCGCATCCTGAAGTGTCTATTCGCTTTGATGTCGATTCGAAAAAAGCCATCTCGTCCCGGGCGCAGGAATTTAACGCCCTGGCGAAAGACGGCGAGTGGATGGCCGCTGCGCATCTGCCTTTCCCCGGTATTGGGCATATCACCGCCTGGCAGCAGGGCTATAGCTGGAACCCTGTAAATTACGGTCCTTATCAACGTGCGGCCAACGTGCCTCTGCTGAAATAAAGTGAGGTTATGAATATGAAAAGTTACACCGTAACGGCAAACGGCATTCGCCAGTTTGTGGCTGAAGAGGGTGAAGGCGCGCCGGTTATTCTTCTGCACGGTTTTCCTGAAACAAACTATGCCTGGCGCTACCAGATACCTGTATTGTCCCGGCACTACCGCGTCATCGCGCCGGATTTGCGAGGATATGGCGAAACGGATAAACCGGCTTCTGGCTATGATAAACGGAACATGGCCCGGGATATCCGGGAGCTAATGCGTGCGCTGGGGTTACAGAAGGTGGTGCTGGTGGGGCACGATCGCGGGGCGCGCGTCGCGACGCGGTTCGCAAAAGATTACCCTGAGCTGGTGGATCGTCTGGTGGTCATGGATAACGTGCCAACGCGTATTGTGGCGCGCGATTTGAATGCATCCATCGCCCGCGCATACTGGTTCTTCCTGTTCCATCTTGTGCCCGATCTGCCGGAAGCGCTGATTGCAGGACGTGAAAATATCTGGCTGCGCCACTTTTTCTCGGACTGGACCTACGATCCGTCAACCATCAGCGGCGAGGCGTTTGACACCTATGTTCGCGCGTATCAGGCGCCCGGAGCCGTGCGAGGCGCGATGGCTGACTATCGCGCCAACGCGGAAGACGTGGCGCAGGATCTTGCCGACGCTGACGTGAAAATCGCCTGTCCGGTAATGTCGCTGTGGGGCAATGATTTTCACGCGGTCGGCAAGCTCTTCGATATGCAAAGCGTCTGGGCTGAAATGGCGGATAACCTGCGGGCGCAGGGTATCGACGAGTGCGGCCATCTTCCTCAGGAGGAACAGCCTGAGAAAGTTAACGCCTTGCTGCTGGATTTCCTGCAGGGATGGAAAGGATAAGGGCAATAAAAAACCCCTCTTGCGAGGGGTTTTGACGTTTACTGCTGCGGTGCCGCCGGTACGGCTGGCGCTGCGGGTTCAGCCGGTTCCGGCATTCCCAGCGTCGGCATACCAAACATGCCAACAAACTCTTCCAGCGGCATTTTGTCGCCGTTCAGCGTTACCTGGCCGTTGGCATATTGCAGGCTGGTGGAAATGGTGTTGTCTTCCACTTTGGTGATGCGGAACATCTGACCCATCGCCGCCAGACCTTTCACCTGCTGGTTCGCCAGCTTGCCGGCATCTTCATCGCCGTAGCCTTCCAGCTTCGCAATCTGGGTCATAAACTCGGTCGCCATATCCATCGGGATGGTCAGCTTGCTGTCGAGCGACTTCACGCTGCGATCCACTTCCTGCGCCAGCGTCTGGGGTTCACCCGTGGCGGCTGCAGGATCTTTCAGGAACAGCGACAGGTTAAAGCTGGTTTCGCCTTTGCTGTTTTTCCAGCTCAGCGGCGCAACGGTGACCACCGGCTGGCCTTTCAGCAGGATTGGCAGGTTATTGAACAGCACCGCCATCGCCTGCTGCTGGTACACTTCCGGGTTCTGCTGCAGCGCGGCGTCGGTCAGCAGCGCCTGGCTCTCTTTGCTGTATTTCTGGCTAAATTCGTGCCATGCCTGGCCGTCGATATTGCCGATCTTCAGCGACAGCTTGCCGGTGCCCAGATCCTGATTCTGCACTTTCAGGCTCTTCAGCGTGTAATCCAGCTGGGTATTGATACTCTTACCGTCTTTGGATACGTCGGATTGACCGTTAACGTCCATGCCTTCCAGCACGGCCATCTCTTTTCCTTCAATTGCGATAGCAATTTTATCCACGGAGAGCTTCTGATCGCCGATACGCTCTTTAAAGTCGGTCATACGGCTGTTGCCGTCGGCTTTCAGGTTGTTGAAGGTGAGCTGAACTTTTTGGTTATATTCGTTCACGGCGTTGACCAGGCCGCTTTCCGCTTCACCCGTCATGGAGAAGACGTTGCCGTCCCGATCCGCATCAAGTTTGAAATGGCCACCGCTGAAGGCGACTTTTTCGTTCTCTTTCTCGTAGTTCAGCGGTTTCAGCGCGATATCAGAACTGGTATCACCGGAGTAGCTAATACGGGTGTTAATGTCGAAAGGTGATTCATTCTTCGCCAGGTCAAACAGCGGTTTGGTGACGTCGTTATTCACCAGTACGGTATGAACGGACGCCATGGACGGGATCAGGTTAAACGACTTTAACTGCGCCAGCGGCAGCGGACCGTGGCTTACCACTTCATCCAGCACCACGCTTTGTCCCGGCTTCAGCCAGCCGTTTGCCGCACCGGCCACCGGCTTCACCACCAGCTGCATGCGGCTGGTGAACACGCCGCGCTGATAGTTCTGGTAGCTCAGCTCCAGACCCGCCTCCGGCGCGCTGCGCTTAATTTCTCCGTTAGCCTGCGCCACCATCTCAGCCAGACGGCCTTCCAGCTGTTTCCCGGTAAACCAGGAGGCACCCGTCCAGACCACGCCTAACGCTACAATCACTCCAACCGCTACGACCGATTTTTTCATTGCGACTATCCCTAAAATGAAACCAGGCGGTAAAAACCGCCCGGAGATATTAAGCCTTCAACTAGCTTAGCAAGAGTTGTTAAAAAATTCAGTAAGTGCTTAAAGCTTATTAAAAACGCGCGCCAGGCGACCGGTGCCTCTCACGCTGACCGGGGACTCATTGGCTGCAACGAATGCTGACTCGCCAGGCTGGAGAACCAGACGTTGCTCGCCTTTGCGCAGCGTTGCTTCGCCCTCGACGCAGAACAGGATCGCCGCGCTCTCCTGTGCGATTGTCGTTTCCGTCTGATTGAGGTCGTGCAGGGAGAACGCAAAATCCTCAACCGGAATCGGGAAGTCCAGCTCTGCGCCGTTTTTCACCGGCTGAGTCAGCAGCTCCGCGGCAGGCTTCGCCACAAACTTCACGTTGGCAACCAGCTCAGGGATGTCGATATATTTCGGCGTCAGGCCCGCGCGCAGCACGTTGTCAGAGTTGGCCATCACCTCCAGCGCTACGCCCTGCAGGTAGGCGTGCGGGGTTTCCGCGAACAGGAACATCGCTTCGCCCGGGTTCAGCTTCACCACGTTCAGCAGCAGAGGGGAGAACAGGCCGCTGTCGTCAGGGTAAAACTCGGAAATCAGGCGGATGGTCTCCCACGGTTCCCCTTGCTGGCTGTTCAGGGCCGCTTTCAGCACCGCCAGCGCGTGAGATTTCTCTTCACCCTGCATATTCAGCAGGCTGGCAAACAGCTGGCTGAGCGCGTCCGCGTTTGGGTTTTCAAGGAAGTGGGCAATAGCCTTGTTGGCACCCGCGACCGGCTGCAGCAGGGAGATAATCTCTGAAAACTCGCGGAACGCGTTCATCGCCAGGAACGGCGTCAGCGCAAAAACCAGCTCCGGCTTGTGGTTAGGATCTTTGTAGTTACGCTCGGCGGCGTCCAGCGGGATGCCCGCCGCGTTCTCTTTGGCAAAGCCGATTTCAGACGCTTTTTTGTTCGGGTGAACCTGGATGGAGAGCGGCTGGTCGGCGCACAGCACCTTAAACAGGAACGGCAGTTCGCCAAAGCGTTGAGCCACCTTGTCGCCCAGCAGTGCGGCTTTATCGGCATCAATCACGTCACGCAGGCTGCGTACCTGGCCGCTGGCGTCTTCAATTTTTGAGCTGCTCTTCGGGTGCGCCCCCATCCATAGTTCCGCCATCGGCAGGTTGTTCGGGTTCGCGATACCGTAGAGATCCGTTAACGCAGTTTTACTTCCCCAGGCGTAGTTTTGCACTGAGTTAATGAGTTTTTGCATTATCAAGCCCTGATTCAAATGTGGAATTAACTCCGGGTATTAAAGCAATAAACTACGTGGAAGTAACCTGTGGATGTAAAAAGTCGTACTAGTCTCAGTTTTTGTTAAAAAATTGTGTAGGATAAGCTGACTCGCTTTTAAGCCGGGCAGCGGAACATCTGCCCTGAATAAACAGACCGAAGCAGTAAGTGAGAGAACAATGTCGAATAAACCCTTCCATTATCAGGATCCTTTCCCCCTCAGTAAGGATCAGACCGAGTATTACCTGTTAACCCGCGATCACGTCTCCGTCTCTGAGTTTGAAGGACAAGAGATCCTCAAGGTGGATCCGCAGGCGCTGACGCTGCTGGCGCAGCACGCTTTCCACGATGCCTCCTTTATGCTCCGCCCCGCGCATCAGCAGCAGGTTGCCGATATTCTGAGCGACCCGGAAGCCAGCGAAAACGACAAGTACGTTGCCCTGCAGTTCCTGCGTAACTCCGATATCGCGGCGAAAGGCATTCTGCCCACCTGCCAGGACACCGGCACGGCGATCATCGTCGGTAAAAAAGGCCAGCGCGTCTGGACCGGCGGCGGTGACGAAGCGGCGCTGGCTCACGGCGTCTACAACACCTACACCGAAGACAACCTGCGCTACTCGCAAAACGCGGCGCTGGATATGTACAAAGAGGTCAACACCGGCACTAACCTGCCTGCACAGATTGACCTCTACAGCGTTGACGGTGACGAGTACAAATTCCTCTGCATCGCCAAAGGCGGCGGTTCAGCCAACAAAACCTATCTCTACCAGGAAACCAAAGCGCTGCTCACTCCGGGCAAGCTGAAAAATTACCTGGTTGAGAAGATGCGTACCCTCGGCACCGCGGCGTGCCCGCCGTACCATATCGCCTTCGTGATTGGCGGAACCTCAGCTGAAAGCACGCTGAAGACCGTCAAGCTGGCCTCGACCAAATACTACGACGGCCTGCCTACTGAAGGTAACGAGCACGGTCAGGCGTTCCGCGACGTGCAGCTTGAGCAGGAGCTGCTGGAAGAGGCGCGTAATCTGGGGCTCGGGGCGCAGTTTGGCGGTAAGTACTTCGCCCACGACGTGCGCGTGATCCGTCTTCCGCGTCACGGTGCATCCTGTCCGGTCGGGATGGGCGTCTCCTGCTCTGCGGATCGCAACATCAAGGCCAAGATCAACCGCGAAGGCGTGTGGATCGAAAAACTGGAAAACAACCCGGGTAAATATATTCCGGAAGCGCTGCGCAAAGCGGGTGAGGGGGAAGCGGTTCGCGTTGACCTGAACCGTCCGATGAAAGAGATTCTGGCGCAGCTGTCTCAGTATCCGGTCTCGACCCGCCTGTCGCTGAACGGCACGATCATCGTGGGCCGCGACATTGCGCACGCGAAGCTGAAAGAGCGTCTGGACAACGGCGAAGGGCTGCCGCAGTACATTAAAGATCACCCGATCTACTACGCGGGCCCGGCGAAAACGCCTGAAGGCTATGCCTCCGGCTCGTTAGGCCCAACCACTGCAGGGCGTATGGACTCGTACGTTGATCAGCTGCAGGCCAACGGCGGCAGCATGATCATGCTCGCTAAAGGCAACCGCAGCCAGCAGGTGACGGACGCGTGCCACAAGCACGGCGGCTTCTACCTCGGCAGCATCGGCGGCCCGGCGGCGGTACTGGCGCAGGGCAGCATCAAGAGCCTGGAGTGCGTGGAATACCCGGAGCTGGGTATGGAAGCGATCTGGAAAATCGAAGTGGAAGACTTCCCGGCGTTTATCCTGGTGGATGACAAAGGCAACGACTTCTTCAAGCAGATCCAGTCGTCCCAGTGTTCGGCATGCGTGAAGTAAATTGAAAAAAACGGGTGGCGCAGCCGCCACCCGACATCAAAAAGAGCGCACAAAGCGCCATACCGTTTCTCAGAAGTCATCAATACTTATCCCTTAAGCATGTGAGCAATCCCTCTTTTGTTATCAAGGAGAAAGTAATGACCACGGTACGCCATGAGAAAGACTCGATGGGCGCCATCGACGTCCCGGCCGACAAGCTATGGGGCGCGCAAACCCAGCGTTCGCTGGAGCACTTCCGTATTTCGACCGAAAAAATGCCTGTCTCGCTGATTCAGGCGCTGGCGCTGACCAAACGCGCCGCCGCGAAAGTGAACCAGGATTTGGGCCTGCTGGACACCGATAAAGCCACCGCCATTATCAACGCCGCAGACGAAGTGCTGGCGGGCAAGCATCCTGACGAATTTCCCCTCGCTATCTGGCAGACCGGTTCCGGTACCCAGAGCAACATGAACATGAACGAAGTGCTGGCGAACCGGGCGAGCGAGCTGCTGGGCGGCGTGCGCGGCATGGAACGTAAGGTCCACCCGAACGATGACGTCAACAAAAGCCAGAGCTCTAACGACGTCTTCCCGACGGCGATGCACGTGGCGGCGGTAATCGCCATTCGCGAGCAGCTTATCCCGCAGCTCAACGTGCTTAAATCCACGCTTAACGAGAAAGCGCAGGCCTTCCGCGACATCGTCAAGATTGGCCGTACGCACCTGCAGGACGCCACGCCTTTGACGCTCGGCCAGGAGATTTCCGGCTGGGTGGCGATGCTGGAACACAACCTGAAGCATATCGAGAACAGCCTGCCGCACCTGGCGGAGCTGGCGCTCGGTGGGACGGCGGTCGGTACCGGGTTGAACACCCATCCAGAATACGCGGTGCGCGTGGCGGAGGAGCTTGCTGCCATCACCGGACAGCCGTTCGTCACGGCGCCCAATAAGTTCGAAGCGCTGGCGACCTGCGATGCGCTGGTCCACACCCATGGCGCGCTGAAGGGGCTGGCGGCCTCGCTGATGAAAATTGCTAACGACGTGCGCTGGCTGGCCTCGGGCCCGCGCTGCGGCATCGGTGAAATCAGCATCCCGGAAAACGAGCCGGGCAGCTCCATCATGCCGGGTAAAGTGAACCCGACCCAGTGCGAAGCCATGACCATGCTCTGCTGCCAGGTGATGGGCAACGACGTGGCCGTCAACATGGGCGGTGCGTCCGGCAACTTCGAGCTGAACGTCTATCGCCCGATGGTGATCCACAACGTGCTGCAATCTGTTCGTCTGCTGGCGGACGGGATGGAGAGCTTTAACGAGCATTGCGCGGTGGGGATTGAGCCCAATCGCGAACGCATCAGCCAGCTGCTCAATGAATCTCTGATGCTGGTCACCGCGCTCAATACCCATATTGGCTATGACAGGGCCGCCGAGATCGCCAAAAAAGCGCATAAAGAGGGGCTGACGCTGAAAGCCTCCGCATTGGCGCTGGGCTATCTCACGGAGGCGGAGTTTGACGCCTGGGTTCGCCCGGAAGCGATGGTCGGCAGCCTGAAATAATCATCCCGCCACGTACAGGTGCAGCCGAGGAATAATCAGCTGTAGCGGCTGCGCCTGAGGTCTGTAACGGTGCTGAACATTGTCAGCATCGTAATTCAGCAGTTCCCCGATATCGGGTACCACCGCGCCCTGATCGGCATCGTAAAGCGCAATCAGAGGCGTCGGGCAGGCATATTGCACCTGCTTTTGCTGACCGGAATACCAGACGCGAGCGATAGGCTGCACCTTCACCGGGCGCTTTATCTTCAGGCGCGCATCCGCTGGCAGCGAGGCGATGCTGTGGTACTCCTGCTCCAGGCGCTCAATCCACTGCTCCCGCGACCATGGCGCGACGGTGCGCGGCGTCTTCAGGCTTTTTTCCAGCTGGGCCAGAATCTCATCCCGGGTGAAGTTTTTAATGACGTGCTTATTCGCCCAGCCGAAGCGCAGCGTAGCGGGGTGACGCAGTACCGTCAGCGTCCGATAGGCATTCAGGGTAATCAGCCCCGGAAGCTGGCGGTGCACCCACTCAAACCGCGCGGCAGGGGCGAGGCCGGACTCTTCGGTGATGATCTTTTCAAAGGCCGCTTTCAGGGTGTTGATATGCGCAATCTGGCTTTCCAGCGCTTCGCGCGCTGTCGCATCGGTTTGCAGGCAGATGACCCCCGGCAGGCGCACGGCGGCCTTGCTGCTGCGGTTTTCTGACTGCTGCTGGATAAACAGGCGACGATAGTGTTTTAGCGCCAGCTCAAGGGCCGCGCTGCCGATGTGCTGTTCGACCTCGATGGTGTCCAGCGGATCGTGCTCGGCTCCCTTAGCCACTTCCGGCAGGGTAAAGACGCGCGCGGCCAGCAGGCGACAGGCCTGCAAACGCTCGGTCAGGGTCAGGAGTTCGTGTTCTATTTCCCGAAACGTGCCGTTAAGCCGTTCGATGAGATCGTAGTTCGCCATAAACATTCTCATTAGTTACAACATACTTATCATATAGCACAGCACGCCGGGTCAGGCCAGCGTGCGGTTGAGGTCAGGCAGGGACGGGAAGGGCGATGTTATGGTACACCGGCCAGCTAAAGCAGAAGCGCGCGCCGCCGAGCTCGCTCTCCTCGCAGTGTACCGTGCCGCCCATCGCCTGCGCGATAGAGTGGACAATCGCCAGCCCCAGGCCGCATCCGCCGGTGGCGCGATCGCGGCTGGGATCGAGGCGGACAAACGGTTCAAACACGGTTTCTCGCGCTTCGGGGGAAATTCCCGGTCCGTCGTCCTCCACCGTCAGGCTGGCCCGGTTGCCCTGCAAATCCAGGGCAATCTGGAGCGTACTTTCGCTGTAGCGCATGGCGTTGTTCATCAGGTTGTCCAGCACGCGCTCCATCAGGCGCATATCGAGCGCGCCGTAGTCACCCGGCGTGACGCGCGTCAACAGCGTGCGCTGCGGGTTTACGCTCTGAACGTCATCAATGTGGGTTTGCAGCCAGGCGGGCAGATCCGGCGTGGTGAGGTTCAGCTCGTTTTGCGGGCGGTCGAGACGCGCGTAGGTCAGCAGCTCCTCAATCAGCGCTTCAAGCTGGCCAATGTCGCGGTTAAGCGCCTGATTCTCTGCCTCGGTCAGATTCTCGCTCATCTCCAGACGGTAGCGCAGGCGAACCAGCGGCGTGCGCAGCTCGTGCGCAATTCCGTCGATCAGCTGCTTCTTACTGGCGATCAGGGCGTTGATGTTATCGGCCATCTGGTTAAAGGCCACGCCCAGACGCTCGAAGCTGGAACCGCTGTCGAAGTGAATGCGTTCGGTAAAATGCCCCTCGCCAAAACGCTGCGCGGCAGATTCCAGCTTCAGCATGTCCTGCCAGTGGGGCCGCATCCAGATAAAGACCGGAAATGCGAGCGAAATGGCGATAAAGGCCATCAGCGCCATGTCCAGCAGGCGCATCTGGTGCAGATAATAGAGATAGGGCACCGGCCCGACGGCCAGCACATAATGGCTGCGCGGAATGCGCTGGATAAACGTGTATTTCTCATCCAGCGCGACGATGTCACCGTCGCGCAGACGCTGCATGGCGGGCGGATCCAGCTCAAAATCTTTTAACGGCTCAATGCGTAAATCGAATGACAGATTGAGATCCAGCTCTTTCAGGGTTTTCGCCCAGTCGTGTGGCGGGATCTCTCTTAGCTCGCTGCGCATCAAATAGAGCGAGCTTTTCATCAGATCGTCCAGCGACTGCCGGCCCGCACGTTCGGCGGTGAATTTATAAACCAGGCCGACCAGCATGGTCATCACCAGGAAGCAGACAAACAGTAAAAGATAAAACTGCACAAACAGCTTTTTCATTGGATCTCACCGAAGAAACGCTTTGTGCAGAATATACATGAAATCCCATCGATATTTTCATGTCTGTGAAGCGCGTTACATGGCATTCGCGCTGTTTTTTACCCTGCCGATGAGTGTTTCCGTTATGGCCAGACCTTCCGCAATGTGCGGATCGATCACGGCAGTCCCAAATTCGTTAATCAAATCCAGGAGTATTTCGTAAAACTGGATGAGTTCAAGGAGGTCAATGAGCGCTTTTTGATCGGCACGTGAGGGTGAGGCATGGCTAGCTGCTGCCTGATTAACTATCCATTCAAGATTGGTTTTAATGGCTTCTACTTCAGAGTAGCTATACATATCTCATAGGCTTAAATCCTCATTTCAAGATTTCATGGGAGAGAATGTGCTGAAAAGGTGTGGGCTTATAGCCGGCCCGGCGCGACTTAAAGGAGATAACGTGTGAATAATAATTATGGATAAGTTCGCGCGCTTATCAAGTTAACTGTTGCGCAAACGTGAAAATTAACGCGCGAAAGAAAGGGCTTAGACGCCTGATGCCTTCATTTCGCGCATGTTATCTTTTATCAGGTTTCCCAGGCGTGTGGGGCAAACAGATAACCCTTGTTACGCACGGTTTTAATGCGGTAGGGCTCGGTGGCGTTATCCTGCAGTTTTTTGCGTAATCGCGAAATCGCCACATCAACGCTGCGATCCATACCGTCATAGCTCACGCCACGGAGGTTTTTCAGCAGCGCGTCGCGGTCCATGATTTGCCCGGCATGCGTGGCCAGCTCCCACAGCAGGTCAAAGTCTGCGGTAGAAAGGGCGATAAGCTCGCCGGAAAGCAGGACCTGGCGGTTAACCGGGTCAATAGACAGCGTACCGAAGCGCAACGCTTTGTGCGGCGTCAGGGACGGCGCGGGCGCTTCGCGTTCGATGCTGGCGTGCTGGCGCAAATGCAGGCGCAGGCGGGCCAGCAGGACGGCAGGCGGTGTGGTTTTCAGAATGTAATCATTGGCGCCCATCTCCAGCGACAGAATATGGTTCATATCGCTGTCCAGTGAGGTAAGCAGAACGATAGGACCGTCCCAGCGGGCGCGCAGGTCCCGGCAGAGCGTCATGCCGTCTTTGCCTGGCAGCATGATGTCCAGCAGCACTAAATCCGGGTTTTCACGGACGACCACCTCTTCGGCACGATCGCCGCGAGGCTCGACAATGACGTCCATATCATGTTTACCCAGATAGGCGGCGATCAATTGCCCGACTTCGGGTTCGTCTTCAACATATACAATCTTATTCATACAGCGTCTGTTTTCGTGAAAAAAGCCAAAATACACCGCGGAACCTTAACCTTCCATTAATCTTTCAAAATTAACGCCGCTTCCGTTATTCTGACGTTTCTTGTTATTTGATTGTTATAGGAAAAAATATGGGGCTGGTTATCAAAGCCGCGCTGGGGGCGCTGGTGGTGTTACTGATTGGCATTCTGGCAAAAACCAAAAACTATTATATTGCCGGGCTGATCCCGCTATTCCCGACCTTTGCGCTGATTGCCCACTATATTGTGGCCTCTGAGCGGGGTACGGAAGCGCTACGCACGACCATCGTGTTTGGCATGTGGTCAATCATTCCGTACTTTCTCTACCTGCTTTCCCTGTGGTATTTCACCGGTTTTCTGCGGCTTCCCCTGGCGCTGGGCGGGGCAGTGGTCTGCTGGGGGCTCAGCGCCTGGGTGTTAATCTTCTTCTGGAGCCGCTTTCACTAGCGCAGCGGGCGACCGCCGTCCACGGCAAAGGTTCTGCCGGTGACGTAGCAGCTGGTGAGCAGATAATCTACAAGGTCGATCACCTCTTTCTCGCCTGGGGCAATTTTCATCAGCGACTTATTCAGCGCCTGCTGGCGGTATTCCGCATCATCGTGTTCGTTAAACAAAATCATCGCCGGGGCGATGGCGTTCACCTTTACCTCGGGCGCGAGCTTGCGGGCAAAGGAGCGCGTCATGTTATCCAGCGCGGCTTTGCTGGCCGCGTAGGCGATATGCTTGTCGCTGCCGCGCTCCACCACATAATCGGTAAAGTGAATAATGTCGCCCGCCGCATGCCCGTGGCCGCGCAGCAGATCCTGCAGCGCGTGGTTAAGCAGATAAGGGGCGTTAACGTGGATCTGCAGCATGGCGGAGAGCGTATCGCTGAGGGACGTGCCGGGCTTCTCGGCACACCATGCGCTGGCGTTATGGATCACGGCGCGCAACCCCGTCGCGGTGGATTTAACCTGTTCGGCAAAGGCCAGAATGCCTTCGTCGGTGGAAAAATCAGCCTGAATGCAGATCGCTCCGGCTTTGCGCAGCCCCTCAATCGACGGGTATTCCGTACGGTAGCTGACAATGACCGGATGGCGAAGGTTGAGAAAGTGATGGGCGAGGGCGAGGCCGATACGGCGGCCTCCACCGGTGATCAGTATTGGGCGAAGCGGTGCATTTCCCATCGTATTCTCCTTTACAGTTCAACAATGGGAAAGACAGTGCTATCCCATTAACATCCAGGTTGCCGGTACGGCAGCAACCAGTAACAGCCCGATTAAGGCCATTTCACGGCGTTTCAGCGCGTTCTCCAGCTGATGCGTGCGGCGGGCATAGATAAACACCAGCAGACCCGGCGCATACAGCACAACCGACAGCAGCAGATGCATCGGCCCGGAAGCATACAACAACCACAGGCCGTAAATACAGGCCCCTACGCCCACAACATAGTGCGCCGGACGCGTGGCGATTTTTAACAAATACGCACCCACTAAGAAATAGGGTACCAGAATCATCTCCGAGGCGATGGTCAGCAGGGTGTTATAGTCTGAACCTGTGAGCCAGATCAGCACCAGACAGACCTGAACGCTGATGTTGGTCAGCCAGAGTGAGGCTGATGGCGCATTATTTTGGTTTTGACGAGCAAACAGGCGGGGAAACGCCTTGTGCGTAGCGGCCAGAAACGGCACTTCAGCCGCCATGATGGTCCAGCTCAGATAAGCGCCGCAGACGGAGACGATCAGCCCTGCGGCAATCACCACGTCGCCCCACGGGCCGAGCATTTTCACCATCAGGCCTGCCATGGACGGGTTACGCATTTCGGCCAGTTCAGGACGCGCCACCACGCCCAGCGACAGCAGGGTCACCAGCAGATACACGCCCAGCGCTGCCAGGACGGCCAGCAGCGTGGCGCGTCCCACATCGCGCTTATTACGCGCGCGGGCAGAAACCACGACGGCACCCTCAACGCCGATAAATACCCACAGGGTAATCAGCATCGTGTTTTTCACCTGCTCCCAGACCGGAACGCCCAGCGCAATGCCGCTGAAATCAAGCGAAAACACGTCGAGACGAAACGCGATAAAGGCCAGCACGATAAACAGGCCAAGCGGCACCAGCTTCGCCAGCGTTGCCACCAGGTTGATGCTGGCGGCGGTCTGGACACCGCGCAAAATCAGCCAGTGAACAATCCACAGCAGCACCGAGGCGCCGACGATAGACTGCCAGGTATTACCGTCGCCAAACAGGCGCAGCTCAGGGGTATCGGTAAAGAAACTGAGCGCCGAGAAGACAATCACCAGATAAGAGACGTTGGCGATGACCGCGCACAGCCAGTAGCCCCAGGCGGAACAGAAGCCGATCAGCTCGCCGAAACCTTCACGTGCATAGGTGAAAATGCCGCCGTCCAGATCCGGGCGAATGCGCGTCAGCAACAGCATGGCAAACGCCAGCAGCATTATCCCGACACCGGTAATGCCCCAGCCAATGAGCAGGGCGGCAGGGCTTGCGACGGCCGCCATGTTCTGCGGTAAACTGAATACGCCCGCGCCCAGCATTGAGCTCAATACAAGTGCAGTTAAAGCACTCAGGCCAAGTTTCTTTTCCATTGGCTTCCTGTTATGAAAAGTCCCAATCCAGAATAATTATTTCGCTAAGGCGCATAAAAATGGTGGATCACACTAAGGCGCGGGATTTTACGGAGTGTAACGAAAGCATGCAATGATGTGTGGCAGATTTTCAAAAAAAGTAACAAAAAAGGCGGCATTGCGCCGCCTTTCTTCAACGGTTTTGTTACTTGTACAGATCGGCGCTGATGGTCACGTTGTTACCACGTTCCTGCCACTGGCGGGTGATGTGGTAATACTTCGCCCCTTTCTTCGCCGCACGCTTCGCGACCTGATAAGAGACTTCCGTCATATTGCCGTAGTTGCCGGTAAACTTGATGCTGTCGAACGGCACCATCTGCGCGGCAGTGGCTTTGTTCAGCTCTTCAATTTTGGTGCCGTCCGGCAGCGTCACGGAGTAACGGCCACCTTTCGTGGACTGCGTTTCAAAGAAACGGCCCACTTCAGCGCTTGGCGCCGCAGAGGTCGCTACGCCCGGAATTTCAACTTTCTTCGCTTCTTCGCCGCCTTTGGCTATCGCCGCGCGACCCGCTTCAGAATCCGCAGGGATGGCATCCGGGCTCTGCAGAACGCGTTTTTTCGCATCTTCTTTGTAGATGAATGCGGTAATGCGCTGGTTGCCGCCCTGGTTAGCATCCACCTGACGCACGATATAGAAAGAGTAGGCACCTTTCTCTTTCGCGGCTTTGGTGATGGCATCGTTCACTTCTGGCTGGCTGCGATAGAAGCCCTGAACGGTAACGGTGTCGTAAGGTTCCAGCTCAATGGCCTGATCTTTCGGCAGCTCAACGATACCGTTGATCACGCGATTTTTCGGCGCGTCAGCCTTTGGTGCATTATCTTTATACAGCGCAATGGTCACGCGCTGGTTACCGCTGTTGCCGTAATCGGACTGGTCAACTACGTAAAACGAGGCCGCCCCGTTTTTATCCGCGGCTTTTGATGCGGCGGCGACGGCATCGCCAATAGAATTATAACGACCCACAATGACCGTATGGTCAAAAGGTTTTAACGCTGCCGCTTGCTCTGGCGTTAACTCTGTTGCGGCATTCGCAGACAGGGCGGTCGCACAGAGAAGTGCGGACGCCAGGAGTGTGTTCTTAAGCTTCATAAAAATAATCCTTCGCCTTGCGCAAACCATGCACTGGTATTGTTGTTTATTTGAGACGGCCCCGATTATGGCATTTAAAACCCGTCGCTGTCTGCGCCATTTTTCACTGCCTGTGCTCACTCAATTACCGAATTCGATAACATTTAGTGATATGTTGAAAAAACAGGCGTTTGACAAGCAAAACTGATAAAGCATATGACTTTTACAAGTTAATTTAATGTTAATAACTTGTTCTCTTATGGCGCTATATCATGTTTTTACCGTTTCGCTTGCGCGATTTATCGGTTCTGGCGATGAATTTAAGGTAAATATCACTGTCAGTGACGCCGATCGCTTATTTTTCACAGATAAAGTAAGAAATAGTGTTTTCTGGCGGTAGATCACAAGCGCTATTTTCAGTAGGTTATAGACAGTTTGTTACTGTTTTATTTTGCGGGGTTACTCATTTCTCGTCGCTATCATGCTGGCGAAAATTGATACAAACCGCGGGCATTTATCGACAAACCATCATCAAAAACCGATGGAAGGGAAAACTATGCGTATTGGGGTACCAAAAGAACGGTTAGCCAATGAAACCCGCGTAGCGGCAACACCGAAAACGGTGGAGCAACTGCTTAAGCTGGGTTTTACCGTCGCGGTTGAAAGCGGCGCAGGCAAGCTGGCGAGTTTCGATGACGAAGCCTTTATTCAGGCTGGCGCGGAAGTGGTGGACAGTGCTGAAGTTTGGCAGTCGCCCGTGATTCTGAAGGTCAACGCGCCGGAAGAGAGTGAGATTGCGCTGCTGAATCCAGGCACCACGCTGGTGAGCTTCGTCTGGCCTGCACAAAATCCTGAACTGATGGAGAAGCTGGCGGCCCGTGGCGTGACCGTGATGGCGATGGACTCTGTGCCGCGTATTTCGCGCGCACAGTCGCTGGATGCGCTGAGCTCCATGGCAAACATTGCCGGCTACCGCGCCATTGTTGAAGCAGCCCACGAATTTGGACGCTTCTTTACCGGCCAGATCACCGCGGCGGGGAAAGTCCCACCGGCGAAAGTGATGGTGATTGGCGCGGGCGTGGCGGGTCTTGCCGCAATTGGTGCGGCAAACAGCCTGGGCGCTATCGTGCGCGCGTTCGACACCCGTCCCGAAGTGAAGGAACAGGTTCAGAGCATGGGGGCCGAATTCCTTGAGCTGGACTTTAAGGAAGAAGCGGGCAGCGGTGATGGTTACGCGAAGGTGATGTCCGAAGCCTTTATCAAAGCCGAAATGGAACTCTTCGCCGCGCAGGCGAAAGACGTCGACATTATTGTTACCACCGCGCTTATTCCGGGTAAACCGGCGCCGAAGCTGATCACCCGCGAGATGGTCGACTCCATGAAGCCGGGCAGCGTGATTGTCGACCTGGCGGCGCAAAACGGCGGTAACTGCGAGTATACCGTTGCCAATCAGGTGACCACGACCGCGAACGGCGTGAAGGTGATCGGCTATACCGACCTGCCTGGCCGCCTGCCAACCCAGTCGTCTCAGCTGTACGGCACCAACCTCGTTAACCTGCTGAAGCTGCTCTGCAAAGAGAAAGACGGCAACATCACCGTCGATTTTGACGATGTGGTGGTGCGCGGCGTCACCGTCGTTCGCGAAGGTGAAATTACCTGGCCTGCGCCGCCTATTCAGGTTTCAGCCCAGCCCCAGGCTGCGCCAAAAGCGGCACCCGAGCCAAAAGAACCGGCAAAACCGGCTTCTCCGTGGCGCAAATACGCCATCATGGCGCTGGTCATTATTCTGTTCGGCTGGCTGGCTGACGTCGCGCCGAAAGAGTTCCTCGGCCACTTTACCGTCTTCGCACTCTCGTGCGTTGTGGGTTACTACGTGGTGTGGAACGTCTCCCATGCGCTGCATACGCCGCTGATGTCGGTGACCAACGCTATCTCCGGGATCATCGTGGTAGGGGCGTTGCTGCAGATTGGACACGGCGGCTGGATCAGCTTCCTGAGCTTTATCGCGGTGCTGATCGCCAGTATCAATATTTTCGGTGGCTTCACCGTGACTCAGCGCATGCTGAAAATGTTTCGTAAAGGCTAAGGGGTAGCATATGTCTGGAGGATTAGTGACAGCCGCATACATTGTTGCTGCAATCCTGTTTATTTTCAGTCTGGCGGGGCTTTCCAAACACGAAACGTCTCAGCAGGGAAATAACTTTGGTATCGCCGGGATGGCGATTGCGCTGATTGCCACCATCTTCGGGCCGGATACCGGCAACGTGGCGTGGATCCTGGTGGCGATGATCATCGGCGGCGCGATTGGTATTCGCCTGGCGAAGCGCGTGGAAATGACCGAGATGCCGGAGCTGGTGGCGATTCTGCACAGCTTCGTGGGCCTGGCAGCGGTGCTGGTGGGCTTCAACAGCTACCTGTATCACGAACCGGGCATGGAGCCGATTCTGGTCAACATTCATCTGACCGAAGTGTTCCTCGGTATCTTCATCGGTGCAGTAACCTTCACCGGTTCTATCGTGGCGTTCGGCAAGCTGCGCGGTAAGATCTCTTCTAAACCGCTGATGCTGCCTAACCGTCACAAGCTGAACCTGGCGGCGCTGGTGGTGTCGTTTGTGCTCCTGGTGGTCTTCGTGCGTACCGAAAGCGTGGGCCTGCAGGTACTGGCGTTGCTGGTGATGACCATCATCGCGCTGGCGTTTGGCTGGCATCTGGTGGCGTCCATCGGCGGTGCGGATATGCCGGTGGTTGTCTCGATGCTGAACTCCTACTCCGGTTGGGCAGCGGCGGCTGCGGGCTTTATGCTGAGCAACGACCTGCTGATCGTCACCGGTGCGCTGGTCGGTTCTTCCGGTGCCATCCTGTCTTACATCATGTGTAAGGCGATGAACCGTTCGTTCATCAGCGTTATCGCCGGTGGCTTCGGTTCTGACGGTTCTTCTACCGGCTCTGACGAAGAAGTGGGTGAACACCGTGAGATCAGCGCGGAAGACACCGCGGAAATGCTGAAAAACTCGCATTCTGTGATCATCACCCCAGGCTACGGTATGGCGGTGGCGCAGGCGCAGTATCCGGTGGCGGAAATCACCGAGAAGCTGCGCGCGCGCGGTATCAAAGTTCGCTTTGGTATTCACCCTGTGGCCGGACGTCTGCCGGGCCACATGAACGTACTGCTGGCGGAAGCGAAGGTGCCATACGACATCGTGCTGGAGATGGACGAGATCAATGATGATTTCGCCGACACCGACACCGTGCTGGTTATTGGTGCTAACGACACCGTTAACCCGGCGGCACAGGACGATCCGCGTAGCCCAATCGCCGGGATGCCGGTTTTGGAAGTGTGGAAGGCGCAGAACGTCATTGTCTTCAAACGCTCGATGAACACCGGCTATGCTGGCGTGCAGAACCCGCTGTTCTTCAAAGAGAATACCCATATGCTGTTTGGCGACGCCAAAGCCAGCGTGGATGCGATTCTGAAAGCGCTGTAATTCGCTTCACCCTGACAAACCGCCTTTCGGGGCGGTTTTCCTATTTCTGCGGCCAGCGTTTCTCCTCTGTCTATACTTTACCCTTTGTGTAATACGAGGAGGTGTAATGCAATTTCTGTCCCGCTTCGACATCATCGCGCTGATGATGACGCCGACATTCTGGATAGGCGCCGCCACGGTTGTCTTTGTGACGCTGCTGGTGTACTGGCTGCTAACGCGCCTGATCGCATTCGTTAAGAAAGGCATCACCACCTGGGGCGATAAGCACCCGACCACCAACCGGATGCGTTTTATCCTGACCGATATGCTTAACCGCACCAGCCGATTCCTGCTGTTTGTGGTGGCGCTGCTCTTCAGCCTGCGTTTCGTTGACTTGCCGGATCATCTCTTTGGCACCGTGAGCCACGCCTGGTTTCTGGTTTTCGCCATCCAGGTGGCGCTGTGGATGGATCAGGGGGTGGTGTCGTGGCTTCGTCACGTCATGCTGGCGCCCGGAAGCCATAAAAACCCGGTCACGCTGGTGATCACGGGGCTTATTCTCCGTGCCATCGTCTGGTCAGTGATGCTGCTGTCTATCCTTGCTAACGCGGGCGTCAACATCACTGCTCTGGTTGCCAGCCTTGGGGTAGGGGGTATTGCCATCGCCCTCGCCGTACAAACGATCCTCAGCGATGTGTTTGCCTCGCTCTCTATCGGCTTTGATAAGCCGTTTGAAATTGGCGATTTTGTGGTGTTCAACGACGTGGCGGGGACGGTAGAGCACATTGGCCTGAAAACGACCCGCATCCGCAGCCTGAGCGGGGAGCAGATCGTCTGCGGTAACGCCATTTTGCTTCAGCAGACGCTTCACAACTACAAACGCATGCAGACGCGTCGCATCGTCTTTACCTTTGGCGTTGCCAGCGACACGCCGCCCGATAAGTTGCGCTACGTGGGGGATATGGTCAGGCAGATCATTACCGATGTCGGCGAGACAAAATTCGATCGTGCCCATTTTCTGGGATTTGACCGCGACCGCCTGACGTTCGAAGTCGTCCATATCGTTAATACCGCGGATTACAACAAATACATGGACATCCAGCAGGAGATCAATATCCGTATTCTTGAAGGGCTGAACGCCCAGGAGATTAAGCTGGCGCTGCCCAGCATGGTATTGCACGCGCCGTGGATGCAGGATGAGTCAGGTGAACAGCCGAAGCCGGTAATGGAGAGCTGATGAGAAAAGCCCGCCGGAGCGGCGGGCTTTGATGTTTACGTCAATCGTCTTCCGGGTCGTCCAGCTCAATCGGCGTCTGATACTCATCCGGCTTGATGACCAGCAGGTCGCAGCGCAGATGGTCGATCACCTGTTCGGCGGTATTGCCGAGGAAGGCAGCAGAGATACCGGTCCGGCCAATGGTGCCCAGCACCACAATCCCGGCCTGCAGATGTTCGGCTAAATCCGGGATCACCTCTTCAGGCAGCCCTTTTTCCACGTGCGTCATGTTCTCGTCAATGCTGAACTTCTGGCGCAGCGCTTTCATCGCCAGCAGGTGCTGACCGCGGATCGCGTCGTTATAGACGCTAGGGTCAAATTCCGGCAGCTCAATGGCGATATTGATCGGGGTAACCGGATAGGCGCCCACCAGATGCACTTCGGTATGGTTAACCTGATCGGCAAGCTGGATGGTCTCCTTCACCAGCTTCTCGTTGAGCGAATTGTGATAATCCTCTTCGCTCGCGAGATTCACCGCCACAACGGCTTTCCCGCCTTCAGGCCACGGCTGGTCTTTCACCATCCAGACCGGGCAAGGGCATTTCCGCAACAAATGCCAGTCGGTCGGAGTGAAGATTACGGACTCCAGCTTGTCGTGCTGGTGCGCCATCTTCAGCAGCAGGTCGTGCCCACCGGCAACCACTTCCTGGATAATGGCCTCAAAAGGTCGGTTATGCCAGACCACTTTAATATCAATAGGCACTCCCGCTTCCAGGTAATACTTCGCCTGTTCACGGATCCACGCGGTACGCTGGCTGATGACGCCCTGACGCATAGCGGTGCGCTCGTCAGGCGACAGAAGGGTGGTCATCTCATACGAGAAGTCATAGATCGGCAAAAACGCTTTGATTTTGCCACCAATCCGTTGATGTAAATACACAGCACGTCGTAATGCCGGCTGATCGTCCTGATTCGGATCGATAGCTACCAGCATGTTTTGATACTTGGCCATACAGGTCTCCTTACTACTGTCACCACAGTCTGTAATTAAAAGAGTAACCTATATATCCTGAATGAAACAGAGGGGAGCTTTTGCCAGATCAATAATTCATGAAAATTTATCAGAGGAAAAGCACGGTGGATGTCACCGCGATAAACGCAATGAACAGCAGCACCATCACCGCTATCGCAAAGGTCGTGGAATCCTGAACGTAGGTTTTTTCCTCCCCCTTCATCGGACCAATAAGCATGATCCAGATGAATATAAAGGTCACTGAGGCGATCACGACTGAAACGAAAAACAAACTTTCTCTCAATTCATAACCTCAACGACAACCTTTCAGGCGCTGTGTGGGGACGTGCTACGGTGAAAATGTCTTAAAGCGGAAGCGATGATACCAGACCAATAAATCACGTGAATTTATCAGTCTGGTTATCAGCAGGCGGAGAGTTACGCCACGTTGCGGGCGTGTCCGGCAAGAACGGCCAGCGCTTCGCCGTTTTCGATAGTGATGTATTTACCCTTAACGGCCAGCATTCCGCTCTTCTGGAAACGACCCAGCAGACGGCTGATGGTTTCAACGGTCAGGCCCAGGTAGTTACCGATATCGCCACGGGTCATGGTCAGACGGAACTCACGCGGCGAGAAACCGCGCTCGGCGAAGCGGCGGGAGAGATTGTAGATAAACGCGGCCAGGCGCTCTTCTGCGTTCTTTTTAGAAAGCAGCAGAATCATGTCCTGATCGCCTTTGATCTCACCGCTCATCAGACGCATCATCTGCTGACGCAGGTTAGGCATCTTACCGGACAGATCGTCCAGGGTTTCAAACGGAATTTCGCAAACCATTGAGGTTTCGAGTGCCTGAGCAAAGCTCGGGTGGTGACCAGTGCCGATGGCATCAAAGCCCACCAGATCGCCTGCCAGGTGGAAGCCGGTGATCTGCTCGTCACCCTGTTCGGTGATGGTGTAGCTCTTGATGGTGCCAGAGCGGATAGCATAGAGCGATTTCAGTTCGTCTCCCGCTTTAAACAGCGTCTGCCCTTTCTGAATCGGCTTTTTGCGCTCGATGATATTATCAAGCTGATCGAGTTCATGCTCATTCAGGGTAAACGGGATACAGAGCTGGCTGATGCTGCAATCCTGGCAATGGATAGCACAACCGCCAGACTGAATGCGTCGTATAATTCGCTTTTCCGGGATCATAGGTTTGCTCAAGCCTTAATTGATATTGGTCAATTTTAACATCTTTTTGGTAAGTACGTAAGCCTGACAAACCCTCAATAAGGCCAAGAGACGGCAACGTGTTGCCATCTTCTTGAAATTCCACAGCTTGATTATGGATTTTTAGCCTAACCGATAGAAAATTAAGCACAAAAAGCCTGGGATCTACAGCAAGAGATACCCTTCGTGACGCAGTAACCACTCCTTGCGCTGCACGCCGCCGGCATAGCCGGTCATGGTGCCGTTACGGCCAATGACCCGATGGCAGGGCACCACAATGCTGACCGGATTAGAGCCATTGGCGGCACCCACCGCGCGTGCGGCGCCTGCGCGGCCTAGCTGCTCCGCGAGCTGGCCGTAATGCATGACCTGCCCGCACGGAATCGACCGCAGCGCCTGCCACACTTCGCGCTGAAAAGGGGTACCTGCCGTGGCGGTTGGCAGAGTGTCAATGATGCTGAGATCGCCTTCAAAATACGCCGCCAGCTTGTCGCTCAGCCCGCCCGGGTTGGTGGCGCTGATGCGTTCATAACCTTGTGCGCGGTAATGAATATCAAGCAGTTCCTCCATGCGGTCGCTGTGCTCTTCCCACTCAACGGCGCGCAGGCAGAACTGCTCGTCCGCGATCACCCACAGCGGCCCGAGCGGCGTCGCAATTTTATCTTCGAGTAATCTCAGCATTTTCAATCCTTTAATTTAGCCTAGGGTATATCCCCGGCCCAATTGGCAGGCCGACAAGATACCATGCCACCAGCATCACCAGCCATACCCCTAAAAAGATAAGCGGGTAGGGTAAAACCAGCGAATAGTAGGTACCCAGTCTGGCCTCGGGCTTATAGCGCTGCAGGAAACCTAAAAACAGCGGAACGAAAGGTGAGACGGGCGCCAGCGGGATCACCGAGGAGTCCGCGATGCGGAACAGGATCTGGGCAAACGCCGGGTGGAACCCGAGCATCATAAACATCGGCACGAAGATCGGCGCCAGAATTGACCAGATGGCGGAGCCGCTGGCAATAAACATGCACAGCAGGGATGACAGCAGCGCCAGCCCGACAAACGCCGGTACGCCGCTTAATCCGGCAGCCTCCAGCGCGTCGGTCAGGCCCACGGCCATAAACTTGCCCATGTTGCTCCAGTTAAACATCGCCACAAACTGCGCCAGCGGGAATACCATCACGATAAAGCCCGCCATCTCTTTCATCGGCTCGATCATCAGCTGCGGCAGATCGCCCTGACGGCGGATTTTGCCGGTAGCGATACCGTAGGCGAGCGAAACGACAAAGAAGAAGAGAATAATCAGCGGCACGATGCCCTGAATAAACGGCGACGGCAGGACGGTATGCTTAACCGGATCGCGCAGTATGCCGTTTTCCGGCACCACCATCAGCGCCACCAGCGCGATAAACGCCAGCGAGACCAGCCCGGCCACGCGCAGGCCGAAGCGCTGCTCTTTGCTCAGCGTCTCCAGCTTTTCATCGCTACGGCCTTCCCATTTGCCCAGACGCGGTTCGACGATCTTATCGGTAATCAGCCCGCCGACAATCGTCAGGACAATCACCGAGCTGGCCATAAAGTACCAGTTGTCGATCACGCTGACGTGCATGGCCGCATCAATGGTTTTCGCCGCCTCCGTGCTGATGCCCGAGAGCAGCACGTCGGTGGTGACGATCAGCAGGTTGGCGGTAAAGCCGCAGCCCACGCCCGCAATGGCCGACAGCAGACCCGCCACGGGATGGCGCCCGACGGCGAGGAAGATCAGCGCCCCCATCGGCGGCATAATCACCAACGCGGCATCGGATGAAATGTGGCTGAAGAAGGCAATAAACAGCACCATGTAGCTGGCATAGCGCGCGCTGACGTGGGACGCCATTTTTACCATCAGCGCGGGTAACAAGCCCACGCGTTCAGCCAGCCCGGCACCCAGCACCAGCGCCAGAATGGCCCCCAGCGGAGCGAAACCGCTGAAGTTTTTGATCACGTTCGGTAAAAACCAGTGCAGCCCGTCAACGCTGAGCAGGTTTTTCACCGCCACCAGGCTGCCGTCTGCCGGGCTGCGCACGCTGACGTCAAAGGCCGATAGCACGGCCGTGGCAACCATCAAAATCACAATCAGATAGATAAACAGCAGGAAAGGGTGCGGCACTTTATTGCCGATCCTTTCAACCCAGCCATAGAGCTTACCGGATGGGGAATGCGAAGGTATGGATGACATACTCATGGGCGTTCCTCGGGAGTGTTGTGTTGTTGTGTTGTGTTGTGTTTTTTTATTTTAAAGGTGACGGTGTCACGCCCGGTGGGATCGGACACGCGTACGGTTTTTCTTCTATTTGTTGTTCGAACTCTTCACGGCATGTTTTCAGCAGGTCTGCATCCTGCAGCAGATTGAGTGCGGTTGCGCCCATCACTTTCCCGGCCAGCAGCATGCCTTTATGGGCGATGGAGGTTCGTCCCTGCGCCACCAGTTGCCAGGTGTGCAGCGGCGTGCCGACGGTAAAGCAGGGGCTGAAGCACTGGGCGACCGGCATTTTCCAGCTGACGTCACCCACGTCCGTTGAACCCGCCAGCACGTTATCGGTGATGGCATAGGGCGCGACTTCATCCACCAGCAGCGTCTCCTGATGGCGGCGGGCAAAGGCTTTGCCTGCTTCTCCCCCCGTGGCGGCAATGTTTTTCAGGCTGTTCTGCAGATCGTTTGGCGTCAGCGTGGCGCGGATTTCGCGGGCAAAGTCGCGCTCTTCATCGGTCCACTCCGGCGTGCCGTAGTGCTGCAGGGCGCGATACATCGCCGCCTCAAGCGTGCGGTTCGGCAGATAGCTGGAGCAGGCTTTATCAAAGCGGCATTCCACGGTGGTTTCGGTCATCATCGCCGCGCCCTGGGCAATTTTCTCGATGCGTTCGTAGATCTGCTGCGCGTCGGCCATCTCCGGGGCGCGGATCAGGTACAGCACTTCAGCCTGCGCCTGCACCACGTTGGGCGAAATCCCGCCGGTGTCGGTGATGGCGTAATGGACGCGCGCTTTCTCTATGATGTGCTCGTTAAGGAAGTTGGTGCCGGTGGTCATCAGCGTCACGGCGTCCAGCGCGCTGCGCCCTAAATGGGGCGAGTTGGCCGCATGCGCCGCCACGCCGTGAAAACGCCAGGCCGCCTGAATGTTGGCGAGCGTGCTGACGTTAAACATCCCGGCAAAGGCCTCCGGGTGCCAGGTGACAGCGGCATCAACGTCATCAAACAGACCTTCACGTACCATAAATGTTTTCCCGGAGCCGCCTTCCTCACCGGGACAGCCGTAAAAACGCACCGTTCCGCTGCCGCCGTGCTGCTCCAGCCAGCTTTTTACCGCCACCGCGCCCGCAAGCGCTGCGGTGCCCAGCAGGTTATGCCCGCAGCCGTGGCCGTTTTCCCCCGGCGTGGCGGATTGCGCCGTCGCGCAGTGCGCCTGCTGGCTTAGCCCGGCCAGTGCGTCATACTCGCCCAGCAGAGCGATAACCGGTTTTCCGCTGCCGAAGCTGGCAATAAAGGCATTTGGGATACCGCCAGCCTCGCGGGTCAGCGTAAAGCCCTCGGCTTCCAGCTCGTCAGCGAGCCGTCTGGAGGACCAGACCTCTTCAAAGCGGGTTTCGGGATGATCCCAAATTGCATCGGCAATATCGGTTAGCGTCTGACATCGCGTGTCGATGGCATCGGCAATAAAAGCGTAGTTCTCCTGCATTACACACCTCGCGTCCACGGGAAATTGAGCGCAGTTCGCGCCAGCGTTTCAATGGCGACAGCCATGACCTGCTCATCGAAGTCGAATTTTTCGTTGTGATGTCCGGCGCTCAAATCCGTGCCGAACACCATATACGACGCCATGCCGCCGTTCTGCTGCACGCGGGCCATCATCAGCGTGGCGTCTTCAGAGCCTGCTGGCGCTTTCACCTTATCGATTGCGTGCACAATTCCCGATACCTGGCTCGCCTGTTCACGCAGGTAATCAACCCAGGCCGGCGTCGGTGCGCTGGAGGTGGCGGCCCCCATCAGGCGCATCTCCGCGCTCACGCCATAGAGCGCGGCCGCGCCGGTAATGACAGCCTGCGCGCGTTCAAAGACATACTGGTTTATTGCTTCGCTTTCGCCGCGGGTTTCAACCTTAATCAGTGCATTTGCGGGCACCACGTTGCGGCCGCTACCCGCCTGCATCACGCCGACGTTGACGCGGGAAGCGCCTTCGCTGTGCGGGGCGATGCTGTGCAGGGCGAGGGCGGCCTGCGCGGCGGCAAGCAGGGCGTTACGTCCATCCTCCGGTTTGCCGCCCGCGTGTGCGGCAACGCCGGTAAAGTTCACGTCGAACTTGGTGGTTGCCATAAAGTTATCGCTGCCGCAGATCGCCGTTCCGGCGGGGACGCCGGTACCAATATGGATGGCGGTAAAATAGTCCACGCCGTCCAGCGCCCCGGCGGCGACCATGGCGCGCGCGCCGCGGGTGCCTTCCTCGGCAGGCTGGAAGATCAGCTTGACGGTACCGTTGAGCTGCGCTTCGTTCTGCTTAAGCACCTTTGCCAGCCCCAGGCCAATGGTGGTGTGGCCGTCGTGCGCGCAGGCGTGCATCATTCCCGCGTTGCTGGAGGCAAAACCGTCGCGGAACGGGCGATGGCTGTCGTCGAGCGCTTCGCTTAAATCAAGGGCATCCATGTCGACGCGAAACGCCAGCGTCGGGCCCGGTCGTCCGGTATTCAGGGTCGCCACAATGCCGGTAAATCCGCCTTCAAACGGTGCCAGCCATTTCTCAGGCGCCCCCTGTGACCGCGCACGGGCAAACTCTCGCGAAAGGGTGGCGTCATCGGGCAGCCCCATACGGCTTTCGGCATCGATCACGTCGCGACCCATCGCCAGTTCGTAGCCCAGGGAGTCAAGGATTTCCGCAACCTTTGCGGCGGTACGGAACTCTACCCAGCCGGATTCCGCAAAATGGTGAAAATCGCGACGCCATGCGATCAGCTGGGGGGCTAATGTCTGGATGTACTGCGCCAGTGTGTCCATATCTGTTCCTGTCATCATTAAAAAATGTGAACTGCTTCACGCTGTGATAGTTTTTACTTATCACTAACCGTTTTTTCACAGTTTTAACCGTTCAGGAATTACCCTCGCACATCCCTTTCCATTAAAGTAGATGACAGTTTCTTTACTCTGATAAACAACGGTTATCGGTTGGGCTATGTCATTTCAGATTAAATTTCATCAAATCCGGGCGTTTGTTGAAGTGGCGCGTCAGGGCAGCATTCGCGGTGCCAGCCGGACGCTGAATCTCTCGCAGCCGGCGCTGACCAAATCCATCAAAGAGCTGGAGGAGGGCATGGCGGCGCAGCTTTTTATTCGCCGGAGTAAAGGCGTTGCGCTGACCGAGTGCGGGGAAGGGTTTTACCAGCGCGCCAGGCTGATTCTGGAAGAGCTGCGTGCGGCGCAGGATGACATTCGCCAGCGGCAGGGGGATCTGGCCGGGCAGATCAATATCGGGATGGGGGCCAGCGTGTCACGCAGCCTGATGCCCGCCGTCATCACCCGTTTTCACGCCCAGCACCCGCAGGTTAAAGTGCGAATTATGGAAGGGCAGCTGGTGTCGATGATCAATGAATTACGCCAGGGCGAACTGGACTTCACCATCAACACCTATTATCAGGGGCCTTACGACCATGAGTTTACGTTTGAAAAACTCTTCGAAAAACCATTTGCGGTATTTTGCCGGGAAGGGCATCCGGCGACAGGGGCAACATCCATTAACGATCTGCTGCATTATAACTGGACAATGCCAACGCCGCGGGGAAGTTATTATAAGCAATTAGAAGATCTATTTAGCCACCGCTCGCAAATACCGCGGATTGGCGTAGTGTGCGAAACCTTTTCTTCCTGCATTAGCCTTGTTGCGCAAAGTGATTTTTTAAGTATCCTTCCGCAGGAGTTAGGCTGTGACCCGCTGCTGGCGCACCGTCTGGTCATTCTGCCGGTTGCCGAGTCGCTTCCAAAAGCCGCATATTATTTAATTCAGCGCCGGGATTCTCGTCAAACTCCGCTTGCCGAATCATTAATTACGCAATTCAGAAGGGAGGCGAGGAAAATAGATTCAGGGTGAATGTCGCATAATAAAAAAACAGAGTCTGCCCGACATCAGACAGACCCTATAGTACACACAGCAGTGCGTCCTTTCGCAAGTCCTGGGTATTATATCCATGAGGCAGGTAAATTTAGTTATAACACCTTTCCCGAAAAATGAAAGGAAGGTGAATGACTGATTTTACAAAAATTTAACGCAAATCACCTATTTTACCGTTGCTGGGGTTTTAGTTAAGTCAGGTTTAAGTACATTTTATAATGACTATATATATTCATCGGGTTAATATTTATCTCGTGCCTCATCTTCTAAGGGTTATTGAGACACCTGTCTGGCGCAGGTATAGTACAAGCCCAGATGTAGCCGGAGGATTTCCATGAACCCTGACGACAAATCCCTTTTTCTTGACGCCATGGAGGATGTCCAGCCCCTGAAACGCTGCACCGATATCCACTGGCAGCAAAGCCGTAATACCCGGGCTCGCCAGGACATCGATACCGAACAGCTCGACAACTTTCTGACCCTGGGTTTCCTTGAGCTATTGCCGCTTGACGAGCCGCTGGCGTTCCAGCGCGAAGGCGTCCAGCAGGGCGTTATTGATAAGCTGCGTTCGGGTAAATACTCCCGACAGGCCAGCTTAAATCTGTTGCGTCAGCCCGCTGAACGCTGCCGCCAGATGCTGTATTCCTTTATTCGCCAGGCCAGTCGTGACGGATTACGTAACCTCATCATCATCCACGGGAAAGGGCGCGAGCAAAATTCGCATCCTAATGTGGTGCGTAGCTATCTGGCACGCTGGTTAACCGAGTTCGAGGAAGTGCAGGCGTTCTGCGTGGCGCTGCCGCATCATGGCGGCAGCGGGGCTTGCTATGTTTCCCTGCGAAAATCCGACGACGCGAAGCAGGAGAACTGGGAACGGCACGCCAAGCGCAGCCGTTAGCGGGCGATATCTTCGCCCGCCTGAGGCTTAGAAGGTTTCCCAGTTACTGTCGGGGGTGGCGTTAGCCGTTGCCGGACGCAGCAGCTGCGGTGTTTTAACGTTGGCCGGGCGCGGGGCGGTGGCGTTTGCTTTACCGTTCAGACGAAACGCGGCCACGGCCTGACGCAGCTGTTCGGACTGATCTTCCAGCGCCGCTGCCGCCGTGGCGGACTGCTGCACCAGCGCGGCGTTTTGCTGCGTCACGCTGTCCATCTGCGACACGGCCAGGCTCACCTGCTCAATTCCGCGGCTCTGCTCATCCGATGCGGACGAAATCTCGCCCATGATATCGGTGACGCGGGTGACGGCGGCGACAATCTCCTTCATAGTCGCGCCCGCTTCGCTGACCTGCTCAGAACCGGTGTTCACCCGGCTGACGGAGTTCTCAATAAGCCCTTTGATCTCTTTCGCCGCCTGCGCGCTGCGGCTGGCCAGCGTACGAACTTCACCGGCGACAACCGCAAACCCGCGGCCTTGCTCGCCTGCGCGTGCGGCTTCCACCGCGGCGTTAAGCGCCAGAATGTTGGTCTGGAACGCAATGCTGTCAATCACGCCGGTAATATGAGCAATTTGCTGCGAACTGTCGGCAATTTCGTTCATGGTGCGCACCACGTTATCCACGACGTGGCCGCCGCGAGCCGCTGTTTCAGAGGCATTCTTCGCCAGCAGCGTCGCCTGACGGGCGTTATCGGAGTTCTGTTTAACCGTTGCGGTCAGCTCTTCCATGCTGGCGGCTGTCTCTTCGAGCGAGGAGGCCTGCTCTTCGGTGCGGGCGGAGAGATCGTTGCTCCCAGCGGCAATTTCACCCGCGCCGGTGTAGATGGAGTCGGTGCTGCCGCGTACGGCGCTGACGGTCGTCACCAGCGACTGCTGCATCTCGTGCAGGCCAGCCGCCAGTTGGCCCATCTCATTGCGGCCAGAGAGGGTGATATCCTGCGTCAGATCGCCTCCCGCAATGGCGCGAATATGGTTCATGATGGCGTTGAGCGGTTTTAACAGCAGGTGCTGTAAACCCTGCCAGATCACCACCAGCACGGCGATAACGGCCAGGAAAATGGCTGCCAGCGTCCACTGCATCTGCGTGAAGCTGCTTTGGTTCTCTTCGGTTGCCGCCTTCAGCAGCGTGTTGTTCTCGGCGCGCCAGCGGTTATAGACCGCTTCCATGTCGTCCTGGGCCTGCTGAGCGTCCAGATCGCCATAGGCCTGGTAGTTGTCGGCACGCAGATACTCAATCGACAAACGCATCACCTCGTGCATCTGATTCCATGACTTCTGCATCTCGTCGGTTAACGCCGCATTCTGGCCGTTAACCTGCGGCATTTTCTGCCATTCTTTGTTATAGGCTTCAGCTTTAGCCAGCGAGTCGCCTGCGGTGCCGAGCAGTTTGTTGATCGCGGCAAGGGATGCCGGGTCGCGCTGGTTCTTCAGGTAGCGGATTGCCACGCGAGTGACGGTAACGCGCGTTTTCACCAGCGTGTTCACGCTGTCGCTCAGGCTTTCCTGCTGGGCATTCAGCACGCCGGAGTTCTGGAAGTTATGGCGATCGTTGCTGACGGCAGAGTAGAACAACCCTCCCGTGACAACTTGCAGCAGACAGAATATGGTGAGGGCAAAGATAATTCCGGTAATCACGTGCAGATTTTTCAGCATAGCGGTCGTCCGTTAGAAAAGATGCAGAGGTACACCCATACTATCGTCGTATAGAATTTAAACTTTAATTTAACTCGCGCTTAACTTAGGGCTTCGGTCAGGAACCTGTTGTAAATCCGGATCATTTTATGAGGAAGGTTAACATGAGCAGCATTGATAAAAGCGGGACGTACGCGCTCGGAACGCGAACGGTTAAACGACTGGGATACGGGGCAATGCAGCTTGCCGGGCCGGGCGTATTTGGCCCGCCGAAGGATAAACAGGCCGCGCTGGACGTGCTGCGCGAAGCCGTGGCGGCGGGTGTGAATCATATCGATACCAGCGATTTTTACGGGCCGCATGTGACGAACCAGCTGATCCGCGAGGCGCTTCATCCTTACCGGGACGATCTTACCCTCGTCACCAAGATCGGTGCCCGTCGCGATGACAAAGGGGCCTGGCTGCCGGCCTTTTCCGCGCAGGAGCTGACCCAGGCGGTGCATGACAACCTGCGCAACCTGAAGCTGGATGTGCTGGACGTGGTGAACCTGCGGATCATGTTTAGCGCACACGGCCCGGCAGAAGGATCGATTGCTGAACCGCTTTCCACCCTCGCAGAATTACAGCAGCTGGGGCTGGTACGCCACATTGGCCTGAGCAACGTCACGGCCACGCAGGTGGCGGAAGCGCGGAAGATGGTGCAGGTCGTCTGCGTGCAGAACATGTACAACATTGTGAACCGCGGCGACGATGCGCTGGTAGATTTACTGGCGCGGCAGGGGATTGCGTATGTGCCGTTCTTCCCGTTGGGAGGCTTCACGCCACTGCAGTCCACCGGCCTGCAGGCCGTCGCGGATTCCCTGGGCGCAACGGCGATGCAGGTTGCGCTGGCATGGCTACTGCAACGGTCGCCGAACATTCTGCTGATCCCCGGCACGTCATCCGTGGCGCATCTGCGGCAAAACCTCGCGGCGGGAGAGGTGCAATTGCCACCTGAAGCACTTGAAAAACTGAATGCGCTGATGGGTTAATCACAGCATGGGCAAAGCCGGAAGGACACTTCCAGGCTTTGCCTGCTCAGACTCCGCATTGACTTTTCTGTCTGTGAAGCGCTAACGCTTCTGCCACAATTTCCTGCTTGCTTTTTCGCGTCTCAAAGGCGGTGATTCTGATGTATTCCATCAGGTCAGGCTCAATGCGGGCGCTCAACATCCTGAGATCGGCCTCCTTTGCTAAACCGCGGGCAACTCGCTTGTCGGGATAGTCACGGGCTGGCATAGAAAACGTCCTCCAAAAATCTTGATAATTCGTGCCCTAAAATATGCGTTATTCTGATGTTTAAGTCAATCAATAGTGTTTCTATAGTGATTTAATGATCTTTTTTCACATGAAGTGATTTTAAAGTGTTGGTTAGTGCCTTTTTTATGACTTTTGGTTGGCCCGTCTGCGATCGCCAGCAGGAGAGGTTGCTAAATTAAATCCGCTCAAACTTCAACGCGTTTGCGGTCTTTGTCGGAAATGACCTTGATCCTGTGCCGTAATCCGTAATACTGTGTTTATATACAGTATCTGGCGGGAAAGGCATTTATGGACACTCTCTTTTCTTATCATCCAAAGCAACTTATTGAATTACCTTTATATCTTGAGCGTGTTGCCTGTGGCTTTCCAAGCCCTGCGCAGGATTATGTGGAGGATCGTCTCGATCTTAACCGGCTGGCGGTCAGGCACCCCAGTGCGACCTACTTTATCAAAGTGAGCGGGGACTCCATGATCGGCGCAGGGATTAGCGACGGCGATCTGCTGGTGGTAGACCGCTCGTTAAATGCCGAGCACGGGGACATTGTTGTGGCGTCGGTCGGCGGCGAATTTACGGTGAAAGAGCTACAGACCCGCCCGGTTCTGCGGCTGCTGCCGCGTAATGCCCGCTATCAGCCGATCGCCTTTCAGTCCGAAGAGGAGCTGCAAATCTTCGGTGTCGTCACTCATACGCTCAAAACGCATAAACATGTTCGCGCTGGTTGATGTGAATAGCTTCTATGCCTCCTGCGAGAGGGTGTTTCGCCCCGATCTGGTGGGTAAGCCCATCGTGGTGGTGTCCAATAACGACGGCTGTATTATTTCGCTGTCGCGGGAGGCAAAGCAGTTCGGCATAAAAATGGGGGAGCCCTATTTTAAATTCAAAGAGAAGGGGTATCCGTCGCGGGTTTACGTCTTTAGCTCCAACTATGCGCTGTATGCCGATCTCAGCAGCCGGGTGATGCAGACGCTGACCGATCTCGCGCCGGCCATTGAGATCTACTCCATCGATGAAGCATTTGTGAACGTTTCGGGTGTCAGCAACTGCATCTCGCTGGAAGCATTCGGTCATCAGATGCGTACGCAGGTCTTTAAAAACACAGGCTTAAGTGTGGGCGTCGGGATTGCGCCGACTAAAACGCTGGCGAAGCTGGCCAACTATGCGGCGAAGCGGTGGTCAGCCACCGGTGGCGTGGTCGATCTCTCGGATCGTGGACGGCAGCGTAAGCTGCTGGCAAAGGTTCCGGTGGAGGAGGTGTGGGGCGTAGGACGACGCATCACGAAAAAGCTTAACGCGATGGGGATAACCACGGCGCTGGAGCTGGCGGAAGCGTCATCCTGGGTCATCCGCAAACATTTTAACGTGGTAATGGAGCGCACGGCGCGCGAGCTTCGAGGTGAGCCCTGCCTCGATCTGGAGGAGTTTACTCCCACGAAGCAGCAAATTATCTGTAGTCGTTCGTTTGGACACCGTATTACGCAGTACGAGGAGATGCATCAGGCCATTTGCGCCTATGCAGAACGTGCTGCGGAAAAACTGCGTGGCGAGCATCAGTATTGCCGCTTTATCAGCGTGTTTGTGCGCACCAGCCCACACGCGGACAACGAAATTTATTACGGCAATCAGGCTTCCGTCACCCTGATGACGCCCACCAATGATTCGCGCGATATCATCCGTGCCGCCACTGAGGCGCTGGGGCGTATCTGGCTTGACGGATATCGCTATATGAAAGCGGGGGTGATGCTGGCAGACTTTTTCAGCAGCGGCGTTGCCCAGCTGAATTTGTTTGACGATAACCGCCCGAGCGCCAACAGCGCGGCGCTGATGGAAACCATCGATAGCTTAAATCATTCCGGCAAAGGGAAAATATGGTTTGCCGGGCAGGGGATTGAGAAAGCCTGGGCGATGAAGCGGGAGATGCTGTCACCGGCCTATACGACGCGCTACGCGGATTTACCGGTGGCGAGATGAAAGGCGGCTATGTGTGACAAAGAGCCGAAGACGGTTTACGGACGCCGCTCCTGTGCAGCGTCCATAGCATCAGGGTTAAGGGCTTACTCAACCGTTAACGCATCGACAACCTTGTCGCTTCTCTATCCACACCGCCATCTCTCCCGCAAGGTGCGGGCCTTTACCGAGTGGCTGGAAAGTTTAGTGTAAAACCGCCACCGGAGAAGAGCCGCCAGTTCATGACACCGCGCGCCAGTCTGTTCCATGGCATTCAGCAGGCGAGGCGTGGGTTCGTTTGCGCAGTTTAGCCGCAGCTGACGGAGGATGAGATCCCCCGGATCCTGAGGAACCGTTTTGCGCTGACGGCTGTGTAATCTGCCGGGGAACGATTGAGCCTCAGCTCACCTTTCTTCTGCGGCTTTGCGCTGACTCCCCCACTGTAACAGCAGGCTAAACGACGCGGGTAATACGGTCAGCGTTACCAGCGTCGCGACCAGCAGCCCGCCGATAATCGCATAGGCCATTGGCCCCCAGAATACCTGATGAGAGATCGGGATCATGCCCAGAATGGCGGCGCAGGCGGTCAGACAGATGGGTCTGGCCCGATGCTCCGCGGCCGCCACAATCGCGGCATCGTTTGCCATCCCCTGAGCAAGATTACTGTCTACCTCGCTAATCAGTATCACCGCGTTACGCACGATCATCCCCGCCAGGGCGATGACGCCCAGCAGCGCGACAAATCCCATCGGCGTGCCGCCGGGCAGCATAGCCAGCACGATCCCCGGTAAACCAAACGGGGCCATCAGAAGCGCCAGCAGCATCCGGGAATATCGGCGCAACTGAAGCATCAGCAGCATCAACATGATGACAAGCGTCACCGGAAGAACGCTAAAAACGGAGCTGTTCCCCTTATCTGATTCGGCAACCGCGCCGCCTTCTTCTATGCTGTAACCGGCAGGCAGCTCCGCGCGCAGCGTGTCGATCGCCGGACGCAGCGCCGCCGATACCGCTTCGGCCCTCAGCCCCGGCGCGAGGTCAGTTTGCACCGTAATAAAAGGCAACCGCTGTCGACGCCAGATGACCGGATCGTCCACGCTCCAGACCAGCGTCGCGACGGCGCTGAGCGGAATTTTTTTACCGTCATTCCCCTGAACGGTCAGCGAGGAGAGGGTGGCGGTGCTGTGACGTTCATTGTCCGTGGCCCGCAGTACCACGTCGACAAGGCGATCGTTATCCCTGACCGAGGTGACAACGCTGCCGGACCAGAGGGTATTCAAGGTGCGGGCGAGAGCTTCTGACGATATTCCTGCCGCCCTGGCCGCCGTCTGATTCACCTTAAGAGTAATGATCCTCTCTGGCTCTCCGGCCGTCTGGTTAACCTCGCGCGACAGCGGCGATTGGCCAATCGCGTCGGCCAGACGGTTCGCAAGCGCCCGGACCTGCAGATAATCAGGCCCGCTCACCCGGTATTTGATTGGCCAGCCGACGGGCGGCCCAAGCTCCAGGGGCGACACGCGCGTGATGATGTCGCTAAACTGCGCCGCCAGCAGTCTGTTCAACTGCCCATGCAGACGATCCCGCGCCTGAAGATCCTTCGCCACCACCACAATCTGGGCGATGTTTTCATTTTCCAGCAGCACGTCCATCGGCAGGTAAAAACGGATGGCTCCTGACCCGACGTACGTCGAGTAGCGCTCGATATTGCTGTTGCCGGCCAGCGCGTGTTCCAGCTTTTCCACCTCTCTTAACGTTTCGGGCTGCGACGCGTTGGCCGGAAGCGTCAGGCTGACCAGCAGCTCAGGCCGGTCCGACGCGGGGAAGAACTCACCCTGCATAAACGTCGTGCCGTAAACGGACAGCCCCAGCGCGGAAAGCGCAATCAGCACGGTGGCGAGCCGGTGACGTAGCGCCAGCCCTAAAAGCCGCCCGTACCCGCGCGCGATCCTTCCAGGGCCTGCCGCGCGATGTCTGACCTTCTCCGGCAACAGCCACGTGCCCGTCAGCGGCGAAAACAGGATCGCGACTACCCAGGAGCAGAGCAGGGCAATCAGCACTACCGCAAACAGGGAAAAACAATATTCACCGGCGCTGGAGGCCGCAAAACCAACGGGAATAAACCCGGCAATCATCACCAGGGTTCCGGTGAGCATCGGGAAGGCCGTCGTTTTGAATGCATAGGTGGCCGCATGCCGACGGGAATCCCCGGCTTCCAGTCGGGAGACCATCGTTTCGACGGCGATCATGGCGTCATCCACCAGCAGACCCAGAGCAATGATCAGCGCCCCAAGCGAGATACGCTGAAGCCCGATGCCGGCGAGCATCATGCCGGCAAACGTCATGGCGAGCACCAGCGGAATGGCCGCAGCCACCACCAGCCCCGCCCGCAAACCCAGCGAGACAAATGAAACCGCCAGCACGATAACAACAGCTTCAATAAGCACCCGAACAAAACCACTTACCGCGTCACTGACCACCGCCGACTGATCGGCAACTTTCACCATCTCAATACCGTGCGGCAGCCCGGCGCTGAGGACTGTCATTCTGGCGTTCAGCGCGGCGCCAAAACGCAGCATGTTGCCCGTTGGCGCCATTGACACCGCCAGCCCGATGGCCGGTTTGCCGTTTACCCGGTACGCGGGGGCCGGCGGCTCGGCGGCTTCCCGGGTGACGGTGGCGATATCGGTCAGCGGAATATAGCGATTGTTAATGTGCAGCGTGACGGCGCGTAAACTCTCTTCGGACGTGAGCGCCCCGCTGACCTTGATCGCGATGTTCTCCTGCCCGGTACGCATAACGCCAGCCGGGACAACCGCGTTTTGCGCCCGCAGCGCATCGGCGACCGCCTGAATATCCAGTCCCATACCCGCCAGACGGGCCGGAGAAAAGGCGAGAACCATCTGATCCTGCTGTTCGCCCAGCAGGGTGGTTTTGCCGATATCTGGCAAGGAGGCGAGCTCACGACGTATTGTCTCAACGCGATCCCGCACTTCCCGTAAGGTGTAGCCGTCGGGAATAAAGCCGTAAATCGTGCCGAACGTATCGTCAAATTCGTCGTTCACGGCCGGGCCCTGAACGCCTTCCGGTAAAGACGGCGCGATGTCCTGCATTTTTTTGCGGATCTGATACCAAATGTCCTGCACCATTTGCGGCGGGGTATTGTCACGGAGATTCACATGGATAACCGTGCTCCCGGCGCGGGTTTCACTTTCGAGATAATCAAGCCAGGGCGTTTCCTGCAGCTTTTTTTCAAGCGTATCGGTCAGCAGACGGGTGGTGTCCGTTACGGACGCGCCCGGCCACTGCGCGGAGACGACCGCCGTTTTAATGGTAAAAACCGGATCTTCATTACGCGGCAGTTTTTCATAGCAGAACACGCCCATCGCCACGATCAGCAGCATGAAGAAACTGACCATCTGCTGATGGTTAAGCGCCCATGCGGACAGGTTAAATTTCGCTTCCGGTTTCGTGTTCATGGCTGAACCTCCCCGGGTACCACCGGCTCTCCGGAACGGAGTTTGCTCACGCCAGCCGTAATCACCCGGTCGCCTGGCTCAAGGCCGGAGGCGATAATCACCGAGGAGGCCGTATAGCAGGCAGGCACCACCGCGCGCAGCTGCGCCTGCGAATGCGGGTTGATCACGAACACCGCCGGTCTATCTCCTGTTCGGCTCAGCGCCGATGCGGGAATGACGTAACCTCGCGGGCCAGTCGAGGGCAGGGTGACGGTGACGCTGGCACCCAGCGCTATCGCCGCTGGCGGGTTTATCAGGGTGGCTCTGACGCGCCAGGTGCGGGTCTGAGGATCGGCCTGCGGGGTGATATCCCGCAGCACGGCAGATGCCTGTATCGACGGGTCGCTGAGCAGGGAAACCCGCAATTCAGCCTTATCCAGCGGCGGTATCGCATCGGGCGTGGCGATATCAAACGCTACGTCGCGGGCTTCGCCGGTTGCCAGCGTAAGCACCGTCTGTCCCGCGCTGACAACCTGGCCCGCAGAGGCGCTGACCTCGGTGATCGTGCCGGTTTGTGGAGCGATAAGGCGCGTCCAGCCAAGGCTTTCGCGGGCGTTACGCCACGCGGCCTCGCTGCTTTTTAATCGCGCGCGGGCGACAAGCCAGTCCGCGCGGGCGCTGTCGAGTTGCGTGCGGGCTATTGCGCCCGTCGGCATGAGCTTTTGCATTCGGCTGACGTTAAGCGCGGCAACCTGCGCTGAGGCTGTGGCCCCTTCATAGTCGGCCGTTGCGCTGTCGAGCTGATTTTGTCCGGTGGTATTTTCAAGTGTGGCCAGCAGCTGTCCGGCATTAACCCGATCGCCAATATCAACGCTGCGCGTCAGTATTCGCCCCCCGGTTTGAAAGCTCAGCGTCGTTTCATCGTGGGCATGGATCTCACCGGTCCTTTCCAGCGCGGGGAGGGTTTGGGCTGTACGTACGACGACGTAGCGCACCGTACGCACTGGGGCAGGCTTATTTTCCTGTTTGTCACCGCAGCCGGTGAGCGGAAAAATCACCAGCGCGAGCAGGACCAGAGGGAGAAAATTTACCCAGGAAAGAGTGCGCGCCACGCCGTACAGATGGTGCAGGCAGTGGCGGAGGGAGAGAACAAATTCGTCTGACATAACGCCGCTCCATAAAGATGAGGGCGTTATTAAATGCGCGCTACGTCGAGAAAGATTCGATGTTCTGTCAAGGGTTTATCAAGAGTGGATATTTTCATTACCGGACGGCTGCCAGGGTAACAAAATACGCACAGCAAGGCCGCCCGTTTCCGGTAATGAGGCCTCGATCGTGCCCCCATGTGCCTGACAAATCGCCCGGGCGATAGACAAACCGAGGCCGCTGCCGCCGGAATGCCGCGCGCGGGACTGCTCCTCACGGCTAAAGCGCTTAAACATGTCCGGTAAGAACTGGGGGGATACGCCCGGTCCGTCATCGTGAAATTCAATGGCGTAATGCCCGCTGGCGTAGTGCAGCGCCACCTCAAGATGGCCGCCTTCGCGCCCGTAGCGTAGTGCATTTTCCATAAGGATAGTAAATACCTGCCCCATGCGGAACGCATCGCCTCTGAACGGGCACGTACGCGGGTTACGCAGCGTAATCGTAAAATGATGCGCTTCGGCCTGCGGCATGATCCAGGCCGCCCGCTCCTGAATAAGCTCATCCAGAGAAAAGGCCTGCTCTTCCAGCACCAGATTTCCCGCGTCCGCTAACGAGAGAAGGTGAAGCTCATCGGTCAGGCGATTAAGATGCTGAAGCTGTTTCATCACCATTCCCAGCTGCACCGGGCTGGCATCAAACACACCGTCCAACATGCCCTGCAGACGACCAATGGCGGCCGTCAGGGGCGAGCGCAGCTCGTGCGCCATCGCGACGTGCGAGGCGCGGAGCTCTTTTTCATAGCGGGCGAGTTGCCCCGTCATGGAGTTAAAGTCGTTTGCAAAGCTGACCATTTCCGCTGGCGCATCCTTGACCAGTTCAGCCTGACGGCCAAACTGCCCGTCGGCGACATCTTTGGCGGCATCGCGAAGACGGCTGAACTGCAGCGCCAGCGGTCGGGCGTGTTTTAACCCCATCACCACAATAAACGGGATCATCACCAGCACCAGCAGGGCCACCGTAACCCAGTCCGCAGAGGCGATGGATGGCGTGGAATAACTCAGCCCCCACCAGGTATCCACAATGCTGTGAAAGCGGGCCGGATCGGCCTGTGGGTTCTGGCTGAGCGTCAGAAATTCCTGCCGGACCGCCGCTGGCATTCTGCCCATTATCCAGTAGTTCTGTACCGCATAACGTAGCCACATGCAGGTGGCAATGACGATCACGCTGCCGATGGCCAGTGCCAGGATACGCGCGCAAATCCAGCGCCAGAGAGAGGAGTGCCGGTTTTTTATCATGGTTGTCTGAACCTGTATCCCACGCCGCGAACGTTAATCAACACGCCGGAAATACCCGCCGCTTCGAGTTTTTTACGCAGGTTATAAATATGGGTGTCCACCACGCGCTCCAGCGCCTCGCTTTCCGGCAGACAGTGTTCCAGCAGGTACTGACGGGAAAAGGGGCGTGCGGGAGAGCGCAGCAGCGTTGCCAGAAGCGAGAATTCCGTTGGCGTAAGATCGAGCATCACGGGCGCGTCGCCGCTGTTATCCACGCTCGCCACAATGGCGGCCACATCCACCTCCAGCGTTTGCCAGCGAAGGATCTCGTCGTCTGTCTCTTTTTTACTGCTGCGTCGCAGCACCGCCTGTACGCGAGCCACGACTTCTCCCGGATGATAGGGTTTCACAACATAATCATCGGCACCGTACCGCAGGGCACCAATGCGATCGGGGGTGTCGCCCATGGCGGTGACCATGATCACCGGTACATCGCTTTTACGACGCAGTCCGGCCAGCACTTCGGTGCCGTTAAGCCCGGGCAGCATCACGTCCAGCAGGATGAGGTCGGGTTTCCACCGCTGCGCCATATCCAGCCCGGAAAGACCGTCTCCGGTAATGGTGACATCGTAATTTTCACGACGTAAATAGGCTTCAAGCACGCCAGCCGCATCGGCGTCATCTTCAATAATCAGCACTCTTCTGGACAACATCCGTTCACCTTGACCGTTTCTTAACACTATCCCGACGATTCATTGATTTAGCCAAACCATACTGCGCCAACATTGTGTGGCAGACCCTGAATCAGCAGACGCCAGCGTCTGCGTGGAGAACAGTATGATAGCGATAAAAAAAGGCCTGTATATGACCGTTCCTCTTCTGATGGCCGTTGCCTCAGGTGTGCAGGCGGATGATGACGCCGCTTCCGGCTCTTTAACCGTCGGGCTGGGCGGTCACTATGCCCCCCGTTATTCAGGCTCAGACAAGCAGGTGTGGCAGGTGGTTCCTGTGCTGCAGGGGCGCAAGGGTGCTTTCTTTATTGATGCACAAAAAGGAGTGGGATATGACCTGCAAAACGACAGCGGTTGGTACCTGGAACATACGCTGGGTTACGACCTCGGGAGGGCAGAGAAAAATTCTGGCTGGCGTGAGGGCGCAAACAATCTGAAGGGGATGGGGGACATTGATGCCACCCTGAATACCGGCCTGGCCGTCGGCTGGCAGGCTGCGTCCTGGCTAAGCGTTGAGGGTAAGGCGACGCTACCGTTAACGGACAGCCAGGGCGTAAGTTATCAGGCGTCCGTTACGTTGATTCCCCTACAAAACAGCGAGGACACGATTGCCCTTCAGTCTGCGGCTCTGTTTGGCGACAGCCGTTATCTGAATACCTGGTATGGGGTCAGCGAGCAGCAGAGCCGCCGCACCGGCTATCACCGCTATTCAGCGCCGGGGGGATTTTATGGCGTCGACACCAGCCTGACCTGGAGCCATCAGTTCGATGCTCACTGGGGAACGGTCCTGAGCGCGGACTATACCTGGCTTGGCGACCATGCGAATGAAAGCCCAATAGTGATGCGGCGCAATGAGGGGTCTGCAACCGCCGCTATCACCTGGACATTTTAAAATTGCGGAGCACGAGCGGACGAGAAGATTACTTCTTCTTATCCATCATCGCTTTTAAATCGGCAAACGGGTTAAACGTGGCGACACCCACGTCTTTTTGCGCGTCTTCACCGGCGACCACGGTGGTGCCGTACTGATCCGCTTCGGTGTATTTCGAATGTTCGTGATCGTGACAAAACAGGCACAACAGCTCCCAGTTGCTGCCATCTTCCGGGTTGTTAGTATGGTCATGATCGATATGGTGAACCGTCAATTCACGCAGGTTGGAATAGACGAACTCCCGCGAGCAGCGTCCGCAGACCCAGGGATAGATTTTTAATGCTTTCTCGCGATAGCCGCTTTCCAGTCGCGCGTAGTTTTTAGGGATCAGAGCCATTGCCGGTTTTACCTGCCATAAAAAAGTGGGGGATATTATATCCATTATGGAGCGGAATGACGAACCCCTCTATTCCGTCAATTTATTTGATGCTTTCCGTTAAATAAACGGCATTTATTCTTACCGGGTAATGCGTAAAGTGGACAGAACGCAACGCATTATCAGGACACAGGGTTATGAAAAAGATCGGGTTTTTATCGTTTGGTCACTGGACGCCTTCTCCGCAGTCCGGCACGCGCTCGGCGGCAGACACGCTGCTGCAGTCCATCGACCTGGCCGTGGCCGCTGAAGAGCTGGGCGCGGACGGCGCCTATTTCCGCGTGCACCACTTCGCCCGTCAGCTTAGCTCGCCGTTCCCTCTGCTGGCGGCAATAGGCGCGAAAACGAAAACCATTGAAATCGGTACGGGCGTGATTGATATGCGCTATGAAAACCCGATGTATATGGCCGAGGATGCGGGCGCGGCAGATCTGATCTCCGGCGGCCGTTTGCAGCTTGGCATCAGCCGCGGCTCCCCGGAGCAGGTCATTGATGGCTGGCGTCATTTCGGCTATGTCCCGCAGGAAGGGGAAAACGAATCGGACATGGCGCGCCGTCATACCGAGGTGCTGCTTGAGGTGCTGCGCGGCGAAGGGTTTGCAAAGCCGAATCCACAGCCGATGTTCCCCAATCCGCCTGGGCTGCTGCGCCTGGAACCGTATTCTGAAGGGCTGCGGGAGCGTATCTGGTGGGGCGCCGGTTCGAATGCGACGGCGGTATGGGCCGCTAAGCTCGGCATGAACCTGCAAAGCTCAACCCTGAAAGACGATGAAACCGGTGAGCCGTTCCATATTCAGCAGGCAAAACAGATCCGCGCCTATCGTCAGGCCTGGAAAGAGGCAGGGCATGCGCGGCAGCCACGCGTCTCGGTCAGCCGCAGTATTTTTGCCCTGATGGACGACCGCGACCGGATGTATTTCGGCGCCAGCCGCAACGACAGCGATAGCGTGGGGTATCTTGATGAAAAAACGCGCGCGATCTTCGGGCGCAGCTATGCCGCGGAGCCTGACAGGCTGATTGAACAGCTGAAGAAGGACGAGGCGATTGCCGAGGCTGATACGTTATTACTGACCGTACCGAACCAGCTCGGTGTGGATTACAATGCGCACGTGATTGAGTCCATTCTCAAACATGTCGCACCGGCAATGGGCTGGCGCGATTAAGTATTCCGCCGTCAGCCGTGAGATCGTAATGGAAAATCTGGCCCTCTGGTATCGCCGTTTTGGCGAGCCAGAATCTGTTCTGCAACCTGAAACCGCGCCGCCGGGCGTGCTTGCGCCGGGACACCTCCGTGTGCAAATGCTGTATGCGCCGGTGAACGCGTCCGATCTCATTCCCATTACCGGCGCTTACCGCCACCGAACCCCGCTGCCTGCCGTCGCGGGGTATGAAGGCGTCGGCGTTGTCATTCAGGCGCCCGCGTCTTTTGCGCATCTGCAGGGTAAACGCGTTCTGCCGCTGCGCGGGCAGGGCACCTGGCAGCGCTATGCGGATTGCCCGGCAGAGTATGCGATACCCGTGCCGGATGATGTCGATTCACGCCTGGCCGCGCGGGCCTATATCAACCCGCTGGCGGCGCAGATGATGTTGAGCCACTATCCACCGCGGGGAAAGCGGGTGCTGCTCACGGCCGCCGGTTCGGATTGCGCCATTCTGCTCGGGCAGTGGGCGCGTCTGACGGGGGCAGAGGCGGTGTACGGTATTCATCGTTCGCCCGTTCACGCTGAACGGTTGGCGGCGATGGGGATCGTTCCTGTCGCACTGCATGACATGCAGCGGATCCTCTCCGTTGCCGCGCGTGCCGACGTCGTTTACGATGCAACCGGCGGGGCGCTGGCGGAAGCGATCCTGAGCGTGCTGCCGGAGCAGGGCATATTTGTCTGCTACGGGCTGCTCTCCGGGCAGACCTTCCGCCAGCAGCGGCCCCTGCCGCGCGTAGCGTGGTTCCATATTCGTAACTATCTGGATGGGCTCAGCGCAGAGGCGTGGCGCGCGGAGTTCGATCAAATCTGGCCCCGGATGCGCGCCAGTGCGTACAGCCCCGGAACGGTGTACCCTCTGACGGACTGGCAGAGGGCGCTCAGGGCTTACCGTGAAGGAGGAAGGGCAAGCAAGCCCCTCATGTCGATGGCGGAATGACGGCTATTGATGGCTCATATCGCTCAGCAGCACGGCGATGCTTTGCCCGCCCGCCGTCTGTTCCAGACCAATCTTCACGATGATGGTCAGCGGAACGGAGAGCAGCATGCCTACGGGACCGAGCAGCCAGCCCCAGAAAATGAGGGACAAAAAGACGACCAGCGTCGAAAGCCCCAGCCCACGCCCCATCATTCGCGGTTCAAGAATATTCCCGAACACCAGGTTAATCGCCAGATAGCCGGCCAGCAGAATCAGCGCATCATAAAATCCACTGAACACCAGCACCTGAAGAATAGGGGGGATTGCCGCCAGCACGGAGCCGATGTTAGGAATGTAATTGAGCGCAAATGCCAGTAACCCCCAGACGAACGCAAAGCGGACGTCCAGCGCCACCAGCATTCCCCAGACCACCACCCCGGTGACCAGGCTGATGACGGTTTTCAGTACCAGATAGCGTGAAACGCTGTCCAGCGCGCGCTGAATAGCGCCCATTCCTTCAACCGGACGAACCATGATTTGCTGTAACTTTGCGGGCAGCTGTGGCACCTCCAGCAGCATGAACACCACCGTTAAAAACAGCAGGAAAATCGAGGTCATGGCATTGGAAAGCTGCGTCAGCAGGCCTGTGACGATGGTCATGGCCGCATTAGGGTCGATATATTTAAGAAGCTCCTCAACCGAGACTTCTATTCCCGCGCGCTGAAGCCAGGGCTCAAGCTGCAGCAGCGGTATCGCCAGCGAGGAACGGTATTTCGGCAGCGTTCGCGCCAGTTCGTTCAACGAGGTACCCAGATACGCAACCAGTAACACCATGGCGAAAATAATGACGCTAATTAGCAGGGTAATTGCCAGCACGCGCGGGATGCGCAGCCGCGTCATGCGCCGGACCAGTGGGTTAAGGATCACCGCAACAAACAGGGCCAGAATAAAGGGCACAATGATGTCGGCGGCAAAACGAACGCCCGTGAGTATGATCACCAGCATGCCCAGCATGATGACAATTTTTAACCCGTTGAGGGTAATAATGGGTTTAGCCATGGTGACTCCAAAAAACGCCTTTTATTTATAATAGAGGGTAAACGTCCTGCAATAAACTAACCAAAATCAAACGGGATGGGTAAAGAATTGAAAAGACTTTGAGTAAAATCTTCAGTTATGGTACAAATTTGGCGTGTTCAACTACCGAGGACAATTTTCATCCGCAAAGACGAGAAGCAACAACGCGGATAATTGTAATTTTATGGACAATTTGTTCAGGACCTATTCTTCAAACAACGCTGCTCTATTTTCTACCTCCTTCTGCCTGATTGCTGGTGAGCAACACTGGCGTACCGCACTATAGTCACCTCTTCTGCCTGAGCTGGCGCTACGCGCTTAGCTATCTGATTTAATTTAATATTTTTTTGGTTTGCTGCATGCGGCGGGCCACGATGGATTATATTCTCAAGCAGGAGAAAAACATGTATTACTGGATCTTATTAGCCCTGGCTATCCTCGCTGAAATTACCGGCACGCTGTCAATGAAATGGGCAAGCGTCAGCGAGGGCAATACCGGTTTTATTTTAATGCTGGTGATGATATCCCTTTCCTATATTTTCCTCTCATTTGCGGTGAAGAAAATTGCGCTGGGTGTGGCCTATGCGCTGTGGGAAGGGATCGGTATTTTATTGATTACGCTGTTCAGCGTTCTGATATTCGACGAAACATTAACAACAATGAAGGTCGCCGGGTTAACGACGCTGGTCGCGGGTATCGTGCTGATTAAATCAGGTACCCGTAAACCGACAAAACAGCAGAAGGAGCAGAACCATGCAACAGTTTGAATGGGTTCATGCGGCCTGGCTGGGCTTCGCCATCGTGCTGGAAATTCTGGCGAACGTTCTGCTGAAATTTTCTGATGGTTTTCGCCGTAAGGTTTATGGCCTGATGTCGATTGCCGCAGTGCTGGGGGCATTTAGCGCTCTGTCACAGGCGGTCAAAGGTATCGATCTGTCCGTGGCCTATGCGTTGTGGGGCGGTTTTGGTATCGCCGCCACCCTGGCCGCAGGGTGGGTGCTTTTCGGGCAGCGTTTAAATAATAAAGGCTGGATAGGGCTGATCTTGCTGCTGGCGGGCATGATCATGATAAAACTCGCCTGATCAATCGTTAACCCTGATTCACAGACAGCCGCGCTGGCTTACTCTTTAGCCAGCGCTTCCAGCTTATCGCGAAAACCGGTGACGGACAGGGCCCGGTTATCGGCTCGCCAGCGGTCTTTCGCCGCCGGGGCGGAGCTTTGAACCCCAATCAACTGCCAGCCGTTATCGGTTTTCAGCATCAGCGGTGAACCGCTGTCGCCCGGCAACGTATCGCACTGATGGGAAAGCACGCTGGTCTGCGCCCAGCCCGTCACGATACAGTCCGTGTGGGTGTAAAGCGCATCGAGATGATCGACCGGGTAGCCTGACTGCGTTACCTTGCGGTCGGCGGCTTTCAGCGCGGCGGTGAGCGCCGCTTTATCGCCGTCAAATAACGGCAGCGGCGTAATGCCCGAAGGCGGGTAGCGCAAAATAATCAGGCCAAAATCCCACGAGGCTGCCGCGGGCGGCACAATCCAGCCGTCGCCATCCGGTTTAAGACGCTTCCCAAGAGAAGCATCAACCCGGCCTTCAATGCCGTGGATTTCATAGCGCCAGATCCCTTTTTGCGACACAAATCGTAAGACAACCGCTTTGTCTGGCTTACCGTTGGGTGGCGTCAACAGGCAGTGGCCCGCCGTCAGCGCTAATTGCGGGGTGATTAACGTCGCGGTACACAGGTTGCCGCTGGCGGTTTCCAGTTGGCCTATAGCGTCCCAGGGAGCCTGGGTAGGATCGGTGACGCGAGTACGATCGTCATGACCGAAAAAAAGCGTCTTTAGCTCTTTCGCGCTAATGGCGTTATCACCGCCATCATCCGCCTGTGAAAATCCAGAAAAAAGGCCAAACGTTCCCAGCAACAACACAACAGATTTACGCATATCACACTCTGGTGGGGGTAATTATGATTATTAAAAGTGAACCCTATGAAAATACTATAGACGGGACGGCGCTAAAGTGGGAGTAAAATCAGCGTGCTACAGTCAGGAAAGATAAAAGCGGCTGGCGATGAGCGCGCATAAAATAAGCAGGATAAGAATCAGCTCAAACCGATAGCGTCGCAGCATACGCCCTCCGGATAAAAAAAAACGGCGCAGAACCTTTTCCGGTTCAGCGCCGGTTTACCAACGTGCCCCGCAGGGCACGGTTAAGCTTGTACGCTTACGCAGCTGGCTGTGCAGCTGGTTTAGCAGCTTCGTGTTTTACTGCTTTTTTGTGATGCTTTTTCGCAGCCTGGGCTTTCTGCTCTACGGCTGGTTTAGCGGCTTTCTTGTGGTGCTTTTTCGCAGCCTGAGCTTTCTGCTCTACGGCTGGTTTAGCGGCTTTTTTGTGGTGCTTTTTAGCTGCCTGCGCTTTTTGCTCTGCAGCCGGTTTAGCGGCTTTGTGGTGCTTTTTAGCTGCCTGCGCTTTTTGCTCTGCAGCCGGTTTAGCGGCTTTGTGGTGTTTCTTGTGATGTACGGTTTTTGCTGGCGCCGCGGTGGTCGTTGCAGCAGGTGCCGTAGCAGCCGGTGCAGCAGTGGTTTCAGCAGCGAACGCAGCAGAAGACAGACCCATAGCAGCGGCAACAACCAGAGCTAATACTTTTTTCATGTTCATACCCTCGAATTTGGTTTTTCATTTAACCCCACTGCGGGGCCGTTGAAATAACTATATCCCTGTAAATTCGAGGTTTCCGTGAGTGATTGGTATCGGCGTGTAACCATATGTACAAGGCCGGGGAAGAACCCCGGCCTTATCATTACAGGTAGCGTGAGGTCAGGTGTTCGCGGAAGTAGCGGATATTCAGATCTTCCCCCGTCGCCTGGGTGATTAACTGCGACGTGCTAAAGCGGCTACCGTGCTGCCAGATGTTCTGACGCAGCCACTCAAAGAGGGCGGAAAAATCCCCTTCAGCGATGGAGGACGCCAGTCCCGGAAGCGCGGTCTTTGCAGCATGGAACAGCTGCGCGGCATACATCGCGCCCAGCGTGTACGACGGGAAGTAACCAAACCCGCCGTCAGTCCAGTGGATATCCTGCATGCAGCCGTTGCGGTAGTTGTCTTTGGTAGACAACCCGAGCCAGGCCTGCATTTTCTCATCCCACAGGGCGGGGATATCGTCCACCTCGATCTCGCCGTTGATCAGCGCGCGCTCAATCTCATAGCGCAGCACCACGTGTGCCGGGTAGCTCACTTCGTCGGCATCGACGCGGATATAGCCTGGCTTCACGCGCTGGTTCCAGGCGATAAAGTTCTCTTCGCTGAACGCCGCCCGGCTGCCAAAGCGGGCGTGAACGGCAGGGAGGAGGTGCTTAAGGAAGGCTTCGCTGCGTCCCAACTGCATCTCAAAGAACAGGCTCTGGGATTCATGGATCGCGGTTGAGCGGGCCAGGGCAATAGGCTGGCCTGCCCACGCGCGCGGCAGGTTTTGTTCGTAGCGCGCGTGTCCGGTTTCGTGGATCACGCCAAACAGCGCGCTGAGCAGCTCGTCTTCATCATAGCGCGTGGTGATGCGCACGTCTTCCGGTACGCCGCCGCAGAACGGGTGCGCGCTCACGTCCAGGCGACCGCCGTTAAAATCGAAGCCGAGCATCTTCATGGCTTCCAGACCCAGTTCGCGCTGGGTTGCCGTCGGGAAGGGGCCCTGCGGCGGAACGAACGACCGCTGAGCCTGTTTCTCCACCGCGCTTGCCAGCAGGTCTGGCAGCCAGGTTTTCATATCACCAAACAGCACGTCCAGGCGCGCGCTGGTCATGTCCGGTTCAAAAATATCCAGCAGCGCGTCGTACGGCGTACAGCCTTTGGCTTCTGCGCGCAGGCGGGCTTCTTCACGGCTGAGTTTCACCACTTCTTTCAGGTTGGCGGAAAAGCCCTGCCAGTCGTTCGCGGGACGCTGCGTACGCCAGGCGTGCTCGCACCTGCTGCCCGCGAGAGATTTGGCTTCCACCAGCGATTCCGGCAGCAGGGTAGCCTGCTGATACTGTCTCGTCATTTCACGCAGGTTGGCCTGTTCGACGTCATTCAGATCTTCCCCTGCTGCGGCCGCTAACAGGTCGCCGACTTTTTTATCGGTCAGGATCTGATGTTGCAGGACGCTCATCTCTGCCAGCGCTTCACCGCGCGCGGCGCTGCCGCCTGGCGGCATCATGGTGAACATGTCCCAGCTGGCGATGGAGGAGAGATGCGAGAAGCGAGAGAGGCGCTGGAAGGTTTTCACAAGTGACTGATAGGCGGATGTTTTTTGCAATTCTTATTTCCTCTTGCCAGGGATGTGTTTCAGGGAGCATACAATGAAACCGAGCAAATTCCCCAACATTTCCCACACGGAGGAAATCTATGCCGATCTCCTCCGTTGAAACCGTCTCCGGAATGCCGGGAGACGGTTTTCGGTGGGCACTCAGGACTTATCGCGCATAACCTGTTGCAGGATAGCCAGCGCCTGGTTGAACTGGGTATCCGGAATGGTCAGCGGATAAAGGAAGCGGATCACGTTACCGTACTGGCCGCAGATCAATAACAGCAGGCCCTGGGCGAGCGCCTTTTGCTGGATCGCCTGCGCGATGGCGGCCGAAGGCTCACGGCTCTCGGGATCAAAAAACTCCGCCGCAATCATCGATCCTCTTCCCCTTATCGCCACGAGCGCAGGGAAGGTGCCCTGAATCTCCTCCAGCGTGGCTTTCAGTCGATCCCCCAGATGGCAGGCGCGGGCGCACAGTGACTCGTTGTCGATAATCTTCAGCACCGCGTGCGCGGCGGCCACCGCAAGCGGGTTGCCTGCATAGGTCCCCCCCAGACCGCCGGGAGCCGGCGCGTCCATGATTTCGGCGCGGCCCACCACGCCAGACAGCGGCATTCCGCCTGCCAGGCTTTTCGCCATCGTCATCAGGTCGGGCTTGTCCGCGTAGTGTTCCATGGCAAACAGTTTACCCGTACGGGCGAAGCCGCTCTGCACTTCGTCGGCAATCATCACGATCCCGTGCTCATCACAGATTCGGCGGATGGCGGCCACCAGCTCTGGCGGGGCGACGTTGAATCCGCCTTCACCCTGAATGGGTTCAAAAATAATCGCCGCCACCTGTTTCGCCTCAATATCCGCTTTGAACAGGCGTTCTATCGCCGTGATGGCATCCTGCGTCGTGATGTCGTGCAGCTCGGAGGGATACGGCACGTGATAAACCGACCCCGGGAAGGGGCCAAATCCCAGCTTATAGGGCGCGACCTTGCCGGTTAAGGCCATGGTCATATAGGTTCGGCCGTGGAAGCCTCCGCCGAAGGCAATCACGCCCGGTCTACCGGTGTGGGCCCGGGCGATTTTAATGGCGTTTTCCACCGCTTCTGCGCCCGTGGTGAAGAACGCCGTTTTGGCCGGGCTCTGGACCGGGGCCAGCTCGTTAAGTTTCTCGGCTAATGAAACATAGCTTTCATACGGCACAATCTGGTAGGCCGTGTGGGTGAACTGGTGAAGCTGTTTTTCCACTGCGGCCACCAGTTCAGGATGACGATGGCCGGTATTCAGCACCGCGATCCCGGCGGCGAAATCAATATAGTCGTTGCCTTCCATGTCGGTGAGGGTGGCATTCTCCGCCGTGCGGGCAAAGAAATTACACATTACGCCTACGCCGCGCGGGGTGGCAGAAAGTCTGCGCTGATGAAATTCCTGGTTACTCATGTCAGTTACCCTTTTGTCGAAACGATCATACGCCAAGACGATCGCGCAGGCTGTAGTACGCCGCGCCCATCGCCGTGAATGGAATCCGCAGGCTGCGACCGCCCGGGAAGGGGTAGTGCGGGAGGTTGGCAAACGCATCAAAGCGCTCAGCGTCACCGCGCAACAGTTCCGAGATCAGCCGTCCGGCCAGGTGGGTGCAGGTTACGCCGTGACCGCTGTAGCCCTGCATGTAATAGATGTTTTTATCCAGACGACCAAACTGCGGCATCCGCGACAGGGTCAGCAGGAAGTTGCCCGTCCAGCGGTAGTCGATTTTGACGCCTGCCAGCTGAGGGAAGGTTTTCAGCAGCTTTGGCATCACCAGGCGTTCGACATCGTCCGGATCGCGCGCGCCATAGACGACGCCACCGCCGTACAGCAGGCGGTTGTCTGCGGTGAGGCGGTAGTAATCCAGCAGATAATTGCAATCTTCCACGCAGTAGTTATTGGGGATCAGCGTGCGGGCGACCTCCTCCGGCAGCGGGGCGGTGGTCACCACCTGGGTGCCGCAGGGCATGCTGCGTTTTGCCAGCTCCGGTTCTATCTTATCGCCCAGATAGGCATTCCCGGCGACGATCACGTAGCGGGCCGTGACCTGGCCATGCTGCGTGCTTACTACTGCCGGGCTGGTGTGCTGAATGGCGGTCACCGGAGACTGTTCATATACACGCCCACCGTTCAGGCGAATGGCGTCCGCTTCGCCGATCGCCAGGTTCAGCGGATGAATGTGCCCCCCGCTGCGGTCCAGCAGCGCACCGGTATAGCGGTCGCTGTCGACTTCCCGGCGGATGGCGCTGGCGTCCAGCAGCTCCAGCTGCGTGTTGCCGTAGCGTTCCCAGTTGGACTTTTGCTCCTCCAGCGTCTCCAGCTGCTTATGGTTTAGCGCCACAAACAGCCCGCCGGGACGATAGTCGCACTGGATCTGATAGCGCTGGATACGCTCCCGAATAATTTCCCCGCCTTCAAACATCATGCTCCCGAGCACTTTGGCGGCATCGGGCCCGTAGTTTTTCTCGATCACGTCGATATCGCGGCTGTAGGAGTTAACCAGCTGGCCGCCGTTGCGTCCGCTGGCGCCGAAACCGATGCGCGCCCCTTCAAGGAGCACCACGTCGTAGCCCATTTCGGCGAGATGCAGCGCGGAGGAGAGGCCAGTATAGCCGCCGCCCACCACGCACACGTCACAGCTGATCGACTCGTTAAGCGTCGGGAAAGGTTCGTAAGCGTTCGCGCTGGCCGCGTAGTAGCTGGTGGTATGTTCGGTCATGATTGAGGCTCCAGGGCAATCCAGATGGTTTTCAGTTCGGTAAATTTTTCCAGCGCGTGCAGGGACTTATCGCGACCGTTGCCGCTCTGCTTATAGCCGCCAAAGGGTACGGTCATGTCACCGTCGTTATAGTTATTGACGAAGACCGAGCCGGCTTTCAGGCGGCGGCTCATGCGGTGCGCGCGAGAGAGATCGCGGGTCCATACCGCCGCGCCAAGCCCGTATTCACTGTCGTTGGCCAGCGTTAAGGCTTCCTCTTCGGTTTTAAAACGGGTGACGACCAGCACCGGCCCGAAAATCTCTTCCCGGCACAGCGGGGAGGCAGGGTCGATGTCGACAAAAATGGTGGGACCGACTGCGGAAGGCCATGATTGTTCCCGCCCGTCCAGCAGCAGCGTACCTTTCCGGGCTCCCTCGCGAATAAACGTGTGGACGGTATCGGCGTGCCCAGCGTCGATGAGCATGCCCATTGTGCTGTCCGGGTCGAGCGGATCGCCCGGCTGCCAGCGGTGGGCCTGCGCTTTCAGCCTTGCCAGGAAGTCATCGGCGATGCTGTCTTCGAGCAGCAGGCGGGTACCGGCGATACAGACTTGCCCCTGGTTATAAAAAATCCCGGCGGCGGTCGCGCTCACGGCCTTGTCCATGTCCGGACAGTCGGCAAAGATAATGTTGGCGCTCTTGCCGCCTGCCTCCAGCCAGACGCGCTTCATGTTGCTTTCTCCCGCGTCCTTCAACAGCTGCTTGCCGGTACGGGTAGAGCCGGTAAACGTCAGCACTTCGACCTCCGGATGCAGTGCCAGCGCCTGGCCCGCTTCGTGGCCGTAACCGCTTATCACATTCAGCACACCGTCCGGCAGGCCCGCCTCTTTCGCCAGCCCGGCCAGGCGCAGGGCGGTGAGCGGTGATTTCTCCGACGGTTTTAATACCACGCTATTGCCCGCGATCAGCGCCGGGCCCAGCTTCCAGCAGGCCAGCAGCAGCGGGAAGTTCCAGGGGACGATGGCCGCGACAACCCCGATCGGCTCGCGCACGATCATCGCCAGCTCGCCCGGACCCGTAGGCGCCACTTCGCCGTAGACTTTATCCGCCGCTTCGGCGTACCAGCGAATGGCGCGAGCCGCGCCGGAAATATCGTCGCGCAGGCTGTGGCGGATGGGTTTACCGGTGTCCAGCGTTTCCAGTAAGGCCAGCTCTTCGCCGTGGCGTTCCATTAAATCGGCGAGCTTATTGAGCACGGCCTTGCGCTGGGCCGGAGACGCCTGTGACCAGTCGCCGCGTTCAAATACCTCACGTGCGGCCTGAACCGCGCGGTTCACGTCCGCCTGCTTGCCCCGGGCCACGTTCGCCAGCGTCTGTTGGGTAGCGGGATTGACGGTTTCAAACGTGGCATTATCGGCGGCGTCACAATAGGCACCGTTAATAAATAACCGGGTCTCAATGGCGCTGTTTTTTGCTTTATCCTGCCAGTAAGTCAGGTGCTGAAAATGCATATTCACTCCTTTCTTTCGCAATCAGATAAATAAAGGCATGGCCGTTTCAGGCAATACGAAGCCGTGGGGCATCCCGGGAATTAACCCGTTGAATGCCGACATTGATCGTTTTTATTTGTCCCGGCGTAAGCGCGCTTACGCCGGGACTGAGTGGTAATTAGAACGTGGTGGGGGTGTGGGCACTGATAATGCGGCAGATGCCTGCCGAGGTATTGCTGAAGCTGTGCGGTATGCCGGTATTGATGGCATAGCTCTGCCCTGCAACCAGGTGATAAGGCTGGCCATTAATGGTCAGCACTATTTCACCTTCCAGTATCGTACCGATCTCCTCACCCTGATGTTTGATCCTCTCTCCGGTCGTGGTTCCAGGCTGGTAAGTTTCAAAAATCATCGCCAGCGTACGGTTCGGATTTCCGTTATGAACCAGCTTCATCGAAACTCCCTGACTGCCTATTTCGATAAGGTCTTCCTGATTAATAACCACCTGCGGTTCATCAGGTTTTTCCGGTTCCGAAAAGAATTCCGAGAGCGACAGCCCATAGACTTTCAGCAGCTTTTGCAGCGTACTGATGGCAGGACTCACTTTGTCCTGCTCAATGGTGCTGATGGCACTGTGTGTTAACCCAGACAGTTCGGCGGCACGCCGCTGCGAGAGACCCAATTGCTGGCGGATCTCAGACAGACGTTTCCCTGGCGCCAGTCCGTCATCGCTCATAGTTGCATTTCCTTTACGGTAGTGGTCAAAGCCGCTGCTTCTCGGCAATGTGGCTTTGACAGGCGGTGATAAAACCATCAAACAACATACGTGAGAGGGCGTACTCGCTGCTGTTCCATTCGGGGTGCCATTGCACGCCGAGGGCAAAAGGGTGGTCATGAACGCTGACCGCTTCGACCAGCCCGTCCGTCGAACGGGCCTCCACGCGAAGCCGTGGTCCTAACGATCGTGCACCTTGCCCGTGTAACGAGTTTACCCAAAATGTGTTACAGCCTGGTATTAATTGAGACAGCAGTCCTCCCTCCTGAACCTGAACCTCATGAGAAGGGGCGTATTGTAGCTCAACCGGCAGTTCAGGATCTTCCCGGTGTTCAAGCAGGTCGTTCTGCTCGAACAGGCGGCGATACAGCGTCCCTCCCGTCGCAACAACCAGTTCCTGCAGCCCCCGGCAGATGGCGAAAATGGGGATGCGCCTTTCGAGCGCGGCGGCAATCAGCGCCATACTCAGAAGATCTCGCCCGGGATCGGCGTCAGGCTCATCGCCGTTTTCACCATAAAGGTGCGGCTGCACGTTACTTGGGCTGCCCGGCAGGTAAATCCCGTCCAGGGTTGGCAGCAGAGCGGTAAGTAGCTCTGGCTCTGCCAGCGCATGGGGTAAGGCAATCGGTAAGCCCCCCGCGTTAATAATGGCATTCAGGTACTTTTCTTGCAGGGTCTGGGTCTCATGACCCTTAAGCCTGTTTCTGCACATCACTACGCCAATAACTGGCTTGTTCATTATATTTTCCATGATCGCCCTCACAAAGTGGACTAAATTTAGGCCATTCTCGCCTGTGAAACGGCCTTTTCGTTCAATATTTTCTCAATCTAGCAACGGGATCTGCCTTTTGCAAACTTAATTTAACATTTGACAAACAATTTGTTTGCATACAGATTCGATAGGGTGGACATTATATTTGACAGTCCAGAGCAGCGAACGCAAATCCCAAAAACGGTGGTAAATCATGGAAACCAATATCGTAGAAGTTGAGAACTTTGTGCAGCACACGGATGAGAGGCGGGGCAGCGCCTTTACGCAGGAAGTGAAGCGCTATTTAGAAAAGTATCCTGACACCCAGTTTATTGATGTCCTCCTGACCGACCTGAACGGCTGTTTTCGCGGCAAGCGCATCCCGGTTGCCGGACTGAGCAAGCTTGAAAAAGGCTGCTATTTCCCGGCATCGGTTTTCGCCATGGACATTTTAGGTAACGTCGTGGAAGAGGCGGGCCTGGGGCAGGAGCTCGGCGAGCCGGACTGTATCTGCGTGCCGGTACCGGGTACCCTGACGCCGTCCGCCGCCGACCCGGAATACATTGGTCAGGTGCAGCTCACCATGGTCGATGAAGATGGCGCTCCCTTTGACGTTGAGCCGCGGAACGTACTCAACCGACTCTGGCAGCAGCTGCGCCAGCGCGGCCTGTTCCCCGTGGTAGCGGTAGAGCTGGAGTTCTATTTACTTGACCGTAAGCGCGATGCCGACGGCTATCTGCAGCCACCCTGCGCGCCGGGTACCGACGTACGTAACACGCAGAGTCAGGTCTACTCGGTTGATAACCTGAACCACTTTGCTGACGTGCTGAACGACATTGACGAACTGGCGCAGCTGCAGCTGATCCCCGCCGACGGGGCCGTGGCTGAGGCCTCCCCGGGCCAGTTTGAGATAAACCTGCACCATACGGAAAACGTGCTCGACGCCTGCGATGATGCGCTGGCGCTAAAACGTCTCGTCAGGCAGATGGCGGAAAAACATAAGATGCACGCCACGTTTATGGCAAAGCCGTATGAAGAGCATGCGGGCAGCGGGATGCATATCCACATCAGCATGCAAAACAACCGAGGCGAAAACGTGCTCGCAGACGCCAGCGGCGAGGATTCCGCGCTGCTGAAACGCGCGCTGGCCGGGATGATCGATCTGATGCCTGCGTCCATGGCGCTGTTGGCACCGAACGTCAACTCCTACCGCCGCTTCCAGCCGGGAATGTACGTACCGACGCAGGCGTCATGGGGACACAATAATCGCACCGTTGCCCTGCGTATCCCCTGCGGCGATCGCCATAACCATCGGGTCGAGTACCGTGTGGCGGGAGCAGACGCGAACCCGTATCTGGTGATGGCGGCGATTTTTGCCGGCATTCTGCACGGGCTGGATAACGATTTACCCCTGCAGGAAGAAGTGGAAGGCAATGGCCTGGAGCAGGACGGACTGCCGTTCCCGATTCGTCAGAGCGATGCACTGTGGGAATTTATGCAGAACGATCATCTTCGCGAGCGGCTGGGCGAACGTTTCTGCCACGTCTATCACGCCTGCAAAAATGATGAATTACTGCAGTTTGAACGCCTGATTACCGAAACAGAAATTGAGTGGATGCTGAAAAACGCCTGATGACGAGCCCCGGTTAGGGGCCGCTTTGTTTCACCGCATACGTATCACCAAACGGCCTGCGCGGAGCCTGGCCGAAACGTTCGCTGGCACGCCAGCTATCTCCCGGGAGTCGCGTTATGGAGCGCAGGCGGCACAGGGACTTTCTTAACGACACTGTGTGACGAGGTAGGAAATGATGCAGATGTTCAACTATCCGCAGGGCGAAGGGGGCCAGTCAGGCGCCTGCTGTGAGTGCGAGCGAGAGACGCTGCGCTGGTACGATCGCGTATGTTCTTTACAACTTCCCCCTTTGCTAAGCAGGTTTGCGTTACGGTCAACGCGATTGCAAACCACGGTAAGCATGGGGGGGATGGTTTATGGCGACTAACACCTCTCTTGATTCGCCGCGCATGGCCGGAAGAACCCGGCTGCGCAGTTCCCTCAAGCTCTGGCAGGTGGTCATGATGGGGCTGGCTTACCTCACTCCCATGACCGTGTTTGATACCTTCGGCATTGTGTCCGGTATCAGCAACGGACACGTGCCCGCCTCGTATCTCCTGGCGCTGGCGGGCGTCATGTTTACCGCCATCAGCTACGGCAAACTGGTACGACAGTTCCCGGAAGCGGGCTCTGCTTATACCTACACGCAGAAATCGATCGGCCCCCACTTAGGCTTTATGGTCGGCTGGTCATCGCTGCTGGACTATCTCTTCCTGCCGATGATCAACGTGCTGCTGGCGAAGATCTACCTTTCCGCATTGTTCCCTGAAGTCCCGCCCTGGGTCTGGGTGGTGGGGTTTGTGACGATCCTGACGCTGGCGAACCTGAAAAGCGTTAACCTGGTCGCCAACTTTAACACTCTGTTTGTGCTGGTGCAGGTCGCCATCATGGTGGTCTTTGTCATACTGGTAGTGCATGGACTGCACAAGGGGGAGGGGGTTGGCACCGTCTGGTCGCTCCAGCCGTTTATCAGCGAGAACGCGCACCTGCTTCCTATCATTACCGGCGCGACTATCGTCTGCTTCTCTTTCCTCGGCTTCGACGCAGTCACCACGCTGTCGGAAGAGACGCCAAATGCGGCGCGGGTTATTCCCAAAGCCATTTTCCTGACCGCACTGTATGGCGGGCTGATATTTATTGTTGCCTCGTTTTTCATGCAGCTCTTTTTCCCGACGATCGCTCGCTTCAAGAACCCGGACGCCGCGCTGCCGGAAATTGCGCTGTACGTGGGCGGCAAGCTCTTCCAGTCGGTGTTTCTGTGCACCACGTTTGTGAATACGCTCGCTTCAGGCCTGGCCTCGCACGCCAGCGTCTCACGCTTATTGTATGTGATGGGGCGTGACAACGTCTTTCCTGAGCGGGTGTTTGGCTACGTGCATCCGAAATGGCGCACTCCGGCCCTGAACGTGATTATGGTTGGGATAGTGGCGCTGTCGGCCCTGTACTTTGATCTGGTGACCGCGACGGCGCTGATCAACTTTGGCGCGCTGGTGGCGTTTACGTTTGTTAATCTCTCGGTGTACAACCATTTCTGGCGGCGTAAGGGGCTGAACAAAACGTGGAAAGATCGGCTCCACTATTTCCTGCTGCCACTCATTGGTGCCGCAACGGTCGGCGTGCTGTGGGTAAACCTCGAAGCGACGTCCCTGACGCTTGGCCTCATCTGGGCGGCACTGGGTGTCCTTTACCTGACCTGGCTCACGCGCCGCTTCCGAAAACCGCCTCCGCAGTTTGAAGCCGGTAAGATAGAGCAGGCCTGGGATTCCTGAACGTGAAACGGCACCAGTAAGCTGGTGCCGTTTATCTGGATCGGGCATCAGCCCGCAGGATGATTATCTCAGGCATTTATGAAGGCTTGCGCCCACCAGCAGTGCGGCACAGAGCATCAGCGCGATAAATCCGCCCACGCCGTTCCAGCCGTAGTGATGCCAGAACACGCCGCCCAGCGTCCCGGCGATGCTTGAGCCCAGATAATAGCTAAACAGATACAGCGACGATGCCTGGCCTTTGGCGCGACGCGCGCGCGGGCCAATCCAGCTGCTGGCGACGGAGTGAGCGGCGAAGAAGCCTGCGGAGAAGAGCAGCATCCCGGCAAAGATAAGCCACAGGGAAGAGAAAAGCGTCAGCAGCAGGCCGAGCAGCATCACCGCGGTAAACACCAGCATCACCGGCCCGCGGCCAAAGCGTGCCGTCATCGCCCCGGCTTTCGGCGAGCTCCACGTACCGGTGAGATAGGCCACGGAAAGCAAACCCACAACGGCCTGATTCAGATGCCACGGCGAGAGCATCAGCCGGTAGCCAATATAGTTAAACAGCGTCACGAAGGAACCCATCAGCAGGAATCCCATCAGAAACAGTCGCGGTAAACCTTTGTCACGCCAGTGCAGGCGGAAGTTGATAAACAGCGTTTTCGGGCGCAGAGACGTCGGGCGAAAATGGCGCGATTCCGGCAGGATTTTCCAGAACATCAGGGCCGATGCCAGCGCAAAACACCCGATCACCGCCAGCGCAATGCGCCAGCTAAAGAAGTCCGTGAATACCCCGCTCAGCAGACGCCCGCTCATGCCGCCAATCGAGTTCCCGCTGATGTACAGCCCCATCGAAAAGGCGACGAAGCTCGGGTGGATCTCCTCGCTGAGATAGGTCATCCCGACTGCCGCCACGCCGCTGAGCGAGAGCCCGATCAGCGCGCGCATCATCAAAATGCCGTGCCAGCTGGTCATCATTGTCGAGAGTAACGTACAGACCGAGGCCAGCATCAGGGCGGTTACCATCACCTGTTTACGGCCAATGGCGTCGGACAGCGGCCCGGTAAAGAGCAGGCCAATCGCCAGCATGCCGGTAGAAATAGAGAGTGAAACGCTGCTGCTGGCAGGCGATACGCCAAACTCATGGGAGAGCACGGGCAGGATCGGCTGAACGCAGTAGAGCAGGGCAAACGTTGCCAGACCGGCGGAAAAGAGCGCCAGCGTGACGCGCATAAACTGGGGGGTACCACGTTTGATGAACTGAACCGGCTGCGATGCTACAGGCAAATCATTAATATCTCTGGCCGGCTCGATATCAATGGTAGATGTACGACTCACACAGTTTCCTTGCTTAAACATCCCCGTGATTTCTGGTGACGGGTATGACCACACCTTCAGGGTAGGAAAATGTAAATATTCTGTCTAATATATTAATAATCTCAAATGATACTTTAAAAATATGAATATCGAGCTGCGTCATCTTCGCTACTTTGTCGCCGTCGCTGAGGAGCTGCATTTTGGCCGCGCGGCGGCACGGCTGAACATTTCTCAGCCGCCCTTAAGCCAGCAGATTCAAATCCTCGAACAGCAGGTCGGGGCGCGTCTTCTGGCCCGCACCAACCGCAGCGTGAGCCTGACGGCAGCGGGTAAGCAGTTTCTGATCGACAGCCGACAAATTCTGAGCATGGTCGACGACGCCGCTGCCCGGGCGGAACGGCTCTATCTTGGGGAAGCCGGAGAGCTGCGCATCGGGTTTACCTCGTCCGCGCCGTTTATCAGCGCCGTCTCGCAGACGCTTTCGTCATTACGCCGTCATTTTCCGGACGTGCATATTCAGACGCGCGAAATTAATACCCGCGAGCAGATTGCGCCGCTTAACGAAGGTGCGCTCGATCTGGGGCTGATGCGTAATACCCAGCTGCCGGACACGCTGGCGTGGGAGGTTATCCTGCGCGAACCGCTGATGGCCATGATCCCGAACGATCACCCGCTGGCGTCGCGTCCGGCGGTTTCGCTGGCGGAGCTGGCAAAAGAGCCGTTTGTCTTTTTTGACCCGCAGGTCGGGACGGGCCTGTATGACGATATTCTGGGGCTGATGCGCCGCTACGATCTGGCGCCGGTCATTACCCAGGAAGTGGGAGAGGCGATGACCATTATCGGCCTGGTCGCCGCCGGGCTGGGCGTGTCGATACTCCCGGCCTCCTTTAAGCGGGTACAGCTGCGTGAGATGCGCTGGGTTACTATCGCCGAGGAGGATGCCGTTTCGGAGATGTGGCTGGTGTGGTCAAAACATCGCGAACAGAGTCATGCTGCCCAGCGCTTCAAACAGCGGTTAATCCAGGCTTCCGCGGTCTGATATTTCCCTGGAAAACGGGTAAAAATGTGCGGTAAATCACAAGGCTAAGTAAATATTTGACGACACCCATGGAAGTGCTTCACCATAGCCAACAGTTTATTTCGAAGCTCGAAAATAAGGGAGTACGAGGTGGTTGCTGATAGTCAGCCAGGGCATATTGATCAGATTAAGCAGACCAACGCTGGCGCGGTGTATCGCCTGATTGATCAGCTTGGTCCGGTTTCGCGTATCGATCTGTCGCGCCTGGCACAGCTGGCACCTGCCAGTATCACCAAAATTGTCCGCGAAATGCTGGAAGCGCACCTGGTCCAGGAGACGGAAATTCAGGAGCCGGGCAGCCGTGGTCGTCCGGCGGTCGGCCTGGTGGTCGAGACGGAAGCCTGGCACTACCTCTCGCTGCGCATCAGCCGCGGAGAGATCTTCCTTGCGCTGCGCGATCTCAGCAGCAAGCTGGTGGTGGAAGACCGGCTTGAGCTGCCGCTCAACGCCGAGGAACCGCTTCTCGATGCGATTGTCTCCCATATCGATCGCTTCTTTATTCGCCATCAGCAGCGGCTTGAACGCTTAACGGCGATTGCCATCACCATGCCCGGCATTATTGATACCGAAAATGGTATTGTTCACCGCATGCCGTTTTACGACGATGTTAAAGAGATGCCGCTGGGCGAAGTGCTGGAAAACCATACCGGCGTGCCGGTCTATATTCAGCACGACATCAGCGCCTGGACGATGGCGGAAGCGCTGTTTGGCGCGTCGCGCGGTGCGCGGGATGTCATTCAGGTGGTCATCGACCATAACGTCGGGGCGGGGGTGATCACCGATGGACGGCTTCTCCACGCCGGGAGCAGCAGCCTGGTGGAAATTGGCCATACCCAGGTCGACCCGTACGGCAAGCGTTGCTACTGCGGGAACCACGGCTGTCTGGAGACGATCGCCAGCGTGGAAAGCGTGCTCGAACTGGCGCAGGTGAGGCTCAGTCAGTCCATGAGCTCATCGCTTCACGGCCAACCCTTAACGGTGGATTCCCTTTGCGCCGCCGCGCGTCAGGGGGATCTGCTGGCGAAGGACATTATTACCGGGGTGGGTAATAACGTAGGCCGCATTCTGGCGATTATGGTGAACCTCTTCAATCCGCAAAAAATCCTGATCGGCTCACCGCTCAGCCAGGCGGCGGAGATCCTTTTTCCGGCGATTACGGCCTGTATTCAGCAGCAGTCGCTTCCCGCCTACAGCAGAAATATTGCGGTAGAAAGTACCCAGTTTTCCAACCAGGGCACAATGGCCGGTGCGGCGCTGGTCAAAGATGCCATGTACAACGGCTCGCTGCTTATCCGCCTGTTACAGGGTTAACTCTTTTCCGCAGATGTAAGAAAAATTGCGCTATCTCAAGCCGGGTAGCGCACGCATCCCGTAGACTTCCTCCACTGAATTATTTACCTGGTTGATATTTTCGAAGCATACCCAAGAGGTGGAGTGAGTCATGCTTAAGCGTTTCTTTGTTACTGGTACAGATACCTCTGTCGGCAAGACCGTTGTATCCCGCGCATTGCTGCAGGCTCTGACAGCAAGCGGTAAACGCGTCGCTGGGTACAAACCGGTCGCCAAAGGGAGTAAAGAGACGCCAGAGGGATTGCGAAATAAAGACGCCCTGGTGCTGCAAAGCGTCTCGTCGCTGGAACTGCCTTACCACGCGGTCAATCCTATTGCGTTAAGCGAAGATGAAAGCAGCGTGGCGCACAGCGGCCCGATCAATTATTCCCTGTTATCCGACGGGCTGGCGAACCTGAGTGAGCAGGTCGATCACGTAGTCGTCGAAGGAACGGGCGGCTGGCGCAGCCTGATGAATGATTTACGCCCGCTGTCTGAATGGGTCGTGCAGGAGCAGCTGCCGGTAGTGATGGTAGTGGGGATCCAGGAAGGGTGTATCAACCACGCGCTGCTGACGGCGCAGGCGATTGCCAATGACGGCCTGCCACTGGCTGGCTGGGTGGCAAACCGTATTAATCCAGGCCTCGCGCACTACGCCGAGATCATCGATGTACTGAGCACCAAACTGCCTGGCCCGCTGGTGGGCGAGCTGCCTTATCTGCCTCGCGCCGAACAGCGCGAGCTAGCGCAGTACATCGATCTCTCTGCCCTCGGTGGCGTGTTGACCGTAGATCGAGTCGTGGCGTAACGTCCGCGACAGTACGGACGCTATCACGCAGGCGACCAGTAAACCGGGCAGTAAAAAATACTGCCCGGTCATTTCACAGACCATCAGCGCCGACATAATGGGCGCATGCGTGGTCGCAGCGAGCAGCGTTGCCATCCCGGCCAGCCCCAGCAACATGGCCGTCTCAGAACCCGGCAGCCACAGCGCGAAAAGCTGCGCGAACAGCATCCCCGTAGCCATACCGACAAACAGCGTTGGCGTAAATACCCCGCCCGGCGCACCCGAACCGCTGCTTGCCAGCACCGCCAGCAATTTACAGATGAACACGCCGGCAATCACCGACAGCAGCGGCGGGGCGAGCAGAAAAGCCTGAACCACGCTGTAGCCGTTCCCCCAAACCTTCGGCGTCAAAAGTGAAAGCAGCCCGACAATCAAGCCGCCGAGCGCCAGCTGCAACGGCGGCGAAAGCCTGAGGCGCAGGAAAAGCCCGTGGCTGAACGCCATCAGCCACATCAGCAGCGGTCCGCAGAGACCTGCCAGCAGCCCTATCGCAACCAGCAGGGCATAATCGGCCGCGGTGAGTATGCCGCTTAAATGGACCGCGTAGAGCGTGCCGGCACCCGGTGCCAGGAGTTGCGTCGTAAGAAGCGCCACCACCGCCGCAATCACCACGGGGCCGAGCGAGGCCAGCATCAGCGTGCCAAACAGAATCTCTGCAATGAACAGGCTTCCCGCTAACGGAGCATGGTAGGCGCTGGCCATCCCGGCGGCGGCGCCACAGGCGATCCAAAGCTTCCATTCCGATTTGGGCGTAAAGCGCCGGGCAAAAAAGGAGGCGGCGAGGGCGGCAAGCAGGATCATGGCCCCTTCGCGGCCGATGGCGCTTCCGCTGGCAACGACCAGCAGCGAAGCAAGAGATTTAACGAGGCTCGCGCCGTAGTCAAACTGACCGTCGCCGGTCTCCAGCGCTTCCATATAATCGGTGGGGGCATGAGGCCGCTGGGCGGTCAGGCGCTGCCATCCCCAGAGCAACAGCCCGGCAGCCAGCCCGCCCAGCGCGGGCGTCAGCGCGCGCCTCCAGGGGGAGAGCGACGCGGCGGCATTCACCAGGCTGCCGCTGTCGTTGCTCAGAAGCAGCCACTCCAGCAGGTACATGCTGTGGCGGAACACCGCAACGGCCAGTGCGGCCAGCACGCCGGTGACGGTTGCAATCAGGAGTCGGCGAAACATTGCGCGGATGTCGGGGTACGTATGAAGACGTTGCATGGGTCGCGAATAAACGGGGACGATGTCCTATTGTGGTTGCAACTCAACCAGTATGCAAATGAGCTTTTATAAGGTGTTCTATATATATTATTTATTTTTCTTTGTCATTTATTTGATTATTAAATATTAACCAAAAGTGCTGAATAAATTTGGTGAACTCGTATTCATAGTAAAATTGCTTTTTTATTTACAGGAAGGAAAAGGAAATTCTTTATGAGTAACGAACTCACTAATTACCGGAGCGTAATGCATGGGTTACCGTACCGATAATTATGGCCGGGGGCAGGCGCTGACAGGAGATAAAACCTCTACCGGGGCAACCTGTATTGGATCCCTGCCGTACTGCACCGAACACGGGCGAGGGGTCGTCAGGGTTGGTGATAAAACCACGCCGTGTAAAAACTGCGGAAAGCCCGGTACCATTCTTGATGGTGAACCCCGCGTAAGCTTCCATGGTGTTGCCGCTGCTGTCGATCGCTCTAACGTCAGGTGTGGATGCCCGCCGGGAACAAATTTTATCATCGCTCCCATTGGCGACTGGCTGGGTAGTGGTCCATCACCAGAACAAATCGTCAGGGAAAGGCACGCTGTGATGCTGGCCGAACGCAGGGCAGAGCAGGAGAGGGAAGAGAAACACAGGGAGGAGGAAAGGGAGCGAAACCGGGTATTTGCAAAATCCTGCCTCCGTGGCGAGGGCTGCAATGATGCAGGCGACCAGCGTGAACCTCACACCAATTTTGCTGATATGGCATTTTTTCAGGCCATGCCCGCCAGCGACCCCGTGACCGATTCAGACACCCCGCAGCACGCACAGACCGCCAGAAAGAAAAAGCCAGAAGATATCCCCAAACCGAAGAAGCGCAGCGCCTTGTATCGTTGGTGGAACGGTAACCATGAGGAGATGGATTATCAGGCTGCGGTGGCTGCCGCGTCTGCTGCTGCACGGGCGCAGACGGCCACGGCAGGCGCAAGCCTGCTGGAGCTGATAAGCGGCAGGGCACTGACTTACGGCACCTGGGCGGTGCGTGGTGCTGTTGCCGGACCCGGTGCACCCGTGGCCGGACTGCTGGTGGGGATGATGCCCGGCAGGCTGAACGACGGCGAACAGGATTTTATCGACCGTATGCGCCTGGAGCAGATGCATGAAGCCCCGAGCCGGGTGCGCTATACGTGGGAGAAGGACAGCAGAGGGAACCCGGTTCCGCATGGCTGGCACACACCACCTGGCCGGGACAGTGTGCGTGTCAGAAAAATGGAGTACGACACCAGCGCGCAGGCGTACACCTTCACCACGGAAGAAGATCCGCACATCACCATTATCTGGACGCCTGACCGAACGGTCGAGGAAAAGCCGTGGAATACCGGCAACCAGGCGCGTCCGGTGTTGCCGAAACCGGTGATAGTTGACCCGCTGCCGGATAACACCGGCATAACGGCGACCACCAGCCCGGCACCGGAGGAAAAGCATTTCGCGGATTACATTCTGATCCTGCCGTTCCCTGACCTGCCGCCGATTTATATCTACCTGAGCAAACCACCGGTGGAGTTTCTGGAGGTTGAGCTATACAGTGACTTCAAACGCCGTTCTCGGCAGGGGGTTTACGAGGCGGATCACATGCCGTCGGCTGCGGCTGTTAAGGCCTATCTCCGTAGGGAGTATCCATATTTAAAAGAAACGGAAATTCAGGAATTTTCATTGCAGGTGGCGGCTATCGTTGTCCCTAAAGATGTGCATCAGAAAATCAGTGAAACTTATGGCGGACGTAATACCCTGACACAGATTGATCTAGACTCACAGAACTTACGGGCAGCAGCTGATCGTAATCTGGATACCATTAAGCCATCGTTAAAAAAGCAGGGTGCCACTGAAGAACAAATAGAAACTGCCAGAACCAAAATGCACGCGCTGAACGGCCAGCAAGGATTATACAAATGACAGTAAATGTAGTAGCACTTATCCATAATCTGGGCAAAAGCTATAAAGAGTTAGTTAATAATGGGTTAATCACCTACAAAAGTGATCCTAAAGGGGCTGCAGGCGATCCTGTGTTACTTTTACCAATGGTGAACGAAGGCGTTTTTTTAGCCTTTATTCGAGAAGGGAGAATACTGAAAGAAATTACGTTGTCTATTCAGCGTGATGACGTAAAGGGATGGGTCTTCCCGAATGAACTCCCTACACCGTTGCAGCAGAACATGTCTCGCGCATGGATTCATCAGTCATTTGGTGAGCCCGAAGGCTTGGTTACCCCAAGAATGATAATGAATCGTTCTTTCGGGTGGGTTGAAAAATACACCGTTGAAGATTTTCATACGCCAATCACAATGCAGATTAATTACGATCTTGACGAAATGGTGAAAGCAGTAGCATTTATTCTCACTTCTGAAATTCGCTGGTAAACCCAACATAAGCCAAACACAAGCCCCGTGAAGGGGCTTTTCTACGCTGTATCCAAAAACTAAGTAAATATAATTCTCAGCTCTCACTATGAATATTCAGCGCCCGGCGCGTACGCCCTGAGCTCAGGTATTCGGCAATATAATCCTGCGAAATCTCGCCGTTGTAGCGCCCGTCCTCATCCACGATCGGCATCCAGCTGGTGTTGCTCTCATACAGACGTGATAGCACCACGCGCAGGTTGTCTTCGGCTTTGCCGGTCATGCGGAACGGATGCAGGATGTCGGCGCAGGTCCCGCTGGCGTTACGCGCTTCGCGACGCTTCACAAAGCCCAGCGGCTTGCCGTGCTCGTCAACCACGGTAATCGCGCGAATATCGTTATCATCCATGGTTGCAAAGGCTTCCGGGAGCGGAGTCGAACCCCGTACCGTAATGGTCGGCTGCTGGTCGGTGACGTCGCCGGCGGAAACCAGCAGCAGACGCTTCAGCGTGCGGTCCTGACCGACAAACGAGCCGACAAACTCGTTCGCCGGTTTCGCCAGCAGCTCGTCCGGGCTGGCGCACTGGACGATTTTCCCCTGACGGAATACCGCAATGCGGTCGCCGAGCTTCAGGGCTTCGTCGATATCGTGGCTCACCAGCATGACGGTTTTTTTCAGCTTGCGCTGCATCTCGAGGAACTGGTTCTGGATCACCTCACGGTTGATCGGGTCCACCGCACCGAAGGGTTCATCCATCAGCAGTACCGGAGGATCCGCCGCCAGGGCGCGAATAACGCCAATACGCTGCTGCTGGCCGCCGGACATCTCGCGCGGATAACGGTGGAGGAACTTGTGCGGATCCATTGCCACCATATCCATCAGCTCTTCGGCGCGGGCTTTGCAGCGCGCTTTATCCCAGCCCAGCATGCGCGGCACGACGGTGATGTTCTCTTCAATGGTCATGTTCGGGAACAGGCCAATCTGCTGGATCACGTAGCCGATGTTGCGGCGCAGGGTCACGGTGTCCATTCCGTTGGTGTCCTCGCCGTTGATCAGGATCGTCCCGCTGCTTGGGGTGATGAGGCGGTTAATCATCTTCAGGGTGGTGGTCTTTCCGCAGCCGGACGGGCCGAGCAGGACGCACATTTCCCCTTCGGGCACATTCAGGTTGACGTTATCGACGGCCTTAAAGGTCTGGCCGTGCTTCTGTGAAAATTGTTTGGTGAGGTTTTCCAGTTTTATCATTATCGAATCCCCTTTGGAGTCAGAACCACCTGCAGACGGTGCAGCAGCCAGTCGAGCACAATCGCTAAAAGACAGATCATCAGCGCGCCCGCAATCAACATACGAATATCGCTTCCGCCGATGCCGTTAAGCAGCAGCAGGCCAAGTCCGCCCGCGCCAATCACGGCGGCAATCGCCATCACGCCGATGTTCATCACCACGGCGGTGCGGATCCCGCCGAAAATCACCGGCAGCGCCATCGGAATTTCCACCCAGCGCAGACGCTGCCAGAACGTCATGCCGATGCCGCGTCCGGCTTCGCGCAGGCCCGGCGGCAGGCTGTCGAGCGCCGTGTGGGTGTTACGCACGATCGGCAGCAGCGAGTAGAGAAACACCGCCGTGATTGCAGGCAGGGCGCCAATCCCCTGACCGATCAGCGAAAACAGCGGGATCATCAGGCCAAACAGGGCAATGGAAGGGATGGTCAACACGATGGTGGCAATCCCCAGCACCGGCGTCGCCAGCCACTTGTGGCGCACAATCAAAATGCCCAGCGGGACGCCGATGATAATCGCTAAGCCCACGGCCAGCGCCACCAGCCACAGATGCTGCAGCGTCAGGGTTAACAGATAGTCCCAGTTGTCCAGAATGTAGTGAACGGTATCCATAGCGCCTCCTACAGCAGCTGTTTGCTACGCAGGAAATCGCGGGCGACCTGCTGCGGTGACTGATGGTCAATATCCACCTTCTTGTTCAGCTCGGTGATAACGTCGTTGTTGAGCTGGGCCGAGAGGGTATTGAGCGCCTCTTCCAGACCGGGATTGGCCTCCAGGGTGTCCTTGCGCACCACCGGGGTGACCGCGTAGCTCGGGAAGAAGCCTTTATCATCTTCCAGCACTTTGAGATCAAAGCCCTTCACGCGCCCGTCGGTGGTGTAAACCAGCCCGGCGTCGACGAAGCCATCGCGCACGGCGTTATAGACCAGACCCGGGTCCATCTGGCGGATTTGCGGACGGTCCAGATCCATCTTATAGGCCTCCTGCAGTGGCTTCATGCCGTCGCTGCGCCCGGCAAATTCAAGGTCTAAGCCCAGCAGCCAGTTTTTGTCCGGGTTGGTTTTGCGGACCTGTTCAATTTTCGCCACCATCTCCGACATGGTGTTGATATGCTCCGCCTCGGCGCGCTTGCGCTGCATGGCAAAGGCATAGGTGTTGTTCATATCGGCGGGTTTGAGCCATACCAGACCGTGCTTCGCATCCAGGCGCTTCACCGTCTCCCAGGACTCCTGCGGCGACATGCGCTTGTTGATGTGGTTGAAGATGATCAGCGACGTGCCGGTGTACTCCCAGGTCATATCAATCTGCTTGTTGATCATCGCGTTGCGGGAGATCACCGTGGCGATATTGGTTTTTGGCTGAACCTGAAAACCTTTCTTTTGCAGGTACTGTACGGTCATCGCCGAGAGAATGTGCTGTTCGGTAAAGCTCTTGGTCGCCAGAATCAGCGGGGCTGCCATCGCCTGGCCGGTGAACAGCGCCGCGGCACACAGCGCCGCCAGGCTGGATATCAGTCTCATAAAAGCTCCTTGTTATTGTTATCGAGCGAGATGGGGACTCATCACGCGACCCAGCGCCGCCAGCAGGGTGTCGAGGATCAGGGCGAACAGGGCGGTGGCCGCCGCGCCGAGGATCAGGGTCGGGAAATCGTTCAGGTAAATGCCCGGGAAAATCAGCTCGCCGTAGCTGCTGGCGCCAATCAGAAACGCCAGCGGCGCGGTACCGACGTTAATGGCGGTGGCGATGCGGATCCCCGAGAGCATAACCGGCCAGGCGTTGGGCAGCTCAACCTGGCGCAGGCGCTGCCATTTGGTCATCCCAATCCCGTTTGCCGCTTCCAGCAGCGACGACGGGACCGAGCACAGCCCGGCGTAGGTATTGCGCACAATCGGCAGCAGCGAGGCGAGGAACAGGGCGATGATGGCGGGCGTATCGCCGATACCAATCACCACCATCGCCAGCGCCAGCACGGCCAGCGGCGGCAGGGTGTTGCCGACATTAAAGATTTGCATCACGTATTCGGCGACGCCCCGCGCGGCCGGACGGCTCAGCAGAATACCGGCCGGAATGCCCACCAGCAGGGCAAAAAACATCGACGAGAAAACCAGAATCATGTGCTGTTGCCCGAGGTAGACCAGGTCAACCTGACGCGCCTTGATTGTCTCAAGCCCGATTCCCCAGACGAGGAGGGCGAGGACCACGAGAATGGCGCCGACAAACAGCAGCGAGCGTATGAGTAATGGGTGCATTGCGGTGTGTCTCCCTGTGCGCATGCGTTATAGCAACCACCGGTTGCCTGTTGTTATGCCATGTTTCGGCAGGGGTAATTGACCTATAGCAAGCGTTTGGGAAGGGTTCCAGCGAAGGGGGGAAATCAGTAACCCTATGAAATTAGTGACAACCTTAATTAAAGCCTTATGGCGTAAGGGCTGGTTGCGTGCCGGGCAGAATAGTCCTAAAGCGAATTTTCAATAGTGACAGTGTCACATATCAGAAGGCGCCCTTACGCCGAGAGTCGTTCGTTATTTAGATAGAGGCACGAACCCGGCGAACGCGAACCGAGATGCTAATGATAGAAAAAATGGCAACAATCGCGAGCAGCAGCCCAAGCGCCAGCATGGCGTTAAACCCAATCCATCTGAACAGCAGCAGCCCAGCAATCCCTCCGCTCATAAACGAGAAAATAGTGGTTAAGTGAGTTTTCAGCTGACTTTTTTGTGCTGCGGTATCCTTCGAGCAATCCCTGCGAAGCATCGCCACCAGCACGGAGGCCAGTGATATGCCTGCATCCGTTAGCGTGCCGGTAATGTGCGTCGATCTCACCCGCCCTCCGGAGAGCTGCGTGGAGGTTGAATTATGAATGCCCATCAGGCCGCACAGAAAAATAATAATCTCGCGGTTGCTCGTGAGGGCGTGGAAATACATCTCGTAGAGAGAGATGCCGGTCAATAGTACCCCCTCGACAAAAAGGATTTGGCAAAAAACCAGCCTGATATTGTGGATAATGCCCCAGAGTACAATAAGACGGGCAAGGATGGCGCCGGTGACAAAAGAGAGAATAATCGAGCCAAAGAAAATCATATCGCTCAGATCTGTGGAGGAGACTTCGCTGGATAATTGTGAGGTATTGCCGGTCATGTGAGAGGGGAAAAAGCCAAATGCCCCAAGGGCGATGGCGTTAAGCAAACCTGCCGAGGTCGCCAGCCAGAGGGCAAGCCGACGATCCTCCTTATGCGTTCGTTCTTTCTTGAGTCTAATGAGCAAGAATACCTCCGGGTTGAGCTTTGCCTGAATAGTCAGGCTAGCAAAGCGGTGCAACGGGCTGTCCAGGATATGGCTTAATTATTATTCCCTCTGACGCCATTCAGGGTTTAGTAATTAAATAAAATATCCTTGCTCAAGGTGTGGGCGTAAATAATTTATATCATGCCGTTATTGCCGTGACGCAAAAACGCCGGGCGCTGGTTGAGGCGCTCATACCAGGCCTCAATCGCCGGCACGTGGGGCTTGTCAAACGGCGTCATCTTCCACCGATTCACCGACAGCCCAAGCACAACGTCGGCAAGGGTAAACGTCTCGCCTGCCGCAAAGGCCCCGGTGCGCTGCAGTTGGTTTTCCAGAATGGTGATACAGTGGTTCCACTCTTTTATTCCCGCCGCAATGCGCGCAGGGTCGTTAAAGTCCGGGTTTTTTCGTCCCAGCGCCGGGAAGATATAGCGCCAGGCGTTATTGAATTCTGTTGCCTGCCAGTCCATCCAGCGCTCAACGTTGGCGCAGGCCTGCGGCTCTGCAGGCAGCAGATCGTGACGTCCGGCCTTGCGCACCAGATAGCGGCAGATGGCGTTGGACTCCCACAGCACGAAATCGTCATCCATCAGCACCGGCACCATGGCGTTGGGGTTCAGCGCGCGGAAGTCATCCGTTTCTGTTGAGGCAAAACCGCTGCCGTAGTCTTCCTGCAGGTAAGGGATGCCCGCTTCTTCACAGGTCCAGAGCACTTTACGAACGTTGATGGAGGTGGTTTTACCGAGGATGTTAATCATGACGCCGCTTCTCTTCAGGGGGATTAATCATTTAAAAACAATACACCCTTTGCGCGAAGAGGGAGGGATAATATTGAGTGAGGAGTGCGCTGTACGGGCAGGTCAGCGCGTTTTAAGCGGAAACGTTTTTCTCCAGAGGCGCCTGCTTGCTTAATGCATGGAAAAAATTTAGGCTAACATCAGAGATATGCTTGCTCATTAAAGGTTTAGAAATGGAAAAAATAACCCCTGAATATACGTCCGTTGACTTATCTCGTTGGGCAAGGAAGGAACATTTTGAGATTTTTCAGGGGTTCGCTCAGTCGACGTTTAACCAGACGGTTTTAATCGATATTACTGCGCTGTTAAAACATATCAAAGCGGTCGGCTGGAAATTTTACCCGACTATTATTTTTCTCATTTCTAAGATCGTCAACAGTCATCCTGAGTTCCGTATGGCTATGAAAGACAATGAGCTTATTATATGGAACGAAATTCATCCAAACTATACCATTTTCCATAATGAAACAGAGACCTTTTCATCATTATGGAGCCATTATGATGGCAATATTCAGCACTTCCAGAACACCTACGCTGAAGACATTGCGCGCTACGGTAATAATTTTTCTTATTGGCCTAAAGAAGAATCCAGGGAAAATATCTTTTTCATATCGGGTATTCCCTGGGTGAGTTTTACCAGCTTTAACGTCAACGTTGCGCACATGAAGAACTTTTTTGCCCCTATGTTTACGCTTGGAAAATACTATGAACAAGATGGCAAAGTATTATTGCCCCTTGCCGTTCAGGTTCATCATTCCGTGTGCGATGGTTTCCATGTGGCAAGACTGTACAATGAATTACAGGAGATGATTGATGCCTTGCCGCGATCCGGCGCGTGACGTTAATAAAAAAGCCGCAAGCAGCATGCTGCTTGCGGCGTCAGGCTCGGTGACGATGTGGCAATCAGGCAGCTTTTACCGCTCTGATTTTTTTACTGTCAGCCGCAGGGGCATCGAGAGCAGGGAGCTTGCTGGTGCGCAGAATATGCTGCACGGTCTCTTTCTGCTCGGCGAGATACAGACCAAGATTTTCAGCCTGCGTTTCATCCATCTGCATTCCGCTTTGCAACAGCCAGTCGGTGAACGCGTCTGCCATATCGAGCAGCTTGTCGTGAGCGTCAGCCTCTTTCTTACTGGCAAATGTCATTTTCTCTTCACCTTTTCTTACGACAACATATTTTATTTCAACAGCCATCACGCACCTCTCATACTGTATTTATATACAGTATAGCAGCTTCGGGATGATGTTGCAGTAAAAAGTGAGCTACTGGTGCATCGGCTGCGTTTCACGGCCGCCGATACTGCGTCGCCATGCGCCAGGTGCCTGACCGAATTGGCGCTTAAAGCTGCGGTTGAACGACTGCTGAGAGTCAAACCCGAGCGCGATTGCCACGTTCAGGATGGGCTCATCGCTGTGGGCTAAGCGCTCAACCGATTTTTGCAGCTTTTGCGCGCGAATATAGCCGGCGAGGGGATAGCCCGTGTGCTCTTTAAACAGGCGCTGGAGGTGCCATTTCGAGTAGCCGGAGCGCCTGGAGACGGTCTCAATGTCCAGGCGACTGTCGAGGTTGTTATCAATCCAGTCGAGTAAATCATGCATAAATGCGCCAGTGTTCATCAGGTTTCCCCCACGCAGCGATAGAAAGGTATCTTTGTCTGTTGCATTTTAAGGTGGCCTGGTTTCACGATAATTGCAAGTTTTATTGTTGCATTTAAATCCTTGCCCGAAACGGGCCTTTTATCGCTGCCTCAAATAGCACATAAAGTGCAACAATTATTCTTGCACTTAGTTAGGCGCATTCCTACAATCGCCGCGATAGTGTATTCGAAACTGTTACAGTTTTGTGGCGATGAACGACACAAATGGCCTTAAGCCAGCCCGGACAAAGGAAGTGGCGCGGCACCTCCCGCTGCGTCTTGCCCGGCGGCTACAATTACCGGAATAAAAATAATGAGCCTGCAAAAAACCTGGGGAAACTATCATCTGAATGCGCTGGGAGCGATGATGCTCTCCGTGCTGCTCGTCGGATGTGATGACAGCGTCGCGCAAAACGCCGCGCCGCCCGCGCCCGCCGTTAATGCTGCAGACGTGGTTGTGAAATCCATTAGCCAGTGGGATAGCTTTAACGGCCGGATTGAAGCCGTGGAAAGCGTGCAGCTTCGTCCCCGTGTCTCTGGCTACATCGACAAAGTGAATTTCACCGACGGCCAGGAGGTGAAAAAGGGCGAGGTGCTGTTCACGATTGATGACCGAACCTATCGCGCCGCGCTGGAGCAGGCGCAGGCGACGCTGGAGAGAGCCAAAACGCAGGCCAGCCTGGCGCGAAGCGAGGCTAACCGTACCGATAAACTCATCAATACCAACCTGGTATCCCGTGAAGAGTGGGAGCAGCGCCGTTCGGCCGCCATTCAGGCGCAGGCCGATATTCGCGCAGCCCAGGCTGCGGTAGACGCCGCGCAGCTGAATCTCGACTTCACCAAAGTGACGGCTCCTATTGATGGCCGCGCCAGCCGGGCGTTAATCACCAGCGGCAATCTGGTCTCTGCGGGCGACAGCGCCAGCGTGCTCACCACCCTGGTCTCGCAGAAGACGGTTTACGTCTACTTCGACGTGGATGAGTCAACCTATCTTCACTATCAAAATCTCGCCCGCAACGGGCAGGGGGCGTCCAGCCACCATACGGCGCTACCGGTTGAGATCGGCCTTGCCGGCGAGGAGGGCTACCCCCATCAGGGTAAAGTGGATTTCCTTGATAATCAGCTCACGCCGAGTACCGGTACGATCCGCATGCGCGCGCTGCTGGATAACGCGCAGCGTCAGTTCACGCCGGGACTCTTTGCCCGCGTGCGCCTGCCGGGCAGCGCGGAATTCCAGGCCATGCTTATTGACGACAAAGCGGTACTGACTGACCAGGATCGCAAGTATGTCTATATCGTGGATAAAGAGGGTAAAGCGCAGCGTCGCGATATTACGCCGGGGCGTCTGGCCGACGGTTTACGCATCGTGCAGCAGGGGCTGAAACCTGGCGATAAGGTCATCGTTGACGGTCTACAGAAAGTGTTCATGCCGGGTATGCCGGTGAACGCGAAAACCGTCGCCATGACCGCCAGCACCGCCCTCAACTGATCACTTGACCTGAGAATCCTTCCCATGGACTTTTCCCGCTTTTTCATCGACAGGCCGATTTTCGCTGCCGTACTGTCGATTCTGATTTTTATCACAGGATTAATCGCCATCCCGCTTCTGCCGGTGAGTGAATATCCTGACGTCGTACCGCCAAGCGTACAGGTGCGTGCGGAGTATCCGGGCGCCAACCCGAAAGTGATTGCCGAGACCGTGGCGACGCCGCTGGAAGAGGCGATCAACGGCGTCGAGAACATGATGTACATGAAATCCGTTGCCGGCTCGGACGGCGTGCTGGTTACTACCGTCACGTTCCGTCCGGGTACCGATCCGGATCAGGCGCAGGTGCAGGTGCAAAACCGCGTAGCGCAGGCCGAGGCGCGTCTGCCGGAAGACGTGCGGCGCCTGGGCATCACGACGCAGAAGCAGTCGCCAACGCTGACGCTGGTGGTGCATCTGTTCTCGCCCAACGGTAAGTACGATTCACTGTACATGCGCAACTACGCCACGCTGAAGGTGAAGGACGAGCTGGCGCGTCTGCCCGGCGTCGGCCAGATTCAGATTTTCGGCTCCGGTGAATACGCGATGCGCATCTGGCTGGATCCGAACAAGGTCGCGGCCCGCGGGCTGACCGCCTCGGACGTGGTCACGGCAATGCAGGAGCAGAATGTGCAGGTCTCCGCCGGCCAGCTTGGCGCCGAGCCGCTGCCGAAAGAGAGCGATTTCCTGATCTCCATTAACGCCCAGGGGCGTCTGCATACCGAAGAAGAGTTTGGCAACATTGTCCTGAAAACGTCGGAGGACGGTTCGGTCGTCCGCCTGCGTGACGTGGCGCGTATCGAGATGGGTTCCGGAAGCTATGCGCTGCGTTCCCAGCTTAACAATAAAGACGCGGTCGGGATTGGTATCTTCCAGTCACCGGGGGCAAACGCCATTGATTTGTCTAACGCGGTGCGCGCCAAAATGGACGAGCTGTCCACCCGTTTCCCGGAAGATATGAAGTGGGCGGCACCTTACGATCCGACGGTTTTCGTGCGCGACTCCATCCGTGCGGTGGTGCAAACCCTGCTGGAAGCGGTGGTGCTGGTTGTACTGGTGGTGATCCTGTTCCTGCAAACCTGGCGCGCGTCGATCATTCCGCTGATCGCGGTGCCGGTGTCGGTGGTGGGGACGTTCAGCATTCTCTATCTGCTGGGCTTTTCGCTTAACACCCTGAGTTTATTCGGGCTGGTGCTGGCGATTGGTATCGTGGTGGACGATGCCATCGTGGTGGTGGAAAACGTCGAGCGAAACATTGAAGAGGGGCTTGCGCCGCTTGCGGCGGCGCATCAGGCGATGCGTGAAGTTTCCGGGCCCATTATCGCGATTGCGCTGGTGCTGTGCGCGGTGTTCGTGCCGATGGCGTTCCTCTCCGGCGTAACCGGTCAGTTCTACAAGCAGTTTGCGGTGACGATAGCGATTTCCACGGTGATCTCCGCCATCAACTCGCTAACGCTCTCTCCGGCGCTGGCGGCGCTACTGTTAAAACCGCACGGCGCGCCGAAAGACTTCCCGACCCGGCTTATCGATCGCCTGTTCGGCTGGATTTTCCGTCCGTTTAACCGCTTTTTCCATCGTAGCTCTAACGGCTATCAGGGGCTGGTGGGCAAAACGCTTGGCCGACGCGGCGCGGTGTTTGTGGTGTATCTGCTGCTGCTGTGTGCCGCGGGCGTCATGTTTAAAGCGGTACCCGGCGGGTTTATTCCGACACAGGATAAGCTCTACCTGATTGGCGGCGTGAAGATGCCGGAAGGTTCGTCGCTGGCGCGCACCGACGCGGTGATCCGCAAAATGAGCGAAATCGGCATGAATACCGAAGGCGTGGACTACGCGGTGGCTTTCCCGGGGCTGAACGCGCTGCAGTTTACCAACACGCCGAATACCGGGACGGTGTTTTTTGGCCTGAAGCCGTTTGACCAGCGCAAGCACTCTGCGGCGGAAATTAACGCGGAGATCAACGCGAAAATCGCGCAAATCCAGCAGGGCTTTGGTTTCTCCATACTGCCGCCGCCGATTCTGGGGCTGGGTCAGGGGTCAGGCTACTCGCTGTATATTCAGGATCGCGCAGGTCTGGGCTATGGCGCGCTGCAAAACGCGGTGAACACCATGTCCGGTGCGATTATGCAGACGCCGGGAATGCACTTCCCGATCTCAACCTATCAGGCTAACGTTCCGCAGCTGGACGTGCAGGTTGACCGCGATAAGGCGAAAGCGCAGGGCGTGTCGCTGACCGATCTGTTCGGTACGCTGCAAACCTATCTGGGCTCGTCGTACGTGAACGACTTCAACCAGTTCGGGCGCACCTGGCGCGTGATGGCGCAGGCAGACGGGCAGTTCCGCGACAGCGTGGAAGATATTGCGAATTTACGCACCCGGAATAGCCAGGGCGAAATGGTGCCAATTGGCAGTATGGTGAAAATCACGACCACCTACGGACCGGATCCGGTGATCCGCTACAATGGCTACCCGGCGGCGGATCTGATTGGCGATGCCGACCCGCGCGTACTCTCGTCCGCGCAGGCGATGACGCAGCTGGACGCGATGTCTAAGCAGATCCTGCCGAACGGAATGAACATTGAATGGACGGATCTGAGCTTCCAGCAGGCCACGCAGGGCAATACGGCGCTGATCGTCTTCCCGGTCGCGGTACTGCTGGCGTTCCTGGTGCTGGCGGCGCTGTATGAAAGCTGGACGCTGCCGCTGGCGGTGATCCTCATCGTTCCGATGACCATGCTTTCCGCGCTGTTTGGCGTCTGGCTGACCGGGGGCGATAACAACGTCTTCGTGCAGGTGGGGCTGGTGGTGCTGATGGGGCTGGCCTGTAAAAACGCGATTCTTATCGTGGAGTTTGCCCGCGAGCTGGAAATTCAGGGGAAAGGCATCATGGAAGCAGCGCTGGAAGCGTGCCGCCTGCGTTTACGTCCGATTGTGATGACATCCATCGCCTTTATCGCCGGGACCATTCCGCTGATCCTCGGCCACGGCGCGGGCGCAGAAGTGCGCGGCGTCACCGGGATTACGGTCTTCTCCGGGATGCTGGGCGTGACGCTGTTTGGTCTGTTCCTGACGCCGGTCTTTTACGTGACGCTGCGTAAGTTCGTGACGCGCGGCAAAGTGGAAAGAGAGGTTCTGCCTGCGTAGGGATATCGCAGATAACAAAAAACCGCACTCACTATGAGGGCGGTTTTTTTTTTGCGTAAATTACTGGGCTTTTTTGTACTGGGCAATCAGTTCAGGTAAAGGATCGCACCCGCTGGTATCGGCTTTTTTGACCTCGTCCAGCGCGCTTGCCACGGTGTGGCGCGCTAATACCGCGAGCGAGGCCTGCTCTGCTTCTTCGGAAATAGATTTGAAGTACCAGCAGGCGTTCGCGCTGACCACGCAGCGGGCCGGCACGTCCGGGCGCGACGCCCAGAGTTTTTTATCTTCGGTGACTGAAAGGTAGATATCGCGCAGGGTAATCTCTTCCGGCGGACGTCCAAGATGAATTGAGCCGTTGCGGCCAAGCGTTGAGACGATAATGCCGTCACGCGTGAGTGGAACCATCAATTTGCGGATAAAGCTCGGGTTGGCTTCCAGGCCGTAGGCCAGAATCGCACTCGTCGAACGTTCACCTAGTTGCTCCGCCATCGCTACGCTGAGAACCATCTGCAAAGCTGTCGGGAAGCGGTAATCTAACATTTCTCTTTCCTGGGTTGCGGTGAATCTTGTTCTTTTTGGCACCGCAGAGGTGAATAAGCAATAAACAACAATATAACAAATACGGTAATTTTTTTGAAGCAATCTGCGGCATTTGCGATCAAACACCCTGTTCCGGTTTAGCTATACGTGCGGTTCGGGAAGTCAACCGTCACCAGGAGGCCACCTTCTGCGGAAGTACTCAGGTTTACGCTGCTGCCGTGCTGCTGTGCAACGGCTTTGACAATGGCAAGCCCCAGTCCGCTCCCGCTTTGCAGCTGATTGGGATCGCGGAAAAACCGGTCGAATACGCGCTCGCGCAATTCAACCGGGATACCCGGCCCCCGATCGGAGACGCGTAGCTGGGCTGATGTATCTGCTGAGCATACCTCCACCTGAATCCGCCCGCCCTCAGGACTGTACTTCACGGCGTTTTCAATGAGATTGTCTATAAGCGACATCAGACGCTCCCTGACGCCAGCGATCCAGATTTCATCCTCAGCGAAGAATTCCAGCTCAATCTTGCGCCCGGACGCTAGCGGCTCCAGCGCAGCCATCCGCTCTTGTATGAGCGAGGTTAGCGGCACGGGCTCCATCGCGGTGTCAATGCGCGCTTCACTGTGCATCATCAGCAGCAGCTGGTTGACGAGACGGGCCGCCCGGCTATTGCTGCGCACAATCCCTGCAAGCAGCTGCCGCTGGCTCTCGCTGCTCACCCAGGACTGCAGCGCCTCCACGTTGATGCGCATCGCGGCCAGCGGCGTACGCAATTCGTGCGCGGCGTCCGCAATGAAAACCCGTTCGCGTTCCGCGCTTTCCCGCACTCTGGCAAGAAAGTCATTAATCGCGTCCACCATCTGGCGGAGTTCCTTATGCCCGGGAACAGCCTTTAAAGGGGAGAGATCGTCAGGCGAACGTAATGAGATCTCATTAACCACCTTGCTCCAGGGGCGCATCGCAATGCGGATTGACAGCCACGCAGGAAACAGAAGAAAAGGAATACATACCAGCAGCGGCATAATGTAGTAGCCCCGCGAGTTCAGGTAGATAAAGAAGTTCCAGCTTCCGGCAGGGGTGAAAAGGGTTACCTCCACGTTGGAGTGGGGGGATTTAAGCGTGCGGCTCGTCCAGGCGTGACCTTCACTCTGAACGCGCTGCATTTCGCCCAGTCTGGTGTTTTTTACCCCCGTAGGTGCACCATCAGAAGAGAAAATAACCTCGTTGTTTTTGCGAACTATCAGGTTAATCGACAGCTCCGGATCTTCACCGCCGCCATAGCCTTCCCGCAACGCTTTGCTGAATGCTTCCAGGACATCATTACGATCCTGCGGGCGCTCGTCACTGAGATCAACCAGAGTAAAAATGGTTTCGTAAGTCTTACTTCCCGTGAGTATCGGAGGGCTACGCAGGTCTTCCAATAAAATAAAGGTTAAAAAAAGACACCACAGCAGGGTAAGCAGCAGCATCTGGGCGATGATAATTCGCCGTACCAGCGTTGGGCGCCTCAGTTGGTGCCAGACATTTCGCATTAATCTGTCACCTTCTGGATAGCGACGGTATCAATGACATACCCGACGCCCCGCACCGTTCGTACATAGCCGTCACCAATTTTTCGCCGCAAATTCCCCATATGCACGTCGAGCGCATTGCTGAGATTTTCCTTCGCGCCAAATATCCTCTCTTCCAGGAACCGCCGTGTGATCACCCGGTCAGCGCGCAGCATCAACGTTTCAAGCAGCGCATATTCACTGGCCGTCAACTCAACGTGACGCGCATTCACCGTTACGCGACGCGTCGGGATATGAAGCGATAAGCTCCTGATTTCTATCGCTTCATTTTCAAAACCATAGCTGCGTCGCGCAAGGGCTCTGACTCGCGCCAGCAGTTCGGCGAGAACGAAGGGTTTGACAAGATAGTCGTCTGCGCCAGCATCCAGCCCGCACAGGCGATCCTGCAGGGTACCTCGCGCCGTCAGGATAATGACGGGGATCCCCTTAAGCTGCTGGCGCAAACGCGTCATCAGGCTCATGCCGTCGCCGTCGGGCAGCCCCAGGTCGAGCAGAATAAGTTCCGGCACGCCGACCTCAAGCTGATGCAGCGCATCCTCTTTACGGCGAACCCATATGACATCAAATCCTTGATCTGAAAGGGCGATACGTACGCCATTGCCGAGATCCAGGTCGTCTTCGATTAGTAAGATTTTCACATTGGTAACTGTATCAACAGTGAATGAAGAACAACTTAAGAAAAAAACGGTAGCAGGAAATCCGTCCGGTTGACAGCGCCCGCACGCGCTTCAGCGTTTCTTCATTTTCGGCTCATAAGAACCTCAGGGTGAGTATTCAGAATGAGTGCTCTGGCGTGTAAACCGCTTGCATTGCAATCATTTGAATCCAAAGGACTTCTTCAATGAGTAACATCGAACTGCGTCATTCTTTCCCCTATTTACTTCCGAGCCGCAGACTGAAAAACATCGTGCCGGGCGTTATTCTGGCGTTACTGGCTACCCCGGTACTGGCGGCAGAGCAGAAACAGGGCAATGTCTTAACCCTGGGGGGAGGCGTGGACGTCGCGCCACGCTACTCGGGTTCGGATAAAAGCCGGGTCTCGGCATCTCAGGTAGTAGATTATTCCATGGCAAATGGTTTCTTTATCAGCACCACGCGGGGTATCGGTTACGGAAACAACATTGGCAACCTGGATTACAACGCCGCAGTGAGCTACCGAACAGGCCGTAAAGATAAAGACGTGAGCAGTGATTCGATCAGCTCCGGCAGCGACTACCTGCGGGGGATGGGCGATATCAAAGGTTCCGCTATCGTGGTGCCGGGGCTGGGGTATAAGGTGACCGACTGGCTCAATCTTCAGCTGCAGGCTGAGATCCCGGTTTCTGAGAGAGACAACGGTGAGGCGGTGCATTTCGGCATTTCCAGCCCGCTCTACACATCGTCGAAAAATGCGGTGACGCTGGGGCTGACGGGCAGCTGGGGTTCCGGCAAGTACATGCAAACGTACTATGGGGTTAATGCTGCCCAGTCCGCCGCATCGGGGTTTGCCCGACATGACGCCGGAGCGGGAATTTACGCCTGGTCGATGAACCTTGACTGGACCTACAGGCTCACCTCGAGCTGGAGCGTTCTCACCTCCGCGGGCGTAACGCAGCTGACGGGGGATGCGGGTGATAGCCCGATAGTGCAACGTAAAACGTCGCCAACGGGAAGCCTGAAGGTGACGTACAGTTTCTGATTGCGGGTTGCTTATAGATATGAGCGCGCAATAGCGACGAATTTGAGCCGCCCCGGAAAGATGATGGGGCGGTAGTTTTTAAATGATGTTTAACAGTAGTCAGAATAATGAGTTGACTGACGTTTTATTAAGAACTGAGAGGCATCGACCTGACTCCGGAGCATTTGGAAACCATAACCTCACTGAGAAGTGTGCCAATATTACGTGGCTATCATCCCTGTCCGGAGAATAAAGTGCTCGGAAAATTATTGTTAAAGTACATGCCAGGGTTACAAAATTTATTAGCCTACGATAAAAGCTGGCTAAAACATGATGTTAAAGCTGGATTATCCGTCGCGGCTGTAGCGCTACCCGTTGCTATTGCTTATGCTGAATTGGCGGGTGTTGGGGCAATAGTGGGGCTCTATTCCTGCGTTTTACCGATGATAGCTTATGCACTGTTTGGTTCTTCACGTCAGCTTATTGTTGGCCCTGATGCAACGACCTGCGCCGTGATTGCAGCCGTCGTGTTTCCTCTTTCTGCAGGCAATCCTGAACTGCACTGGCAACTGACGATCGTCATGACGTTGATGATGGGCGGGTGGTGCCTGCTTGCCAGTAAATTTCACCTGGGTGCACTTGCCGATCTCCTTTCTCATCCCATTCTTACAGGGTTGCTTAATGGCGTAGCCGTAACGATTATTGTCGGGCAATTAGGCAAGGTTTTGGGGATCAAGCTCGATGAAGCGCAGGTTATTGAGAAAATACTGGCCTTGCCAGGCCGACTTTTAGACAGCCATGTATTAACAATAGGGATATCACTTTTAACGTTAATTATTTTAATGGTTATCAAAACGTATCGCAGCAATTGGCCAGCACCTCTGATTGCCATTGTGATAACAACGATACTGGTATGGGGAACATCTGCGCAACAGTATGGTATTGCCACGATTGGGGGGGATGGCTTCCAGCCTGGTTTACCCGTCGTTAACTGGGGTGCGTTCCAGCCCGGTCCGATGCGAGAATTAGTGATCCCGGCGCTTAACCTGGCTTTAGTGAGTTTTGTCAGTCTGATGCTGACCGCTCGCAGTTTCGCCGCGAAAAATGGCTATGAAATTAATGCTGATGCAGAGTTCCGGGCACTGGGTATTGCGAACATTATGTCTGGGCTATCTCAGGGATTTGCCATCAGTGGAGCCGATTCCCGGACCGCGGTTAATGATTCCGTTGGGGGGAAAAGTCAGCTGGTTTCCATAGTCGCAGCCTTACTGATAGGTTTAGTGGTGGTATTTTTCACGCAGCCATTACAATTTATTCCGGTATCTACATTAGGTATTGTTCTAATGTATGCATCGTGGTCATTAATTGATTTACGTGGGTTATGGAACCTGAGGCGAAGAAATAAACAGGCATTTCGCCTGGCCTTCTTTACGTTTGGCTGTGTTTTAATCATCGGTGTAATTCAGGGGATCGGCCTTGCGGTGTTGCTTGGCCTGTTACAGTTCCTGCGTACGGTATTTCGTCCCTCTGAGCACTTACTGGGGACTGACGAAAATGGAATGATCCACTCATTAGGGAATACAACCGATATTAAAATGGTCCCGGGCGTGCTGATGTATCGATTTAACTCACCGTTGACCTATTTTAATGTGGCTTATTTTAAACGTCGGGTATTGAACCTGGTTGATGGTGCAGCAGTACAACCTAAATGGGTGGTTATTGATGCCGTGGCTTGCTTCACCTATTCAGATATCAGTGTCCTGGCAACCATTAATGAGTTAAAGCGTGACCTGAAAGCCCGACAGATTATGTTAATCCTTGCGGGCAGGAAAACGGAATTAACACGTTGGTTTAAAGAAAGTCGGCCAACGATGAATGATGATGACATGATTCTGGCGCCAGACCTCTATTTGGCACTCCGGTTCATTCAAAGCAAAGAGAGTGTGAATGAATCAGGTGGTGATGCACAACCAAACCCTGGTTAAAGGCTTGCTCGCCACCCGCGAGCAAGCCATATCCCTTAGCGGTACAGCGTCTTTTCCGCAACCGGAACAACCAACGCCGATCGCCAGTCCGCCAGCGTCAGCTGCGCAAGCCTGCCGAGCGCGATATAGAACGGATGCCCGGCGTTGTCGACAAACACCGACAGAAAGCGGGTGCTCCACGGCAGCAGATGCCACGCCAGAAGCCGATCGCACTCCGACTCGCGGCCATTCTCGGCCAGCCATGCCGCCAGCAGCAGCAGGGTGCCGAAATGATCTTCCGGTTCATTTTGCTGCATCTGAAACGCGATATTGTTTTCCCGCATCCACTGGCGCAGCGCGAGAGTCGAATCGCCAAACAGCACGGATTCACGGTCCAGCCAGACGGAACCCCACGGCGGAGCGGGCAGGGCATAAGGACCAATAAACAGCCGTTGCCAGGCATCCGTCAGCGGCTCATCGGAAGATGAAGCAAAGGTTTCGGCAACGGGCAGCAGCGTTTCCGGCGGCAGGGGCCAGTCCTCTATCCATTCGCCAGCGGTAAGTGCCTGCACCAGCGGGGCTGTCTGCTCGCTGTCAGGCGCGAAGTAAAACAGCGCGCCCAGTACGCGGGCGCTGAACGCGAACGAGTCACGGTGTGAGACGTCTTTCATTAAACCTTCCTTGCTCGCGCGGTTATGTCCGCGCGACGTGATTAACCATTAATACAGACCAAAGCATAAACCAGGGTCATAGAATTCACCCCTTACACCTTCTCAATCTGCACCAGATTGGTGTGCTGCGGGTTGCCTTTTGCCAGCGGTGACGGGCGGTGCGTGGTCAGGGTGTTGATACACGAGCCGTGGTCGATACGATCGCCATTCATATTGGCATCGTGCCAGGCTCCCTGGCCCATGGCGCTTACGCCTGGCATGATGCGCGGCGTGACTTTCGCTTCTATTCTCACCTCACCGCGATCGTTAAAGACGCGCACCGTATCGCCGTTTTTAATGCCACGTTTCGCGGCATCAACGGGATTCAGCCAGACCTCCTGGCGGCAGGCCGCTTGCAGCACGTCGACGTTACCGTAGCTCGAGTGGGTGCGGGCTTTAAAATGGAAGCCAAACAGCTGCAGCGGGAACTGCGCGCGCTCGGGCGCATCCCAGCCGTCAAAGGTGGATGCGTAGACGGGCAGCGGGCTGATGGTCTCATCTTTTGCCAGCTCCCAGGTCGCCGCAATATCCGCCAGCTTGCTGGAATAAATTTCAATCTTGCCTGAGGGCGTTTTCAGCGGGTTGGCTTCCGGGTTCTCGCGGAATTTTTTATAGGCCACAAAGTGTCCGTTCGGATCTTTGCGCTTATAGATGCCCATTTTTTTCAGCTCGTCATAGGACGGCAGCGTGGGATCTTTTGCGAGCATTTTGGCATACAGATACTGCAGCCACTCTTCCTGCGTTCGCCCTTCGGTAAATTTCTGATGGATATCCGGTCCGAGGCGTTTCGCCACTTCGCTCATGATCCAGTAGATAGGCTTGCGCTCAAACTTCGGCGCGGTCACGGGCTGGAGAAAAATCAGGTAACCCATGTTCCCGGCGTAATCGTTAGGGATAATGTCTTCCTGCTCGACGGTCATTAAATCTGGCAGCAGGATATCGGCGTATTTCGCCGATGAGGTCATAAAGTTGTCGATCACCACGATGGTTTCGCACTTACTTTCGTCCTGCAGAATATCGTGGGTTTTATTGATATCGGAGTGCTGGTTAATAATGGTGTTGCCCGCATAGTTCCAGATGAACTTAATCGGTACGTCCAGCTTATCTTTACCGCGTACCCCGTCGCGCAGAGCGGTCATTTCCGGGCCACGGGCGATGGCGTCCGTCCAGCTGAAGCAGGAAATTTGCGTTTTGACCGGGTTTTCCGGCAGCGGCATACGTTCGATAGTGATGGTGTAGGTCGATTCACGGGCGCCACTGTTGCCGCCGTTGATCCCCACGTTGCCGGTCAGAATCGGCAGCATCGCGATGGCGCGGGAGGTCAGTTCACCGTTCGCCTGACGCTGTGGTCCCCAGCCCTGGCAGATATAGGCCGGCTTCGCGGATCCAATCTCGCGGGCCAGTTTAATGATGCGGTCTGCAGGAATGCCGGTGATGCGCGAGGCCCACTCCGGCGTTTTCGCCGTGTTGTCCTCACCCTGGCCGAGAATGTACGCTTTATAGTGACCATTCGCGGGGGCACCTTCCGGCAGCGTTTTTTCGTCGTAGCCAACGCAGTATTTGTCCAGGAACGGCTGGTCCACCAGGTTTTCGTCGATCAATACCCAGGCAATCCCCGCCACCAGGGCGGCATCGGTACCCGGACGGATCGGGATCCACTCGTCTTCGCGTCCGGCTGCCGTATCGGTGTAGCGCGGGTCGATGACAATCATACGTGCGTTAGAACGCTCGCGGGCCTGCTCCAGATAGTAAGTAATCCCGCCGCCGCTCATGCGCGTTTCCGCTGGGTTATTGCCGAACATCACCACCAGTTTGGTATTTTCGATATCCGAGGTGCTGTTGCCGTCGTTGCTGCCGTAGGTATAAGGCATCGCGCAGGCGATTTGCGCCGTGCTGTAGGTGCCGTAGTGGCTCAGGAAACCGCCGTAGCAGTTCATCAGGCGCGCCACCAGCGAAGCGTAAGGGGAGGAGCGGGTGATATTGCCGCCGACAATCCCGGAGGAGTAATTAATATACACCGCTTCGTTGCCGTACTTGCTGACCACGTCTTTCAGGCTGGTGGTGATGGCGTTCAGCGCTTCGTCCCAGCTGATGCGCTCGAACTTGCCTTCACCCCGCTTACCCACGCGTTTCATCGGGTAGTTCAGACGGTCAGGATGGTTGATGCGGCGGCGAATGGAGCGCCCGCGCAGGCAGGCCCGCACCTGGTGATTGCCGTAGATATCCTCACCGGTGTTATCCGTTTCGACCCAGTACACTTCTTCATCGCGGACGTGCAGACGCAGCGCACAGCGGCTGCCACAGTTGACCGAACAGGCGCCCCAGACCACTTTATCTTCTGCCGGTTTCATTGCATTTTGTACCGCGGCTGCGGCGCTTTTCAGTCCAAAAGGCAACGAAATTCCGCCAGCGGCAAGCGCCAGAGAACCTATCGCCGTAGATTTCACGAGTGTTCGACGGCTAATCCCGCCGTGATGTTCGATATCGGACATGGCTCACCCCACCATTGTGATTACATATTATTTTTCCCGAAACGATAACCGGGCTAATGATGGGGTGAGTGTTACTTATTTGGAGGTATTAAATATTAATCCTTGTCAAATCAAAGGGGATTGACGGTGATTTACTGAGGTTCAGCCGGCGCATTATCCTGATTGCCGGCCGCCGCCCCGCTGCCCGTACGGGTGTACAAAATTTTAAAGGTGTCGTTGGCACAGTGGCCCACCACCTGAGCGTCCGGCTGGTCAGCCTGATCGTTCGGCACAATGTTCAGCGTAAAACCTGACTCCGGCACGCCGTTGTTGATGATCTTCTGCTGAATGTCGCTTTTCACGCGCTCGCAGGAGTCCGGTGCCGCCAGCGCGGCCGTTGAGGCACTCATTAACAGCAGGGCGGTAATCCAGGGTAACCGTTTCATCTGTAGCTCCTTTTCTCTGTGTAGAGATTAATTTTAGCAGGCTTCGTGTAAACAACTGTATTTGCTAATATGATTGGGAATAATCTCTCTGTATTGGTAAAGAATGTGAAGAAATATGCAGCGATAACGCTCCTGGCAGCTACTCTCGCAGGGTGTGATAACAACTCCGCGCCGCTGTCGTTTACGCCCGAGATGGCGAGTTTTTCGAACGAATTCGATTTCGACCCTCTTCGCGGCCCGGTCAAGGATTTTACCCAGACGCTGTTCAACGAGAAGGGTGAAGTGTCCAAACGGGTCACCGGCACCGTGTCGGCGGAAGGGTGTTTCGATACGCTGGAGCTGCACGACCTGGAGGCTAACACGGGCGTAGCGCTGGTGCTGGATGCCAACTACTACATCGATGCAGAAACCCAGCAGCGTAAGGTGAAGCTGCAGGGCAAATGCCAGCTGGCCGAACTGCCGTCAGCCGGGGTGACGTGGGATACCGACGACAACGGCTTCGTGGTGGCCGCACATGGTAAAGAGATGGAGGTGAAGTACCGCTACGATGCGGATGGCTACCCGCTGGGCAAAACCACCGTCTCCGGGGATCAGCATTTATCGGTACAGTCGACGCCGTCTAAGGATCTGCGCAAAAGAATGGATTACTCGGCCGTGAGCCTGTTAAACGATAAGCCGCTGGGCAACGTGACGCAGAGCTGCGACTACGATCGCCACAATAATCCGGTGAGCTGCGATCTGACGATCACGGACGACAGCGTCAAACCCGCCGTTGAGCGCAAGTACACCATCAAAAACACGATTGAGTATTATTGAGAATGAAACCGCGCAGGCTACTGCGCGGTTGGTTTCAGCAGGCTGGCACCTGACGGCTTGTGACCGGCCAGATGCTGATGCTGGAAAATGCACATGCGGATGGTATTGCGGTATTCACCGTTGATAAAGAACTCATGAATCAGCTCGCCTTCTACCATAAAGCCCAGCTTGCGGTAGATATGGATCGCTTTTTCGTTCTCTTTATCCACGATCAGATAAAGCTTGTAGAGATTCAGGACGTTGAATCCGTAATCCATCGCCAGCTTCGCCGCCCGGGAGGCCAGGCCTTTCCCCTGGTGCTCCGGCGAAATAATGATCTGGAACTCCGCCCGGCGGTGAACGTGGTTGATCTCAACCAGCTCCACCAGCCCGGCTTTGTCGCCTTCACACTCCACCACAAAACGACGTTCGCTCTGATCGTGAATGTGCTTGTCGTAAAGATCCGACAACTCGACAAAGGCCTCGTACGGCTCTTCGAACCAGTAGCGCATCACGCTGGCGTTATTGTCAAGCTGGTGGACAAAGCGCAGGTCTTCACGCTCCAGCGGCCGGAGTTTTACGTCACAGGGCGCCGACATTATGGGGCTACCGTACGACCAGTGCGGCGATCCAGGCAGCGCAGGGTGTTCGGCTCCCAGTAGGCATTGACGTTCGCACTTTGCTGACACTTATCGCGTGCGTCAAAGGCGACATCTTCTTTGTCCCACTCTTTTTCAGCACGTTTGTTGACCTTCTGACGAAGGCTGCGGGTGTCATTCCATTGTTCTTTGTCCATCGCGGCGTTCTGGCGGCTTTGCGCGCTGTCACCAGACTCAATAATGAGCTTGCTGGTTTCCGCTGTCGCAGAGGCGGCAAAGACGAACGATGACAGCGCCAGCAGGGCTGTCAGACAAAGGCGTTTGCTTAATGTAGTCATAGCGTTTCCTTTTAAATGGGTGCAGATGAGCAAGTTTCCCCGTTCAGATTCTACACCAAAGAGCAATAACGGCATACCCGCGGAGCAAGTATGGAAAAGTAAAGGGCATCATCAGGTATGATGGTTAAATAAATCCTCACCTGACGTGAAATATGCTCAAAACGACGCTGCTTTTTTTTGCCACCGCGCTATGCGAAATCATCGGTTGCTTCCTGCCCTGGCTCTGGCTGAAGAAGGGGGGAAGCGCACTGCTGCTGATCCCGGCGGGCGTCGCGCTGGCTCTGTTTGTCTGGCTGTTAACGCTGCATCCGGCGGCCAGTGGGCGCGTTTACGCGGCTTACGGCGGCGTCTATGTCTGCACGGCGCTGCTGTGGCTGCGCGTGGTGGACGGCGTCAAACTCAGCGCATATGACTGGGCCGGGGCGCTGATTGCCCTGTGCGGTATGCTGATTATTGTGGCGGGATGGGGCCGTGCTTGAGCCCCCCGGGTTTTGTGATCGTTGGCTGATTTTATGATCATTATACTTGTATGGTAGTAGGGTTGATGGGTAAATTTCCAGCATCACAACGAACGATGTAAGGAAAGGAATTATGAAGATTGTCGCGGCTGACGTGTTTGTTACCTGCCCGGGGCGAAACTTTGTCACCCTTAAAATCACCACCGATGAGGGGATTGTCGGTCTCGGTGACGCCACGCTGAACGGGCGTGAGCTCTCCGTTGCTTCCTATCTGAAAGATCATCTCTGCCCGCAGCTGATTGGCCGCGACGCGCACCGTATCGAAGATATCTGGCAATTCTTCTATAAGGGCGCCTACTGGCGCCGCGGGCCGGTCACCATGTCGGCTATCTCCGCCGTGGATATGGCGCTCTGGGACATCAAAGCCAAAGCGGCCAATATGCCGCTCTACCAGCTGCTGGGCGGCGCATCCCGTGAGGGCGTAATGGTCTACTGCCACACCACCGGGCACACCATTGACGACGTGCTGGAAGATTACGCCCGCCATAAGGAGATGGGCTTTAAGGCGATCCGCGTCCAGTGCGGCGTGCCGGGCATGAAAACCACCTACGGCATGGCTAAAGGGAAGGGGTTGGCCTACGAGCCCGCCACCAAAGGCGACTGGCCGGAAGAGCAGTTCTGGTCCACCGAGAAATACCTCGATTTCACGCCAAAACTGTTTGACGCGGTGCGCAGTAAATTTGGCTTCAATGAGCATCTCCTGCACGACATGCACCACCGCCTGACGCCCATCGAAGCGGCGCGCTTCGGCAAGAGTATCGAAGCGTTCCGCATGTTCTGGATGGAAGACCCAACGCCTGCGGAAAACCAGGAGTGCTTCCGCCTGATCCGCCAGCATACCGTCACGCCAATTGCGGTGGGCGAGGTGTTCAACAGCATCTGGGACTGCAAGCAGCTTATCGAAGAGCAGCTTATCGACTATATCCGCACCACTATCACCCATGCGGGGGGGATCACCGGGATGCGCCGCATCGCGGACTTCGCGTCGCTCTATCAGGTGCGTACCGGCTCGCACGGACCGTCCGATCTGTCGCCGATCTGCCACGCAGCCGCGCTGCATTTCGACCTGTGGGTGCCGAACTTCGGCGTGCAGGAATATATGGGATACTCTGAACAGATGCTGGAAGTCTTCCCGCACAGCTGGCGCTTTGATAACGGCTATATGCATCCGGGCGAGAAGCCGGGGCTGGGCATTGAGTTTGATGAAAAGCTGGCGGCGAAATACCCGTACGATCCGGCCTATCTGCCGGTGGCCCGTCTCGAAGACGGCACGCTGTGGAACTGGTAACCGAGGAGCGAACGATGAAAAGCGTAGTGATTCAACAGCCGAACCAGCTGGTAATTGAAGAGCGTCCCCGCCCGGAGCCAGGCGCAGGGGAAGTCCGCGTCAAAATCAAGCTGGCCGGGATCTGCGGGTCGGACAGCCACATCTACCGCGGGCATAATCCGTTTGCAAAATATCCGCGCGTGATCGGCCACGAGTTCTTCGGCGTGATTGACGCTGTGGGCGAGGGCGTAGAACCGTCCCGGTTAGGGGAGCGCGTTTCGGTGGATCCGGTGATCAGCTGCGGGCACTGCTACCCGTGCTCCGTCGGCAAGCCTAACGTCTGCACCTCGCTGGTGGTGCTGGGCGTCCACCGCGACGGCGGATTCAGCGAATATGCCGCCGTGCCCGCTAAAAATGCCTGGCGCATCCCGGATGCGATCCCGGATAAACACGCCGTGATGGTTGAACCTTTCACCATTGCCGCCAACGTGACGGGGCAGACTAGCCCTACCGAACAGGACGTTGCGCTGATCTACGGCGCAGGGCCGATGGGACTGGTCACCGTACAGGCGCTGAAGGGCGTCTACAACGTGAAGCAGGTAATCGTCGTCGACAGAATCAATGAGCGTCTGGCCATGGCCCAGCGCAGCGGCGCGGACTGGGTCTTTAATAACGGCGAAACGTCGCTGCAGGCCGCGCTGGACGAAAAAGGCATCAAGCCGACGCTGATTATTGATGCCGCCTGTCATCCGTCGATTTTGCAGGAGGCGGTCATCCTGGCTTCCCCGGCGGCGCGCATCGTGCTGATGGGCTTCTCCAGCGAGCCGAGCCAGATAGTCCAGCAGGGGATTACCGGTAAAGAGCTGGCGATCTTCTCCTCGCGCCTCAATGCCAACAAATTCCCGGTCGTCATCGACTGGCTTGAAAAAGGGCTGATCGACCCGGAAAAACTGATCACCCATACCTTTGACTATCACCATGTAACAGACGCCATCGAACTGTTTGAAAAAGACCAGCGGCAGTGCTGCAAGGTTTTACTGACGTTCGGGCAATAACCCTACACGCGGTTAAGAGCCCGCGAAGACGGGCTCTCAGTGGTACGCATCTTACCTTTAGAGATAGCCATTATGACGCAAGCACAACCTCAAAGAACCACCTCAGATCTGGTGAAAGCCGCCGTCTCCGGCTGGCTGGGCACCGCGCTGGAGTTTATGGATTTCCAGCTCTACTCGCTGGGGGCGGCGCTGGTATTTCATGAAATCTTCTTCCCGGAACAGTCGGCCGCGATGGCGCTGATTCTGGCGATGGGAACATACGGCGCGGGCTACATCGCGCGTATCGTCGGGGCATTTATCTTCGGCAGAATGGGCGACAGCATTGGTCGTAAAAAGGTGCTGTTTATCACCATCACCATGATGGGGATCTGCACCACGCTGATTGGCGTGCTGCCGACCTACGCGCAGATCGGCATTTTTGCGCCCGTACTGCTGGTGACGCTGCGTATCATTCAGGGGCTGGGCGCCGGGGCGGAGATCTCCGGGGCCGGGACCATGCTGGCGGAGTACGCCCCGAAAGGGAAACGCGGCATCATCTCCTCGCTGGTGGCGATGGGGACTAACTGCGGGACGCTGAGCGCCACGGCGATCTGGGCCATTATGTTCTTCGCCCTCGATCGTGAACAGCTGCTCGCCTGGGGCTGGCGCGTGCCGTTCCTTGCCAGCGTCGTGGTGATGATCTTTGCCATCTGGCTGCGAATGAACCTCAAGGAGAGCCCGGTCTTTGAGAAAGTAAACGATGCAGAAACCGTGCAGCCGGACACCTCGCTGGGTTCAATGGTGAAAAGTAAATCCTTCTGGCTGGCGACCGGCCTGCGTTTCGGTCAGGCGGGCAACTCGGGGCTGATCCAGACCTTCCTCGCGGGCTATCTGGTCCAGACGCTGCTGTTCGATAAAGCGATTCCCACCGACGCGTTGATGATAAGTTCCATTCTTGGGTTTATCTCCATCCCGCTGCTGGGCTGGCTTTCCGATAAAGTGGGGCGCAGGCTGCCGTACATTATCCTCAATATCTCCGCCATTATTCTGGCGTACCCGATGCTGTCGATTATCGTCGATAAGAGCTACGCGCCGGGGACAATCATGCTCTCGATCATCGTTATCCATAATTTCGCCGTGCTGGGGCTGTTTGCGCTGGAAAATATCACCATGGCGGAGATGTTTGGCTCGCGAAATCGCTTTACCCGTATGGCTATCTCCAAGGAGGCGGGAGGTCTGGTGGCGGTGGGCTTTGGCCCGGTACTGGCGGGGATTTTCTGCAATATGACGGGTTCCTGGTGGCCGATTGTAGCCATGCTGGTGGCTTATTCCGTGATTGGGCTGGTTTCGGCGTTCCTGATGCCGGAAGTCCGCGACCGCGACCTCAGCGCGGCTGAAGATGCCGCGGAGGCCGCGCCGAAAGAGCGCGTGGGTTACGGCGCGTTCTCCACGCGACGCTAGTGGTTTATATCTTTCGTGACTTATCACACAACTTTTTGTTTATGTCACACCACCTGAGCAAAAGTTAATATAAATCAAAAACTCAAACGGCAGTATCAGTATGGTTGATGGCAGTAATTTTTTACCCCGACTGCCATTCTAGTTGGTGTAGTCAGCAGGCGCTGCCGCTCTGGACTGGGGGCGGCAGCGATCCACAGCTTTCTAATTAGCGAGTCTTAATCATGGAAAACACCTTATTACAGGCCAACGCGACGCTGCCTAAGTACGATCGCGACAGCCTTAAAGCACGCATTGTACATTTAGGCTTCGGCGCATTTCACCGCGCGCATCAGGCGGTGTATGCGGACATCCTCGCGGCTGAACACGGCAGCGACTGGGGGTACTGTGAGGTTAACCTGATTGGCGGCGAGCAGCAGATTGCCGACCTGAAGGCGCAGGATAACCTCTACACCGTAGCGGAAATGTCTGCCGATGGCTGGACGTCCCGCGTGGTTGGCATAGTCAAAAAGGCCCTGCACGCGCAGGTCGACGGGCTGGAAAGCGTGCTGGCGGCAATGTGTGAACCGCAGGTGGCGATTGTCTCGCTGACCATCACCGAAAAAGGCTACTGCCACTCTCCGGCAACCGGGCAACTGATGCTCGATCATCCTTTCATCGTTGCCGACCTGCAAAACCCGCATCAGCCGAAATCTGCGCCGGGCGTGGTGGTTGAAGCGCTGGCGCGCCGTAAAGCGGCGGGGCTGCCCGCGTTTAGCGTGATGTCCTGCGACAACATGCCGGAGAACGGTCACGTGATGCGCAACGTAACCTGCGCGTACGCCCGGGCGTTAGACGGCGAGCTGGCGGACTGGATCGAGGCTAACGTCACCTTCCCGTCAACCATGGTGGATCGCATCGTACCGGCGGTCACACCCGATACGCTGGATAAAATCGCGCAGCTGACCGGCGTACGCGATCCGGCGGCGGTGGCCTGCGAGCCGTTCCGCCAGTGGGTTATCGAGGATAACTTTGTGGCCGGGCGTCCGGAATGGGAAAAAGCCGGAGTCGAACTGGTTTCAGACGTGATCCCGTTTGAAGAGATGAAGCTGCGCATGCTCAACGGCAGCCACTCTTTCCTGGCGTACCTCGGCTATCTGGCCGGTTATCAGCACATCAATGAGTGTATGGAAGACGAACACTATCGCGGCGCCGCGCACGCGCTGATGCTCAACGAGCAGGCGCCGACCCTGAAAGTGAAGGGCGTCGATTTAGAACGCTACGCTGACCTGCTGATCGCCCGTTACAGTAACCCGGCCCTGCGCCACCGTACCTGGCAAATTGCGATGGACGGCAGCCAGAAGCTTCCGCAGCGGATGCTGGATCCCGCGCGCTGGCACCTGGTGCACCAGACGCCTTTCCCACTGCTGGCGCTGGGCGTGGCTGGGTGGATGCGCTATGTCGGCGGCGTGGACGAACAGGGTAACGCTATCGACGTGAGCGATCCGCAGCTGGCGGTGATTCAGGCGGCGGTGAAGGGAAGTGCCGAAGGGGAAAACCGGGTTAACGCGCTGCTCGGCATTGAGGCCATTTTTGGGAAAGAGTTGCCGCGAGAAAAAGCCTTCACAGATGCCGTGATGAGCGCGTATCAGACGCTGCTGCAGAAGGGGGCTAAGACAACGGTGGCGGAGTACGTGTCGCACCTGTAATTCAACACATGCCGCCGTTCGCGGCGGCATGTCGGCGCACAATTTAGTGCATACCCAGACGAATCAGTTCAATTGGTTCGAACTTACCTTCGCATCCTTCCACTTCCACCGTTTTGCCACGGCGCACCTGCGCGGCATCCAGCCCGTCGCTGTGGATCGCCTTAATCACGCCGGTTTTGCCGGTGCCGCTAATCATGACGCGGCTGCCGGTGGTGATTGCATTGCGGTTACGGTCGTATGTCATCATGGTATTTTCTCCTCTCTAAACTATCCGTTATGGCGCTATTTCAGGTTTTGCCGTTCACGGGGCACTATAAATACGCCTGTCTGCCAGTCATGTTTTTGTTTTTGATCAAACTCACACTTTTTTCTTTATTACATGGGGCGTTGACGCTTCACGACGGCAATTTACAAAGCAGACCGTTATTTTCACTTATTGATAGTTTCTACGGAGAAGCGTTGAGGATTGGTTTATATTCCCGATGCCATTCTGGTTGCAGGAAATAACCCTTCATCGGAATAAGGAGTCAGGCTTATGTATAAGAAGATTTTGATGCCTGTTGACGTGTTTGAAATGGATTTAAGCGACAAAGCGGTTCGCCACGCGGCTAACCTCGCGAAGGCCGAGGGCGCGTCGATTACCCTGGTCAATATTCTGCCTGCCAGCAGCCGGTCTCTGCTGCGCGGATTCAACGCCGATATTAAAAAGTTTGAAGAGTATATGAGCGCAGAATCCGGGAAGAAAATGAACGAGTTAAAACGACTGTTCGATATCTCCCCGGAGAATATTCACACTCTGGTTCGTTTTGGCAGCGTCCGCGATGAAATTATCAAGCTGAGCAAAGAAGGGGAATATGACGTGATTGTCATCGGGTCAAAAAATCCGGGCATCACCACCCATCTGCTGGGGTCAAATGCGGAATCTATTCTGCGCTACGCCACAATTCCGGTGTTAGTCGTTCGCTAATTACGGCGCCGCCCGCGAAAAGGGCGGCAAATATCACTCTTCGCTAAACCACTCGCTATTTTCCTGACGAATAAGCTGCACTGATTCGCCTATCTCCTGCAGATGCAGGGTCATCGCTTTTTCCACGCCGTCCGGGTCGCGTTTTTCCAGCGCGCTGAAAATATCGTGATGCTGGCGGAGCAGCATTTCCGGCGGGGAGACGTGATCGAGGCTCATGTAACGCACCCGGTCAATGGTGGCCTTGATGTTCTCAATGGTATCCCAGGCCAACTGGCAGTCTGCAATTTGCGCCAGCTTCTGGTGAAACTCATCATCAAGCTGGAAGAAATCGTTGAGCTGTTTACGGTCAATCGCAATGCGCTGCTGATGCAGGTTTTGCTCCAGCAGGTAACACTGGTTGTCATTAATGAGCGTCGCGGCACGGCGCACCACCGCGCATTCAATTGCCTGGCGTACGAAACAGCCGTTGCGCACCTGTGAGAGTGAAATTTTGTTCACGTAGCTGCCGCGCTGCGGGCGGATCTGAATCAGGCCGTTCTCCGCAAGCTTAATAAACGCTTCACGCACCGGCTGACGGGACACGTCAAATCGCACGGAGACCTCTTTTTCAGAAAGCGGCGTTCCCGGTGGGATCAGGCAATGGACAATATCACGTCGCAAAATGCGATAAATTTGCTGGTTTACGGGCTGGGTGGGATTGAGTTGCGATTCAGCGGCCATGAGTTGTCATTTCTCAGAGAGTTAGCCCGAACATACTACCATTCTTTTATGACCCGAAACAGACCCGGCCCGCGGGCCGGGAAGGGCTTATTTAGCCACGATGGACGCTAAGTCCGGCAAAACTCTGGCTGACCGGCATCATTTCCACGGTATTGATGTTGACGTGTTTTGGCAGCGTTGCGACCCACCAGACCGTTTCGGTGACGTCTTCCGGCGTCAGGGCGTTGGCGTTTTCGTAGGTTTTATCCGCTTTCGCGTCATCACCTTTGAAGCGCACGTTGGAGAATTCGGTGCCGCCTACCAGCCCCGGCTCGATATCGGTGACTCGAATGGCGGTGCCGTGCAGGTCGGTGCGCAGGTTCAGGCTGAACTGGCGCACAAACGCTTTGGTCGCGCCGTAGACATTACCGCCCGCGTAAGGCCAGCTCCCGGCGGTAGAACCGATGTTGATAATGTGGCCGCGGTTGCGCTCGACCATGCCCGGCAGCACCGCGCGGGTCATGTACACCAGCCCTTTGTTGTTGGTGTCAATCATGTTTTCCCAGTCTTCAACGCTGGCTTTGTGGGCAGGCTCCATGCCCAGCGCCAGACCGGCGTTGTTGACCAGCACGTCGATGGCGCGCCACTCTGCCGGCAGGCTGGCAATCATCTCTTCAATGGCCGCACGGTTACGCACGTCCAGCTGCGCGGTCAGGATGCTGTCACCTAAATCGTCCTTCAGCTCCTGCAGGCGCTCCTGACGACGGCCCGTTGCAATCACCTTATGCCCGTTGGCGACGAAGCGACGCGTGATGCTTTCACCAAAACCTGCCGTTGCCCCGGTAACTAAAATAATCATCTCACTGTTCCTCAACGCTTTTTGTGTTGTACTAACATAGCACGCCCGCAGAGGGTGCGTTAAGGCAACATTTGTATGACGGCGTTGCAGGCGATGGCAGCCTGGCCTACTCTGGGAAGATATTCGTTCGGAGGAGTGAAAGATGACGGCCACCAACCCCTTTTTTGACATTAGCCTGCTGCCTTACCAGGCCCCCCATTTTGATACCATCAAAGACGAGCATTATCGTCCGGCCTTCGATGAAGCGCTTCGCCAGAAGCGGGCGGACATAGAGGCGATAGTCTCTCACACCGCTGCGCCAGACTTTACTAACACCGTGCTGGCGCTGGAGAAAAGCGGCGTCATGCTCGCGCGCGTCAGCAGCGTTTTCTTCGCCATGACCTCCGCGCATACCAATGCGTACCTGCAGGAACTGGAGGAGCAGCTCTCCACCGAACTTGCCGCGCTGGCGAACGACATCTGGCTGAACGACACTCTTTTCGCCCGCGTCGAGAGCGTCTGGCAGGACCGCGCCGCGCTGGATGCTGAATCCCGTCGGCTGGTCGAGGAGACGTACCAGCGCTTTATTCTGGCCGGCGCGCGCCTGAATGAAGCGGAAAAAGCCGAGCTGAAGGCGCTGAATACCGAGGCCGCGTCCCTGACCAGCCAGTTTAACCAGCGCCTGCTGGCTGCTAACAACGCGGGCGGGCTGGTGGTGGATTACGCGCACCAGCTTGAAGGCCTGAGCGCCGAAGAGATTGCCGCCGCAGCGCAGGCCGCCGCGGAAAAAGGGATTAACGACCGCTGGCTGATCCCGCTCCTGAATACGACACAGCAGCCTGCGCTAGCCGCGCTGCGTAATCGGCAGACGCGCGAAAACCTGTTCAACGCCGGCTGGACGCGCACCCAGAAAGGGGATGAAAACGACACCCGCACGCTGATCCTGCGCCTTACGGCGCTGCGGGCGCGCCAGGCCCGTCTGCTCGGCTTTGAGGATTACGCCAGCTGGAGCATCGCCGACCAGATGGCGAAAACCCCGGCCGCCGCGCTGGAATTTATGCGCGGCATTGTGCCTGCCGCCCGCGCCCGTGCAGAGCGCGAGCAGGCCGATATTCAGAAGGTCATCGACGACGAGCAGGCTGGCTTCACCGTGCAGGCCTGGGACTGGGCCTTTTATGCCGAGCGCGTGCGCCAGGCGAAATACGCCCTCGATGAATCGCAGATTCGACCCTATTTTGCGCTCAATACCATTTTACAGGACGGTGTATTCTGGGCGGCCAGCCAGCTGTTTGGCATTCGTTTTGTGGAGCGTTTCGACATTCCGGTTTATCACCCTGACGTCCGCGTATGGGAAATTTTTGACCACACCGGTGAGGGCATGGCGCTGTTTTACGGCGACTTCTTCGCCCGCGATTCCAAGCAGGGCGGGGCCTGGATGGGCAATTTCATCGAGCAGTCCTTTGAGTTTGCAGCCCGCCCGGTGATCTACAACGTCTGCAACTACCAAAAGCCGGGTAACGGCGGCGTCGCGCTTCTCTCCTGGGATGACGTGATAACCCTGTTCCACGAGTTTGGCCATACCCTGCACGGTCTGTTTGCCAGCCAGCGGTTCGCCACGCTGTCCGGTACCAATACGCCGCGTGATTTCGTTGAATTCCCGTCGCAAATCAATGAGCACTGGGCCAGCCATCCTCAGGTGTTTAGCCACTATGCCCGTCATTACGAAACCGGTGACCCCATGCCGGACGCGCTGCGGGAAAGCATGCTCAACGCGACCCATTTCAACAAGGGTTATGACATGACGGAGCTGCTGAGTGCGGCGCTGCTGGACATGAACTGGCACGGCATCAGCGAGGCCGTGTCGAGCGTTGAAGAATTCGAAGCCGCGGCGTTGAAAAAAGAGGGGCTGGATCTGCCCGCTGTACCGCCGCGCTATCGCAGCAGCTACTTTGCCCATATCTTCGGCGGCGGCTACGCGGCGGGGTACTACGCCTACCTGTGGACACAAATGCTGGCGGACGATGGCTATCAGTGGTTTGTCGAACAGGGTGGATTGACGCGTGAAAACGGGCAGAAATTCCGCGAGGCGATTTTGTCTCGCGGCAACAGCGCTGATTTAGCCGAACTTTATCGAAACTGGCGCGGACACGATCCGAAGATTGAACCGATGCTGGAGAATCGCGGGTTGAGCGCATAAAGTCACTTTTAACTAAGAAGATAACCGGGCCCCGCGCCCGGTTTTTTTATAGGTCTGAAAGTCCGAAAATGGTCAAAAAAAGAACTGAAATTTACATTTATTAATAGTTTGAAATATATTTACATTAAATGTGCTTAAATTTAGGCGCTTTTACCAATCTCAATTTTATAATGATCGCAAGTTTATTTAATTATTTATGCTGACTGGTACATGGCCGTTTATTGCATATAAGAATCATCGCAAAAAGATGATTATTATATTTTTATCTCAGCCTAAAGTATTAATTCTCTCTGCCGATTAGCATGGGGTGGTCGTGGTGGAAACCCATTTCCATTAACCACAAAAAATAAGCCGTTATTAAAATTCATCTCCAGAAGATGAACCTATGCTAATTATTAAGGAAGAGTCATGTTTAAAAATCTCAACATCGGCACCCGGCTTACCATAGCATTTGGCGCAATTGTGGTTTTAATGTCCGTCGTCTGCGGGCTGCTCTATTTGAGCTTTGACAGAGTGACGGCCGTCAGCAAGCTCAACGTTCATAGCTATAAAGTGGTCGATAACCTTCGCTCCGTAACCGAAAACCTGATCAACATGGAAACCGGCATTCGCGGTTTTGCGCTCACCGGCAATCAGGACGTTCTTCAACCCTTCACGCAGGGGGATGAGAGGTTTAAAAGCAAAGTTGACGAAATTGCAGGGCTTACGCGTGATAACCCGTCGCAGCAGCAAAAATTAACCACCCTCTCCAGGCTTGAAGAAGAATGGAAAAGATCATTTGCACTGCCGTTAATCCAGCGAAGAGAGAGCGTATCCCGCGGGGGGGAAGATATGGATGCGTTCATCAGTAGCCTGGAGCGTAATACCGGAAAAGAGCAAATGGACGCCATGCGGGGTGTTATTCAGCAAGCGCTGAACGACGAGTACCGCATTATGGCTGAACGTCAAACCCGACTGGCTGAAGAACGCTTCCGTACGCGCATGATGATAATCCTGGGAATGATTGCGGCGGTTGTCACCGCGCTGCTGACGGGCATTTTGCTGTCGCGCAGTATTCTCCGACCGCTAAAGCAGGCCGTGAATACGGCGAACACCATTGCCGCTGGCGATCTCACCTCAACCATACGTATTACCCGGATGGATGAAACCGGCACGCTGCTTGCGGCTCTGGACAACATGCAGACCCAGTTGAAAACCCTTGTCACGGAAATCAAAGAGGCCGCGACGTCGGTGGATCTTGCTGCCGGTGAGATCGAGCAGGGCAATATGGAGTTATCGTCTCGTACCGAGGAGCAGGCGGCGGCGTTGCAGCAGACTGCCGCCAGCATGGAACAGCTGACGATGACCGTTCGGAACAATACCGAGGTCGCGGAGCATACGGCAACGTCAGCAAGAAAGACGGAAGCACTGGCACGTGAAGGTGAGTCTGCCGTGGGCGAAATGAGCGAAACGATGCAGAATATCTCGGCTAACGCCCTGAAGATAAAGGAAATCACCAGCGTTATAGAAGGGATTGCTTTCCAGACTAATATTCTGGCGCTGAATGCGGCGGTCGAGGCTGCACGTGCTGGCGAGCATGGTCGTGGCTTCGCCGTGGTGGCGACGGAAGTCAGAAATCTCGCTCAGCGCAGCGCAACGGCGTCCAAAGAAATTGGGGCGCTGATTGAGCATGCTGTTGAGGATGTCGATAACGGTGTGTCGGTGGCATCCAGAACGGCAGAGACGATTTTGCGGGCTGCGAGCAACGTGGCTACGCTTGCTGAAACTATGGACAGTCTTTCAATGGCCTCGGTTGAGCAAATGCAGGGCATCATGCAAATCAGCGCTGCTGTCACCCAGATGGATGGCGTGACGCAGGGTAATGCGGCGCTCGTTGAGCAGTCCGCAGCGGCATCGCAGGCGCTGACCGAGCAGTCCAGGGCACTGAAGCAGATGACGGAAAACTTTGCTATTTGAGCAGCAAAAGCATAATCAAAAGGTAAAGCTCCGGCGTTTTAAACGCGAATCTTAATCAAACCAGCAACGGGGGCGCTAATAAAAAGGGGCGTCCCCGTGAATAATGAAGAAAATAGCCGAGCGTCAGTGACAATTTAAAAATACTGACTACGATTTCGTAAAACGAAAAATTTAAAAGGAGTTTCTGATGGCGATTGCTGTGGTGACAGTTTTACTCTTCCTGTTGATGTTCCCGGCGGCTATTCACATTTTGCTACAGCTCGTTGGAGGCTGGTGTGACGCGTAGCCTCCCTGGTTAATCCGGTCTGTTGGGCCGTCATCTGATTTTCAATAAGCAGCGCTACGCTACATTTTTAATTTTATTGTACGATCGTCTGGACGCGGGTCATCGCGAAACGCGAGCCGGATAATTTACAGGCAGGAAGTATGTCTCTTCGTTCGCTGCGGGCGTTATGCCTGACAAGTTTTTTCATTGCGGATGTCCGTGATGGCCTTGGTCCTTTTCTCGGTATCTTTCTGACAGAACGCCACTGGAGCCCCGATGATATCGGCATCCTGATGACTGCCGGTGGGCTGGCGGGATTGCTGGCTACGCTCCCGGCGGGGGTAATTACTGACACTTCGCGGAACAAACGCGCCGTGCTGGCGCTGCTCTGCACTTTGATCACCCTGAGTACGCTGCTGCTCTGGTTTAGCCAGCAGACCAGCGTTGTTGCCGTCTCACAAATGGTCACCGGCATCTGCGCGGCGTTTGTCGGGCCGCTCATCGCCGGGATTACGCTGGGCCTGACCGGCCAGCGCGGGTTCAGCGCGCAGATGGGCAAAAATGAGGCGTTTAATCACGGCGGCAATTTTGTCACCGCAGTGATAGCAGGCGGCATTGCCTGGTACTGGGGCGTCGGCGGGATTTTCCTGCTGATGACCTGCACGACGCTGCTGACGCTCTGCGCGCTGCTTGCCATCCGCAATGGGGACATTGATAACGATGCGGCGCGAGGGCTTTCATCCTCAGGTAGCGTTCCTGTCCCCGGCTTCGCGGTACTGATTAAAAACCGTGCGCTGTTTGTGACCGGGCTGACGCTACTGCTGTTCCACCTGGCGAATGCCGCACTGCTGCCGATGCTGAGCATGAGGGTGGCCGCGGCACCCGCCTCGATCAACCCTGGCCTGTACGCGGCAGGCACCGTCATCATCTCGCAGGCGGTGATGATCCCCGTTGCCATCTGGGTTGCAGGCCGAATAGAACGCTACGGCTACTGGCGCTTAATTATGCTGGCGCTGCTGGTTATGCCGGTGCGCGCGGCGCTGGCGGCATCGACCGACGCGCCGTTAATGATGGTCCCGGTACAAATTCTCGACGGTCTCGCCGCCGGGATCCTGGGTGTCGTCGTACCGTCGTTTATTGTGGTGCTGCTGCGCGGAAGTGGGCACGTTAATGCAGGGCAGAGTGTGGTGATGCTGATGCAGGGAGTGGGGGCAGCCATGAGCCCTGCGTTAACCGGGACGATCGCCGGTCATTACTCGTTTGCGACGGCATTCAGTGTCCTGAGCGCGATTGCGCTGGCCGCCGTCCTGCTCTGGTGGCGCGTTGCTCACCGAAGCTGGGAAACAAACGCGCCGGATGAAGCTTAGCCCCATCCGGCGTAGCATTTAAGCCAGTTCGTTAGGGCACGGTTCACCCTTTTCTAACTGCTGAAGATTCCCCAGCGTGGTTTCCGAAATGCTGATCAGCGCTTCGGCAGTCAGAAACGCCTGGTGGCCGGTAAACAGGACGTTATGGCAGGCAGACAGACGGCGGAACACGTCGTCCTGGATCACATCGTTGGACTTGTCTTCAAAGAACAGATCGCGCTCGTTCTCATACACGTCCATCCCCAGCGCGCCAATTTTCTGGGTTTTCAGCGCTTCGATAGCAGCCTGAGAGTCAATCAGACCGCCGCGGCTGGTGTTGATGATCATCACGCCGTCTTTCATCTGGTCAAACGCCGCCTGGTTAAGCAGGTGGTAGTTTTCCGGCGTCAGCGGGCAGTGCAGGGAGATCACGTCGGACTGCGAGAACAGCGTCGGCAGGTCGACGTACTCCACGCCCAGATCCAGCGCAGCGGCGCTCGGGTACGGATCGAATGCCAGCAGACGCATGCCGAAGCCTTTCAGAATGCGCAGGGCAGCCACGCCAATTTTACCGGTGCCGATCACGCCCGCTGTTTTGCCGTACATGGTAAAGCCGGTCAGCCCTTCGAGCGAGAAGTTGGCGTCACGCGTACGCTGATAAGCGCGGTGAATACGACGGTTGAGCGACATCATCATGCCAATCGCATGTTCTGCTACCGCTTCCGGGGAGTACGCCGGGACGCGAACCACCTTCAGACCCAGCTCTTTTGCCGCGTCGAGATCCACGTTGTTGAAGCCGGCGCAGCGCAGGGCGATATACTTCACTCCCTGCTTTTTCAACTCTTCCAGCACCGGACGACTGCCGTCATCGTTAACAAAAATGCAGACGCCTTCACAGCCGTGCGCCGTTTTGGCGGTTTTTTCGGACAGCAGAAAGTCGAAAAATTCAAGCTCAAACCCGTAAGCTTCGTTAACATGTTGCAGATACTTTTTGTCGTACTGCTTTGTGCTATATACCGCGAGTTTCATAAGACTTTCTCCAGTGATTTTGCATTCACGTTAGCATGATTAAAATTATCTTACAATTTCTAAAATATTATTGAATTCAATAAGTTCTATCAATTATTCTAGAGCATATATACACCCTAACTCCATGATATTCTTAGTACGAGAAATCTTCGGCGCGACTCGGTTCAAATCAGGTTGGGCAAAACGGAGTGGGTAACGGGTGCGAAAAACGCATATCGGTATTACTTGAAAGAATGGCAATAGGGTATGAAAACTGCAATCCTTCCGGATGTGATGGGACGATATTAGGAACCGGATGAGTTTCTGAAAAGAGGGAGAATGATGCATGTCGCAACAAGTGGAGTTATCCTTATCTGCGCCGATGTTGCCTGTTTTGTACTATTTTATAGCATCTATTGCGGTTTTCTTCTTACTGTTGATTGGAAAACTCAAGGTCAATAGGCTCCGTAAATATCCATTGTTCATTGCCTATACGCTGTTTGTGATAGCGATTGCAGCCATCCAGATTGATGTTTTTGCCAACGGCTATGAGTTTGTTCGCGGTTTTTTACATATCGATTTTGATCCATGGCGGTACGATTCAGTGTATTGGGGGTCGTTGATATTCGCCATGCTCTACCTATTGGCAATGCCCAGGAACAGGTATTCGTTACGCAGTGTTTTCCCGTTTTTACGTCTGAGATAATGCGTAACCCACTGAATCTAAAATGTGTTCTTTAGGTTACGCATAGCAAAAAGTTTTCTCATACTCTTTACAGCATCTATCCTTTATCTTGGGGTTAACTTCAACTCAACCGCCAAACATGCGACAATATTCGGCATTGCCGGCTTAATTCTTTCGAAAAATCAGGACATTAACTGCCCATGAAGGGTAAATACAAAGCCGCCATTGCGGTTTTACTGCTGTTGATTTTGGTGCCGCTGACGCTGCTGATGACGCTCGCCCAGTGGGTGCCGACGCTCGCCGGGATCTGGCTCCCCGTCGGGACGCGCATTGCTTTCGAAGAAAGCCCAAAACTGACTCGCCACGCGCTGGTGATCCCCGATCTTCGCTATCTGGTGGAAGACTGCGAAATTGCCCGCATCGATAACGTGACGCTGTCACATCCGAGCCGCTGGAAACTGGATATCGGCGCGCTGGATCTTAACACCGTCTGCCTGAGCAAAATTCCCCAGTCTGCACCCTCAACGGTTGCCCCCAAAACGCTGGCCCAGTGGCAGGCTGTGTTGCCCAATACCTGGCTCACCATTCACCGTCTGACGCTCTCGCCCTGGCAGCAGTGGCAGGGCGAGCTCAATGCGTCACTGACGCCCTCCAGCCAGGAGATCGCTTACAGAGGCGAACAGGTCAGCATCAAAGGCACGCTTCGCGGCCAGACGCTCTCGGTCAGCCAGTTCGATGTTCAGCTCCCTGACCAGCCGCAGCCGATTAAGCTGGTGGGCGAGTTCACTTTGCCGCTGGTGCCGGACGGCGTGCCGGTGAAAGGCCACGCGGTCGCGACCTTTAACGTGCCACAGTTAACGTCTCTGGTCGATGCCGATCTCGACTGGGAAGACAATCAGGGACAGCTGGTGGTGATCGCAAGGGATAACCCCGATCCGCTTCTCGACCTGCCGTGGCAGATCACGGCGGAACAGCTGAACATCAGCGACGGGCGCTGGAACTGGGATCTTTCGGGTATGCCGCTGAGCGGGCGGGTGTCCCTTCGCGCCGACAACTGGCAGCAGGGGCTGGAGAAAGCCACCCTGACCGGACGACTGAACGTGTTGACGCAAGGCGATGCGGGTAAAGGTAACGCGGTACTGAACATTGGGCCCGGCAGGCTCAGCATGGAAAACAGCAACATGCCGCTGCATCTGAGCGGCGAGGCGAAGCAAAACGATCTCATTCTTTACGCCAAATTGCCCGCCACACTGACCGGCAGCCTGTATGAACCGCAGCTTGCTTTTGAGCCCGGCGCGCTGCTCCGCTCGCGCGGGCGCATTATTGACTCACTCGATATCGATGAAATCCGCTGGCCGCTGGCGGGCGTGAAGCTCACCCAGAAGGGCGTGGACGGGCGTCTGCAGGCTATTCTGCGTGCCCATGAAAACGAGATGGGCGGTTTTGAACTCCACCTGGACGGTCAGGCCAACGACTTTTTGCCTGATAACGGCCTGTGGCAGTGGCGCTACTGGGGAAAAGGCGGTTTTACGCCGATGCATGCCCGCTGGGATGTCGCCGGGAAAGGCGAGTGGCGAGACAACCTTATTGAGCTGACGGCGCTCTCCACCGGTTTTGACAAGCTCCAGTACGGCACCATGGAGGTCAGCAAGCCGCGGCTTGTGCTGGATCGGCCTGTACGCTGGCTGCGCGATGCCGAAAAACCCGCATTCAGCGGCGCGCTGTCGCTGAATGCCGGGCAAACCCGGTTCTCCGGCGGCAGCGTATTGCCGCCTTCGGTCCTGACCTTCAGCGTCGACGGTACCGACCCGACTGTTTTTCAGTTTAAGGGCGACCTCCATGCGGACAACATCGGCCCGGTACAGGTGAACGGACGCTGGGATGGCGTGCGCCTTCGCGGGCAGGCCTGGTGGCCGAAACAGTCGCTCACCGTCTTCCAGCCGCTGGTCCCGCCGGACTGGAAAATGACGCTGCGTGACGGAGAACTCTATGCGCAGGTTGCCTTCTCGGCGGCCCCCGATCAGGGCTTTGAGGCGGGCGGACACGGCGTGCTGAAATCCGGCAGCGCCTGGATGCCGGACAACCAGATCAACGGCGTCGATTTTGTGCTGCCGTTCCGCTTCAGCGAGGGAACCTGGTCCCTGGGCACGCGCGGCCCGGTCACGTTGCGCATTGGCGAAGTGGAAAACCTGGTGACCGCGCGCAACATTACCGCGGACCTGCAGGGGAATTACCCCTGGACGGAGGACAACCCGCTGCTGCTCACCAACGTTAAGGTAGAAACGCTCGGCGGGAAGATCACCATGCAGCAACTGCGGATGCCGCAGCACGATCCGGCCCTGCTGCGCGTGGACAATATCTCCTCAAGCGAGCTGATCAGCGCCGTCAACCCGAAGCAGTTTACCCTGTCGGGCCCGGTGAGCGGGGCGCTGCCGTTCTGGCTGGACAATGAAAAATGGATCATTAAAGATGGCTGGCTGACCAACCCGGGGCCAATGACGCTGCGCATCGACAAAGATACGGCAGACGCCATCGTGAAGGATAATATGGTCGCGGGCGCAGCGATTAACTGGCTCCGCTACATGGAAATTTCGCAGTCGTGGACGAGAATCAATTTAGATAACCTGGGTGAATTAACCATGCAGGCGACCATCAAGGGGACCAGCCGCGTGGACGGCAAAAGCAGCTCCGTCAATCTGAACTACACCCATGACGAGAATGTCTTTACCCTGTGGCGCAGCCTGCGTTTTGGCGACAACCTGCAAACCTGGTTTGAGCAACACGCGGCGATTCCCGGTCTCCGCAGTTCGACTGGCAAGGAAAGTGAGGAACAACAATGAAAAAGATGGCTGGTGCGCTCACCGTTGCCGCGCTACTGACCGGCTGTACGCCGCGCATTGAAGTCGCTGCGCCAAAGGAGCCGATTACCATCAATATGAATGTCAAAATCGAACACGAGATCCACATCAAGGTCGATAAAGACGTTGAAGCCCTGCTGAAATCGCGCAGCGATCTGTTCTGAGGATGCCATGAAACGATTAGCGTTGATTTTACTGGCCCTGAGTATAAACGTGCAGGCGGCTGCGCTGACCTTAAACGATGCCCGCGCGCAGGGGCGCGTGGGGGAAACCCTGAGCGGCTATCTTGCTCCGATCCAACAGGATGCCGAAACGCTGGAGCTGGTGAATCGCATTAACGCGGCGCGCACGGAGAGCTATCAGAAACTGGCCGACAGCAATAATTTGCCGGTTGATGAAGTGGCGAAAATGGCGGGGCAAAAGCTGGTGGCCCGCGCGCAGCCGGGCGAGTACGTGAAGGGCATTAACGGTAAGTGGCTGAAAAAATAGCTAGCGGTAGCGCTTGCGGTATTCACCCGGCGAGACGCCAAAACGCTGCTTAAAGGCCGTTGAAAAGTGGCTATGGTCGGTGAATCCCCAGCTGTAGCCAATGCCCGCCAGCTTTTCATCGTCGCCGGTTGACTGCAATTCCTGCGCGCAGAGATCCAGACGACGGTTTTTAATGTACTGCGCCACCACCAGCCCCTTCTCGGCAAACATGCGGTAGAGGCTGCGTACGGACATTCCGCTCTCAGCGGCAATCCATTCCGGACGCAGCGATTCAGACTGAATATGGTCATCAATCAGCGCCACAACGTGCTGAAACTGGCGCTCCTTGCGCGGCTGAATCACGTCGCGCTGCTGGAACGCGGGGCGCAGCAGGCAGACCATCGCCTCAAGCGCCGCTTCACTCTCCCGGTCACTCAGGTCGCGGTTGTTCATACTTTCCATCAGCAGGCGATGGCTCAGCTGGACAGTGGGTAAGGTGCGGGAAAGGGCGAGCGCGCAGCTTACCTCCTGAAAGCGGCACTGCTGTTCGATAATCTGACGGGGAACCAGCAGCGAAATCTGGCGGGACTTTTCCAGCCAGTTGATCGAGCAGGGACGAGAGGCGTCAATCAGCGTGATATCCCCGGTTCTGAGCACCGCGCGACGCTCATCCTGCTCAATTTGCGCGCTGCCTTCAAGCTGGAAGACGGTGTAGAACCAGGCATCATTACTCTGTGCGATCTCCCGTCGGGAGCGGAACAGGTTGACGCCGCCGGCGGTGACGGTACTGAGCTTCAGGCTGCGCGCATAGCTGGTCTCCAGCTCGCCGAAGAATTTGCCTTCGGTGGGCTGGGCGTTAAAACGCCCGCAAACCTGGTTAATTTGCGCCAGCCACTGCTGATACTGTTCCTGCTCGCTTGCACACGCCATCGTTTCTCTCGCTGCACCGTCAACGTTTTCGCATTGTTGCATTTGTGTTGCATTTTGTCAGAGCTATGAGGCTGACTATAGGAAAGAACACTCACCGGTAACAGCGATATAAGCGGCGATTATCGCGATTTGCGGCACCTGTCACAGGTGGCAAAGCGAATGTCACAGAGACAAAAGCGAGAATGCAAAACCCCACATAGACTGGATGAACACCCTGCGAAGAATAACGAAGGAGTATCCTATGTCTGAATCACAGGTGGCTGTTCTGCCTGCCGTGCAGCAGTTTTTAGACCGACACCACGGCCTGTGGATTGAAGGGCGTCAGGCCGCGTCGGACAGCGAAAAGCGGCTGAACGTCTACAACCCGGCCACGGGCGAGGTGATTGCCTCGACCGCCGATGCCAGCGTCGATGACGTTGACCGGGCCGTTATGTCCGGCTGGCGCGCCTTTGTGGCCCGCACCTGGGCCGGAAAATTACCGGCGGAGCGCGAGCGGATCCTGCTCCATTTCGCCGATCTGGTCGAACAGCACGGCGAGGAGCTGGCCCAGCTTGAAACGCTGGAGCAGGGCAAATCAATTAACATCTCCCGGGCTTTTGAAGTGGGCTGCACCCTCAACTGGATGCGCTATACCGCCGGGCTGACCACCAAAATTGCGGGCAAAACCCTCGATCTTTCCATCCCGCTGCCGCAGGGTGCGCGCTACCAGGCGTGGACGCGTAAGGAGCCGGTTGGTGTGGTGGCCGGGATTGTGCCCTGGAACTTCCCGCTGATGATCGGGATGTGGAAAGTGATGCCAGCGCTGGCCGCGGGCTGCTCTATCGTCATTAAGCCGTCTGAAACCACGCCGCTAACCCTGCTGCGCGTGGCGGAGCTGGCCAGCGAAGCGGGCATCCCGGACGGGGTGTTCAACGTAGTAACCGGCAGCGGCGCGGTGTGTGGCGCAGCGCTGACCTCGCACCCGGATATTGCGAAGGTGAGCTTTACCGGCTCAACGGCAACGGGTAAGCAAATTGCCCGCGCGGCGGCGGACACGCTAACCGGGGTGACCCTGGAGCTGGGCGGGAAAAACCCGGCCATCGTGCTGAAGGATGCGGACCCCGCGTGGGTGATAGAAGGATTAATGACCGGCAGCTTCCTGAACCAGGGGCAGGTGTGCGCGGCGAGCTCGCGCATCTACATTGAAGCCCCGCTGTTTGACACGCTGGTGAGCGGGTTCGAACAGGCGGTGAAATCCCTGAGCGTCGGGCCGGGCATGTCGCCGGAGGCGTTTATCAACCCGCTGGTGTCGCGCGCCCACTGCGATAAGGTGCAGACCTTCCTCGACGAAGCGACGTCCCGCAACGCGGAGCTGATCGTCGGTAACCGCGGTCCGGAGGGCAAAGGCTATTACGTGTCGCCTACGCTGGTGGTGAACCCGGATTCCGCGCTGCGGTTAACCCGAGAAGAGGTGTTTGGTCCGGTGGTCAACCTGGTACGCGTCGCCGACGGGGAAGAGGCGCTCCAGCTGGCGAACGACACCGAATATGGCCTGACGGCCAGCGTCTGGACGCAGAATATCAGCAAGGCGCTGGAGTACACCGACCGGCTGCAGGCGGGCACCGTGTGGGTGAACAGCCATACGCTGATTGACGCCAACCTGCCGTTCGGTGGGATGAAGCAGTCCGGCACCGGACGTGATTTTGGCCCGGACTGGCTGGACGGCTGGTGCGAAACCAAGTCGGTTTGCGTGCGGTATTAAAAAACAAGCCGGGTAAGGCGTAGCCGCCACCCGGCTTTATTTACAGCGACCACCGATCCCGCCCGGCCTCTTTCGCCCGGTACAGCGCCGCATCGGCGCGGGCAATAATCTCGGTACCCGCAAGCCCCTCGACCATGCCCGCAATCCCCATACTCACGGTGACACGATCGCTGACGGATGACGCGCTGTGCGGTATCGACTCCGCGCGCAGGCCGTCCTGAATGCGTACCGCAACTTTTTCCGCGATATTTTCCGGGCAGTTAAACAGGATCACCACAAACTCCTCGCCGCCGTAGCGTGACACCACATCGTCGGGCGTTCGCACTGACTGCTTCAATACCCGCGCCACGCGCGTCAGACAGTCGTCACCCGCCTGGTGACCGTAGGTGTCGTTGTAGCGTTTGAAATAGTCAATATCCAGCATAATCAGCGAGAACGGTTTCTTCTGCTCAACCGCGTTCTCCAGCACCACCTCCATCTTCCGGCGGTTGGCGGTTGTGGTTAACGGATCCTGATGCGCCAGCGCATCCAGTCGTGAGATCAGCAGCTGGTTTTGCTGGTTACGTCGCCAGGCCTCGTCAAACCAGCTTAAGAGGATGAAGCGCCCGCAGATCAGGATCAGCGAAAAGACGCTCCAGATGATAACGAAGTGAAGATTAAGGCCATCATTCAGTACCCAGCTTGCAATCGGCAAGGTTATCCAGAGCGGGAGCACGAAGGCGAGCAACCCCACAGGGTAAAAGTAGAGGGCCGTTAACCCAGCGAGTAATAAAATAACGCACAGCGGCCAGACGTGGGGCAGCAGTAAATCGGTGATGAACCAGAAGCATGATATCGACCAGATAGCGCTACAGATACACAGCACTACGCTGATACCGGCGATGCGCCGCCAGCCCATAAGGATCAGTGCAGCCGAGAGGATAATAATGCCGAGCATCGAAGCGTCGACCATTTTCATCATATGCGGCAAGTGGGGATAAAGGGGATCGCTGGCGTTAAGCAGAACATGGCGCAGCAGAATCATCACGGCGAAGCTGATGTTGACGAAAGCCAGCCAGGGCAGGTTCATCGCCAGCCCGTGCATAACCATGGCGTGGCGCGTCGGCCAGGTTGCCCGTTCCAGCGTCGGTTTTTTTCTTTTTTCCATAAAGCCCTTTCCCGTCCGGGGGAAAAATCATGCAGGTGATATATCAGTAACTATAAGCAAGCGAGGGCGATCCTCAAACGTCAGGGCAAAAAAAACCGGGCAATTGCCCGGCGGGTGGTTATTTTTCGTCTTTTTTCTTCCCGAGCGTTGGCGTCTCGTCGAAGAAGTTCCACGGTTTGAGCAGGGTATGCACCCATTCCGTCGGCATGATCGGCCACTCTTCCGCGCGTGCGACGTGGGTGGTGCCGGTGGTCATCCACACCACGTCATCCTGGTTGTTCAGCGATTCGTTATCCTTGCTGTATTGTCCGAGGCCTGTGTCGTGGATGGAGCGGTTAGGGAATTTCCCTTCCGGATACAGCTCGTCCGGGTGGTAACGCGTCACCCACAGCTGTTTATCCATAAAGCTCAGACGATGGTAGATCCACTCGTCCGGGGCAAATTTCGCGCCTGTCGCCACCGGATGGGTACCGCCCGCGTAAGGGATAATCTGGTACGAGACCGGGTTGCCCATGCGGTTCTCCTTGCTGGTGTTGCTCAGCAGTCGGATGGTGCCTGGGTCAAACTTCTGCGCCGCCTGCTGTTCGGTATCAATGTCATACTGGTTCACCTGCATGGTGCTGGTGCGCGGGCCGCCGGCGGTATTCGGCTTCACTTCCGGGTCCATCGCCACCAGCTTGTTGTTGATGCCGTCCACGTCCATATCAAGACGGAAGTTATAGATGTGCTGGTGCGTGGTGCCCACGATATTATGATCGATCAGCGTGCCGTACTTTGTGTCGTCTTTGGCGGTGGCGTCATGCATGGTTTTCGCCTGCACGCCTTTCACCGCCTCGATACCCGTTGCACCGGCGTCAATGCCGATGGTGCCGTTTTCGTGGAACACCCAGTCGAAGATGTAATCGTAGTTGCCCACGGTACTCACCCAGCGCACCACCAGCTCGCGGCGTTCGGCGCTGACGTTCGGCTTGCCCATCTCCTGATGTTTATATTCTGGCCCCGCGTAGCGTTCGAAAATGGCGATCGCGCGTGGGATCTCCATCGGCGTGCCGGTGTAGTCCGGGATGGTTTCGTTGAGCATCACGGCGTTGGACGGCACGTCTTTACCGCGCACCAGCGGCGAGGTCAGGGTGCCCATGCCGTAGTCGCCGGAGTCGAGATAGGCCTTGAAGTACCAGCCCACGTCCGGATCGCCGTACGGGACAATCATGCCGCCGAGCGATCCCTGATACATCACCTGACGCTTTTTCCCGTTGTCGTTGTAAGTGACGGTCGAAATCATCGGGCCGACGCGGGAATCCAGGCTCAGGTGGAAATCCCAGTTCTGCCAGTGCACCATGTCGCCGGTAATGGTGTAGTTTTTGCCTTCCGGCTCAATGATGTCGAGCGGCTTTTTCGGCGTCTCGACACGGTCGCGGCCGTCATAGGGGCGCGGAGTCATCGGAACCGGCACAACGGCACCTTCTTCAATCTTCTGAATTTTTTTCTGCTCAAGATCGACCACGGCCACGAGGTTCTCGATCGGGTGGGCCCAGTAGTTGCCGTCGCCGACGTCCAGATAGCTCACCACCTTAAGCAGGCGATCTTCCTGCTTCAGGCCGTCTTTACCGTCGAAGTAGCCGACGGTAAGCGGCGTGGTGATCACTTTTTTCGGGTCGGTGATGCCGTGTTTTTTAAGCACCCCGGCAAACTCCGAGCTCTCGTTAATGATCTGCTGAACCGCGGTGAAATCATCCAGCAGCACCATGCCGTGCGCGTCCTTCACCGGCTCCCAGCGCAGGATTTTTTTATCCTTCAGGTCCACTACGCTTTCGATAACGTGCTTGCCGTCGAGCATGACGATCTTTGCCTGGCGAGGGGCGTCCACTGCCGTACCGTTGAGCACAAAGTCCCACACTTTGGCTTTCTCTGGTTCCGCAAGGGCGATCTGGGTAAAGCGGGTATTGGGTTTAAAATCCGCAGAGGCTTTCACAACCCCGACAGCCTGCTTAATTTCGTCCGCCGTCAGCGCGTTTAGCGGGTGAGGGCGTTTTTCAACCTGGAAGGTCTGGTCAAGACCAGACTGGAAAACATCGTTGATGAAGGTCTCTGAGATAAAGGCTTTTTTGTCCTTCATCACTACCGGCACTTCAAGCTTGAGGGGGTGACCGTTGACGATGGCCGTCTTTGCGCCCGGTTTGACCTTCACGAAGGCGCCGTCTTTCGCAATGGTGAACATCTGTGCGTAATCATCCCACTGAACGTCCGCGCCAAAATCCTGCAGTGTTATGTCCATCGGGACCATATGCGCCTCGCTGCCGTGGGCGAAAGCAGGGGATTGCCAGGCGCAACAGAGCGCAACGGCCATAGCCAGTGCCGTTCTACGGGCAGAAAAAGAAGAATTGCTTCCCATCGTAGACCTCATCTTGTTGTGTTTTTAGGGTTTATTGTGTTGTGACAGCCTTATCCTGACAGGCGCCTGAGAAAAGCGTTTGCCTGCATCTGCCAGGTTATTTGTTGGTCTTGCCAGGTTAAAAAAGGCGCTGAGATAAATCACAGGTCGTGCAGAGCAATCTCCTCTCCCCGTTGGGGAGAGGGTCAGGATGAGGGAGAACGTTAGCTGAAATCACCCCGCTGGCGCGCCACCAGCGTCAGGATGGAGTAGAGCGCCACGGCCTGCTGGTGCTGGTTGAAGATTTCAACCGCCCACTCCACCACGCCGGTCGGTTTTTCCTCGGCGGTACGCTGTTTCTTCAGCGTTTTGCGCTTGCAGGTCAGACGCACCTGGATCGTGTCGCCCGGCTTGACCGGCTCGATAAAGCGCAGGTTTTCCATGCCGTAGTTGGCAATCACCGGCCCGACGCCTGCATCAACGAACAGTCCCGCCGCGGCGGAGATCAGGAAGTAGCCGTGAACCACGCGTTCGCCAAAGATCGACTCTGCCGCCCCGATCTTGTCCATATGGGCGTAGAAGTGGTCACCGCTCAGGCAGGCAAAATTGACGATGTCCGCCTCCGTCAGCGTGCGGCGCGGCGTCAGCAGGCTGTCGCCCGGCTGCAGTTCCTCAAAGTATTTACGGAACGGATGGACGCGATCTTCCTGCACCGCTGCGCCACGCACCCACTGTTTACCGATGGCGGCCAGCATCGTCGGGCTACCCTGAATCGCGGTGCGCTGCAGGTAGTGCTTCACCGCGCGCAGGCCGCCCAGCTCTTCGCCGCCGCCCGCGCGGCCAGGGCCGCCGTGCATTAGCTGAGGAAGCGGGGAGCCGTGGCCGGTAGACTCTTTTGATGATTCTTCGTTAAGGATCTGAATACGCCCGTGGGCGCGCGCCGCGCCGGCAATAAACTGGCGGGCAATGTTCAGGTCTGCGGTGACAAGCGTCCCCGCCAGGCTGCCGCCGCCCGCGCGGGCAAGCTGCATGGCGTGCTCTGCACTGCGATACGGCATCAGCGTGGCGACCGGGCCGAAGGCTTCGGTATCGTGCACCGCCGGGGTTTCATCCGGCTGCGGGCAGAACAGCAGGGTCGGCGGGAAGAACGCCCCCGCGGCCTGCAAATCCGCTTTGCCGCCCAGACGGATCTGGCAGCCTGCGGCGACCAGCCGATCCACTTTCTCCTGCACGTCTGCGCGCTGTTCAGCGTTGACCAGCGCCCCCATCTTCACCCCTTCCTGCGCCGGGTCGCCCATTACCACCTTTTCCAGACGGGCAATCAGCGCCTGGCTGACGGCATCAACCTGGCTTTGCGGGACGATAATCCGGCGAATGGCGGTACATTTCTGCCCGGCCTTGGCGGTCATTTCGCGGACCACTTCCCGAATGAACAGGGCAAACTCCGGCTGCTCCGGCGTGACGTCTTCACCCAACACGCAGCAGTTCAGGGAGTCGGCTTCCATGGTGAACGGAATCGAATTCGCCACAATATTCGGGTGCACGCGCAGGCTCTGTCCGGTGCTGGCGGAGCCGGTAAAGGTCACCACGTCCTGGCTGTCGAGTTGGTCGAGCAGATCGCCCGCGCCGCCGCAAATCAGGCTGATGGCGCCGTCCGGCACCAGTCCGCTGTCCACGATGGATTTGACCATCGCCTGCGTCACCTGCGCGGTAGCGGTGGCGGGCTTGATGATGGCGGGCATCCCGGCAAGCCAGGTCGGCGCGAGTTTTTCCAGCATTCCCCAGCAGGGGAAGTTGAAGGCGTTGATGTGTACCGCCACGCCGGATTTCGAGGTCAGAACGTGGCGCGCCGCAAAGCCGCCTTCTTTCGACAGCGGGATTAGCTCATCTTCCGGCCACAGCGTGTCGTCCGGCAGCTCGCGGCTGCCCAGGCTGGCGTATGTGAAGAGGGTGCCGATGCCGCCTTCAATATCGACCCAGCTGTCCGCCTTCGTCGCGCCCGTCTGGGCGGACAGGGCATAAAACGCCTCTTTTTCGCCGAGCAGGTGTTTCGCCACCGCTTTCAGCATGGCGGCACGTTCAATAAAGGTCATGGCGCGCAATGCCTCGCCCCCATGCTCAATGGCATAGCGACGGGCGGCCGCCATGTCCAGCCCTTCGCTGGTCACTTCCCAGAGTGCTTCGCCGCTGATGGCGTGATGAATCGCGCGTTCGCGGCCCCGGCCAGACTGCCAGGTACCGGACAAGAAGCTGGCTAACTGCTGCATCGCTTATCTCCAAATGTTTCGTGATTTCACCATTAATAGTTTGATCGCGAATCATAAAAATCAAGCTGTGTTTTTAATGAATTGTTAACGTTGTGATCTGACTTGCCGAATCGCGTCGCGTAAAGGCGCTTTGTAAAAGGCCTGGAGTGAAAGCCTTGCGAGCAACATCACAAAACCGGGAAACAATTCTTGGGGTTGTATTTAACCTTTGTGTAACTTTTAAAAAACAAAGTGATTCAATATTTCGCTTTGATTTGCAAACTAACGAATCATAAAGGTGATGACGTGACGCAAGAACAACGGTTTGAGCAGCGCATAGCGCAGGAGACGGCGATTGAGCCTCAGGACTGGATGCCGGAAGCCTACCGTAAAACGCTGATCCGCCAGATTGGTCAGCACGCGCACTCCGAAATTGTCGGCATGCTCCCGGAAGGGAACTGGATAGCCCGCGCGCCGACGCTGCGCCGAAAAGCGATCCTGCTGGCGAAAGTGCAGGACGAAGCCGGACACGGGCTTTACCTCTACAGCGCGGCGGAAACGCTGGGCTGCGCGCGGGAAGATATCTACCAGAAGATGCTCGACGGCAAGATGAAATACTCCTCCATCTTCAACTATCCGACCCTGAGCTGGGCCGATATCGGCGTGATCGGCTGGCTGGTGGACGGGGCGGCCATCGTTAACCAGGTGGCGCTGTGCCGTACCTCCTACGGCCCGTATGCCCGGGCGATGGTGAAAATCTGTAAAGAAGAGAGCTTCCACCAGCGTCAGGGCTTTGAAGCCTGCATGGCGCTGGCGCAGGGCAGTGAGGATCAGCGTCAGATGCTGCAGGACGCCATCAACCGCTTCTGGTGGCCGGCGCTGATGATGTTCGGGCCGAACGACGACAACTCGCCGAACAGCGCCCGCAGCCTTGCCTGGAAAATCAAACGCTTTGGCAACGACGAGCTGCGCCAGCGCTTTGTCGACAACACGGTGCCGCAGGTGGAGATGCTCGGCATGACGGTGCCGGATCCGGACCTGCGTTTCGATGAAGAGAGCGGTCACTACCGCTTCGGCGAGATCGACTGGCAGGAGTTTGACGAGGTCATTAACGGGCGCGGCATCTGTAACCACGAACGTCTGGCCGCGAAACGCAAAGCCTGGGACGACGGGGCGTGGGTGCGGGAAGCCGCGCTGGCGCACGCCGAAAAACAACGTACCCGTCAGGCCGCATAAGAGGAAATAACCATGAGCAATGTCTACTGGCCGCTGTACGAAGTGTTCGTACGCAGCAAACAAGGGTTATCCCACCGTCATGTGGGCAGCCTGCATGCCGCCGACGATCGCATGGCGCTGGAAAATGCCCGTGATGCCTACACCCGCCGCAGCGAAGGCTGTTCTATCTGGGTGGTGAAGGCGAGTGAAATTGTGGCCTCCCAGCCAGAAGAGAGCGGCGAGTTCTTCGACCCAGCGGAAAGCAAGGTTTACCGCCATCCGACGTTCTACACCATCCCCGACGGCATCGAGCATATGTGAGGCAAAGAATGAACTCAGTGACTGCCTATGCCCTGCGTCTGGGCGATAACGGACTGGTACTTTCCCAGCGTCTCGGCGCCTGGTGCGGCCACGCGCCTGAACTGGAAATTGACCTCGCGCTCGCCAATATCGGCCTCGACCTGCTGGGGCAGGCGCGCAATTTCCTGACCTATGCCGCGCAATCAGAAGGCCAGGGCGATGAAGACACGCTGGCGTTTGGCCGCGACGAGCGCCAGTTCCGCAACGTCCTGCTGGTGGAGCAGCCGAACGGCAGCTTCGCCGACACGATTGCCCGCCAGTACCTGATGGATGCCTGGAACGTGGCGCTGTACGAACGTCTGACTCAGAGCCGCGACGGCCAGCTTGCCGCCATCGCCGCCAAAGCGATTAAAGAGGCGCGCTACCACCTGCGCTTCAGCCGCGGCTGGCTGGTGCGGCTGGGCGACGGGACCGAAACCTCCGCGCAAAAAATGCAGCAGGCCATCGACAGCCTGTGGCGGTTTACAGCGGAGCTGTTTGACGCCGATGAGGTCGAGCTTGAGCTGATTGACGCCGGCGTGGCGGTGGATCCGCGAACCCTGCGCCAGCCGTGGGAAAGCGAAGTGTTTGCTGGTCTGAAAGAAGCCTGTCTGCAGGTTCCCGCAGAGGTGGCGTACCGCACCGGGGGCAAGAAGGGGCTTCATACCGAACATCTGGGTCCGATGCTGGCGGAAATGCAGTATCTCCAGCGCGCGTATCCCGGTCAGCAGTGGTAAAGGAGAACGCTATGCAACGCCTCGTCGACATCGCGCCTGCGCAAATTCCGCAGATCTGGGCGCTGTTAAGCCAGATCCCCGATCCGGAAGTGCCGGTGTTAACCATCACCGATTTAGGCATGGTGCGCAGCGTGAAGGCGCAGGGGGAAGGCTGGGTGATTGGCTTCACGCCAACCTACTCGGGCTGCCCGGCAACGGAACACCTGCTGGGGGCAATCCGAGAGGCGATGACCGCGCACGGCTTCACTCCCGTGCACATCGTGCTCCAGCTTGAACCCGCCTGGACTACCGACTGGCTGACCGCCGACGCGCGCGAGCGCCTGCGGGCGTACGGCATCAGCCCACCCGTGGGGCATAGTTGCCATGCGCACGCCCCGGCAGAGGTGAGCTGCCCGCGCTGCGCCAGCACCGACACCTCCCTTATCAGTGAATTCGGTTCGACGGCCTGCAAAGCGCTCTACCGCTGCAATACCTGCCGCGAGCCCTTCGACTATTTCAAATGTATTTGAGGCTGCCATGACAACGTTTCATTCATTAACAGTGGCAAAAGTGGAACCCGAAACCCGCGACGCGGTAACCATCACCTTCGCGGTGCCGCAGGCGTTGCAGGAGGCCTACCGCTTCCGCCCCGGCCAGCACCTGACCCTGAAAACGACGCTGGGCGAAGACGAACTGCGCCGCTGCTACTCCATCTGCCGCAGCACCGCGCCGGGTGAGATCAGCGTGGCGGTCAAAGCCATCGACGGTGGGCGCTTCTCCCGCTATGCCCGGGATGAGATCAAAGCGGGCATGGCGCTGGAGGTGATGGTTCCTCAAGGGCAGTTTGGCTACCAGCCGCAGCCTGAACGTGAAGGCCACTACCTGGCAATTGCCGCAGGCTCCGGGATCACCCCGATGCTGGCGATTATCTCCGCCACGCTTTCGACCGAATCCAACAGCCATTTCACTCTGATCTACGGCAACCGCAGCAGCCAGAGCATGATGTTCCGCCAGGCGCTGGCGGACCTGAAGGACAAATACCCGCAGCGGCTGCAGCTGGTCTCCATCTTCAGCCAGGAGCGGCTGGACAGCGACCTGCTCTATGGCCGCATCGACGGGGAAAAGCTGCAGGCGCTGGCGAAAACCCTGATCAACTTCTGCCAGTACGACGAGGCATTTATCTGCGGCCCGTCGGCGATGATGGACGACGCCGAAGCGACGCTGAAAGCGCTGGGGATGCCGGAAAAATCCATTCACCTTGAGCGCTTCAACACCTCCGGAATCACCGTTAAGCGCGCGGTGCACGTGCAGGCGGAAGGTCAAAAAGTGACCGTGCGCCAGGACGGGCGCGACCGTGAAATCACCCTGACGGCGGACGACGAAAGCATTCTTGATGCTGCCCTGCGTCAGGGAGCGGATCTGCCGTATGCCTGCAAGGGGGGCGTGTGCGCCACCTGCAAATGCAAAGTGCTGCGCGGCAAGGTGGACATGGCAACCAACTACAGCCTGGAGCCGGACGAGCTGGCCGCCGGGTACGTACTGAGCTGTCAGTCGCTGCCGTTAACCGCCGACGTGATTGTCGACTTTGACGCGAAGGGGATGGCATGAGCGAACTGATTGTTACCCGTCATGGCCGCGTGCTGCAGCTGACGCTGAACCGTCCGGCGGCGCGCAACGCCCTTAACAATGCGCTGCTGGCGCAGCTTGCGGAACAGCTTGAGGCTGCCGCCGTGGATGCCGACATCGCCGTCTGCGTGATTTACGGCAGCGAGCGCTGCTTTGCCGCCGGGGCCGATCTCAACGAAATGGCGGAGAAAGACCTGCCCGCCACCCTGAACGATATCCGCCCGCAGCTGTGGGCGCGCATTAACGCGTTTAACAAACCGCTGATTGCCGCCGTGAACGGCTTCGCGCTGGGCGCAGGCTGCGAGCTGGCGCTGCTGTGCGACGTGATCATTGCTGGCGATAACGCCCGTTTCGGCCTGCCGGAAATCACGCTGGGCATCATGCCCGGCGCGGGCGGCACCCAGCGTCTTATCCGCAGCGTCGGTAAATCCCTGGCCAGCAAAATGGTGCTGACCGGCGAGAGTATTACCGCAGAGCAGGCGCTGAGCGCCGGGCTGGTGAGCGATCTCTTCCCGGCGTCTCTGACACTAGAGTACGCCCTGAAGCAGGCGGCGTTGATGGCGCGCCACTCTCCGCTGGCGCTGCAGGCGGCGAAGCAGGCGCTGCGGCAGTCGCAGGAGGTGCCGTTGCAGGCCGGGCTCGCGCAGGAGCGCCAGCTGTTTACGCTGCTTTCCGCCACCGAAGACCGCCGGGAAGGTATCGACGCCTTCTTACAAAAACGCACCCCCGACTTTAAAGGACGCTAATTGTGGAATTTATTCTCAGTCACGTAGAACAGGGCGTAATGACCATTACGCTGAACCGTCCGGAGCGTCTGAACAGCTTTAACGACGTGATGCACCAGCAGCTTGCCGAGTGCCTGAAGCAGGCCGAGCGCGATGACGCCATCCGCTGCCTGCTGATCACCGGGGCAGGACGCGGGTTCTGCGCCGGTCAGGATCTGAACGACCGTAACGTCGACCCCAACGGCCCGGCGCCGGATCTGGGGATGTCCGTGGAAACCTTCTACAACCCGCTGGTGCGCCGCCTGGCAAAGCTGCCGAAGCCGGTCATCTGCGCGGTTAACGGGGTGGCGGCTGGCGCGGGAGCTACGCTGGCGCTCGGCTGTGACATGGTGATTGCCGCCCGGTCGGCCAACTTCGTGATGGCCTTCAGCAAGCTCGGCCTGGTGCCGGACTGCGGCGGCACGTGGCTGCTGCCGCGCGTGGCCGGACGCGCCCGCGCCATGGGGCTGGCGCTGCTCGGGGACAAACTCAGCGCCGAGCAGGCGCAGGCGTGGGGGATGATCTGGCAGGTGGTGGACGACGACCAGCTCTCCGCCACGGCGCAGCAAATGGCGCTGCACTTTGCCTCGCAGCCGACCTTCGGCCTGGGCCTGATCAAGCAGGCGATCAATGCTGCGGAAACCAACACCCTCGACGCGCAGCTTGACCTGGAGCGCGACTATCAGCGTCTGGCCGGTCGCAGCGACGACTACCGCGAGGGCGTCAGCGCTTTCCTCGCGAAGCGCGCGCCTAACTTTACGGGGAAATAAGATGCTCAACATACGGACTGTCGCCGTGATTGGCAGCGGCACGATGGGCGCGGGGATTGCAGAAGTGGCGGCCAGCCACGGGCATCAGGTGCTGCTCTACGATATTTCCAGCGATGCGATATCCCGCGCTATCGAGGGGATCCGCCAGCGTCTGGCCTCCCGGGTGACGCGCGGAAAACTCTCCGCCGATGCCGGGAGCCAGATCCTCGCCCGGCTGCTTCCCGTCACGGATATCGACGCGCTCTCCGCGGCCGAACTGGTGATTGAAGCGGCCTCGGAACGGCTGGAGGTTAAAAAGGCGCTGTTTTCGCAGCTGGCGGAAATCTGCCCGCCGCAGACGGTGCTGACCAGCAATACCTCTTCGATCTCCGTCACGGCGATTGCTGCGGACATCCACCATCCTGAGCGCGTCGCCGGGATGCATTTCTTCAACCCGGCGCCGGTCATGAAGCTGGTGGAGGTGGTCAGCGGGCTGGCGACCTCCCCGGAAGTGGCCGACGCGCTGTGCGAGCTGGCGCTGAACTGGGGCAAGCAGCCCGTGCGCTGCCAGTCGACGCCGGGGTTCATCGTCAACCGCGTCGCGCGTCCGTTCTATTCCGAGGCCTGGCGCGCGCTGGAAGAGCAGGTGGCTGCGCCGGAGGTGATTGACGCCGCCCTGCGCGAAGGCGGCGGCTTCCCGATGGGTCCGCTGGAGCTGACCGACATGATTGGTCAGGACGTGAACTTCGCGGTGACCTGCTCGGTATTTAACGCCTTCTGGCAGGAGCGTCGTTTTCTGCCCTCGCTGGTGCAGCAGGAGCTGGTGCTGGCAGGCAGGCTGGGCAAAAAAAGCGGGAAGGGCGTTTATGACTGGCAGGGCGACAGGCCCGGGGTGCGCTGGGCTGATACAGTAAACGACAGCTACAGCCCGATGCGCGTGGAAAGAAGACGTGACAGTGTCACAGAAATTGATGATATGTACCTGATCGAAACGCAGGGCGAAACCGCGCAGGCCCTGGCGCTGCGGCTTAACGGCCCGGTGGTGGTGGTGGACCGCATCGAGCGCGACGTCGCGGTCATCGCCGCAGCCGCCAGCAACCCGCATACGGCGACGCAAAAGGCCATCCGCTACCTGCAGCAGCAGGGGCTTCGGGTGGTGCAGATTGCCGATTATCCCGGCCTGCTGGTCTGGCGCACGGTGGCGATGATTGCCAACGAAGCGCTGGATGCTTTGCAAAAAGGGGTCGCCAGCGAGAAGGACATCGATACCGCCATGCGCCTGGGCGTCAACTACCCGAGCGGGCCGATCGCCTGGGGCGAGCGTCTGGGCTGGCAGCGCCTGCTGACGCTGCTGGAGAACCTGCAGCGTCATTATGGCGAAGAACGCTATCGCCCCTGTTCCCTGCTGCGCCAGCGCGCGCTTCTGGAGAGTAGCTATGAGTCATAACGCCTGGCACAACGCCCGCGCCATGTACGAACGGGACGCCTGCGCGCAGGCGATGGGGATGGACATTGTCGATATGGACGACGGCTACGCGGTGGTGTCCATGACCATCACCCCGCAGATGCTCAACGGCCACCAAACCTGCCACGGCGGACAGCTGTTTTCGCTGGCAGACACCGCCTTTGCCTACGCCTGCAACAGTCAGGGGCTGGCGGCGGTGGCCTCCGGCTGTTCGATTGATTTTCTGCGTCCGGGCTTTGCCGGGGACACGCTCACCGCCACCGCGCGGGTGAAGCATCAGGGCAGGCTGACCGGCGTGTACGACATTGAAATTCAGAACCAGCAACAGAAAACTGTCGCCCTTTTTCGCGGAAAATCTCACCGCATCGGCGGCAATGTGACAGGAGAGGCCTGATGCGTGACGCATTTATTTGTGATGGCGTTCGAACCCCGGTTGGGCGCTACGGCGGGGCGCTTTCCGCCGTTCGGACTGACGATCTCGGCGCCGTGCCGCTCCGCGCGCTGCTGGCCCGCTATCCGCAGCTTGATCTGGAGCGGATTGACGACGTGATCTTCGGCTGCGCGAACCAGGCGGGTGAAGATAACCGCAACGTGGCGCGTATGTCGTCGCTGCTGGCCGGGCTGCCGCAGACGGTGTCCGGAACCACCATTAACCGCCTGTGCGGGTCGGGGCTGGACGCGATTGGTATTGCCGCACGCGCCATTAAGGCGGGCGACGGCGACCTGCTGATTGCGGGCGGCGTGGAGTCCATGTCCCGCGCGCCGTTTGTGATGGGCAAAGCCACCGCCGCGTTCCAGCGACAGGCGGAGATCTTTGATACCACCATCGGCTGGCGATTTGTGAATCCGCTCATGCATCAGCAATTCGGAACTGACAGCATGCCGGAAACGGCAGAGAATGTAGCTGAATTGTTAAATGTCAGCCGTGCCGATCAGGACGCGTTCGCGCTGCGCAGCCAGCAGCGTACCGCGCAGGCGCAGCAGAACGGCATTCTGGCGCAGGAGATTGTGTCGGTGCGGGTGCCGGGGAAAAAAGGGGCGGTCAACGAGTTCAGCGAGGATGAACATCCCCGCGCGGACACCACGCTTGAGCAGCTTGCCGGGCTAAAAACGCCGTTCCGCAGGAACGGGGTGGTTACGGCGGGGAATGCCTCCGGCGTCAACGACGGCGCTGCGGCGCTGATCGTCGCCAGCGAGAAGATGGCGCTGGCGCAGGGGTTAGTCCCGCGCACGCGGATCGTGGCGATGGCGACGGCAGGCGTGGAGCCCCGTCTGATGGGGCTCGGCCCGGTACCCGCTACCCGTAAGGTGCTGGAGCGCGCCGGACTCAGTATTAACGATATGGACGTGATCGAGCTTAACGAAGCTTTTGCCGCGCAGGCGCTGGGCGTGCTGCGTCAGCTGGGATTGCCGGATGATGCCGCGCACGTCAACCCGAACGGTGGCGCGATAGCGATTGGTCACCCGCTGGGGATGAGCGGCGCCAGACTGGCGCTGGCCGCGAGTAACGAACTGCACCGACGCGGCGGGCGCTACGCGCTGTGTACGATGTGCATCGGTGTGGGTCAGGGCATTGCCATGATCCTTGAGCGTGTTTGAGCATAAAAACAATGTGAGTACCCTGCGATGACAAATACAACAAAGCTTGATCCGATTGAAACGGCCTCCCTTGACGAACTGCAGGCGCTGCAGACCGCGCGTCTGAAATGGACGCTGCACCACGCCTATAACAACGTGCCGATGTACAAACGCAAGTTTGACGCCGCGGGCGTTCACCCTGACGATTTCAACGAGCTGGCGGATATCCGTAAGTTCCCGTGCACCACCAAGCAGGACCTGCGGGATAACTACCCGTTTGATACCTTTGCCGTGCCGATGGAGCAGGTGGTGCGCATTCACGCGTCATCCGGCACCACCGGCAAACCGACCGTTGTCGGCTACACGCAGGGTGACATCGACAACTGGGCCAACCTGGTGGCCCGCTCCCTGCGCGCGGCGGGCGGCAGCGCGAAGGACAAAATTCACGTGGCCTATGGCTATGGCCTGTTTACCGGCGGGCTGGGCGCGCACTACGGTGCCGAGCGTTTGGGGGCGACGGTGATCCCGATGTCTGGCGGCCAGACAGAGAAACAGGCGCAGCTGATCCGTGATTTCCAGCCGGACATGATCATGGTGACGCCGTCCTACTGCCTCAACCTGATCGAGGAGCTGGAGCGCCAGATGGGCGGCGACGCCAGCACCTGCTCACTGCGCGTTGGCGTTTTCGGCGCGGAGCCGTGGACGCAGGCCATGCGTCGCGAAATCGAAAAACGCTTAGGCATTACGGCGCTGGATATTTATGGCCTCTCCGAAGTGATGGGGCCGGGCGTGGCGATGGAGTGTATCGAAACCGCCGACGGCCCAACCATCTGGGAAGATCATTTCTACCCGGAGATCGTCAACCCGAACGACGGCACGCCGCTGGATGACGGCCAGCAGGGCGAACTGCTGTTCACCACGCTGACCAAAGAGGCGCTGCCGGTGATCCGCTACCGCACCCGCGATCTGACGCGTCTGCTGCCGGCAACCGCGCGCAGTATGCGCCGTATGGACCGGATCAGCGGCCGCAGCGACGATATGCTGATCATCCGCGGCGTCAACGTTTTCCCGTCGCAGCTGGAAGAGGAGATCGTGAAGTTCGAACACCTTTCTCCGCACTATCAGCTGGAGGTGAATCGTCGTGGGCATCTTGATTCACTTTCCGTGAAGGTGGAGCTGAAAGAGAGCAGCTTAACGCTGACGCACGAGCAGCGTTGCCAGGTATGCCACCAGCTGCGCCACCGCATAAAGTCGATGGTCGGGATTTCCACCGACGTGATGATTGTGAACTGCGGCAGCATTCCGCGCTCGGAGGGGAAAGCCTGCCGGGTGTTTGATCTGCGTAAAGTTGCGGCCAACGGCTAAGTTTCCCCTCACTCCGGCCCTCTCCCTGTGGGAGAGGGTTAGGGTGAGGGGCTATCTCAGAATCCTATGCTATGATTCATCCAGGACAAAAATAACAACAGAATGAATCACATGAATAAACTCGACGCCTTTATCCAGCACGCGGTCAGCTCGGTTCCCGTCAGCGGAACGTCGCTTATCTCCTCGTTATACGGTGACGCGCTTTCCCACCGCGGCGGCGAGATTTGGCTCGGCAGCCTGGCCGCCTTACTGGAAGGCATGGGATTTGGCGAGCGCTTCGTGCGCACCGCGCTGTTTCGCCTCAACAAAGAGGGCTGGCTGGACGTCTCCCGCATCGGGCGGCGCAGCTTTTACCGCCTGAGCGATAAGGGGCTGCGGCTGACGCGTCGCGCGGAGAATAAGATTTATCGCGCAGAGCTGCCCGCCTGGGACGGAAAATGGCTGCTGCTGCTCTCCGACGGGCTGGATAAAACTACGCTCGCGGATGTGAAAAAACAGCTCATCTGGCAAGGATTTGGCACACTGGCACCGAGCCTGATGGCCTCGCCGTCCCAGCATCTGGCGGACGTGCAGTCCCTGCTTCACGATGCCGGCGTGGCGGAAAACGTGATCTTCTTCGAAGCCCACTCGCCGCTGGCGCTCTCCCGCGCCGCGCTGCGTTCGCGGGTGGAAGAGTGCTGGCAGTTAACCGAGCAAAACGCGATGTACGAGTCGTTTATCAACTCGTTCCGCCCGCTGCTGCCGCTGCTGAAGGAGGCCGCGCCGGAGGAGCTGACGCCGGAGCGCTGCTTCCAGATCCAGCTGCTGCTGATTCACTTTTATCGCCGCGTAGTGCTGAAAGACCCACTGTTGCCGGAGGAGTTACTGCCCGCGCACTGGGCGGGGCAAAGCGCCCGACAGCTCTGCATTAATATCTATCAGCGTGTCGCGCCGGGGGCGCTGGCGTTTGTCAGCGAGAAGGGCGAAACCTCCGTGGGCGAACTGCCCGTGCCCGGCACGCTCTACTATCAACGCTTTGGTGGTCTTACAAGCGCATAAGGAGTGAAGATGCCAGTTTATCAAATTGACGGTCTGACGCCGGTGGTACCTGACGAGAGCTATGTTCACCCAACGGCGGTGCTGATTGGCGACGTAATTCTGGGTAAAGGCGTTTATGTTGGTCCGAATGCCAGCCTGCGCGGTGATTTTGGCCGTATCGTGGTGAAAGATGGCGCGAACATTCAGGATAACTGCGTGATGCACGGTTTCCCGGAGCAGGACACGGTGGTGGAGGAGGACGGACATATCGGCCACAGCGCCATCCTGCACGGCTGCATCATCCGCCGCAACGCGCTGGTGGGTATGAACGCGGTGGTGATGGACGGGGCAGTGATTGGTGAAAACAGCATCGTCGGCGCGGCGGCGTTCGTGAAGGCGAAAGCGGAGATGCCTGCCAACCACTTGATTATTGGCAGCCCGGCCAAAGCGATTCGCGAGCTGAGCGAGCAGGAGATGGCGTGGAAGCGGCAGGGCACGCGGGAGTATCAGGTGCTGGTGGAGCGCTGCAAGCTAACTATGCACCAGGTTGAGCCGCTGCGCGAGGCTGAGCCTGACCGGAAACGGCTGGCGTTTGACGAGAACTTAAGGCCGAAGTCGGCGATGTAGCGGTAAGGCCGTCTTTTTTCGCCATATCCATCAGTAGCGCGATGCCAATATAGTTGCTCCAGTTAAAGATATTTTGCAGCACCACCACCGCATTGCCTTTCTCTTTGTCATAGCCGATGAAGCTGGAGTAGCCGCCGATATAGCCGACCTGATAGGTGATTTTTTCCAGACCGATAAAGTCGGTGGTCCAGGCAATGCCCTGCACCCCGTCGGGGCGTTGAATATCGGTATTTCTGACTTCGTCAAAGACGCTGTCCAGCAAGGGATTGTGGGTCGTAGAGACGTGATAGCGGGCATAGGCCGCCAGATCTTCGGCGTTACTGTACAGGCTTGCTGCCGCCACCATGTTGTTGGAAAAATGCCAGTCTGGCGTAAGCTGCCCGCGCGGGATGAATTTTGGCTGATCGCCCGCGTGGCCGAGCGCCCGCTGGGGGTATCCTTTGAGCTTCTGGGGCGTAAAGCTGCTGTTAGCCATATGCAGCGGACGGAAAATATAGCGCGAGGCTAAACTTTGTATATCTTCGCCGGTTTTGTGCTTCAGGATATAGCCAATCAGGGCGTAGCCGGTATTGGAGTATTGCGGCGTTTTATCTCTCGGCGCGCGCCAGTTCGCCAGATAACGCAGCACGTTATCGCTGTCCAGTTCACCGTAGAAATTATCACCCGTGCCTAAGTAGCGGATGAATTTTCCGAGCATCGGAACATCCATATTTTGGCGCGGAAGGCCGGAGGTGTGGGTTACCAGCTCCAGCAGGGTGATTTTTTGTGCATCCTTACTTAGCGGCGTTCCCGGCGGTAGCAATGTCGCCAGACTGTCGTTCCAGTTCAGTTGCCCCTCACTCACCAGACAGGCCACCACTTCCGCCGTGATCCCTTTGCTGAGCGAGCCGAGCGCAAACAGGGTATCGGGCCTGACCGGGTAGCGGTTGACCGCATCGGTAACGCCCCAGGTGTAAAACTGAGGCGAGCCGTGATTATGGATCACCGCGACCGTCATTCCTGGAACGGACTTTTGCGCCATGTAGTGACGCACCACGCTGTCAACGTCGCCATCCAGCGATTCATGGGTGAGGAGTTCCTGGGTACCTTCCGGGGAGGACATTTGCGAGAGCGTGCCACAACCGCTGAGGAATGGGATAGCAAGCAGAAGCCAGCGAATTTTTTTTGTGATGTTCTGCATACCTGATAGCGAGTGTGGTGGTCATTGGCGCGGCGGGAATGTATCACACTTAGCCTGTTTGAATGTAAACTTTCTGTACGGAGGCCGCCGCGTGGGTGGTCATAGCAGCTTTTCGGCCTGCTTTGAGGATCTCAGCATGACACGCTTTCATCAGCTTACCGCCACCCGCCTGGATGGCAGTCTTATCTCAATGGCCGACTATGCGGGGAAGGTGGTTTTGGTCGTTAATACCGCCAGCCAGTGTGGTTTCACACCACAGTTCGCTGGCCTTGAAGCGTTATATAAGAAATACGCCGAACAAGGATTAGTGGTGCTTGGCTTCCCCTGCAACCAGTTCGGTAAGCAGGAACCCGGCGACGCCGATGAAATCTCGAAAACCTGTCACATTAACTACGGCGTGAGTTTCCCGATGTTCGAGAAAGTCGAGGTAAATGGCGCCGCAGCACATCCGATGTTTCGTTACCTGAAAGACGAATTGCCTGGCGTGCTCGGTGGGCGGATCAAGTGGAACTTTACGAAGTTCCTGATTGGACGCGACGGTAAACCACTCAAGCGGTTTGCACCGATGACCACGCCAGAGAAAATGGAGGGGGCGATTGTTGCCGCCCTCGGTTGAACTCACCGCCAGGAGTGGACAACTGCGAGATGCCTGTACCCTATCATTTTCTTTAATATCAGAGGGCTGTGGCTTTTGTTTCTTTTCTGCGTATCAAAATCGCTGATGCCGTATGAAACATTTTAATAATAAATGAATCTGATGCCGTTCGTGATGACCTGCAATTTAAGATGAGATATAACGTGTTTCGAAAATAAATTAACATTCTCATAACGTCATAAGGTTAAGCAAATGAAGCAGGTTGGCATTGTTGGTTGGCGAGGAATGGTAGGTTCTGTTTTGTTGCAAAGAATGGTGGAAGAGAACGACTTCGACGGTATTTCAGCGCATTTTTACAGTACTTCAAGTACAGGTGCCACCGGCCCTGTTATTGGTGGCGTCAGCTACACGCTCAAAGATGCTCATTCCATAAGTGCTCTGGCCGAAATGGATATTATCATAACCTGTCAGGGTGGTGATTATACTAAAGCAATCTATCCTGCTTTGATTGAACATGGCTGGAAAGGCTACTGGATTGACGCGGCCTCAGCGTTACGGATGGATGAGAGAGCCTGTATTATTCTTGATCCCGTCAATCGTGCCAATATTGATCGTGCAGTCCAGGATGGAATTAAACTCTTTGTCGGTGGCAACTGTTCCATTACGCTGAGTCTTATGGGGCTGGCTGGCCTGATCGAGGCTGACTTGATCGAATGGATGAGCGTGATGACCTATCAGTCTGCGTCAGGTGCAGGGGCGCAATATGTCAGGGAGTTGATCGCTCAAAGCGCTTATATCAGTAAGCATTTGTCCTCCGATGAACTGGCGTCATCAGGATCTGTCCTTCCTTTAGTCAATAAAGTCAGTGAGCTTATTAACAGTGCTGGTATGCCTATCCAGAATTTCGGCGCACCTCTCATGGGGAGTATCATACCCTGGATTGATAGCGATTTAGGTGACGGGAATAGCCGGGAAGAGTGGAAAGGTGAAGCAGAAACGAACAAAATACTTGGTCTTGCTCCTGGTACGATCCCGGTAAATGGTTTGTGTATACGTGTCGGCGTGATCCGGTGCCACAGTGCTGCAATTACACTGAAGCTCAAGCGTGAAGTCAGCGAAGAAGAATTCGCAGCGTTAGTCACGCATTCCCATCCCTGGGTTAACTATGTGCCTAATAATAAGGATGAAAGTGTCAGCAAGCTAACCCCGGCTCATATCAGCGGTTCGCTGCAGGTTGGTATTGGCCGTTACAAGAAAATGTCGCTAAACAATGACCCTATATATTCGGTTCTGACGGTGGGCGATCAGCTATTGTGGGGAGCAGCGGAACCCTTGCGCCGCATGCTGAATATTCTGCTTGGTAAAATCTGAGTCACCATTTTTATTCTAACTTGTTCCTGAATAATTACGGCTGTTTGGGTGAAAGAATGTAAGTCGACGTCCGTTACAGTACGTAGCGGACCTGACAGCCAACTAAAGTAGCTATTAGGTTGTTCAGATCCCTGTCGTAAATCAGATGGAAATGGTTTTATATGCTGGCGGACAATTTTACGCTATTGGGATAGGAACTAAATTTAATTATGGTCCGGGGAAAGACTAATCTGTTTCAGTATCAGGACGACGGTTCCAGAAGACCTCACGGTTCGGGGCTTATCGCATTACCGACGTGGTATGTTTTTACACAGCAGCAGGGGAATGCCATGCTGTCGGATCAGATAACTCCCGTCGCTTTGCTCCCGGAATTGATAGACATAATCCACATTTTCACTGGTGACGGAAAAAGGGAGCAGGTGACTGAATGCTTCATGGATGTCCTCTGACTGGTATGAGGTTTTGTTGCCGGTAAAACGAACATGATAATCCTCACCTGTGATCTGATAGGCAATACCGGAAACCAGTTTTACCGGTGTCTGTTGACCTGCAGGTGAAATATAGTCGCCGCTGATCTGAATACTGCCTTTTTCCCGGTACAGATAGAGCGTGACTTTGGCATTAAGGCGGTTCTGATTAACCTGGCTGTTAAACGCCGCCATACAGTGAATGACTCTCCCTTCGGATCTTTTTTTCAACTCCAGTAGATGATAAACGGAATAACAGAATACCAGCAGGCTGACAGTGCATGCTGTTATTCTGAGAGCTGTAGGTAGCCTGAACTGCATATTCTTTCTGCCTTATTTTTTCCATTACATGAAAGATAAAACACACTGTGGTAGTTACGGTACGGCGTAATATATCGTTGTGGTAACCGGCTACAGTTGGCCGTAGTACCCGGCCATCTCTTCAGGAACTGTTCAGTTTTTAAACTTGACACGGTTTGACGTTTATTAACGTAAACCTCACACCCTTTTTGCGCGCCTGCATAATCATATTCCGAAGTAAAATCGTCGTGGTGGGTCGCTCCGTATCTGAAGTGCCCTGCAATAAAAATGACTAATGCAAGAATAAAAAAAATTGCCGCAACCGGGAGGGGCATACGGGACAGCAGGGTGGGGGCAGTGTCCCTGAGCAACAGAGTTTTACTGCCGTTACTATTTGGTTCAGATCGTTTTTTATCCGGAACTGAAACGGAATTCTCAGGAGAAACCCTTACTATCACCGTCATGGTTTCATTAAACCGGAATCCCTTTCTGGGAACGGTGATGATAAAGTCGTCTTCACTTTCAGCGATATTGCGGAAGGCCTTACGAGCCAGAAGGATATTCTGGTAGAGGGTATTGGGTGCGACATCTTTATAGGCCTCACCCCAGCCAGCCTTATACAGTTCTGCCTGGGGGACAATGCTCCCCTCCGCATCCAGCAGCGCCTCAAGGCAACGGGCGCAGGGCTCATTCAGTATTTCCGTGAGATCCGGATTAACCTGGCTGGCCAGTTCATTTTGCCCACTGCGAAAGACTACCCTGCCGTCGATTAAATACGTTTTCTTCATGACTCCCTGCCTGCTGACTGCCTGCCCCAATTTTAGCTCTCCCCGATTCAGGACGCCATGAATTACTTCAGAACTCTTAAGTGGCTAAAGAGCGCATGGTTGATTCTACATTAAATTCAATTAGTTATGTGTTTTTAATCTTAAGTGAAATCTTAACCGTCTTAATTGAAGTGTTGATCCCTTCACCCTTGCCGGGCAGATGTTAACATCCGGTCAGACAGAAAAATCCTGGTCCCTGCCGGAAAACCCGCTCAACAAGAAATGGAGGGGATGAACCTTAAGTAGTAAACACTTTAAAAAAGAAATAATAAGCATAAAACACTTCATTAAAAAAAGAAGGTTTTTTGTTAATTTCATCAATCGAAATATTAATTATTTGGATAAAATGTCTTATTTATGCCTGTTTTATAGTGATATTAACTGGCTTGGCTTTAGTTCTTGGTGTTTTGCTTTTATCAAATTGATTAGTTTGATATTAGATTTCGTCTGAAACTATTATGCTGACATGCTTCCAACAGACCGCTGACAGCTATTGCAGAAATGCAGAGCCGGAATATGGAGATATCTATCCGTGAGAAAATTTGGTTATATTTTGGGAGATGACCGTAATGGTGTGATGGTTCTGCGGGAAAACCGGGTGCTTATCCCACTTAACAGTCAAAAATTAAATCAGAAGCATATTTATCTGAGGCAGACTATGTTCCGGCTGCTGGAATTTCTGCTGGAAAGAGGGCGGTCTGGACTATTGCGCGATGAAATCATCATGAGAGCCGTGTGGGAGGCATATGGGCTGAAATCCTCAGGGCCACGCTTATGGCAGGTCATGAATGAATTAAAGAAAAGGCTCGTCGGTCTTGGTGTCGATGAGGATTTTATTATGCGCGTGGAGGGCAGGGGCTATATGGTGAATACCGCTGGTTATGAGCCTGTCTATATACGTGCCTCATATGATCGCTTGAGTCGGTTTATATTCACCCGTCAACAGGCTACCGATATGGTTAAGTCAGTAAAATAACTGGCGACCTGTATTGTAATAACTCTATTTTGAAAATAATTACGCCCGGGGCGTAAGGACCTTATATGAACGCAATCTATAAAGTAATATTTAACAGAGCGACCGGACAGCCTGTTGTTGTTTCTGAACTGGGCAAAGGTAAAATAAAAAGTTCTAGTGGAAATTCTATTAAGACAGCAATTCTCTTAGCCGTGGCAGGACTGTCTGTGCCTGCTTTCGCCAGCAATTGTGATAACAGTTCATTCACATGCCAGCTCGATAGTACTTGGTCTTATGCCAATAATAATAATTATGGTGGTTCTGTTTCAATAAGTGATGGGCAAATATGGAGCGTTACTGGTATTACTGGCTGGAAAAGCTCAGGTTCATCTTATATTACATTGAGAAACCTGAAAGATGTTGTTCAGAATGGGTATTCTGTTTCCAGGAATGGTATTGCTATTACAAAAGTTGAAGATTTAAATGATGGGAAAAAACTAAGATTAGCTGGTAAGAATACTTCTATCACTATTAAAGATCCAATAACTAATGCTCAGTCAACTATGAATGTCTATTCTTCTTCAGATATTGGAGAGGAAGATAGCTATAATTTTGGTGCAGGTTTTGGTTTTATGAAATCTTCTCCAACAACATATGTTAAGACTCAATTCGTTAAGGTTGATAATGGTGATGTGCAAATTTCACTTAATAGTAGCAGCTATGCTACGGGTGAGGTAAGAGATAGTCAGTTGGTTTTTGTCGATGGTACCAAAAATTCTGCCTCTGCTTCATGGAATTCGCAGCAAACTTTTTTAATGAATGGTACTGTTGATTGGCCTTCAGATGGAAATAATAAATCTTACAATGCGGCCGTGACAAATTATAGCGGAACGTTTAAAACGTTTGATGGCACATATGTCACTGTAAATAATCTTAACGATTTAATAAATTACAATGATTGGCTAGTGAAAAAATTAAAAGAGGGTTATACCTTCAATTATGATGATTATTTTAACGCTGCGTATAAGAATACAGTAGAAACCTATAACTATTCCTTATATCCTGCGGGTTATGATAGTACCTCTCTTGGTGATGCCGATGGTGCTTTTATATATGCTACTGGAGACAATGCCAAAGCAGTCGTTTCTAAGTCTGGTTATATTAAGATCAGCTCTGGATCTCTTTTGACATTCAAATATCTCATGGCGGATAATAATGCTTATATAAAAAATGATGGCGTAGTCATTGGATCAGGTAGGCTGGTCGATTTACACACAGGTGCCTCTTTTGAAAATAATGGTACATTGTCATTAGGGGGCGAAGATTTACAGTCGCATTCTAACGGAATTTTTGCTAGCTATCCAGTCTATGTCCATGGTTCTGGCACGAGTTTTATTAATAATGGTCTCTATAGTATTAATGCTCGTAGTGGATACGATTCAAAATCGGCTAATGGCGTGGTTTATGGCGCTCACTTCACTTCAGGGGCAAATGGAACTAATAATGGCAGGATTGTTAGTGGATATTGGAATACGAATAAATCAAAAGAAGTTTCTGGCGCGGTTGTCAGTGTTCTCGTAGATAATAATGGCTCATTCATTAATGATTTTGGCGGTATTATTGCATTAGGAATCAACGAGGATGGTATAACTCCTGATTATTTGGGCGCAGAAAGTGCGGCAGTTCGTGCGATATCTGGTGGGAGCGCAACTAACAACGGACTGATAACGCTTAGTTCATCATCTAATGGTGCTTATGGCTTTATGGCTGATGACACCAATATTCAGATGATCAATAACGGTATAATCGATGTCAACACAGACGGAGATGGTGGGAAATTTATCCCAGACCAGAGTATTGGTATATTCGCTAAAAATAAAGCATCCGGGACTATTGATAACAGGGGTATCATCAACCTTAATGGGGCTAATAACGTCGGGATTAAAGCCAAGGAGGGAGGTCAGGCTTCTTCCTCTGGAACCATCAATGTAAATAAAAGTTCAGGCCAGAGTGCCCTGCCAAACTACGGTGTTTGGGTAGAGGGTGCTGGTTCACAGGTGAATGTTGCCGGAAAGGTAAACCTTAATGGTGATGGTGCGATCGGTGTGCACGCACGTAATGCAGGAACGATAAGTTTGACGGGTAATGCCTCTGTTAATTTCTCCTCCGGCAAAAATCAAATTGGTTATTTTGTTTACGGCGCAGGCTCACAAATCATCAACAGTAGCAGCAGCGTGCAGGATGTGACGTCGGATAACTCGACCCTGATGCGTCTAGATGGCGGAGCCACCTTTACCGGAAGCGCTACCCAAGGATCCCGGATGATTGCTTCAGGTCAGGATTCGGTGATTCTAACGGCGACGGGTAAAGGCACTTCGGTTAGTACCGGTGCCTTGGCCCTGGACATCGCCGGGAAGGGGGCGACTGGTGTGCTTGTTGAAGGCGGAGCTACTGGTGTTATTGATGCCGGCACAAATCTTCTCTTGAATAACGCCAGCGCCATCGCGGCAATCGCTGACGGAGACGGGCACGATATTAGCGGTAAATTTACCAGCAATGAAACCAGTACAAAACTGGACTCCTCAGCGAACCTGTCCTCAACTGAAGATCAGGTGACTGGCTATATTGCCCGTAACGGAGCCACTCTCGAAAATTCTGGAAATATTAATTTTTCTGGTAAAAACACGACAGGATTGCAAATCCTCGATGGTTCCACGGGGACCAACAGCGGCAGTATTACCGTTCAGGATGGGGGGAAAGGACTGGTTGCCAGTTCAGCCAACCAAAGCACGACAATTAATAATACAGGCAACCTTACCCTTAAAGGCGGTAGCGATGTTAACCGCACCACGGGTATTCAGGCCTCTGGCAACGCCGTTACTGTCAATATGACCGCTGGTACCATCAGGCTCGAAGGCCAGGGGGCTATCGGCGTGGAAGTTACCGACGGTGCCTCTGTGAACCTGGCAGGTACCGCGTTGCCTGTGTTTGCGGACTCGACGAGCGGCGTCAGTAATCAGATCGCATTCCTGATTTCTGGTGCGGGCTCCACGCTTAATGCCCAGACGACTGCCGTTATGGATGCTAACGGAAAGGGTTCCACGCTGTTCAGAATTGAGAAAGGTGCCTCTCAGCAGGGTGTACTGTCTTACAACGTATCCGGTGAAGATGGTCGTGGGATCTGGGCTACAGGTTCTGGCACGCTGGTGAACGCCGCTGCAGGCAGTCATCTGTCCATTCAGGGGACTGGTGCACAAGGGGTGTTTGCTGCCGGTGGTGCCAGCGCAACATTGTCACAGGGTGTGACTGCGGATCTCACCGGTTCCGGGGCTGTGGTCGGTGTTGTTGACGGAAATGAGTACGATCTTGCTGGCACTGTTACCAAAACCAATACTGGCACGATCCTCACGAACGAGGCCGATATTACCTCCGGGCTTGCCGGTGCGACGGCATTTATCTCGCAGAACCAGGGCATGCTGGTCAACAAAGGCAATATCGATCTGACCACCGGCACCGGCAATACCGGAATAAAGGTTATCAGCGGACAGTTCGATAATCAGGCCAGTGATATTACCGTCAGCGGCGTCGCTGTGGATGTTGAAGGGGCAAACTCAACCGTGCTCAGCACCGGGGGACGCATTATCGCGACTGACGGTGTGGCTGCTATCCGCCTGAGTCAGGGAGCCTCCCTTGATTTAGTGGGGAGCGGAATGGGCGTGGTTGAAGGTCAGGGCACGGCGCACGGCGTGTTGCTCGATACCGGTGCCGCAGGGCTTATCGTCAACGGCGCGCGAATTGATGTGAACGCCGTGGGTGCCAGCGGAAACGGAATTGAAAACCGGGCAGAGATTGCCGGTATCCAGCTCAACAACACCACCATCAATGTGCAGGACGGTAAAGGCGTTCGGACATCAGCCACGCTGGCGCAGCAGAACAGCGGCACGATTAACGTAGCAGGAAACGGTACGGGTCTCGCGTTCATGGCTGCGGACGGCGGTATTACCGGTAATAACCTGGATTTATCCAACTCTTCTGGCCTGACCATTAATCTCTTTGGTAAAGGTGGGACCGGCATTCAGGCCAACACGGCAGACGGCGCGACGGTAAAAACTGCTGTCAGCGTGAACGTGACAGAAGCAGACGGCGGTTCCGCACTGGTGGTGAATAATCACGCGAACCGGGTTGAACAGACCGGTGTTCTGCACTCTGCATCCACCACTACGGCTGTGGTGGATGCCGCGAAGGTCGGCACGTTTATCAATACCGGCGCTATCATCGCGGCCACAGACTCCTCGCTGGCTATGGCCTTTGATAACGGTGTCGATACCGTCATGCGCAATGGATCCGGGGGCGTTATCCAGGGGGTTATTGCGCTCAATAACGGCAATAACAGCCTCTATCTCGATGACGCCAGTACGCTGACCGGTACCGCCACTCTGGGGAACGGAAACAACCGCGTCACCCTGACCGGTACGGCCCGGGCGGACAGCGTAATTGCCGGTAGCGGTGACAACATCTTTACGGTGAAAGGCAGAGGAGCCGTCTTTAATCTCCTCGACGGGGGCACAGGCAGCAACGACACGCTGGTGTTCGATGCCGCCGTGCACCATCTGACCAGTGCGTCAACGCTTCAGAATTTTGAGCGTGTGGCCCTCAAAAATAACTCGCTCCTGACCCTCGAGGAAGCGCTAGTGCTGACCGACGGGGGGCTCGGGGCCGGTGCGGTTGACATCGAACGTGGCAGCGAGCTGGCGGTGAAGCCTTCTGTCTCGGGAGATTTCACTTTTGACCCGACGCTTACCGGTCAGGGCCTGGTATCGGTAAGCCTCGATTCCTCGCAGTCTGATTTTGCTTTCACCGGCAATACAGGAAGTGATTTCGCGGGCACCCTGAAACTGGGCACCAGTCATTTCCAGCTGGAAGGCGATAACACGTCTTCACTGACGCAGGCCTCCCTGGTTACCGGGAATGAAAGTGTGGTCACGGTCGGTGCGGGTGAGCAGCAACTCGGCGGCCTGTCCTTTGACGGGGGTACCGTTCAGTTCGGGGCCGTTATGCCAGGCGATATCATCGCGGACAATCACATCATCACTTCTGCCGATGGCACGCTTGATATCGGTGGTAAGGGCACTGTACAGGTCACGCTGGGTGGGGGAGTGATTAACCATGTTCCTGCCAGCCTCAGTAAAAAATCGCTGATGGAGCAGGATGACGCCACCACGCTGGTCCAGCTTGCCGGGGCAGAAGGCGCGGTAAAAGGAACGGGTGGTCAGCTTAATCTGGTAGATGAAAACGGCAACGTTATCAGTGACGTGCAGCACCTGGACATCGTTCAGGACGGCAACAGCGTCGCGAAGGGGACCTGGGATTACCAGATGGTGAGCAGTTCCGACGGTATCACCAGCGACGGGCTGTATATCGCCTACGGTCTGAAAGAAGTCGAGCTGATGGGAACGGGCGACAATGCCCTGACGCTTGCGGTTGGGCCGGATGCTCAGGGGCTACAGACCGATCTGCGCGTGAAGGTGACCGGCAGTGGCGATCTGGCGATCGATACCGGCAGCGCGCAAACCGTGAGCCTGTCGAATGGCGGTAATGATTACACAGGTGCCACCAGTGTGATCAGTGGAACGCTGCGTCTTGATGCCGACAACACTCTGGGGCTGACTTCGGCTGTGAATGTCGCGGCTGGATCTGTGCTGGATATAAACGGTTCACGCCAGACAGCGGGTGCGCTGAATACAGAGGCTGGCAGTCAGGTCATGCTTGACGCAGGCAGTCATTTGACGCTCACCCACGCGCAGCGTGAGGCTGGCATGAATGATGCGGGATCCATCGCCGGTAACACACTTATTGGGGCGGGTGAGCTGGAGGTGCTGTCCGGTGAACTTTATGTCGATGGTGCGAATACCGGCTATACCGGGGAAGTTGCCCTGAACGGCGGCGCAAACGCCATGCTTAACGATGTGGCGGGCCTGGGTAACAGTGGAACGGTCACGATGACGTCAGCAAACGACACGCTGACGCTGAACGATGGTGTCTCTGGTGCGCTGGCGAAAACGCTGGCAGGAAACGGGGGTGTCGTACTTAAGGACGGTGCAGATATCACCCTGGCAGCGGATAACAGCGGATTCTCGGGCCTCTTTACGGTGGACAGTGGCGCGACACTTACTGCGCAGGGGCCTGAGCAGACCGGTAAGGCCGATATTGAGAACCACGGTAGCCTGGTGCTGAACAATGTGGCCGCCTGGACGGTAGAAAACCACATCACCGGTACAGGGGATCTGGTGAAAAATGGCCGGGGTAACGTGACGCTGACGCAGTCCGCCGCGCAGTACACCGGTAATACAGACGTTAATCTCGGCATACTCACTCTGGGTGATGTGGACAATGCAGTTTCGCTGGCTTCATCCGCTGTAAACGTGGCTCGTGGCGCTGTCTTTGGGGGATACGGCAGTACGGCAGGCGATGTTATCAACCAGGGCACGTTTGTGCTGGGAGAGTATGGCGTCGTGGAGGCAACCCCACTGCAGTACGCTGTAGGCGGTAATCTGACCAACGCCAGTTCGGTGTTGATCGGCCAGTCGGGAGCCAGGGCCGGTAACACGCTCCAGGTGAGCGGTGACTATGTTGGCAACAACGGCACTATCCACTTTAACACCGTGTTGGGTGATGACCGTTCGGCAACCGATCGGATGGTGATTGGTGGTTCTACCAGCGGCAATACTACTGTCAGCGTTACAAATGCGGGCGGAAGTGGCGCTGCCACCCTTAACGGGATTGAGCTGATTACGGTAGGCGGTAAATCCGAGGGGGAATTTACTCAGTCCGGACGTATTGTGGCCGGGGCTTACGATTACCGTCTGACGCGTGGACAGGGCAGCAATAGCGGGAACTGGTATCTGGTGAGCCGGGATACCACCCCGGTCGATCCGGTAATCCCGGATCCAGAGCCAGGAACAGGCCCGGATACAGGTTCAGGAACGGATACGGACACGGGCACCCAGCCTAAGCCGGACTGGATCCGTCCTGAAGCGAGTCTGTACGGGGTGAATATGGCTGCTGCGAATACGCTGTTCACACACCGACTCCACGATCGTCTGGGGGAGACCCACTATGTAGACGCTCTCACCGGAGAGAAAAAGGTCACCAGTATGTGGCTGCGTAACGTCGGTGGACACACCCGCTCGAAAGACAGCAGCGGACAGATGAACACCCAGTCAAACCGGTATGTGATGCAGATGGGCGGTGACATTGCGCAATGGAGTAGCGACAGTGAAAACCGCTATCACCTGGGCGTGATGGCGGGCTATGCAAACCAGAAGAGCAACGCGCGTAACCACCTCAACGGTAATAAGGCTGATAGCAGTATTAACGGGTACAGCCTGGGCATTTATGGCACCTGGCTGCAGGAGAGCGAGGCGAAAACCGGAGCATGGGTGGATACCTGGCTGTTGTACAACTGGTTCGACAATACCGTCAGTGGAAAATCTGCTGGCAGTGAAAGCTACAAATCAAAAGGGTTCACTGCATCGGTGGAAGGGGGATACACCTGGAAACTGGGCGATCGTGATGAGCGCACGGCCTACTACATCCAGCCAAAAGCGCAGGCTATCTGGATGGGGGTGAAGGCTGATGATCTGACGGAAAGCAATGGTACCCGGGTCACCGGTGAAGGGGACGGCAATATTCAGACCCGCCTGGGCGCTCGTGCCTTTATTAAAGGACACAGCACACTGGATGACGGAAAAGAACGAACCTTCGAGCCGTTTATTGAAGCTAACTGGATCCATAACACTGAGACGTTCGGTGCAACCCTTAACGGCGTACGGGTGAATCAGGCTGGTACCCGTAACATTGGCGAGCTGAAGGTTGGAGTGGACGGCCAGCTGAGCCGCAATGTCAACCTGTGGGGCAATGTGGCGCAACAGGTGGGTGACGATGGTTATAGCGACAGCAGCGCCATGCTGGGCCTGAAAGTGAGCTTCTAATTAAAAACCGGGCGGGCTTCGTGAAAAGCCTGCCCTCTAAGACCGTATTCGAGGGAAGAGGTAAATAAATGAGCCAGACAACCCGTCAGTTTTTTACGTTTTATATGATCATTATGGCACTGTCTGTGGTGCTGCTGGGAGGATGTGATATGAAGAAAAAAGGAAATGATGTTGCTTATGTAGACCTGGCAGCGGTCTTGTCAATGTCAGGACTCGCGCAGCAGGAAAAGGAGCGCATGGATTTGGTTGTAGATGCGCTGAAAAAGGCCGAAACCGAAGCCGGAAAACTTTATGAAAAAATGGACAAAGACCAAAGAGAAAAAGCGCGCCAGGCCGATCAAATTATGCTTCGTCGCGTGCTGGCTGAAGCAGGGCAGTCTGCCAGAAACAGCATTTTGGCGGAGGCCCGCCAGGCGATAGAGAAGGTCAGACAACAGGAAGGGCTGCGTATCGTGATGGACGGTTCGCTGATCCTCGCCTCGGCAGACGATACCAATTTAACGGTTAATGTCACAGAAGCGCTTAAAGATGTTAAAGCAGACTTTGGCCCTCTGCCTTCCATCTCTGTCACCAGTCCGAAGCCTGAACCTGCTGAAGCGGCTAAAGAGAATAAGGACGTCATAAGTCCTAAAAATAAAACCTCAAAATAATTCAGGAAGAGGCAGTCTTGAAAGGACTGCCTTACAGTCATTAAACAGGGATTTGAGATGGTGATATTATTTATTGGAGCCGATAATTTTTGGGCAGAAGGTGTTAGGCATATTTTAGAGGAAACGTATTCAGAAAGTGTGAAGCTTGTATCAATTCACAATGCGTGTGATTCAGTCAATCATAATGCGCTTTTTTACAGAAGATACGACTTTGTATTTATTGATATGATGAGTTATGTACCAGCACTCTATGGGAACTTATACAACATTTTAAAAAACGCTAAAGAAAAAATTGTTTTCATTCAGCCTTCAAACTCAACCGGTGTCAATATTCATAGTACTCTGGTATCAAAATCCATAACGATATCCAGGTACATGGCGATTGAATTGTTGAAGGTTAAACTGATGTCTCCCTGTGTTTGTAAGGAAAATGATTTAATACCACATAATCATTACCAGTCAAGCTTTAAACGCTCGAAAGCTATTATGAATGCTTTCGAACTTGAAGTTATTAGATCCATTTCCGCTGGAGCGAGCGTGAAAGATGTCGCTATACGAATGAATAAAAGTGATAAGACAATTTATCAACTACTATCAAGGATAAAAATGAGGATGGGAATAAAAAGCAAGCATGAGTTCCTGTATTTCTTGTCATCATTTGGTTCATGAGGCTATGACCATGTCAAAAATTAAGTATTCAACACCGTTTAAAACAGCCTTATTTATTACTGTTATGCTATTAAACGGGTGTGATGCAAACGAAAAGAAGCAGAGTGTTGGTTATGTCGATATGAAGGTAGTTCTGACACAGTCAGGATTGTCCCTTCAAGAAAAAGCCTATCTGGATAACGTTGCCAGCGTGCTTAAAGAAGCAAATGACGAGGCGCATAAATTGTATGAAAAAATTGATACGGATAAATTAAACGAGTTGCGTGAATTGGATCAACTGCTTTTGCAAAAATCATTACGAATGGCACGCTATTCTGCAAGAAACCTCCTCTATACAAAGACAATAGAGACGGCAAAAAATATATGCGATAAAAATGGGTTGAAAATAATACATTATGGTCCTCTGATACTTACTTCTGGCGACTATATAGATGTAACAGATCAGGTCATTGATGCCCTTAAAGGCTCTCAGGTTGATTTTGGACATATTCCAAAATTACAAATAATATTACCTGAAGATAAAGGAGAGGGTGGTAAGTTTATGACGGGAGTTATAAACTTAAGTAAATTGTCTAATGGCAACCCCAGGTCTTTAGTCATTGTAAACGGGTTCTTAGGGACTTCCTTTATTGGATTTGCAGCATGACTCGCAAGCGGCCTTCCTCAGGGAGCAGATAATCACTATTCCCCTGCACCGGCTTCAGAGGAAGGTCGTGTCTGCTCGCTCACGACAGGCTTAAATTTCAGCGCTATAGCAATCAAAAGCACGACTCCCGCGCTCATCACCAGCCATGCGCTGGTCAGTGAAACAGCGCTGTCGCTAACGATCCCCGCAATTAACGGCATTAGCGCGGCGATCATATATCCTCCTCCCTGAACTTTAGAAAGTAACTTCCCGGCCTGCGCGGGCGTTCGCGCATGATCGAACGTGACGATAAGCGACAGCGGGAAGAGGGCGCCGATACCGATGCCAAGCAGCAAGGTTGATAAGACCGGCGTGGTGCCCGACGCAAAGACCAGACACAGTAATCCCGCCAGCAGCAGTAACAGTACAGTTATCAGCGGAACACGGCGGTCGGGGAATTTACCGATCAGCGCGGAGACGGCAAACCCGGCGGCCACCTCGGTTAAGGTCAGCCAGGCCAGCATATAGCCGCTGCTGCGTGCGGACCATCCTGCCTGAATATAGAGCGGGGGCAGCCAGGCTAAGACCAGCGTGTAGGCACCCGTCCCCACGCCAAAAAAGAGCAGAAGGAGTCCAGTCCGGGAGGAAGAGAGCGTAACGGATTCATGTGCTGTTTGTTCCCCTTCAGACTGTTTAACCAGGGGTAACCACAGCATCAGTGCCAGCAGCGCGAGCACGCCTGCCATAGCCAGCGCGTGCTTCAGCGAGAGCCATGAAAACAGCGGCTCGGCGCTGGCGGCGGCGACTGCCGCACCGGCCATAATGCCCGTGCTGAATAGCGACATGATCGTGCTGGCCGTTTGCGTATACGCCTTTTTTATCAGGGCAGGCATTAACGCCTGGATCGTGCCGATGCTGGCCCCACCCAGTAACGCGGTACCCATCAAACCCGTCAGCGAGGTGCTAAAACCGCGTAATGAACAGGCTACCAGCAAGATGAACAGCCCGAGCATAATTCCCCTGACGGCACCGATCCTGGCTAAAAGCCAGGGGCCACACAGGGCAGCCAGTCCCATCATCGCCACCGGCAGGGTAGTCAGCAGGCTGAATTGCGTCGCGTTCAGCCCCGCTTCGCGCTGCAGCACGGAGAAAAGAGGGCCGACCGAGGCCAGAATGGGGCGCAGGTTCAGCCCGACGATAAAAGCGATAACGGCGAAGAGTAATGGTGATGTACGTTTCAACATGGCATCCTTTTCGGTTGTGAATGGCCCAGGCAAATTGCCGCGAGCATTTATCTTAACGTTAAGATAAAATCTGTTTTTGTGTAAGATGTACCGCACAACTCGATAAATTCCCACGCTATCCGGGGTGAAGATGAAAGACCATGTAGACTTCGTTGTTGGCCAGTGGAGCAGCGCCATGCCTGAGCTGGACGCCTCGTCGATGAAAATTTTTGGCCGAATGCTCAGGCTGATGAAGCACCTGGGAAAAGAACGCGCGCAGGCCATGGCGCCGTTTGGCTTTCGCGAGGGCGAGTTTGACGTCCTCGCCACGCTGCGTCGCGCCGGGGAGCCGTACTGCCTTTCGCCCACGCAGCTGTATACATCCCTGTTGATCACCTCAGGGGCGATGACGAACCGGCTCAACCATCTTGAACAACAAGGCCTTATCAGGCGGATTGCCGATCCTGATGACAAGCGCAGCACGCTCGTCAGCCTGACGCCGCACGGGCAGGCTCGTATCGAACAGGCGCTGCTCGTGCACACGGAAACGCAGAATGCGCTGCTGAGAAACCTCTCTGAGGCGCAACGCGCGCAGCTTGAGTCTCTGCTCAGAGGGCTGCTGCTGACGTTTCCGGCTGAGGAATGGGGTGAAAGGTCACCGAGTGCCGATAATACAAAAACTGTATGATTACACCTTCCAAAAAGGGAATGTATGTCTTTACCGCCACTGTATGCGCTGCGCGCGTTCGAAGTTGCCGCACGGCTGAACTCGTTCAGCAAAGCGGCTGAAGTCCTGAATATCACGCCGGGGGCGGTCAGCAGGCATGTCCGCACGCTTGAGATGTGGTTCGACTGCGAGCTGTTTAAACGGCAGGGACCGAGAGTGGAGGTCAGCGACGCCGGGCGTATTCTGGCCGGGCAGCTTAGCGAAAGTTTCTCGAATATTGAGTGGGCCTGTCGCGCATTCAAAAGTGAAAACCATCTTCTGCGCCTCAAAGCCCCCAGCACCCTGACGATGCGATGGCTCCTCAATGTGCTTAAATCCTTTCGCGAGAACCACGCGAAGCCGAAAATCGAAATTGCCAGCGTCTGGATGGACTTCGACACCGTTGACTTCAGCCGCGAGCCCTACGATTGTGCGATCCTCCTCGGTAACGGCTATTTCGGCGAATCAACGGAGAGCAGGCTGCTGTTCAGCGAGTGGCTTATTCCGGTTTGTACGCCGTCTTTGCTGGAGCCTGCCCGGCATCAGCTTCCTGAGTGCGATCTTATTCATCCGTCACCGGACCGACGGGACTGGAAGCGCTGGCTGAAAAGGACGGGCTTATTCCCCGGCCTCGACATGAGCGGTGGGATCGTGTTCGACACCCTGGAGCAGGGAAGCCTTGCGGCCATGCACGGACACGGCGTGGCGATGGCCGATCTCCGGCTCACGCTCGACGCGCTGAAAAGCGGCCTGCTCGCGCTGCCCTTCCGGGAGGCGATAGCAACAGGGGACGGTTACTATCTTGTCTGGCCGAAAAATTCGCTCAGAGGACAGAGTATTGAACGGTTGCTGGCCTGGCTTAACCTTAATGCGCCAGTGGTGCCTTCTTTGGATATTGTCTGTCTTGATTTCAATGAAAAGCGGATTTAATAAATAGCGGAATATTAACAGGGAGATATTCCGCATAGTGTACGTATTTATGCGTAGGGAATATTTGCCATCTTTTTATATCTTTCCGGCAGGGCGCTGTTCAGGTTGAGTAATTTATCCAGTATATAAAGCGTGGGCGTTCCCTTTGCGCGTTCAGCTTCGATTAGCGCAGAACGTAACAGATTGGTAGCCGATGTCATTTCACGGAAGTACTTCTCAGATTCAGGCGTCTGAACTTCGCCTGAAGCGGCGTAGCGCACCCTTGGCCAGTCCGCGAAGTCAAGAAGCGGAAGGAGCCCATCTTCTTTGGGCAAATGTGCTGAGAGCAACTCTTCGGCGTTACCCGGATTGCTTTGGGCGAAAGACAGAAGATGCAGTCGATGAATAAAGGGCGAAAGAACCTCAGCGCTATCGTTTTCTGATGAAAGAAAAGTTATTAGCGCATGAATATTTTCACCCGCGATGTTTTTTTCAGGTGAGATCATTTTCATTAGATGAAATAAAACATCGAGTGTCATACGTACTCCATATGCATGCAGGTGTATTTATTATTTGAGTTTTGCTCTCTGTTCCAGGTCAGGAATAGACCGGGAATGAAGGGATGGTATTTCAATGTGATTACGTTTGAAAAACGAGAAATAGTGGGAATCAATGTGAGTTTTACTCAACATAGGTTTTATTATTCAATGAGATTCTCCAGATGTGATGATTAACTTACAATGAACAGCAGAATATCTATCCGACAAGCGTCTACAGAGGCGAGCAAACATGAGATTAGAGAGTGCGTCAGTTTTAGAAGAACTCCGGACCAGGCTAAGACCCGCATCGGTCGCGCAGGTCGGTGGGTTCCGGCCGCCTGAAGATCCCATTACGTCATGGTTTCTGAAGGGCGTTTCTCGTGCAGATGAAGGATTACCCACCTGGAAGGGCAAACCAATGTTTCCACTTCTTCAGATCAGGGTCGACGAGCTTCCTGTTATTCCTGACCAGTTGAAGGGCATAGCCCTTCTGGTGTTGTTTCACAATCTGGAACAACATCCCTTTGACGAACCGCACGGTGAAGGATGGTTAATTCGCGAGTATGCCAGCCTTGAAGGGCTTCAGCCATTGCCTGAATTGCACACGCCGTATCGGCCGTTTCCAGTTCAATGGCAGAGTGTCATTGACGATGCTCCTGGATGGGAGGATGCCTGGGATATTATTGATCTCTCTTGCGTAAATGATGATGAGCAGGCCAGTGATAGTTTTTTTGAAGATTTCAACCGTTACAGGGGAACCAAGGTAGGGGGATTTCCGACTGAGATACAACACGGTGTGGGAATCGAAGAGTTTGTTTTTCAGGTTGGGTCTGAAGAAAAAGTAAGCTGGATGTGGGCGGATAACGGTATCGGTTACTTTCACCGGTCATCAGAAGGGGAATGGCGGTTTACATGTCAGTTCTACTGATGAGCTCCCTGCCGGGGGATTGACCACTCACCCGGTAGCGATTTGTTTCACAAATCCCATCGTTCCTCGACCGTTCAGGATGGTATAACGTCCTGCGGCAACCGGGTTGCCGCAGACAGCCCACATACCTGAAGGTGTATATGAAACAGATTACTTTCAGTGACCTGCAGCAGCAAAGCGAGCAGGCCGCACATTCTCCTCGCTTACGCGCGCACCGTAATTTACACCCTGACCTGAGCGAGCCGGTGCAGCGCTTAGCCATTGCAATGGAACCCGGTACCTATGTACGCCCCCATCGCCATCCGCACACGTTTGAACTGCTGACGGCGCTGAGTGGTCGCTTTCTGGTGCTGAATTTTGACGACAGCGGAAACGTGACCCGGCGCGTGGTGTTAGGCGAAGAGTGTAAAGTCCTGGAGATGGATGCCGGAACCTGGCATGCCGTGCTGTCGCTGGATAGAGGCGGCGTCATTTTTGAGGTTAAACACGGGGCGTATCAGCCCGTGCCCGAGCATGATACCGCCCCATGGTCACCAGCAGAAAACGAGCCCGGCACCGAGAAGCTGATGCAATGGTACGCTCAGGCACAGGTGGGTGACGGTGGTTTTACCCTGTAATTATTCTCTTATGTGCCCGGCGCGCGGAAAGGCGAGCCGGGTAAAGAGATAAGCGCTCACCTGAATCAACTCACCGTACTAAAAAGCCAGTCACGAGCAGTCGACAGCGTCACAAACGGGCCTGCCAGCGTGCTGTTGCGATGGGCAATAATGTCGCTGGCGGATAAATAGTCATTATCCATTGTGGTATGCGCATCTGAAATTAATACCGTCCTGAAACCCAGCTCTGGCGCGGCCCGGCAGGTCGTATCGATGCAAAACATATTAATACCTTCGCTGATATGTCGAGTATCGAGGGTGGAAATTACCTTCTCTGAATTGCCACCGAGAGTTCTTTTCAATACCATCAATATGCATGTAAATATGACTAAAATCATACCAACATATTTGTTAGATGCGGGTTTGTCGGTTCGACCTTTAGCACAATCCAACTGTGCGAGAGATTGAATAATAACCGCTGTGTTTCGATAAAAATCACAAAAAGGATGTGCGTATGTTGAAAAGATTAGTCGCGGGAAAGATGAGCTTACCGATGACTTTCTGGGGATGGGGAATTTGCGGTAATTTTCTACTGGGTCTCATTGGGCTTGCTGGAGTGCAGACCGGTCACCCGGCCATGGTGCCGTTTTCCTATATACTTAAAGCCATTCTGTTCAGTGCTGTACTTTCCGGCATAACTTTCATTCTGCGTCGAAAAATCACAATATTGGGTGGGATCGCTTTTTTTATTATTTTGATTCAGGTGATTATGAGTGTAGTGATGACGATAGGCCTTTTCTCGTTATTTTTTGAATAATCACAAGAAAGAGAGTTCCGGTTTGCCAGCAGGATCCCTGACGGTTAGTAACATCGAGAACTCGTGCCTCCTATTGGCGAAGGAGGCACGCCGTTGCTGGCTGGATAGCCGATATTATTTTAGGTCGCGGATCTCGTTCAGGAATTCCTCAACCTGCTCAGGCGTAGCCGTGTCTGCCTGGTAAAGGATTTCGAGCTTAACGTTCTTCAACCCGCAGAAGCCAAATACCCCTTCGATTATCTGCGTCTGGATCGCCGTCGAATAGCCGTGCTTGTCGAACCCGGTAAGATCGCTACCGCCGGTGGCAATCAGGCGGACGGGAACATCACGTAAGTTGCCCACAATCCGGCCGTCGTCGGCCACCTTATACGCCCAGTTCAGGGTTAACACGCGATCGAACCAGCCTTTCAACAGCGCGGGAACCGACCACCAGTACACCGGGAAGACGAATACCAGCATATCCGCGCGCTCGACGCGCTTTTGCTCGCGCAGAATATCGTCGGGGAGGGCGCTCGGATCGCCGTGATACAAATCGAGATCGGCGCGGGTCATCGCCGGATTAAACCCTTCAGCATGCAGATCGGCGATCTCAACCTGCGTACCTTCCTCGCGTAATTTCCCGGCAATACGGGCTGCCAGCGTATGGGATAACGAATTGTCGATCGGGTGTGCCGTCACGATCAGCGCGTTTTTAATAGCATGGGTTGCAGACATAGCGACCTCCAGATGGGGGAGAAGTGATGCCTATATTACTATTGGTAACTTAGGTGTCAATCCGCCCCCGGCGATCATTTTGTGCTATTCGCGTAGGTCTCCAGCACCCCAGTCATGACGCCGCAGAGCATATCTTCTGCCACATTCCGGGCGAGCACGCCGTTGCCCGCCGAGGTGCTGAGCGCCTCCGCCGCGCCAATGATGGCCGTCAGTACCGCTTCTCCCTGAACGCCTTTTAAGACGATAAAAGGAGAAAGTGCGGTGCGCAGGCAGTCGGCGCAATCGGCCACGCATGCTTCCCGAAACGTCTGCAGCGCGCGAGAACCGGACAGCGCCGCGGCGATTGGCCCGGTTTCAGGCCCGGCGGCAATGGCACAGTCGATATAGGCCGCGCTGAAAAAGCGGATCGTCTTCTCCAGCGTTTTGCTGTCTACCGCCAGCGTCTCCCTGAATTTCGCCAGCTGCCGATCGCTATAGTCCTGGTACAGTGCCATCAGCAGCCCCTCACGATCGCCAAAGTGGTCGTAGGGGATAGGCTTGGTCACGTTGGCCCGTTCTGCCAGATAGCCAAGGGTCAACGCCTCCGTGCCTTGCTGACGCACGATCCCTCGCGCAACCTCCAGCAGCTGCACGCGGCGGTCCTCTTTTCTTAAGCGCTTAACAACCATGCTTGCCTCAGGTCAGTTATCTACTGATGGTAGTTTACACGTTTTCCATGGCATGCTGCACGCGTTGTTCAACCGGGCGGATCCGGAACCAGATCGCATACATCGCGGGCAGGAAGACGAGCGTAATGATCGTCCCGCCCAGCGTGCCGCCGATCAGCGTCCAGGCCAGCGTGCCCCAGAATACCGAATGCGTCAGGGGAATGAACGCCAGCACGGCCGCCATGGCGGTGAGTAAGACCGGCCGCGCTCGCTGGACCGTTGCCTCGACCACCGCCTGGAACGGATCGAGGCCGTCCCTCTGGTTATGATCGATTTGACCGATCAGAATCAGCGTATTGCGCATCAGAATGCCGGAGAGGGCGATCAAACCGACCAGCGCGTTGATGCCAAACGGCTGATTAAATATCAGCAGGGTCGGCACAACGCCAATCAGCCCCAGCGGCGCGGTTAAGAACACCATGACCATTGCGGAGAGTGAGCGCACCTGCAAAATGATGATCAGCAGCGTCAGGGCAATCATGATCGGGAAGAGCGGTAACATGGCCTGCGTGGCTTTGCCCGACTCCTCAATCGACCCCGCCATGTCAATGCGGTAGCCGGCCGGCAGCGTATCAACGATCGGCTGGAGCAGCTTCATGATGGCGACCGACACGTCCGGCGGCTGAAGATTGTCGGCGATATCGCCCCGTACGGTAATCGTGGGGGTGCGATCGCGACGGCGCAGGATGGGGTCTTCCATGCCGACCTCTATCCTGCCAATTTGAGACAGCGGCACGCGCTGTCCGGCATTGCCGACCAGGGTAAAGCCTTCGATTTTTGCCGGGTCAAGGCGGATATCACCCGCCGCGCGGGCAACGACCTCTACCGATCGAATATCTTCCCGCACGGAGGTGACAGGCACGCCTGAGAGCAGGAACTGAAGCTGCCCGGCAACGGCGCTGGAAGTTAAGCCGGTCGCCTGCAGGCGGTTCTGATCGAGAGTGAAATGGAGCACGGGAACGCGCGAGCCCCAGTCGGTATTGACGGTTCTCATCATCGGGCTTGCCAGGAGCACGGCTTTCACCTTATCAGCGATGTCATGCACCTGTTCGACATCCGGCCCCGACACGCGCCAGGCAACCGGGAAAGGCGAGTAGGGGCCAAACACCAGCTGCGTCACCCGCACGCGGGCTTCGGGCGCAAGGCCGCTGGCGACGGCCTCCCTGAGCCTGAACTTGAGCGCCTCGCGTGACGTCTCGCTGTCCGTCAGGATCACGATTTTCGCAAAAGAGGGATCGGGCAGCTCGGGGGCCATTGCCAGATAGAAACGGGGCGAGCCCTGACCAATATAGGCCGTGACGATTTTGGCTTCTGGCTGCTTGCTCAGCCACGCTTCTATTTTTGCAGTAGCAGCGCTGGTTTGCGCAATCGAGGTACCATAAGGCATCTGTACTTCAACCAGCACTTCCGGGCGATCGGAGGTCGGGAAGAACTGTTTTTTTACCAGCCCCATGCCAAGCACGGCCAGAATGAAAATGGCGACTACGGACCCGGCCACGCGCCATTTTCTGGCGATAACGCGGCCAAGCAGCTGGCGAAAACGGTTATAGCGAGGCGTGTTATAGATGGCGGCATGGCCGCCTTCCACTTTGGGGATCGCCGGCAGGATCTTCACCCCCAGATACGGCGTGAACACCACCGCAACAAACCATGAGGCAATCAGAGCGAGGCCGACGATCCAGAACATATTGCTGGTGTATTCCCCGGCGGTCGACTGGGCAAACCCATTTGGCATAAAGCCAATCGCCGTCACCAGGGTACCGGCCAGCATCGGCGCGGCGGTGTGGCTCCAGGCATAGGCTGAGGCTTTGATTCTGTCGTAACCTTCCTCCATCTTCACCACCATCATTTCGATGGCGATAATGGCATCGTCAACCAGCAGGCCGAGGGCGAGGATCAGGGAGCCCAGCGTGACGCGGTCAAAGTTTATTCCCGCGGCCTCCATCACCACGAAGACGACCGCCAGCGTCAGCGGGACCGCCGCCGCGACCACCACCCCCACGCGCCAGCCCATGCTGATAAAACAGACCACCATAACCACGAGCAGGGCGACGAAGAATTTGATCATAAACTCATCGACCGACGAGCGGATATTCACGGACTGGTCGGTGACCTTGGTCAGGGTCATGCCAAGCGGCAGGCTATCATTGATTTTCGCCGTCTCCGCATCCAGCGCTTTACCCAGCGCCAGGCCGTTCCAGCCCTCACGCATGACAACACCCAGCAGCAGGGCGGGTTCATGCTGATTGCGTATCAGCATCGTCGGGGGATCTTCATAGCCTCGTTCAACCGTTGCCACATCCGACAGCGTGAGCGTTTTGCCCTGAGCGACTAAAGGCGTATCGCGGATTTTCTGCAGTTCATCGAACGCGCCGTCCAGGCGGATAAAAATCTGCGCGCCCCGGGTCTCAATGGCGCCCGCCGCGGCCAGGGCATTCTGGTCGTTGAGGGCATTGAAAATATCCTGCGGTGAGAGGCCCATCGTCGCCAGACGGTCATGGGAGAAGGCGATATAAATCCGCTCGGCCTGTTCACCAATGATATTCACTTTTTTGACCCCTGGAACGTGCAGAAGCTGCTGGCGCAGGCCTTCGGCATCGCGTACCAGTTGCCGCTGCGGTTCGCCTTTTGCTTTCAGAGCAAAGAGGGCAAAGGTGACATCCGAGAATTCGTCATTGATCATCGGGCCGATGACGCCCGCCGGGAGACGCTGGGATTCATCCCCAAGCTTTTTACGCGCCTGATAGAACTCCTCCTGCACTTCGGCTGGCGGGGTCTTATCCTGCAACGACAGCGTGATAAATGCCATGCCGGGACGGGTATAGGTTTCGGTACGGTCATACCATTTGAGCTCCTGCAGGCGCTTTTCCAGCGGCTCCGCGACCTGATCCTGGATCTCCTGCGCGGTTGCGCCCGGCCAGACGGCAATCGCCGTCATCTGCTTCACGGTGAAGGGCGGATCTTCCGCGCGTCCCAGTCCAAAAAAAGCGTAAATACCGGCAATGGTCACCAGAACGATCAGAAACAGCGTGACGGAACGCTCGCGGACGGCCAGCGCGGACAGGTTGAAGCGACTTTGGCTCATGGCGCGTTCTCCGCCGGAGCGGCATGGCGTTGTTCTGCAACCCGGACAACTTCACCTTCGTGCAGAAGATGGGCGCCTAACGCAACAATCTTCTCCCCGGGCTTCACGCCGCCCGTGACCTGGACCGCATCTTCGCCCACGCTCAGCACCTTAACCGGCGTCCATGTGACCTTTTCTGGCTGGGCGGAAATGCGCCAGACGCCGGGCCCTTTACCCGCATCGTAGAGTGAGGCCAGCGGGACCTGCATCGCCTGACCTTCCGTTTTCGGGTCTTCAAGGCTGAGCGTGACGGTCGCCCCCAGCGGCGCGTTCGCCAGCTGGCCAGCCAGCACGTAGCGGGCTTCATACGTGCGGGTTGTGGCATCCGCGGAGTCAGACAGCAGGCGCAACGTGGCGGTGACCGGGTGTTGTTCACGGCCATAAAGCGTGGCTCGTGCTTCGCTGCCGACGGCAGGGCGCAGCGTCTCCGGAAGCTGCACGAGCGCTTCGCGCTGTCCCGCTCTGGCAAGGCGGATCGCCACTTGCCCGGCGCTGACCACCTGACCGGGTTCGGCAAGCGTCTCCATCACCACGCCGTCTGAATCCGCCAGCAGGACGGCATAGCCCGTGGCGTTTTGCGCCACGTTGGCCTGCGCCCGGGCGGCGCTGAGATCCGCCCTGGCCGTATCGGCCGCCGCTTTAATCTGATCGTACTCCGCGGCGGACACCGCGCCGGATGCCACCAGACCGCGATAACGCGCCTCATCGCTGGTGGCTTTTCTCGCCCGCGCCTGGGCAGCATCCACCGCGCGCTGCTGCGCCTGAGCCTGTAATTTCAGGTCAACCGGATCCAGACGCAGTAAGGGCTGGCCCTGTTTGACAGTCTGACCGGTATCCACCAGACGTTCGAGGATTTTACCCTGAACCCTGAAGCCCAGGTCGCTTTGCGTTCTTGCCACCACCACGCCCGTAAAGGTGCGAGCGGCTGGATTAGCCATCTCGACGGAGGCGGATCTGACAAGCGGTGGCCTGGTGCGTGGATCGTCACTCGCGGAAATATCGCCGCATGCCGCGAGGGCAAACGGCAGAAGACATATGGCAAGGCGGGCTGAAGTGAGCCTGAGCATGGGAAACCCTTTTGAAGTAACAGGACAGTTTCCGCATTCTGTGATTAGTGACCAATAAAGTCAATGGTCACTAATCAGGGGGCCAGGCTTCTTAAAATCAGTGAGGAGAGGAGTACCGCTGCCGTTGGGGCAGTTTCAAGGTTGTACTGCAGCTGAACGGGGTTAATGTAAGGGCACATCACCATGTAAACGGCGCAGGTGACCTCATCCAGTGGCGTCTTCCTTTCGAACTCTCCAGCCTGTCTGCCTTCGATAATGATGCTCTCAATCAGCTTCAGGAGGCTTTCGGTATACCTTTCCGTCGAAGGCCACTTCTCCCGTGACGCGACGGCGGCGATGTCGTAGAGCTTGCGATCGTGAAAAAACAGCTCGCTTCCGGCCTCGGTAAGTGCTTTAAAGAGACGGCGGAGTTTTTCGCTGGCTGACGGCGCATCCGCAATGGCGGAAAGCACGGCCGTCATGATCAGCTCCAGGCGGTTAGCGCAGATCACCTCGCCGATAGCCTGCTTGGAATCGAAGAACTTATAAATATAGGATTTTGAAAAACCGATAGATTTCGCCAGCTCGGCGACGGTGGTTTTTTCATAGCCGTAGTGACCGAAGTGCTCAAAGGCCGCTTCGACGATTTGCTCTCTGACAGAATGGTCAAGTGGACCACGTATTGATGGGGCGTTCATAGTTTTAGTCATTATGTAAGCTTAGCGTGACGAGCTACGATTGACAACGAGTGACCATTTCGTATTTTGGTTACATCCGTTTTCGTCGTGAGCCGCTCAGACGGGACGATCAACCAGGTGGGGTAAGTGTATCACTGTTTTTCGCGCGCTATGGCATCTATCTGTCTGCGGGGGCGAGGAGGCCGCAATAGCGATGCGGCCTTGTCTGTCAGGCAGCCAGTTCAGGCATTTGCTCCTTTACGAAATTCAACACCTTTTTCGCGTCCAGAGACGCGTAGGGAAGACTCTCAATGATGGCGATTGAACGTGTATTGCCCACCGTTGCGTGTATCTCGTCGAGTTTGTACTGAATATACGGCGCGATAAGAAAACCGTCGAAAGCGGGGGCGACGCTGGCGAAGTTATCCAGCCCAACGGCGCTAATCATCAGTGGATAGCCTTCTTGTTCTGCCAGGGACTGCATTTTTTTGGCAAGAGCGTTTGCGGTATTACCGAACAAACAACATATCAGAAGCTTTTTCATATTTTGTTCCTCCTGAAAACCGCTCATAGGGTAGTCCTGAGGTAGTCACCGAAATGCGCGCTATCTCTGATTTTGGTGACAAAACTATAACCCCAGATCGCTCAATGAGGGATGATCGTCCGGGCGTCTACCCAACGGCCAGTGGAACAGTCGCTCGGATTCTTTTATCGGAATATCGTTAACGCAGGCAAAACGGCGCTTCATCAGTCCGTCCGGTTCAAACTCCCAGTTTTCATTGCCGTACGAGCGGAACCAGTTGCCGGAATCATCATGCCATTCATAGGCATAGCGAACGGCGATGCGGTTATCCGTAAACGCCCAAAGCTCTTTAATCAAACGATAATCGAGCTCTTTTTTCCATTTCCGCTCCAGAAACGCCTGCGCCTCTTCACGGTTGGTGGCGAACTCCGCGCGGTTGCGCCATTGAGTATCCAGCGTATAGGCCAGCGCGACCTTCGCCGGGTCGCGGCTATTCCAGCCGTCTTCTGCCAGTCTGACTTTTTCGATGGCGCTTTCACGCGTGAAGGGCGGTAAAGGAGGACGTGCGTTCATGGCGGTTACCTCAATGTGATTTTATGTAGACAGATCTGTCTACCCGGTGTAATCTATGCCTGAAAAATAACGCTGTCAACACCCTTTTTGAGGCTGTCGAAAAAATGAAAACCGAACACGCAGGCAACGAAACAAAAATTAGCGTCCGGGATAAAATATTGCTTACGGCGCACGATCTGTTTTATTCCACAGGCTTCAGAGCGACGGGGGTGGATACGCTGATTAAAGAGGCGAAAGTGACGAAGGTGACGTTTTATCGCCATTTCCCGAGCAAAAGCTTACTTATTCTCGCCTATTTACACCATCGGCATGAAATATGGGTTAACTGGTTTGAATCCGCGCTGCGCCGACATCTCGATGAGGGCGAAATACCTGCTGAGGCGATATCTGCAACGCTCTATGAATGGTTTATTTCGCCTGAATTCCACGGCTGCGCGTTTATTAATGCCAGCGCCGAAGCCAAATCCGAAGATATTGAAAGCGAAATAAAAGCGATATGCCGCGATCATAAAATCGAAACTAAGAATATTATTGCGTCGCTGACGAAGATCGCGGATGAGCACGTCGTCAATGAAATCATGTTGCTCATTGACGGTGCCATTATTCATGCGCAGATGGGCATGGAGACGGATGAGGTCATTGCTCCGTTGAAGAGGGCATTAGCCGGGTGTACTTAACGTCGTTCACCGCAATACTATATGCTGCAAGAATTTAACTTTTTTTGTCTTTCTCGTTTCGCACGACATCACACGTAAAGCGGCTAGTAAGGATACCTTCCATGACTCATCGAATTCGACAGGCCACCGGGGCCGATTCTGCGCTCTTAAGCGAACTTGGATACCGCATTTACCCCGCCCATTTTCAGCATCTGTGGGTATCAGACGCCGAGATGAAGGCCTTTCTGGACGGCGAGTACGCCGTTTCTGTACTTGAACAGAGCCTGAAAGAGCAGAATGTGACCTGGTATATTGCACAGACCGATCGGCCTGTGGGATTTATGAAAGTGACCTGGGACGCCATGCTTCCAGAAACGGACAAGAGGGGCGTTCTCCTCAATAAGCTCTACCTCGATCCTGCCGAGACCGGCAAGCACTATGGTCAGGACATGTTCAATAAAATTATCGACATGGCCCGGAGCAGGGGAAAGGACTATCTTTGGCTGGAAGTGCTTGAGCAGAACGCAGGAGCGTACCGGTTCTACCAGAAGCAGGGCATGCTCTGCATTAAGAACGTCCTTTTTGAAACAGCCTCACAGCAGAGCATACTCAGAATTATGGGGATGTCTCTTTAGGGCCAGGGCTATCGTCCCGCTGCGCCAGAGACAGCGCGCTGGCGCTGGCGGGGTCGAACAGCGAGATGCTCTCAATCTGATTAAGCAAAATCACCTTGCGGAATGACATGGCGCTGCGGGGTTCAGAGTCGAGCGTAATGTCATGCTCCGCATACCACCTGCTGTAATTATTCTCGATACGCAGATCCATCGTCTTCGCATCCCGGTACCCGCTCAACATTGGGATCAGCACAATATTGGCCGTTTTTTCATATTCCAGCGTCGCGGTGTGGATCATACCGACGTAAATCCGCCGCGACCGGAGTGTGACCTGCGCCAGCTCGCCTTGCTCCATACACTGATAGAGCAGTTGTTCAATCCCGCTCGCCTGCGCAAGCCGTTTGTAGAGCTTTTTCCGGCTCTCGCCGTCCAGCCTGGCGCTGCCTGCCCAGTTAGAGCGGTAGAGGCAAAACAGAATGGCAAACGCCAGCATCACCACCACCGGCGCCTGAATACCTAAAAAACTCCAGTTCATAAAGTCGATTTGCCAGTCGGTGTATTTCGGTGAGGCAAAGTGAAAAGCGTTGTTGGCGGCGGAAAGGGCGAACAGCAGCAGCCAGAGCAATCCCGTGGCGATTACGCCCTGCAAAACGAAAATACAGCCGTAAAGCGCGACGAGAAAATAGACGTCCCAGCCAAAGGAACGCTTAATTTTAAAGCGGGTCGACAGGTCGCGGCTGGTGTACCAGTACCCGCAGACCATCAGCACCATAAATATCGCCGTTCCCATATCAGGCCCTCTTCAGCGCGTTAACGTGACGCAGAAAGTCCTGCCGCACCTCGTTGCTCTTGTAGTTCACCGAGGCGTTTCCGTCCTGATCGATAATGATGCGGTCGCCATCTTCCACGGCTTCAATAATTTCCTGCTGACTCATCACCTGCAGTAAGGATTCCGGGCTTGAGAATAGGGAGAGAAAGAAACGTTTCATGTCAGGCATCCTTATGAATAAAAAGGATAAGCCTGGAAGATGACGGCTGAATTTGCCTTAAGGATAACCTGAAAGTGAAAGTCGGGTGGCGGCTACACCTTACCCGGCCTACAAAACCGTCAAATGTTTGAGCTTTCAACTTATTGATATTTATGGGTAATAAAAAATAAATTTGCACAAACTTGGACAAATAACGTTAATTGTGTAAGTTTTAATTATGCGATTACGCCACGTTGTTTACAGCCAGGATGTGACCCATGAGCACTTTGCCCTCTGTCGTGAGTCGGTTTATTGAGTACTATGCCGCACTGGATAGCCAGCCGCCGACCGCGCTGGTCGGGCTTTACCATTCGAATGCCACCCTTATCGATCCGTTCGGCGAGCACAACGGTATTTTCGCGCTTCAGCGCTATTTCACCCATCTGCTGGCAAACGTCGAGCAGTGCCGTTTTTCTATCGATCCGCCGCTCTGCAGCGGGAACCGGTTTGTTGTCACCTGGGTAATGCACTGGTCGCATCCGCGCATTGCCGGAGGCGAGCCGCTTGAACTGCCAGGATGTTCGGTGGTGGACACCGAAAACAATCTCATCACGCGTCAGCGGGACTTCTACGATGCGGGAGAGATGATCTACGAACACCTCCCTCTGCTGGGCTGGGCGGTACGCGGCGTGAAGCGGAGGGTCAAATCATGAAGACGGTGCTGATTACCGGCGCAAGCTCTGGCATCGGCGCGGGGCTGGCGAAGTCCTTTGCTGCTGACGGCTACCACGTGATTGCCTGCGGGCGCGATCCGGCGCGGCTTGAAGCGCTACATCAGACCTGCCCCAGTCTCACCGTTCGCCTGTTCGATATGACAGACAGGGACGCCTGTCGCCAGGCGCTCAGCAGCGTTTACGCCGATCTGGTTATTCTCTGCGCCGGTACCTGCGAATATCTCGACGGCGGCGTGGTGGATGCGGCGCTGGTGGAGCGGGTCATGACCACCAATTTTCTCGGGCCGGTGAACTGCCTGGCCGCGCTGCAGCCGCAGCTGGTTGCCGGTAACCGCGTGGTGCTGGTGAGCTCGATGGCCCACTGGCTTCCCTTCCCGCGGGCAGAGGCCTACGGCGCGTCCAAAGCGGCGCTGAGCTGGTTTGCCGACAGCCTGCGTCTGGACTGGGAGCCAAAGGGGATTGCCGTGACGGTCGTCTCTCCGGGATTTGTCGATACCCCGCTGACGCGGAAAAACGATTTTGCCATGCCGGGCAGGGTGAGCGTTGACGAAGCGGTCAAGGCGATCCGTACCGGGCTGGCGAAGGGCAAAATGCATATCGCGTTTCCGGCCGGGTTTGGCCTTATTTTGCGGCTGCTCTCCGGGCTGCCCGCGTTTTTGCAGCGCACGCTGCTGCGCAGGATGGTGCGCTCATGAACATTGCAATTATCGGCAGCGGCATCGCCGGGCTGACCTGCGCCTGGCGGCTGGCAGGGCATCATCAGGTAACCCTGTTTGAAGCGGGCACCACGCCCGGCGGCCATACCGCGACGGTTGACGTCTCAACGCCCCAGGGCACATACGCGATCGATACCGGGTTTATTGTCTACAACGACCGCACCTACCCGCGCTTTATGGGCCTGCTCAGCGAGCTCGGCATCAGCGGGCAAAAAACACAGATGAGCTTTTCAGTACACAACCCCGAGACGGGGCTTGAGTACAACGGCCACACTCTGACGTCGCTGTTTGCCCAGCGCCGAAACCTGGTAAACCCGGCATTCTGGCGGCTGCTCGGTGACATCGTCCGCTTTAACCGCCTGGCGAAACAGGCCATTGAAGGGGAAGTCGATCCGAACGCCACGCTGCAGACGTTTCTGGACCAGCACGGCTTCACGCCGTTTTTTGCGCGCCACTACATTCTGCCGATGGGGGCCGCGATCTGGTCGTCGTCGCTGCAGGAGATGAAGCGTTTCCCGCTGCCGCTCTTCCTGCGCTTCTTTCACCATCACGGCCTGCTGGATATTACCCAGCGTCCGCAGTGGTACGTGGTGCCGGGCGGCTCGCGGGAGTATATCCGTGCCATGCTGGAAAAACTGGGCGACCGCCTGACGCTGCACCTGAACGCGCCTGTTCTGCGGGTGAGCCGCCACGCGCACGGGGTCACGCTCCAGCTTGAAAACGGCAGCCACACCTTCGACCAGGTGATATTTGCCTGCCACTCCGCCCAGGCGCTGGCCATGCTTGACGACCCGACCGCCTCAGAGCGCGAAGTGCTGGGCGATATCGGCTGGCAGCGCAACGAGGTTGTTTTGCACAGCGATCCGCGCTGGCTGCCGGTGCGACAGCGCGCCTGGGCCAGCTGGAACTACCGCCTGAGCGCGCAGGAGCAGGCCAGCGCCTGCGTCACCTACAACATGAACATTCTGCAGAGTCTGCCTGCGGGCAGCCCACTGTTCTGCGTCACCCTGAACCCGGACGAGCCGGTGGATGAACGCTTCGTCCTGCAACGCTTTGTCTATGAGCATCCGCTGTTTAACCCGCAAAGCTGGCGTGCGCAGGCGCGCCGTGGGGAGATCAACGGTCATCACCGGAGCTGGTTCTGCGGCGCTTACTGGTACAACGGTTTTCATGAAGACGGCGTGCGTAGCGCGCTGGACGTGGTAAATGAAATAGCCGCCGGGGAGGGGAACTGACATGAACAGCTGCCTCTATCACGGCGTATTGCGCCACCGCCGCCTTCAGCCGAAAACGCATGAATTCAGCTACGGCGTTTTTATGGCCTGGCTGGATCTTGATGAACTGCCGCTGCTGGCGTCCGTCGGCGTGCGGCGCAACCGCTTTGCCGCCGCCGCGTTCCATGACGCGGACTATCCGCTCGGCACGCCGCTTAAAGAGAACGTGCTGAACAGGCTGGAGAGCCTGACCGGGGAACGTCCCGCAGGGCGGGTCATGCTTCTGACGCAGCTGCGCTACTTCGGGTTTCATTTCAATCCGGTCAATTTTTACTACTGCTATGACCAGGAAAACACGCTTCGCTGGGTGCTGGCGGAGGTGCGCAACACGCCGTGGAACGAGCGCCATTATTACGCGGTCGACGGGCAAAATGCCCGGCCCACGGAAAAAGCGTTTCACGTTTCCCCCTTCAACCCGATGGACATGGTCTACCACTGGCGCTTCAACAATCCGGACAACACGTTGCATATGCACATTGAAAATCATCAGGAAGCGAAGGTCTTTGACGCCACGCTGGCCCTGCGCCGGGAGCCTCTGACCCGCCCGGCGCTGCGCGCGCTGCTGCTGCGCATCCCGTTGATGACTCTGAAAACCGTTTTCGCCATTTACTGGCAGGCGCTGAGGCTGTGGCTCAAGCGCGTGCCGCTTTATAATCATCCCGTCAGCAGGAGTGAACGCTCATGACCGATCCCGTCTTTGCGCTAGAACCCGATATCCCGCGCAACGTCCGCATCGCGCGATGGCTGCTGTTTCGTCTGTTAAGCGGCATTCGCGGCGGCTCACTCACCCTGCGTGAAGGGGCGCAGACCTTCCATTTTGGCGAGACATCCTCGGCGCTGCACGCCGACGTGCAGATCCTCACGCCCGGCGTCTACTGGCGCGTCTTAACGGGCGGGAGCCTTGCCGCCGCAGAAGCCTGGATGGACGGCGAATGGGAGACCGCGCAGCTTACGCCGCTTCTGCAAATTCTGGCCCTCAACGGCGAGGTGCTTGGTCGTCTGGAGAACGGGTTTCGGCTGCTTGGCCGACCGCTGGAGCGGCTGCGCCACTGGACGCGGCGCAACTCTCGCGCCCAGGCCCGCGAAAACATTGCCGCCCATTACGATCTGGGCAACGCTTTCTATGCCCATTTTCTGGATAAGGAACTGCTTTACTCCAGCGCACTGTTTACCGCGGACGAGCAGGATCTGACGGCGGCTCAGCAAGCCAAAATGGCTCGCCTCTGCGACCAGCTGGCGCTAAACCCGGGTGATCACCTGCTGGAAATTGGCACCGGCTGGGGGGCGATGGCGGAATACGCCGCCCGTCACTACGGCTGTCGGGTGACCACTACCACGCTGTCGCAGGAGCAATATATCTGGGCGACCGAGCGCATTGCCCGCGCCGGGCTGCAGGACCGGGTTGAGGTACTGCTCTGCGACTATCGCGACCTCACCGGGCAGTACGACAAGCTGGTCTCGATAGAGATGATTGAAGCCGTCGGGCAACGCTATCTGCCCACGTTCTTCCGTACCTGTCAGGCGCGGCTGCGCCCCGGTGGACGGATGGCGATTCAGGCCATCACCATTCAGGACCAGCGCTACCGCGACTACAGCAAAAGCGTCGATTTTATCCAGCGCTACATTTTCCCCGGCGGCTTCCTGCCGAGCATTACGGCGATGAACGAGCTGATGACGCGCCACACCGATTTCGTGGTGCGCAATCTCTTCGACATGGGACCGGACTACGCCCGCACGCTGGCCCACTGGCGGCAGCGCTTTGTCCACGCCTGGCAGGAGATTGAAAAGCTTGGCTTTGATGAACGGTTCCGCCGCATGTGGCTGTACTACTTCGGCTACTGCGAAGCCGGGTTTAACGCCCGCACCATCAGCGTGGTGCAGCTGACCGCCGAGCGCGTATGAGACGCTACCTTCAGGTCTTTCTGCTGGCCGTCGCGTTCGATCTCTACTGGGCGCTGGTGGTGCTGTTTCGCGAACAGGGCCTGATTATCTGGCTCGGGCTGGCGATCCTGGCGTGCCTGCTCTTGCCGACAGCATACCGTCTTTACGCCATTGGGCTGGCCGCGGCGGGCAGCCTGCTGGATGCGCTCTGGGCGCTGACGGGGCTGATTGCCTTCACGGGCGACTCCCTGATGCCGCTATGGATGGTGGCATTGTGGCTGATGTTCGCCGTGGTCTGGACGCAGCTTGCGCGTACCACCACGTTACCCGGCTGGCTGCTGACCCTGCTGGCGGCCGTGGGAGGCCCGGTGGCCTACCTGATTGGCGAGCGGTTGGGCGCCATCACGTTTCTGGAGCCGACCTTTATCGTCGTCAGCTGGATGGCGCCGGGCTGGCTGGTGCTGATGCTGTTTTTCCACCTGCTGATGGGGAGACAAAAATGAGGGCTGCGGTTCTGCTGTTTTGCCTCATGCTGGTTGTTCCTGGTGCTCAGGCCGCCGACTGGCTGGCCTGGCGCAAGGTGGGCGACGCCACGCTGACCTGGGGGCCGTTCACGGTCTATACCTCTCAGCTCCGCACGCCGGATGGCCGTTACAGCCGGGACGATCAGGATCAGGCGCTGATTATTACCTACGCGCGCGACATCGATCGCGATGAACTGGTTAAGGCGACCCGTGACCAGTGGCAGGCGCAGGGGATCCTGACGCAGGAACCGCAAAGTGAAGCCTGGCTAAGGATGCTCCAGTCCCTGTGGCCGGATGTCCGACCGGGTTCACAGCTGGCGTTTGTTCTCAACGATAAGCAGGGGCAGTTCTGGTACCGCGCGTCGGCGGCGCAAAAATCCTTTATTCCGCTCGGGCCGCGACAGTCAGAAGCGTTCAGCACCCGTTTTCTGGCCATCTGGCTCGATCCCCGCACGCAATATCCTGAGCTGCGTCAGCAGTTAATCGGAGGCCAAAAATGAACCGAATCCTGACGCTGGCGCTGGCATTCACGATGCTGCTGGCCGGCTGTAGCACCGACGTGTCCGAGTATCGCCAGCAGCAGCCGCGGCTTGATATTTTTAACTACTTTCAGGGCAAAACCGAAGCGTGGGGCATGGTGCAGGATCGCAGCGGCAAGCAGATACGTCGCTTTCACGTTGAGATTGCCGGGGACGTGATTGGCGATACGCTGACGCTGAACGAGCGCTTCGTTTACGACGATGGCGAGAAGCAGCAGCAGGTCTGGCATATTCGCCGCGTGGGGAACGACCGCTACGAGGGAACGGCAGGGGATATTGAAGGGGTTGCGACGGGGCAGGCCGCAGGCAACGCCTTTAACTGGCATTACAGCATGAACGTGAAGGCCAACGGCAAAACCTGGCTGCTGAACTTTGACGACTGGATGTACCTGCAGGATGAAACGCATCTGTTTAATAAAACCGAGATGAAGAAATTTGGCGTCACCGTCGCCACGGTGACGCTGTTCTTCACCCGGAAGGCGTAAGCTTAGTCGCGAACATTGCCGGCTTTGCTGCTGGAGTAAATGAAGTACAGGGCAATCCCCAGGCACACCACCGCACCCAGACGGCTCGGTGAAAACGGAATAGCGGGATTGTTCAACCAGCCAAAGTTATCTATCAGCATGCTCATGGCGAGCTGGCCGAATATCACCGCCACCGTGGCGACGGCGGTGCCGATGCGCTGCACGGCGAGCACCATGATCACAATGTAGGGCACGCCGAACATCGCCCCGAGAAGCTGCCATTTCGGCACGTCCAGCAGCGTGACCGTCTGCTTAGGCTCAAAGAAGAAAATGAGCAGGGCGGTCACCAGCGCGCCGACGGAAAACGTCAGAAACGCGCTCTTGAAAACGCCCACGCTGCTGCCGAGCTGTCCGTTAATTGCGGCCTGTATGCTCAGCGTCGCCCCGCCGCAGATGGCCAGAATTATCATCATCAGTGTCATGTGCTTACCCCTTTGCGACCAGTACCAGTGCGGCAATAATAAAAACCAGCGCCACGATGCGTCTTGCGTTTATCTTCCTGTGCGGCGTACCCAGCAGGCCAAAGTGGTCAATGATCAGGCTTTTAAAAACCTGACCTGCCAGAATGCCGATCATCGTCAGAGCGATGCCGATAGCGGGGGTGGCGATAGTCAGAATGACAACGTAAACAGGACCCAGCACGCCGCCGAGCAGCTGCCAGCCGGGCTGTGCGAAAAACGACGGACCGTTGCGCGGGCTAAAAAACAGCATCAGCAGAAAGGTCAGCGCGGCGCCGACCCCGAAAATGCTGAACGTGGCCCATAAATCGCCTACTTCTCCCCCTAACGGCCCCAGCAAACCCGCCTCGACGGAGAGGCCCATCCCGCCGGCAATCACCAGTAAAATCAATACAAACTGCATTATGCTTCCTCCATTATCAGGCGAAGAAGATTACGTCGGTAGACATGTGAGAAAAATGCCATAATGCAGGAAACACCTTTGCAGGAAATGCATTAATGTCAGATGCCGGAAGCATGAACCTTCGCTCACTGCTGCTGTTTATTGCCGTCTATGAAACGCAGAACTTTTCCGTCGTTGCGCGACGAGAGGGCATTTCTGCCTCGCAGGTGTCGCGGATTATTCATCAGCTTGAGGACGCGCTCGGCCAGCAGCTGTTCTATCGCAATACCCGGGCGGTGATCCCCACGGAAAACGGGCATCTTTTTATCCGCTATGCCCGGGCGATGGTGGATAACTTCGAAGAGGCGCGTCGGGAGCTGGATGAACGTTCGACCGAACCCTCCGGCACGGTACGCATTAACGGGCCGGTATTTTTTGGACAGAGGCACGTTGCACCCGGCCTGGCAGGACTGGCCGAGCGTTATCCACGGTTAACCATAGAGCTGACGCTGACCGATGACTTTATCGACCCGCACCGGGATGCCGCCGACCTCATTTTTCGCATCGGCACGCTGACGGACTCGACGTTCCACGCCCGCATCTTCGGGCAGCAGCGCTACCATCTTGCCGCGTCGCCCGCGTATCTGCGTCAACACGGCGTACCGGCCGACCCGGCCGAGCTAAGCCAGCATAAATGCCTGGTGTATCGCGGTTCGTCTGGCCCTAATCGCTGGCTTGTGCGACGCAAGGGGGAAAATTGGGTGCACTATCCCGTCGCGCCGCTGATGACGTCCAATAATGCGGAGTCGCTGCTCATTGCCGCGCTGGGTGGAATGGGGATCGTCCTGTTTCCGGACTGGCTGATTGGCGACAGGCTGCAGCGCGGAGAGCTGGTCGCTCTTATGCAGGAAATGGCGTGCGCTATCAATACGGAGCCGCTGAATATTGCGGCGATCTATCCTCACGCACGTCATCCGCCCCTGAACGTCAGGGCGGTGATTGATTATTACGTGGCGTTTTTCGGCTCGCCGCCGTACTGGCAAACGTAAGGCAATTACGCGCCGAGTTCCTTGCGGATAATTTCTGCGCCGGCGCTGAGCGCTTTCAGCTTACCGTTAGCCACCTGACGGGAGAGGGGAGCCATACCGCAGTTGGTTGAGGGGTAAAGCTTGTCGGCGTCGACGAACTGCAGCGCTTTACGCAGGGTGTCGGCGACCTCTTCTGGCGTTTCGACAGTGTTGGTTGCCACGTCAATCGCCCCAACCATCACCTTTTTACCGCGAATCAGCTCCAGCAGATCCATCGGTACGCGGGAGTTGTGGCACTCCAGGGAGATGATGTCGATGTTAGAGGTTTGCAGCTTAGGGAAGGCCTCTTCATACTGGCGCCATTCTGAGCCGAGCGTCTTTTTCCAGTCGGTATTGGCCTTGATGCCGTAGCCGTAGCAGATGTGTACCGCGGTTTCGCATTTCAGACCCTCAATGGCGCGCTCGAGCGCGGCGATACCCCAGTCGTTGACCTCATCAAAAAAGACGTTAAACGCCGGCTCGTCGAACTGGATAATATCCACGCCCGCGGCTTCTAATTCACGCGCTTCCTGGTTGAGGATTTTGGCGAATTCCCAGGCCAGCTTTTCGCGGCTTTTATAATGCGCATCGTAAAGGGTGTCGATCATGGTCATTGGCCCAGGCAAGGCCCATTTGATCGGCTTGTCCGTGAGCTGGCGAAGGTACTTTGCATCGTCCACGAATACCGGCTTCTGACGCGCAACGGCAGAAACCACGGTCGGCACGCTGGCGTCGTAGCGGTTACGAATGCGCACAGTCTGGCGATTTTCAAAATCGACGCCGCTCAGGTGTTCAATAAAGGTGGTGACGAAGTGCTGACGGGTCTGTTCCCCGTCGCTGACGATATCGATTCCCGCACGGATCTGCTCGTCAAGAGACAGGCGCAGTGCATCCTGTTTACCCGCCAGTAATTCCTGATCCTGCAGTTTCCACGGAGACCAGAGCGTTTCAGGTTGCGCAAGCCAGGTCGGCTTAGGCAGGCTGCCAGCCGTAGACGTCGGGAGCAATGTTTTCATAATAAAAGACCTTTTTTGATGAATTAAAGCGTGTAGTTATCAGACCACTGCTCGAGAATATGTTTATAAGGCTTAATGAAATATTCTTCGGTAAATCGACCCTGTTCAATCGCCAACCGGCTTCGCTCTTCGCGGTCATAAACAATTTTGGTTAATGAATGATCCTGCTGGTTCAGGTCCGGGCGATAAAACAGTCCCGCCGCCGAGTTCGCGTTATAAATTTCCGGGCGATAGATTTTCTGGAACGTCTCCATCGTGCTGATGGTGCCGATCAGTTCCAGATCGGTGTAATCGCTCAGCAAGTCTCCGGTAAAGAAGAACGCGAAAGGCGCCACGCTGTTCTCAGGCATGAAGTAGCGGACCTTCAGGCCCATTTTGGCGAAGTACAGTTCCGTTAACGATTCGCCATCCGGCGCGTACTCAATACCCAGAACAGGGTGCTGGTTACCGGTGCGGCGATAAGTGTCTTTGCTCGAGACGCTCAGGCAGATCACCGGGCCCTTTCTGAAGTTCTCTTTGTATTCCGGCGAGTTCACAAAATGGCGGAAAATATTGCCGTGCAGTTCGCCAAACCTTTCCGGAATACTGAAGTGCTGCTGGTTCTTGTTGTGCTCCAGCAGCAGGACGCTGAAATCATAATCCCGCACGTAAGAGGAGAAGTTATTCCCGACAATGCCTGCGATACGCTGGTTATTTTTTTTGTCGACAATATACGTCTGCAAAATCTCGATGGCCGGGAACGGCTTTTCCGCGCCAATGTTCAAATCGACAGAGATGATTTCAAGCTCAACCGCGTAGCGATCGGCGGTCGGGTTATCCCAGCGCGCCAGGGCATTGAAGCGGTTGTTGATCATCACCAGCGTATTGCGCAGGTTTTCCTGACGTTTTTCCCCACGCGCCAGGTTGGCAAAGTTGGTGGTCGTACGCGTATTTTCTGACGGGTTGTAATTCTCATCGAAGCAACTGCGCTTAAGGGTATATGTGAAAGCTTTGCTCATTGTGGTTATGCATCCTAAGTTCATGTTGCTAAGAAGTTACTAATGCATAATTTATGCCTGAGCCTGTGGCGCAGGGGAAGTGACTTAATTTCAATGCAACATGAGGGAAGTTCATGAACAGGGAAACGCTGAGTGGAAACTTCAGATTGCTTCAGGCAGGGAAGTGAAAGAGTAAGGGGCATCGGGCCCCTTTGGGCTATGCTGTAGGACGTTCGTCCCAGGCGTCGCTGTGCATGATGTTCCCATCGACGATGCGCCAGCTAATTTTTTCATACTGCAGGCTTACGCTTTCAATCACACTTTATTCAGGGCGAACCAACCGTGTTTTGAGGGTGCCAGGAATGAAATAACTCTTTAGCTGAGCGGGTAGCAAAGCAGGCATTGCTATTGTTCTTCCTTCCTCGTCGCAAAATTCGACAAGATAGCCCAGTGTCGGAGTATCGAAAACCATAACAATCGTACCAACAGCCCCTTTTACCAGTCCTTCATCCGGTATATCCTCGTCTAAAACCACAACGTCTAATTCGGCTCTTTTCATTTTTGTTTTCTCATTTAACGAATAGGGTTGTCAGGCGAGGAACTAGCGCGTCAGTTTCATACATCCAGCCTGTACGCACGATCGCTGTTTCACCGTTGACGCCTAAAATGGGCATATCGACAGCCATTGTTTGACCGTAATTGTTGGCCTGCAACACTTTTGCTGGGACCGATAATACTCCTTCCTGAATTTTTGCTGCTAAAACATCTGCATTAGTTGGGTTATATCCCAGCGCTGACTCAAACACCCTGGCTTTGTGCCCACCTGTAGGATGTGTTGAATCTAAAGCATAGGTTGCGAGCTTTTTCGGATCGATAATGGCGTGTTCAGCGTTCACTAACGTACCGCTTTCAGATGTGAAACCTTTTACATAAGGGCTTTCAAACGTTGGTATTTTACTGAGACCCGATATTTCATCTATCTCGCTTAGAGGATTCAACCTGCCCATTGTTAATCCTGCTGCAACAGAGGCACCCGTAATAATTAACCCTTTGTTATTCATCACTTGATCGTAACCCGCTGGAGCATCCCCGCCAAGCTGCTGCGCGGTTTCATGAAACCCTTCAATGTTGCCGTTATATACACCGCCAGCGGCCAGCAGGTGGCCAACGGTTTTACTGTTCAGCGTTTTCCCCGATCGTGCTGTTGTTGGTCCGTAATAATCATAATGTATCCGTTGAGTGGGGGCAGGCTTCCTGCCTTGCCGATCGGCAATAACGTGCCGGTAGGCACTCATGATTGAGTCCTTATACCATGCATGCCAGGATGAGGCTGTAGGAGTAAACATCAGATCGCCGTTGTCGTCGATGTAAAATGGATTCCGGTCGCTGCTCCAGCGCCTGGAGGTATCTACACCAACAAGCCAGCCAATTTGCAGCTCGTGCTCAACCTCATCATAAATCGGATCTGCGTAGCCGCGACCTTTTCGCTCATACGGCCTTTTATATGGGAACACGCTGTATATTTTTTTGGGGAGACCAAAAGAGAGGCTTTGACCGTTAGCTTCATAAGACAAATCATAATGTATACATACCTCTTTCAGCGAACCTGCCGGCGTGAGAATGTATTGAAAATCTCCAGGGCTTAATTGCCGTGTTAAATCATGTGACCGGTAGAGTCGGAACATGCCGAATCCTTATCGTTAAGCAACATTGTTTCTTTCAAGGGCATATTTTTTTCATTCTTTAATAAGAAAAAGCAGCCTACGCCTGAAGCGAACACAGATATTCAACCCACATCATATTTATGAACTGCTCATTTTTTTTAAGAAAATAACCAGGCAATTTTTAACCATTTTTTTAGGCGTTAGCGTGAGTCTATGTTGAATCAATAATGAACCAGATTCAGGCAGCTAAACGGCATATCTGCTTCTCTGGTACACCATCCTCAATTCCCGCTATAATCCCCAAAATTTCCAACCGGTTTAGAAACGATCATGACAAAACTCACCTTACAAGAGCAGATGCTGAAAGCGGGCCTGGTCAGCAGCAAGAAAGCGGCGAAAGTGCAGCGCACGGCAAAGAAATCACGCGTTCAGGCACGTGAGGCTCGGGAAGCGGTAGAAGAGAACAAGAAGGCGCAGATCGAGCGTGACAAGCTGCTGAGCGAGCAGCAGAAGCAGGCCGTACTCGCGAAAGAGTTTAAAGCGCAGGTGAAGCAGCTGATCGAGATGAACCGCATCACCGTGGCGAAGGGCAACATCACCTTTAACTTCACCGACGGTAATCTGATCAAAAAAATTGAGGTCGACAAGCAGACGCAAACCCAGCTGATCAACGGCCGTCTGGCCATTGCGCGCCTGGTGCTCAATGCAAACGGCGACTGTGAATACGCGATCATTCCGGCGGTGGTGGCTGATAAAATTGCCCAGCGCGATGCCGACAGCATCGTGTTAAACAGCGCGCTCAGTCAGGAAGAGCAGGATGAAGACGATCCGTACGCGGACTTCAAAATTCCTGACGATTTGATGTGGTAAACCGCGTTCAAAACGGGGCGGCGTGGCGGGCGTTAACCGGCTCTCCGCTCACGGGATGAATAAAATTCAGCTCGCTGGCATGCAGCATCAGCCGGGGCGTTTCCTCAGCCCCCGGCGCGTCAAGACCGCCATACAGATCGCAGCCCAGAATAGGGTGCCCGAGCTGTTGGCAGTGGATGCGCAGCTGGTGGGTTCGCCCGGTTTCCGGCGTCAGTTCCACCCGCGTTAACGGCACTCCTGTCCCCCGATAAAAACGTTCCACCACCCGATAGCGGGAACGGGCGGGTTTACCGTTGATGGCGCAGATCGACATCAGCGGGAACAGCGCCGGGTCTTTGGCAATGGGCGCGTCTATTATTCCCTCGTCGTTTTCCAGATGCCCATTAAGCAGGGCGCTGTAGACTTTCTCCACGCTGCGCTGGCTGAACTGCTGGCAAAGCGCCGCGTTGATGGCCTTATTGCGCGCAACCACCATCAGCCCGGACGTGCCGAAATCCAGACGGTGCACCAGCGTGCAGCCCGGGAACGTCTGAACCAGTCGATAATGGACGGAATCAAGGTTTTGCGGATTTTTGCCCGAGAGGCTGAGCAGGCCGGAAGGCTTGTCGATCAGCAGCAGATGTTCATCCTGCCAGAGGATCTCAATGTCGTCGTGACACGGTGGGGCAATAAAAGAATCGATAATCGCAGACATCAGGCCGCCCGGCTGGAGAGTGGGAGCGGATGATAACGAAATGCGGGGGAAAAGAAAAACCCTCCCACCGGGCGGTGAGAGGGAGAAGTCTTACGCTGCAACCAGGCTGTCGATGGCGGCTTTCGCGTCGGTCTGTGCTTTGGTCGCCACTTCCGGACCGTAAGCGATGCCTTCCGCGAACACGAAGTTCACGTCAGTGATACCGATGAAGCCCAGGAAAAGGCTCAGGTACGGCGCAACCAGGTCGGTTGGGGTATCTTTGTGAATACCGCCGCGGCTGGTCAGCACGATAGCGCGTTTGCCTTTTACCAGACCTTCAGGACCATTCTCGGTGTAACGGAAGGTTACGCCAGCACGCGCCACCAGGTCGAAGTAGTTCTTCAGCTGGGTTGGGATGTTGAAGTTGTACATTGGGGCGTTGATGACGATGACGTCATGCGCCTGCAGCTCAGCAATCAGTTCGTCGGACAGGGCCAGCGCTTCCTGCTGACGCGGGCTCAGTGGCGCATCGCTTGGGCGCAGCGCGCCAACCAGCTCGCCATCGAGCACAGGAATTGGGTTTGCAGCCAGGTCACGCACGGTGATTTCGTCAGCAGAATGCTGTTCACGCCACTGTTCAACGAAGTAATCAGACAGCTGACCAGACTGAGAGTACCCTGCCAGAATACTGGATTTCAAAACTAATACTTTGCTCATGGGTGATTCCTGTTGTTGCATTTGATTGAAGGGGGTTGCCCCGTTGCTTGTTGACACTCTATTCACAATCCTGCCACAGAGATAGCGCAATATATCGAAGCCTATGTTCGAATTTTTTGAATAAGGCACGAAAGGCGTCAGTGTGGTACTCTATAGCAATCATTAAAAAGAGATTTTATCAGGGCGTGTACTGCCCTTTAACGCTATGACAGAACAACAAAAATTGACCTTCCCGATGCTCCTGCAACAGCTCGATTCTCTGACGCTGCGCGATAAACAGCGCTTCGCCCGCCGTCTGCACGGCGTCAAGAAGGTTAAAAATCCTGATGCACAACAGGCCATTTTCCAGGAGATGGCGAAAGAGATTGAACAGGCGGCAGGGAAGGTTGTGCTGCGCGAAGCTGCGCGCCCGGCGATTACCTACCCGGAAAACCTGCCCGTCAGTCAGAAGAAACAGGACATCCTTGAGGCCGTCCGCGATCACCAGGTGGTGATTGTCGCGGGGGAAACCGGTTCGGGAAAAACCACCCAGCTGCCGAAAATCTGTATGGAGCTGGGCCGCGGGGTGAAGGGGCTGATTGGCCACACCCAGCCGCGTCGTCTGGCGGCGCGCACCGTGGCGAACCGTATTGCAGAAGAGCTGCAGACGGAGCCGGGCGGCTGCATCGGCTACAAGGTGCGATTCAGCGACCACGTCAGCGACAACACCATGGTCAAGCTGATGACGGACGGTATTCTGCTGGCGGAAATACAGCAGGACCGCCTGCTGATGCAGTACGACACCATCATCATCGATGAAGCACACGAGCGCAGCCTGAACATCGACTTCCTGCTTGGCTATCTTAAAGAGCTGCTGCCGCGTCGCCCTGATCTGAAAATCATCATTACCTCCGCGACCATCGACCCGGAGCGCTTCTCAAAACACTTCAACAATGCGCCGATTATTGAAGTGTCGGGCCGCACCTATCCCGTGGAAGTGCGCTATCGCCCGATTGTGGAAGAGGCGGACGATACCGAGCGCGACCAGCTGCAGGCCATCTTCGACGCCGTTGACGAGCTGGGCAACGAGAGCGCGGGCGACATCCTGATCTTCATGAGCGGCGAGCGCGAAATTCGCGATACCGCCGATGCGCTCAGCAAGCGCGACCTGCGCCACACCGAGATCCTGCCGCTGTATGCCCGCCTGTCGAACAGCGAGCAAAACCGCGTCTTCCAGCCACACAGCGGACGCCGCATCGTGCTGGCGACCAACGTGGCGGAGACCTCGCTGACCGTACCGGGGATTAAATACGTTATCGACCCGGGCACGGCGCGCATCAGCCGCTACAGTTACCGCACCAAGGTTCAGCGCCTGCCGATTGAGCCGGTCTCCCAGGCTTCCGCTAACCAGCGTAAGGGCCGCTGCGGCCGCGTGTCGGAAGGGATCTGTATTCGTCTTTATTCCGAAGACGATTTCCTGTCGCGCCCGGAGTTTACCGACCCGGAAATTCTGCGCACCAACCTGGCGTCCGTTATCCTGCAGATGACCGCGCTGGGGCTGGGCGACATCGCGGCGTTCCCGTTCGTCGAAGCGCCGGATAAACGCAACATTCAGGACGGCGTGCGTCTGCTGGAAGAGCTCGGGGCGATTACCACCGACGAGCAGGCGAGCATCTATAAGCTGACGCCGCTGGGCCGCCAACTCAGCCAGCTGCCGGTCGACCCGCGCCTGGCGCGCATGGTGCTGGAAGCGCAAAAGCACGGTTGCGTGCGCGAGGCGATGATCATCACCTCGGCGCTCTCCATTCAGGACCCACGCGAGCGTCCGATGGACAAACAGCAGGCGTCGGACGAAAAGCACCGCCGCTTCCACGATAAAGAGTCTGATTTCCTGGCCTTTGTGAACCTGTGGAACTACCTCGGCGAGCAGCAGAAAGCGCTCTCCTCGAACCAGTTCCGCCGCCAGTGCCGCGTGGATTTCCTTAACTACCTGCGCGTGCGTGAATGGCAGGATATCTACACCCAGCTGCGCCAGGTGGTGAAAGAGCTGGGCATTCCGGTGAACAGCGAACCGGCGGAGTACCGCGAAATTCATATCGCGCTGCTGACCGGCCTGCTGTCCCATATCGGGATGAAGGATGCGGATAAGCAGGAATATACCGGCGCGCGTAACGCGCGTTTCTCCATCTTCCCGGGTTCCGGCTTGTTCAAGAAGCCGCCGAAGTGGACCATGGTCGCGGAGTTGGTGGAAACCAGCCGCCTGTGGGGGCGCATTGCCGCGCGCATCGACCCGGAATGGGTTGAGCCGGTGGCTCAGCACCTGCTGAAACGCTCGTACAGCGAGCCGCACTGGGAGCGCGCGCAGGGCGCGGTGATGGCGACCGAAAAAGTGACCGTTTACGGCCTGCCGGTGGTCGCCGCGCGTAAGGTCAACTACAGCCAGATCGATCCGGCGCTCAGCCGCGAGCTGTTTATCCGCCACGCGCTGGTGGAGGGGGACTGGCAGACGCGCCACGCGTTCTTCCGTGAAAACCTGAAGCTGCGCGCCGAGGTGGAAGAGCTTGAGCACAAGTCCCGACGCCGCGACATTCTGGTGGACGATGAGGCGCTGTTTGAGTTTTACGACCAGCGCATCAGCCATGATGTTATCTCCGCCCGCCACTTTGACAGCTGGTGGAAAAAGGCCAGCAAAGCGACGCCGGACCTGCTCAACTTCGAAAAGAGCATGCTGATTAAAGAGGGGGCGGAGTCGGTCAGCAAGCTCGACTACCCGAACTTCTGGCATCAGGGCAACCTCAAGCTGCGTCTGACCTATCAGTTTGAACCGGGCACCGACGCGGACGGCGTAACCGTCCACATTCCGCTGCCGCTGTTAAACCAGGTCGACGAGAGCGGGTTTGAGTGGCAAATTCCCGGCCTGCGCCGCGAGCTGGTGATTGCGCTGATCAAATCCCTGCCGAAACCGGTGCGGCGCAATTTTGTGCCAGCGCCAAACTATGCGGAAGCGTTTCTGAGCCGCGTCACGCCGCTGGAACTGCCGCTGCTGGATGCGCTGGAGCGTGAGTTCCGCCGCATGACCGGCACCACCATCGACCGCGAAGACTGGAACTGGGATCAGGTGCCCGATCACCTGAAAATCAGCTTCCGCGTGGTGGATGATAAAAACAAAAAGCTGCTGGAAGGGCGTTCCCTCAGCGAGCTGAAAGAGGCGCTGAAAGGCAAAGTTCAGGAGACGCTTTCTGCGGTGGCGGACGACGGCATCGAGCAGAGCGGGCTGCATATCTGGAGCTTTGGCCAGCTTCCGGAAAGCTACGAGCAGAAGCGCGGCAACTATAAGGTCAAAGCCTGGCCGGCGCTGGTGGACGAACGTGACAGCGTGGCGATTAAGCTCTTTGATAACCCGCAGGAACAGCAGCAGATGATGTGGCGCGGGCTGCGCCGCCTGCTGCTGCTCAACATCCCGTCGCCGATCAAGTATCTGCACGAGAAGCTGCCGAACAAAGCCAAGCTGGGGCTCTACTTTAACCCGTACGGCAAAGTGCTGGATCTGATTGACGACTGCATCTCCTGCGGCGTGGACAAGCTGATCCACGAGGCGGGCGGCCCGGTCTGGACGGAAGAAGGTTTTGCGAAGCTGTATGACAAGGTTCGCGCCGAGCTGAACGACACCGTGGTGGAGATAGCCAAACAGGTCGAGCAGATCCTCACCGCCGTGTTCAATATCAACAAGCGCCTGAAGGGGCGCGTGGATATGACCATGGCGCTGGGGCTGTCGGATGTGAAGGCGCAGATGGCGGGGCTGGTGTACCGCGGCTTTGTCACCGGCAACGGCTTTAAGCGTCTGGGCGATACGCTGCGCTATCTGCAGGCGATTGAAAAACGTCTGGAGAAAATGGCGATCGATCCGCACCGCGATCGCGCGCAGATGCTGAAGGTCGAAAGCGTGCAGCAGGCGTGGCAGCAGTGGTTAAACAAGCTGCCGCCGGCGCGCCGCGACGATGAAGATGTGCAGGAGATCCGCTGGATGATCGAGGAGCTGCGCGTCAGCTTCTTTGCCCAGCAGCTCGGTACGCCGTATCCGATTTCGGATAAGCGTATATTGCAGGCGATGGAGCAGATTTCCGCTTAACGTCCTTGCCCGGTTTTCTCCCTTTCCCTGTGGGAGAGGGTCGGGGTGAGGGCATCAGCCCGCACATTTTTTCACCCATTCACAATCGCCAGCGTAAACCCATCCCATCCCTTAACCCCCACCGTTTGCAGCGCGGTGGCGGTTAAGCGCGGGTTAACCCCCGTCATCTCGATAAAACGCCGTACGCCCAGCACGCGCGCGTCGTCGCTTTGCCCGTTAATGACCTCGCCGTCGCGGACCACGTTATCGCCGATAATCACCGTGCCGGGACGGGAATAGTGAAGCGCCCACTCCAGATAGCCGGGATTGTTTGGCTTATCGGCATCAATAAAGATCAGGTCGAACGGCGGAACGTCACCGAAATTCTCCAGCGAGTTCAGCGCCGGGCCTTCTATTAATTCAATACGATCGTTCAGCCCCGCGAGGCGAATATTCTGGCGGGCAACATCGGCATGCGTTGGGTCCGCCTCGAGCGTAATCAGCTTTCCGTCCGGCGGCAGGGCGCGCGCCATCCAGATAGAGCTATAGGCACCCAGCGTACCGATCTCAAGAATGCGTCTTGCCTGCGTCATGCGCACGAACAGCGCCAGCAGCTGTCCCTGGTTGGCCGCAACATCGTGTTCGGGTAGCCCGGCGCGTTTGTTGTTTTCAAGAACCTTCTGAAGAACCTCATCCTCAGGGATAAGCGAAGAAATCATGTAATTATCTACTGCAGACCATTGTTGTTGCATAGATTGACTCCTTAAGAGGGAGTGCCGGATGGCGGCTACGCCTTACCCGGCCTACGGGGGCGAAATGCAGATCCGGTAAGCAAAGCGCCACCGGGCAGGTTTTCAGGCACTGACCCATCCTCCGCCCAGTGCTTTATACAAATCAATCTGCGCCAGCAGCAGGTTATTTTTTACCTGCACCACGCTGGTCTGGACCGAGTACAGCGTGCGCTGCGCGTCCAGCACGTCAAGATAGGATGAATAACCGTTGCGATAGCGGTTCTGCGCAATGCGCAGCGTCTCCCGGGCCACATCCTGCTGGGCAAGCAGCTCCGTCAGCTGTTCCTGATAGCGCGTAATGGCATCAAGGCTGTTGTTCACTTCGGCAAACGCGTTACGCACGGTTTTTTCATACGCATACAGCGCCTGGTTACGCTGGGACTGGGAAATATCCACCTGCGCGTTCAGCGCCTGGCGGTTCAGCAGCGGGGCGAGAATGCTGCCGCCTGCGCTCCATAGCTGGAGCGGGTTATCCAGCAGGCCGGAAAGGGTGCGATCCTGGATCGATCCGGTTGCGGTCAGATTGATCGACGGCAGCAGGCTGGCGCGTGACGCGGCAAGCGAGGCATCAGCCGCGACCAGCTGTCGCTCAGCCTGCACGATATCCGGCCGACGATTCAGGAGCGTGGAGGGCAGCTGTGACGGCAGCGTGAGCGGCGTCAGCGCCGCAAAGCTTTCGCTACGCGCTACCGCACCGGGATTGCTTCCCAGCAGCAGGCTCAGGGCATTCTCCTCCTGCGCAATCTGATGCCGCAGCACGGGCACCTGCGCTCGCGTTGAGCGAAGCTCGGAATCCGACTGCATCAGCTCCAGGCGCGAACTGTAGCCCGTCTCAAGCTGGCGTTTGGCAAGCTTAAACGCCTCTTCGCGCGATTTCAGCGTGGATTCGGTCACGCGCAGCTGTTCATCAAGCGAGAGCAGGGTGACGTACCCGTATGCCACAGACGAGGCGACGGTCAAATCCGCGGCGGCGGCGGCGGCTTTTTGCGCCGCCAGCGAGGCTTCGGCAGCGCGCGAGGTGCTGCGGTTGACGCCCCAGATATCCACGTCATAGCTTGCCGTCAGGCTCCCTTTGTACAATGTGCCGTAAACCGGCAGCCCGGTCGCAGCGGATTGTGAACGGGCGCGCGTCCCGGTTACGCCTGCGCCGAGGGAGGGAAACAGGCTGCCGTCGGCGGCAAAGACCCGCGCCTGATATTCGTTTATCCGCTCGCGGGCAATCAGCACATCGCTGTTGTTTTTTAGCGCCTGGTCCACATAGCGGTTGAGGTTGTTGTCATGAAAATTGCGCCACCAGAGCTGTTCCGTCGGGCTGGCTGGCCCTGAGACGGCGCGCCATTGAGCCGGAATTTGCAGGGTCGGCTGCGCCGGCTTGACGTCGACGGACTGGCATCCGGCCAGCATGAGCGCCCCCACCAGCGCGGCTATCGGGCGAAGGATCATTACTTCGCCTCCCGCGTATCAATGGTTACCTGCACCGACATACCCGGACGCAGCAGCGCGGAGTCCTCTGGCTTACCGAGCACCTCAATACGCACCGGAATACGCTGGGCGATTTTGACAAAGTTGCCGGTGGCGTTGTCCGGCGTGATAGCGCTGAATTCAACCCCGGTCGCCGGCGAGATGCTCTCTACGCGGCCCTGATACGCTTTGTTGTTTAAGGCATCGACGGTAAACTTCACCGGCTGACCGACGCGCAGCTCCGCCAGCTGGGTCTCTTTGATGTTGGCAATCACCCAGTGCTGCGGCGGCACCAGCGTAGTGAGGTGCGTTCCGGCGGTCACGTACGCGCCGAGACGCACGGCAATCTGGCCGAGCTGGCCGTCGCGCGGGGCGATAATGCGGGTATTTTGCAGGTCAATCTGCGCCAGCTCCAGCGCCGCTTTGGCGTTTTCAACATCTGCCTCCAGAGCGCCGCGGTTCACAATCACCGTCTGCAGATCCTGACGCGACATCTCAAGCGTGGCTTTCGCCTGGTCGATATCCGCGCTGCCCTGAGCCGCACTGGCCAGCGCGGCATCGCGCTCGCGAATGGAAAGCGACCCATCCGCCGTCAGATCCTTCACGCGCTTTAAATCCGCCTGGGTTTTCAGGCTCTGGGCGCGGGCATTTTTCAGCGCGGCTTCATTTTTGGCAATGGTCGCTTCGGCGCTTTTCCGCTGCTGCAGGTTGTTATTCAGCGCGGCAATTTTCATCGCCAGCTGCGCCTCGGCCTGATGGACGCGCTGACGATAGATGCGGTCATCGATCTGCAACAGCAGATCGCCTTTTTTGACCTGCACAAAGTCCTGAACCTTCACCTCGGTGATATAGCCGTTAACCTGGGGGCTGATGAACGTCGTCTGGCCGCGCACGTAGGCGTTGTCTGTAAACTGCGCGTGGCGGGTAAACGGCGGCAGCTGCCAGGCGTAAAGAATGACCAGCACGCCAACAATACCGATGGCAGCGGCGGTGAAAACGGAAACAATGCGCACATTTTTGCGGGTGTTGGCCTGCTCTTTGGCGGCATCCTGCTGACTCATAAACTCTCCAGAAATATCACAATTATTTGTTGCCGGTGGCGTTCTTCAGCGCCATACGGGCAGTAATGCGCAGGCGCAGCAAGCGCCATAAAATCCAGACCAGCGTGGCGGCAGCGATGCTTGCCGTCAGCAGATAAGTATCGTTGTAGGCCAGAATATTTGCCTCAAGGCTGGTCACCGTCTGTAGCTGGGTAATGGCCTGCGTTCCCAGCAGCGTACTGTCGCCAATCAGGCTTTTATACATCTGGGTATAAAGCTGAATCCGCTCGTTGACCAGCGGGTTAAGCGTGGTGAGCTGATCCGCCAGCAGGCTGGAGTGGTATTTCTCGCGCCAGGTCTGGAAGGTGCCGAGAATCGCCGATCCCAGCAGGCCGCCGAGGTTCTGGCTCATGCCAAACATGACCGAAAAGCTGACCAGGTTACGCGGGTCGGCAATTACCCCGCCAATGGCGGCCAGCATGGCGGGCGCCAGGAAGAAGGCGCTGCCGAAGCCCAGCAGGAACTGGCTGACCATCAGTTGATCCGGGCGGGTCAGGTTATTGGACTGGCTGTCCAACAGCGAGGCAACAATCATCAGCGCCAAAGAGGTGATAATCGGCCACGCCAGCTTTGTAGGCTTAATGGTGAGGCAGCTGGTGACGATCCCGCAGACGATCCCGGCGAAAATGGACCACGCCAGATGGGTCATCTGCTCATTCTGTAACCCCACGTACTGCAGCCAGCCGATGACGCCGGTATTTTGCTCCGCCAGCACGATGCGGATCAGCAGCATAATCAGCCCCAGGCGAACGATGCTGCCGCTCGACAGCCAGCGGGTGTTCAGCAGCGGGTTGGCGCGGTTATGTTCAAACACGATGGCGGAAACAATCAGCACCAGCGATAGCGCCAGCGACCAGCCGATCCACGGCGCCTCGAACCACCAGTCAAGACGGCCTAAAGAGAGCACGGCGCAGAGCAGGGCCATTCCGGGAGCCAGTAAAAAGAAGGTGACAAAGTCTTTCTTCTCGAAGACCTTGCGTCGGTCACCCGGCGGCAGTTTTAAGGCGATTACGCAGGCCAGGGAGATCAGCGCCAGCCCCAGTTCAAAGAAATAGAGCCCGCGCCACTCGTCCAGCTGGAGAAGCTCAGTGGAAAACAGACGCGCCAGCGGAATAGCGAGCGACGATCCAGTGATCCCGATGGTAAGCGCCTTCAGGCGATGCTTCGCAGGCCAGGCCTGGATTTGGTAGTAAATCCCCAGCGAGCTGAGCGCGGCGGCCACCATCCCGTGCGCGGCGCGTACCATCAGCGCGGAACTGAGGTCGTTAACGAACAGGTGGAAAAAGGTGACCAGCACGTACAGCACCAGAAAACCTTCCGTAAAGGCGCGCAGGCCGTACTGTTGACGAAATTTGACCAGCAGCAGGTTAATGGAGATGTTGGTCATCACATAGACTGCAGGCAGCCAGGCGATTTCGGTCGACCAGGCCCCAAAGGTTCCCTGCAGGTTTTGCAGGTTGGCGGTGACCACCGCATTGCCCAGTGCCCCCGTCAGGCAAACCAGCAGCCCAACGACGCCATAGGCGACGCGTTTTGGCGTACTGTGCTCGGGGGTGGAAGGCGAACCCAGCAGGGCGGGTTTCTCATGGGGCTGCCACTCGCGAGGAGCATAAGGGTCGCGTTCGGGCAGGCGCATAACGTCATTACCTTAGAAATGATTGAATAATTAGCGGGCTAGCGATTCTACGTCTGCCGCAAATGATAATTCAAGTGAATATGATTTGCGCATGTTAATCAAATGTACGAGAGAAATTTAAGGAAAAAGAGCGGCCCGCAGGACGGGCCGGGAAAGGTCAGAGACGTTCGGGCTGCGCCTCGACGAGAGTGGCACGCTTAACGCGGCTGGCGCAGAAAATCGCGATTAAGGAGATGGCTACCGTGACGGCAAGATACCAGGCCACCGGAACCCACTCGCCGTCATATTTTGCCAGCAGGCCGGTCGCAATCAGCGGGGCGGTACCGCCAGCCAGCGCGGCACCCAGTTGATAACCGAGCGTAATGCCGGTGTAACGCACGTTTGCGCTAAAAATTTCAGAGCACAGCGTGCCGAGTACCGCCGTGACCGGTGCCCACAGCACACCAAAGGCGATCACCGTCGCGAGCACAATCCCCCACGTGGTACCGGTATTCAGCAGCATAAACCATGGCACGATAAACAAACCCAGGATAAAGACGCTCGTGGCATACATACGCTGACGGCCAATTTTATCCGAGAGCAGCCCCATTAACGGAATCATTATCGTGGCCACCAGGGCCCCCAGCGTCACGGCCTCCAGCGCCTGCGATTTTTGATAGGTTAGCGTGCTGGTGGCATAGCTCACCACAAACGTAGAGAAAATATAAAACGGCGCGGTTTCCACGACTTTGAGGCCGGCGGCAATCAGCACTTCACGCCAGTGATGTTTCAGCGTATCGCGCAGGGGAGCCTTAGCCACCTGACCGGACGCTTTCACTTTCTGAAAATCAGGCGTTTCATCAATATCTTTTCGGATCCACAGGCCGAGCAACACCAGAACAGAGCTCAGCAGGAACGGGATACGCCAGCCCCAGGAGAGAAAATCCTCTTCGCTGAACATCGTCATCAGCGACACGATAAAGGTCGCCATCAGCATGCCGATGGTGACGCCCGCCTGCGGAATGCTGCCGAAGAACCCTTTGCGTTTTTCAGGCGCATACTCATAGGCCAGCAACAGCGCACCGCCCCATTCACCGCCGATACCCATCCCCTGAATGATGCGCATCAGGATCAGCAGCGCCGGAGCCCACATACCAATCATTTCATACGTGGGCAACAGGCCAATCATAACGGTTGCACCTCCCATCAAAGAGAGGGTCAGCACGAGGGTTTTTTTACGGCCAATGCGGTCACCGATGTGTGCGAAAAGTACCCCGCCAATGGGACGTATAAAAAAGGTTAATGAGAAAGAGAGATACGAGAGAATGAGTCCGATCACCGGATCGACCATCGGAAAAAAGATCTTATTAAAGACCAGCGCGGCCGCCGTACCGTAGAGGAAATAGTCAAACCATTCAATGGCGCTCCCGGTAAGGCTGGCGATTAACACCTTCTTATTTTTTCGTAATACCGTCGTCGTACTTTCATGTTCTGTCATGAGCTGAAACCCCGCCACGTTGCTGATATATGAGGTGTCACCTGGCGCGCTTCAGGTGCAACCCGTGAAGATGAAAAAGGTTGTGAAATTGTTAAGCAACTTAGGGTTGGATGTTGCATTTAGCAAGCGCTGGCGGGCTGAAACTGGTCAGATCACGGTTAAATTAGCAGCGTTGGCTGCTTTTTCATGACTCCTGTACAATACAATGTTTTGTAGGGCTGGAAATTAAAAGCACAATAGGCAGGTGCAACCCGATGATTTTTGGATGTTTCTGGTTATTTCAGAAAAATGGTAAATTCGCTGCTTCAACAACGTGAGGAGTTCACCATGGTTCAGCCCCATTTTCCCCTTCTGGCGAATGCCACACTGGCGGCCATCAATACTGTCGGCGCATGGCTGGCGCAGGACGACCTGAGCATGACGCGTCAGGCCCCGGAGATTGATGCGGTGATTCTGGCTGGCAACGCGGTGATCCCAACCATTGACGCGGCCTGCAGTATTGCCTCTCAGAAAGACGTGCCGCTTCTGATCAGCGGCGGCATCGGCCATTCGACCCCGTTTTTATATGAAGCGATCCGCAATCACCCGCGTTATCACACTCTACCGGTCGCGGGACGGGCAGAAGCAAACATTCTTGCCGACGTTGCGCGGGCGTTCTGGCTGATCCCCGAGGCGCGCCTGTGGGTTGAAGATCGCTCCACCAACTGCGGTGAAAACGCGCGCTTTAGCTGGAACATGCTAAAAGAGCGTCAGCGGACAAGCGGGCGCGTGCTGGTGGTACAGGACCCAACGATGCAGCGCCGCACGATGGCGACGTTTGCCCGCGTGTGCCGCGATGAACCCGCATCACCGCAGTGGATCAGCCATCCCGGGTTTACGCCAGCGCTGCAAAACGGCACTGAGGGCGTAGAGTTTAGTGGGGGCAACGCCGGGCTGTGGCCCGTTGACCGGTATCTGTCGCTGGTTATGGGGGAACTGCCGCGCCTGTATGATGACGTCAACGGCTATGGCCCGGCCGGGCGGGATTTTATCGCCCACGTTGAATTCCCTGAAACCGTCACCGCCGCATGGAGACAGCTTCAACAGGACCCAGTCCTGAAGGTGGCGCGTAAAATCATCTGAGCACGGAACAATCCCCTCGCCCCATTGGGGTGTACGGTCCGGGGACATAGTGAACACTTGTTCGGGGACATGGTAGACACTTACAACTGAGGCATAAGAACCCGTCTATGGAGTCGCTTATGCCCTGGGATGCGAGAGATACCATGTCATT
>NZ_LNHM01000029.1:0-137316 GCF_001462935.1 Enterobacter sp. 50588862
AACTTCGTAATGAATTACGTATGTTCACTCAGAGACTTGGTATTCATTTATTGTCCGAAGACATTAAGAATCCATGTCACTTTGAGTGCCCACACAGATTGTCTGATAAATTGTTAAAGAGCAGTGCAACGCGGCTTTCGCTCACCGTTGCGAGGTGGCGTATATTACGCTTTCCTCTTTCAGAGTCAACCCGTTATTTCAGGATTTTTTCTCTTCAACCGACCGGGTTAACTGTGAAGTGATTCACATCCGCCGTGTCGATGGAGGCGCATTATAGGGAGTTCTCCGCAGCCCGCAACAGAAAAGTTGCAAAAAAATGACTGACTGCTGTATTCCCCAGCAAAACCCCGCCTTATACCCTTTTACACACAGACTTATCCACAATTACAGCAAGATCCTGATGCGATCCTGCGAACTGAAAGAGAAGATCAACTATACTAGCGGCAAATATTCTTCTCCGCAGAGCTCCCCCTGATGAATACACAACGCCTGCCTCGCGACTGGCGCCTCCCTAAGGCCGGATTGATGCTGCTGACCATCCTCTTCGCCGCTTTTACGCTGCATATGCACTGGAACGCCTTTATCCAGTGGTGCCTTGCCACGCAGATTACGCTGCACCGTTATCTGGTGATGTATCTACTGCAGCTTAATAACAACCAGTACAGCGGTGGATTATGGCTCTTAACAGGCGCTTTCTTTTATGGCGTCCTTCACGCCATCGGGCCGGGGCACGGGAAGTTCATCGTGACAACCTACCTGAGCACAAATAAGGAGAGCGAACTGGCCGCACGCACCGTTCCCTTTCTTGGCAGCCTGATGCAGGGCGTCAGCGCCATTCTGTTTGTCTTTATTCTGGCAGTAGGATTTAACCTCGCGTCAGGGGATATCAGCACCAGCCGCTGGTATGTCGAGAAGATAAGCGCCGTGCTGATTGGCGCATTTGGTGCTTTCATCATTTACCAGGCGCTGAAAAGCCTGCGGCCTCAAAGAATGAGGATCTCAGCCATCACTCCCCTTCATCAGCACGATGAACACTGTGGCTGTGGCCATCACGGCGTGGGCGCAGATCTGACACAAGGTGACTGGAAAACGCGTCTGGGCGTCATTCTGGCGATTGGTGCACGTCCGTGCAGCGGTGCGATCATGATTCTGATGTTTTCGAACGCGCTGGGCATTGTCACCTGGGGAATGGCGGCCGTTATGACCATGTCTTTAGGTACGGCACTCGCTATTATGGGGCTATCACTGGCGGTTCGTTATGCCCGTGAACGCACGGTGGCATGGTTCGGGGGAGATAGCGCGTTCAGATGGCTGGTGCCGGCAGTTAAAATTGTCGGAGGTATCATCCTGATCCTGTTCGCGACCGTCCTGTTCCTGACCGTCATCCCCATTAGCGCCAACGGCGACTACATCGCCGCCGGATGCTAATAAAAGAAAACCCGCCAACGGCGGGTTTTTTATTACTCGTTAATGCGTGGATGTTGATCAACAAGACGGGAGCGTTTCTTCTGCAGCTCTTCAATCTCTGCGTCGATATCCTCAATTTTCTGCTCAACGTTATCGTAATGCTCGCGCAGGATTTCTTTCGCTTCCTGAATATCAGATGCCGCAGGCGTCGCCCCTTTCAGAGGACGGTTCGCCGTCTCCTTCATGGTCAGGCCGGTCGCCAGGCCGACTACCGCAATAACCATCAGGTAGTAGGCAGGCATCATCAGGTTCTGCGTGCTTTCCACCAGAGAGGCGGCAAGCGTAGGCGTCAGGCCGGCAATCAGGACGGAGATGTTGAACGCCGCCGCCAGCGCACTATAACGAATGTGCGTCGGGAACATCGCAGGTAATGTGGATGCCATCACCCCGATAAAGCAGTTCAGGATCACCGCCAGCATCAGCAGACCCGCGAAAATCAGACCCAGCACGTTACTGTTGATCAGAATAAACGCCGGGATCGCCAGCGCGAACAGCGCTACGCTACCCAAGATGATAAACGGTCGACGGCCAAAGCGGTCGCTCAGCAGACCCATAATCGGCTGTACAAACAGCATACCCACCATGATGGCGATAATAATCAGTACGCCGTGATCTTCCGAGTAGTGCAGGTTATGCGACAGATAGCTCGGCATGTAGGTCAGCAGCATGTAGTAAGTGACGTTGGTGGAAATCACCAGACCAATACAGGTCAGCAGGCTGCGCCAGTGCTTTGTCGCAATCTCTTTAAAGGACACTTTCGGGCCGTCCTGCAACCCTTCGCGGTCGCCCTGCTCCAGTTTCTCAACGTGCTGCTGGAACGCAGGTGTCTCTTCCAGCGCATGTCGCAGGTAAAGACCGATAATACCCAGCGGGAGCGCGATAAAGAACGGGATACGCCAGCCCCAGTCGAGGAAGTTCTCCTCACCGACCACGGTTGAAATCAGAACCACGACGCCCGCACCCATCACAAACCCGGCAATCGAACCGAAGTCCAGCCAGCTGCCCATGAAGCCGCGCTTACGGTCAGGGGAATACTCCGCGACGAAGATCGACGCCCCGGTATACTCGCCCCCGACGGAGAAGCCCTGCGCCATCTTACAGAGCAACAGCAGAATAGGTGCCCAGATGCCGATCGTGGCATAGGACGGTATTAGGCCGATACAGAACGTACTGATCGACATAATGACAATGGTGATAGCGAGTATTTTCTGGCGACCGTATTTGTCACCGAGCATACCGAAGAACAGACCACCCAGCGGGCGGATCAGGAAAGGAACGGAGAATGTACCCAGCGCGGCAATCATCTGCAGGCTTGGGTCAGCACCGGGGAAGAACACTTTACCTAATGCATAGGCAACAAAGCCGTAAACACCGAAATCGAACCATTCCATCGCATTACCGAGCGAGGCGGCGGTGATCGCTTTACGCAGTTTAGCGTCATCAATAATGGTGACGTCGCGAAGCGTAATGGGTTTAACCTTTTTCCTTCTTAGCATAGCTTTCCTCGTAGACTTAGCCCTGTCCGTTCCACAGCCAACTCGCACTCTGTGAACCCGAGATCCGCTCCGTGCGAACCTCCATCTTCAAGCGTAGCAGGTTTACTTACATTGACGTTTTCCGTCGATACAACCGAACCTGTTGACGCCTGCCTGGGCAGTTAATGACCTTTTTACCCTACCAGCGTTTATATTTGTGATCAACTTCACACATATATTTATACTGCGTCAGGTGAAGACAGTTTTTGTCAACTTCCGCAAATAAGTACTTTCTCAACCTTCCAGAGCCCCCATTTTCGCCCTCATCTTTTTTCTTTTCCCAACAGAATAAAAAGCCATATTTTTTACAAGAGATTTACATAAATTTTCAGCTCTCACTACGCGCCGTAAAGTTTACATTCAATATGTGATGAAGATAACTAAAACACCGTTTTATTTTCATTGAATCAATATTCCATCGATCGCATGATAATTCCTGAAACATAGCGACGCATGTTTTCTGACGAGAGGAAACGAGAGCGCTAACTGAATTTCGGTGCAGGGTTATCACAAACCAATCATCAAGAGCACCCTTCATCAAATTGAATTTATTGATTTTTTTATTCGCACCTGCCGCTCACCATGAGAGGCGAAATTGTGAGGGTTAGAGATGAAGATTAAAGCCACGATAGAACGCATACCGGGTGGTATGATGCTGGTGCCGCTGGTACTCGGTGCTATTCTGAATACATTAGCACCTGAAACCGGGGCTTATTTTGGTGGTTTCACAAAGGGGATGATTACGGGTACCGTTCCCATCCTGGCGGTCTGGTTCTTTTGTATCGGCGCATCCATTAATTTGCGGGCAACCGGTACCGTATTACGCAAATCCGGAACGCTGGTGATAACCAAAATAGCGGTTGCCTGGGTGGTCGCAATGATATGCGCGATGTTCATTCCTGAAAATGGAATTCAGACCGGTTTCTTCGCCGGGTTATCCGTCCTGGCGATTGTCTCGGCGATGGACATGACCAACGGCGGGCTGTATGCCAGCCTGATGAACCAGTACGGAACGAAAGAGGAGTCCGGCGCGTTTGTTTTGATGTCTCTGGAGTCCGGCCCGCTCATGACGATGCTGATCCTGGGGTCCGCTGGCCTGGCTTCTTTTGAGCCCCATCATTTTGTCGGCGCGATCCTGCCATTCCTGATCGGCTTCGCGCTGGGCAATCTGGATCACGATCTGCGTGATTTCTTCAGCAAAGCCACGCCGGTGCTGATCCCATTCTTTGGCTTTGCGCTGGGTAACACCATCAACCTGAACGTGATTCTGGATACGGGACTGCTGGGGATTGTGCTGGGTGTCGCGGTTATCATCATCACCGGTATTCCGCTGATCATTGCTGACCGCGTAATCGGGGGAGGAAACGGCACGGCGGGCGTCGCCGCCTCTTCAGCCGCAGGCGCTGCCGTTGCAAACCCGGTGATTATCGCCCAGATTAACCCGGCCTTCGAACCGGTGGCCGCGTCCGCGACGGCACTGGTTGCCGCCAGCGTGATTGTCACCGCAATCCTGGTGCCCATCATCACGGCGCTATACGCGAAACGCTACGGAAATGTGCAAGAGATCCCGCCTGAACCGAAACCGATAGAAATGAATCACTAACACACCGCGCCAGCCATCCCCTCTCCCCTGGGGGGAGAGGGTCAGGATGAGGGGTTCAACCAAAAATCTCTTCCACCATTGCATCCATCAGCCGTTTTGCCGAACACAGCCTCGGCATACCCAGCGCGACGGTCTGCCAGTTTTGCGTCACTGACCAACTCACCGGGTGTATATCCGCCTGACACCAGTCGCCCAGCCAGCCCAGCATGTCTTTGTGATCGATTAAACCCGCCGAAGCAGGTGTGGTCAGCCATTGATGATAGAAATGGCGCGTTGTGGGAGACGCATTGATGCCCTGCGCGAGGTAGTTGGCGGCCATGCTGCGTAAATTATCCTTGAGCATGGCCAACACATCGTTGTTCGCCAGACGGCAGGCATCGCCAAATGCTCCCCAGCGCAGCTCTTCCAGAACAATGAAGCAGCGCCCGGCCAAAGACCAGCCATCATAGTGACCGGCTCGCCAGCGGGTGAAAATTTGTTCACTGTGCTCGCCCGCCTGTACCGTCAGTCCACGCTGGGTCAGCGCCTTTTCTTTATAGGCGGCACGTTGGGTAAAATGAGAGGAGAGCTCCGCATACTGTTCAAGCAGGCCGGGAGATGGCTGAGCGCGCAGGTGAGCCTGCTGGCACAGTGCAGTCAGTTTATCGGCCATCAGCGTCAACGCAAGATGGCCTGGATCCAACATGCCGGCGAGTTTTTCCGCCAGCCCCAGGCGCAGGGCCGCGTTCTCGTTAAGCATTCCCGCCATCGCCCAGGGCCGTAGCCGGGTATGCGTCATGATCTCCTGAGTCAAACGTTCACGAAACTGCAGCTGCTGCGGCCCCAGATGGGGATGGCGCGCCGCGTCCACGCCCTGCACAAGATCGACCATAAACCTGGGATGAATACACTCCAGCGTCCGCCCGGGACCGTCCAGTAGCTGTGTTGTCATGGTTGCTCTGCTGCGAATAGAGTTTGAATGTCATCGCGTAACAGTCGGGTGTCTTCCTGAATCCACGTCGCAGTCGTAATGCTTTGCTTCAACAGCTGGCTGAGCGCTCGGGTTGAATGCTCATTTTGTTGACGCACTGCGAGGCTATCACGCAAGCTTTCCTGTAACCCGGTCAGGCATAACGAAAATTCTGCAAAGAACGTCGCCATTCCGGCCGTAACAGAGACATCGACCTGCGCGGACAAAGCTTTACGTATTTGTTCACAAAACTGATCAATATGTTGCTTAAATTTGTCATGCAGTTGCGCAATGTCGATAACATAGTGCGTGCGCGTGACCACATACTCATCCCAGCCCCAGCCCGGATTATTGAGCCAACGCGAAACGGTTTCACGCATACTGCTCCCGGCGGAAAGTTGACCTGCCGGGCGGTTATCCTGTGCAATGGCATCGTTAAACAGTGCCCGCGTATTGAAGTCAAGCTGGTTTGCCTGAAAAGCCGGGAAGCTGATCCGCGCCCGGAAGCCAGCATGGCTCAGATGCTCTTTTATACGCGTTTCAATGGGGCGGATAGCGTCATTCAGCGAGCGCGCCAGCGTAGATTCCAGCTGATCGAAGCGTAACGCCAGCTCCCGGGCAATTTTTGCCTGCGCATCCAGCATGATGAGTTCACAGGAGGAGCGAATTTTACTCAGGACGATCTGCGCCTGACCTTCATCATCCAGAACCAGCGGTTCCCGCTCTTGCAGTTCGTCACTGCGGCGATTCAGTCGCTCAATGCCTGCCAAAGCAAGAATATTTTGACGGCTGAAAACATGGCCCACTGCCTGGTGAAGCGCCGATTTTTCGGCCTCCATAAAGTCCGCAGTCGCGTTCAGCGCCTGGTCAACTTCATGTTTCACCTCATCGCTCACCGCGCTCTGGCGCGTCTGCAGCAGCGCCATATCCTCTTCAAGACGCGCGATGTTCAGTTCCAGCCCCTCAAAGGCCACCGTCAGCCCCTGATAGCGGAAGTCGAGATACTCCCGGGCATTTTGCGCGTAGTTGAGCAGCTTATGCGAGGCCGAGCGCAGCGCGAATAACGAGGCATTGGCATAGGCGGCGTAAATCAGTTTGCGTATCGGCTGTTCAAACAGCGAATCTTCCCAGAGCAAATCGGCTGCGTGACGGATATGGTTTATATCGTCCAGGTCCGCCGAACGCCAGCGGCGTCCGAGTGCGGCTTCGGCAAAATCCTGCACCCAGGGCTGCTCCTGATGATCCGGCAGGCGTCCACGGGCATTCATCTCGTTGCGGGCGCGGTTTGCCAGATACGCCCACATAGAGGAAACAGGGTAGATCTGGCCAGGCGAAATAGTGCCTTTCATTAAGGTACCGGAGATCATCGCCCTGACCTGCTCTTCATCGTCGCTATTGCGATCCTTCTGGTCGAATTTATTCACCAGCGCATACAGAGGCACTGATTTCCCCGCAGCCGAAATAGCCTGACGGACCTCTTCATCAGAAATAGATTTAAGCTGGGTATAATCCATCACCGCCAGCACCGCCGACGCGCGGGCTAGCTGTTCGCTAAGCATTTTTTGCAGATGCGGTTGTCCGGCCTCATTGGGGCCGGGGGTATCGAGCAGCGTCAGTTGCCCGAGGTGCGCATCCAAACCCGCAAGATGCACGAACTCCACTTCAATCACCGGAATATGTTCGATGGCCGCGTATTCGGAGAACGGAAACGCCACGCCCAGCGCCTGGGAGAGCCTCACCAGGTCATTGAGACTTTTCAGGCAATGAAATATTGGCTGCGCCCCGAGATGATGCTTTTCAAAGGCCTCGCCTTTCTCAATACGCTCCAGCAGCGTATTCATGTCCTTATCAATTTCCAGTTGCAGAGCCAGCTTGCCGCGATCGTAATCGCCAAGCTTTTTCTGCAGCAGGTGAATCAAATCATCAATAGGAGAGACATGTGAGAAGTGGAGCACCGGCTCTTTTTGGCCTGGCGTATGACGGATCAGCGTAGGCAGCGCCGTCATTGGGCGGTTGCGGTTCGGCAACACTTCGGTACCCACAATGGCATTAATGGTGGTCGATTTCCCCGCTTTCATCGTGCCAACGATAGCCAGAACCATTTCCAGACGTGTTATTTTGCGTAATTCATTATTCAGCGTTGCCTGCTGCGCTTCGACGCCTCGCGCACTAAAATGCAATGGCAGCACGTTGTTCTTTTCACCTGTAATAGCAGCCGTCGTGCTCTCCAGCTTCGCTGTCGGCATTGATTTCAGGGTATCGAGATTTTGCAGGGCAAGCTGTAACAAACGCTCAGCTTCCTGACTTAATTCAAAAATGGTCTGTGTGTGCATGATAAAAGCCTTTCCTTAACGCAAATTTATTACTTTTATTAAGCCACTTGTATTAATTATGATGTTCAGGCTTATATGATCACGTGTGGAAAACATGTTCACCAAAATATAACTAATTGAAGATAATCAGAAATAAATGGCTATCCCTGCATGGCGTGTAAAGCTCTCCTCAAGGCCTGAAAGCCAAAAGATAAAAAGCCTGGCCCATTTTAAGAAGCTTCAGGATATATCATCATTATTTACCCACCTAAAAAGAGAGGGATAGGCCGCCAACATAAGAAATGCATGGCAGTAAAGTTCGAAGATAAATAACAATGCGTTGCTTCACCTTATCCGAAATGAAGGTGCGTAGCAATTTGCCGCAATAAAATATTCGATATATTTAGCGACTTCTCTTTCCACCGTGTTAATGACGTTAGCATCGCTTAGCTGACTGACAGTAAGTGTCACTCGCAACACATTTTCTGCGTTTTTTAAATTCACAATAGCACCGACAAAAGTGTGGATTTGCGTTATACTTGCCGCCTTTTTCGGCACTCTGCCGTCATTTAGCTGGCACTTTCCAGCGCGTTAACACTTTTGAGGATACCGACATGCAACTCCCACACTGCCCAAAATGCAATTCTGAATACACATACGAAGATAATGGCATGTTCATCTGCCCGGAATGTGCACACGAATGGAATGATGCCGAGCCAGCGCAGGACGCTGATGCGCTGGTCGTCAAAGATGCCAACGGTAATCTGCTGGCGGATGGCGACAGCGTCACCGTGGTGAAAGATCTTAAGGTGAAAGGCAGCTCTTCCATGCTGAAGATCGGCACCAAAGTGAAGAATATCCGTCTGGTGGAAGGCGATCATAATATCGATTGCAAAATTGACGGCTTCGGTCCGATGAAACTGAAATCTGAGTTCGTGAAAAAGAACTGATTTAACCCGCCCGGTAGCGCTTCGCTTACCGGGCTTTCGGGAACTACACTTAACGGGCTTTTCTTACGTGAGGTAAAGATTATGCCGTTAAGTCCCTACATCTCTTTTGCCGGCAACTGTGCAGAGGCTACCGCCTTCTATCAGCAGGCCGTCGGCGCAGAACTCCTCTATAAAATCACCTTCGGCGAAATGCCAAAAAGCGATAACAGCGAAGAAGGCTGTCCGTCCGGCATGCAGTTTCCGGATTCGGCTATCGCTCACTCCAACGTTCGCATTGCGGGCAGCGATATCATGATGAGCGACGGGCTGCCGCCGGGCAGCAGCGCACAGTACGCGGGCTTCACGCTGGTGCTCGACACGCAGGATGTGTCAGAAGGCAAGCGCTGGTTCGACAACCTTGCCGATGGCGGGAATATCGACATGGCCTGGCAGGAAACCTTCTGGGCGCACGGCTTCGGTAAGGTCACCGACAAGTACGGCGTGCCGTGGATGATTAACGTCGTTAAGCAGCAGCACTAATTTTTCGGGCGGTGGGCGGTCTGCCTCCGCCTGTCATCAAACTCCCCTCAACTCTTCAAACTCCCGCAACCTGCACTTAACCCAAATGTCATATTGATGCGCCAGCATGAGGCCACATTTATCGTGAGGCCCAGCACATGCACACTGTCATCCGCGTCGAGAAACTGAGCAAGACCTTCAATCACAACAAGGCGCTGCATGCCGTTGATCTGACCGTCCAGCAGGGCGAAATGGTGGCGCTGCTGGGGCCGTCCGGTTCAGGAAAATCCACCCTTCTGCGTCACTTAAGCGGCCTTATTACCTGCGATAAAACGCCGGAAAGCCGCGTCGAGCTGCTGGGTAACACCGTGCAGCATGCGGGCCGTCTGGCGAGCGATATTCGCAAAAGCCGCGCCCGGACGGGCTACATCTTTCAGCAGTTCAACCTGGTGAACCGCCTGACGGTGCTGGAGAACGTGCTGATTGGCGCGCTCGGCAGCACCCCGTTCTGGCGCACCTGCCTGCGCTGGTTCTCCCCATCACAGAAGCAGGAAGCCTTACAGGCGCTGACCCGCGTCGGCATGGCGCACTTCGCCCACCAGCGCGTGTCCACGCTGTCCGGCGGGCAGCAGCAGCGCGTCGCTATCGCCCGCGCCCTGATGCAGAAAGCCAAAATCATTCTCGCCGATGAGCCCATCGCCTCGTTGGATCCGGAGTCGGCCCGCATCGTGATGGAAACCCTGCGCGACATCAACCAGAACGACGGCATCACCGTGGTGGTGACGCTGCATCAGGTGGATTACGCCCTGCGCTACTGCGAGCGCATCGTCGCCCTGCGTCAGGGCCACGTGTTCTTCGATGGCGCCAGCCATCAGTTTGATAACGAACGTTTTGACCATCTCTACCGCAGCGTAAACCGCGTCGAAGAACGCGCGCAGGCTGCTTAACGTCCCGATAACGAGGAATGGAAATGAACTACAAAGCCGTTGCCGCGCTGGCCTTCACCAGCATGTTCAGCATCAGCACCCTGTTAAGCCCGGCGTACGCCGAAGAGCAGGAAAAAGCGTTGAACTTTGGCATCATTTCAACGGAATCACAGCAAAACCTGAAGCCGCAGTGGGAACCGTTCCTGAAAGATATGGAAACCAAACTGGGGATCAAAGTGAACGCCTTCTTCGCCCCGGACTACGCGGGCATCATCCAGGGGATGCGCTTTAACAAAGTGGACATCGCCTGGTACGGCAACCTTTCCGCCATGGAAGCGGTGGACCGCGCCAACGGTCAGGTCTTTGCCCAGACCGTTGCGGCAGATGGTTCTCCAGGATACTGGAGCGTGCTGATCGTCAACAAAGACAGCCCGATCAACAACCTCAACGACATGATCGCCAAACGCAAAGATCTGACCTTTGGTAACGGCGATCCGAACTCCACTTCCGGCTTCCTCGTCCCTGGCTACTACGTCTTCGCGAAAAACAACATCTCCGCCAGCGACTTTAAGCGCACCGTCAACGCCAGCCACGAAACCAACGCGCTGGCCGTGGCGAACAAGCAGGTGGACGTTGCCACCAATAACACCGAAAACCTCGACAAGCTGAAAACCTCCGCGCCGGACAAGCTGAAAGAGCTGAAGGTCATCTGGAAATCCCCGCTGATCCCCGGCGACCCGATCGTCTGGCGCAAAAACCTCTCCGAAAGCACCAAGGACAAGGTCTACGACTTCTTTATGACCTATGGCAAAACGCCGGAAGAGAAAGCGGTTCTGGAACGTCTGGGCTGGGCACCGTTCCGCGCGTCCAGCGATCTGCAGCTGGTCCCGATTCGCCAGCTGGCGCTGTTTAAGCAGATGCAGGCCGTGAAGGACAACAAAGGGCTGAAGGAAGAGGAGAAGACCAGCAAAGTCTCTGAAATCCAGGCCCAGCTGGAAGACCTCGACCGCCTGACCGCCGCGCTGGGTGCGATGACGAGCGTGAATAAAGCGGTGCAGTAGATCTTTTCTCCCTCTCCCTGTGGGAGAGGGCCGGGGTGAGGGCATCAGCGCGCACATTTCCCCCTCACCCTAACCCTCTCCCTCAAGGGAGAGGGGACTAAACCCACGGAGTCAAACATGCAAACCATCACCCTCCCGCCGCCGAAGCGCAGCTGGTTCTCGCTCATAAGCTGGGCCATCCTGCTGGCGGTACTCGTTATCTCCTGGAAGGGCGCGGAGATGGATCCGCTGCTGCTCTTCAAAGATTCCGGCAACATGGCGACCTTCGCCGCCGACTTCTTCCCGCCGGATTTCAGCCAGTGGCAGGACTACCTCAGCGAAATGGCCATCACCCTGCAAATCGCCGTCTGGGGCACCGCCCTCGCCGTCGTTCTCTCCATTCCGTTCGGCCTGATGAGCGCCGAAAACATCGTACCGTGGTGGGTTTACCAGCCGATGCGTCGCCTGATGGACGCCTGTCGCGCCATCAACGAAATGGTCTTTGCGATGCTGTTCGTGGTCGCCGTTGGCCTGGGTCCGTTCGCCGGCGTGATGGCGCTGTTCATCCACACCACCGGCGTGCTCTCCAAGCTGCTCTCGGAAGCGGTCGAAGCCATCGAGCCCGGCCCGGTGGAAGGTATTCGCGCAACCGGCGCCAACAAAATCGAAGAGATCCTCTACGGCGTCCTGCCGCAGGTGATGCCGCTGCTGATCTCCTACTCCCTGTACCGCTTCGAGTCCAACGTTCGCTCCGCCACCGTGGTCGGTATGGTGGGCGCAGGCGGGATTGGCGTCACCCTGTGGGAAGCGATTCGCGGTTTCCAGTTCCAGCAAACCTGCGCTCTGATGGTGCTCATCATCGTCACCGTCAGCCTGCTGGATTTCCTCTCTCAACGCTTGCGTAAGCACTTCATCTGATTAGCGAGGCTTTGATTGGTATGCACTTATCCAGACATCCGACCAGTTACCCTACCCGCTGGCAAGAGATTGCGGCCAGGCTCGAAGTGGAGCTGCGCACGCATTACCGCTGCGGTGACTACCTGCCCGCCGAGCAGCAGCTTGCCGACCGCTACGAGGTGAACCGCCACACCCTGCGCCGCGCCATTGACCAGCTGGTGGAGCGCGGCTGGGTGCAGCGCCGTCAGGGCGTCGGCGTGCTGGTGCTGATGCGCCCGTTTGACTACCCGCTCAACGCCCAGGCGCGTTTTAGCCAGAATCTGCTTGATCAGGGTAGCCATCCAACCAGCGAAAAGCTGCTCTCGGTACTGCGCCCGGCCTCCCGCCACGTGGCGGATGCGCTCGGGATTCAGGAGGGTGACAACGTCGTACACCTGCGTACGTTGCGCCGGGTCAACGGCGTGGCGGTCTGCCAGATCGACCACTACTTCGCGGACCTCACCCTCTGGCCAGTGCTGCAAAATTTCGCCAGCGGTTCCCTGCATGATTTCCTTCAGGACGCGACGGGTATCGCGCTCAAACGCACCCAGACGCGCATCAGCGCCCGCCGCGCGCAGGCGAAAGAGAGCAAGGTGCTGGAGAGCCCCAACATGGCCCCGCTGCTCTGCGTGCGCACCCTCAACCACCGTGACGGCGAGATCAACGCGACGGAATACTCCGTCAGCCTGACCCGCGCCGACATGATTGAATTCACCATGGAGCACTGAATGCACTTCGACACCTCCACCCGACAGCGCTGGATGCGCGTGCTGGCCCATAGCCAGCCTGCTGCGCTGGCCGCCCGCATGAACGCACTCGGCCTGACGCCGGACTACGACACGATCCGCGCGCCGGAGATCGGCCTGGTGCAGATCCAGGCACGCATGGGCGGCACCGGCGAGCGCTTCTTCGCCGGCGATGCCACCCTCACCCGCGCGGCTATCCGCCTTAACAGCGGCACGCTGGGTTATAGCTACGTACTTGGGCGAGACAAAACGCACGCCGAGCGCTGCGCGGTGATCGACGCGCTTTTACAGGAACACCCGCATTTCCAGACGTTAATGGAAACCCTTATTGCCCCGCTGGAAGCCGACCGCGCCGCACGCCTTGCCGCGCGTCAGGCCGAAGTGAACACCAGCCGGGTCGACTTCTTTACGCTCGTTCGCGGAGACAACGCATGACGCTTCAACCTGCTTTTACCCTGGCCGTCCAGGATGCCCAACAGAGTTTCCGTCGCCTGCTGAAGGCCATGAGCGAGCCGGGGGTGATTGTCTCCTTGCACCAGCTCTCGCAGGGCTGGCTGCCGCTGAACCTCGCCTCCACCAGCGTGCTGCTGACGCTGGCGGACAACGACACCCCGGTATGGCTGTCAGGCGCATTGCTGAACGATATCGCCAGCCAGAACCTGCGCTTTCACACCAGCGCGCCGCTGGTCGATCAGCCCCAGCAGGCGGTCTTTGCCGTGGCCGACGAACAGATCAGCCATGAACAGCTTAACGCCCTGAGCGAAGGCAGCGCCGTCGCACCGGAAACCAGCGCCACGCTGATTTTGCAGGTCTCCAGCCTGAGCGGTGGCCGCATGCTTCGCCTGACGGGCGCAGGCATCGCCGACGAGCGGATGGTCGCGCCCCAGCTACCGGAGTGCATCATCCATGAGCTGACCGAGCGCCCGCACCCGTTCCCGCTCGGCATTGACCTGATCCTGACCTGCGGCGAGCGCCTGCTGGCAATCCCGCGGACTACCCACGTGGAGGTGTGCTGATGTACGTTGCCGTCAAAGGAGGCGAAAAGGCGATCGCCGCCGCTCATGCCTTACAGGAGCACAGACGCCGGGGCGATGAACAGCTTCCCGAGCTGAGCGTCGCCCAGATTGAGCAACAGCTTAACCTCGCGGTTGACCGCGTGATGACCGAGGGCGGCGTTGCTGACCGCGAGCTTGCAGCGCTGGCGCTGAAGCAGGCCAGCGGCGATAACGTGGAAGCCATCTTCCTGCTGCGCGCCTGGCGCACCACCGTTCCCCGTCTGGCAGTCAGCGAGCCGGTGAACACGGCGGAAATGCGTTTAGAGCGCCGTATTTCAGCGGTGTACAAAGACATTCCCGGCGGCCAGCTGCTTGGCCCGACTTACGACTACACCCATCGTCTGCTGGACTTCACGCTGCTGGCGAACGGCGAAGCCCCAACACTCAGCACTTCAGACGTCGAACAGGAAACGTCTCCGCACGTCTTCAGCCTGCTGGCAAACCAGGGGCTGGCGAAAGCGGAAGAAGACACTGGCGCCACGCCGGACGACGTCACCCGCACGCCGCCGGTCTACCCGTGCTCACGCTCGTCCCGCCTGCAACAGCTGATGCGCGGCGACGAAGGGTATCTGCTGGCGCTGGCCTACTCCACACAGCGCGGCTACGGGCGCAACCACCCGTTCGCGGCAGAGATCCGCAGCGGCTATCTCGACGTCGAAATCGTGCCGGAAGAGCTGGGTTTTGCGGTGAACGTCGGCGAACTGCTGATGACCGAGTGCGAAATGGTCAACGGTTTCGTCGCGCCAGAGAATGAAGACCCGCATTTTACCCGCGGCTACGGGCTGGTGTTTGGCCTCGGCGAGCGGAAAGCGATGGCGATGGCGCTGGTTGACCGCGCCCTGCAGGCGCCGGACTACGGCGAGCACATTGCCGGCCCGGCGCAGGACGAAGAGTTCGTGCTGGCCCACGCGGACAACGTCGAGGCCGCAGGTTTTGTCTCGCACCTCAAGCTGCCGCACTACGTCGATTTCCAGGCCGAACTGGAACTGCTGAAACGCCTGCAACGGGAGCGCGCCAATGGCTAACTTAAGCGGCTACAACTTTGCCTATCTGGATGAGCAAACTAAACGCATGATCCGCCGCGCCATTTTAAAAGCGGTGGCTATTCCGGGCTATCAGGTGCCGTTTGGTGGCCGTGAAATGCCGATGCCGTACGGCTGGGGCACGGGCGGCATTCAGATCACCGCCAGCGTGATTGGCGAAGCGGACGTGCTGAAGGTTATCGACCAGGGCGCGGACGATACCACCAACGCCGTGTCGATCCGCAACTTCTTTAAGCGCGTGACGGGCGTCAACACCACCGAAAAAACCGAAGACGCGACGCTGATCCAGACCCGCCACCGCATTCCGGAGACTCCGCTGACGGAAGATCAGATTCTGATTTTCCAGGTGCCGATCCCGGAGCCGCTGCGCTTTATCGAGCCGCGCGAAACCGAGACCCGCACCATGCACGCGCTGGAAGAGTACGGGATCATGCAGGTCAAACTGTATGAAGACATCGCCCGCTTCGGCCATATCGCCACCACCTACGCCTACCCGGTGAAGGTCAACGGGCGCTACGTCATGGACCCGTCGCCGATCCCAAAATTCGATAACCCGAAGATGGACATGATGCCTGCCCTGCAGCTCTTTGGTGCCGGACGTGAAAAACGCATCTACGCGGTACCGCCGTATACGCGTGTCGAAAGCCTGGATTTTGACGATCACCCGTTTACGGTGCAGGAGTGGGACGAGCCGTGCGCCATCTGCGGATCCAAACACAGCTATCTCGATGAAGTGGTGCTGGACGATACGGGCAAACGGATGTTTGTCTGCTCCGACACCGATTACTGCCGCCAACAGAGCGAGGCGAACGGCCAATGAAACCGCTGCTTTCGGTTAATAACCTGACCCACCTATATGCGCCGGGAAAAGGCTTCAGCGACGTGTCGTTCGAGCTGTGGCCGGGCGAAGTGCTGGGCATTGTCGGCGAGTCCGGCTCCGGCAAAACCACCCTGCTGAAGTCCATCTCCGCGCGTCTGACGCCGCAACACGGCGAGATCCTGTATCAGGGACGCTCCCTCTACGACATAAGCGAGGCCGAGCGCCGTCGCCTGCTGCGCACCGAGTGGGGCGTGGTGCATCAGCACCCGATGGACGGCCTGCACCGTCAGGTGTCGGCGGGAGGCAATATCGGCGAACGGCTGATGGCCACCGGCGCGCGCCACTACGGCAACATCCGCGCCACCGCACAGCACTGGCTGGAGGAGGTGGAGATCCCCGCCTCGCGCATTGACGACCTGCCAACCACCTTTTCCGGCGGTATGCAGCAGCGTTTGCAAATTGCCCGCAATCTGGTCACCCATCCAAAGCTGGTGTTTATGGATGAACCCACCGGCGGGCTGGACGTCTCCGTGCAGGCCCGCCTGCTCGACCTGCTGCGCGGCCTGGTGGTGGAGCTGAACCTGGCGGTGGTAATTGTCACCCACGATCTGGGCGTTGCGCGCCTGCTGGCGGACCGCCTGCTGGTGATGAAGCAGGGTCAGGTGGTGGAAAGTGGGCTGACCGACCGCGTGCTTGACGATCCACATCATCCGTACACCCAGCTGCTGGTGTCGTCGGTATTACAGAATTAAGAGGCCAACATGATCCACGTTGAAAGTGTCAGTAAGACCTTTGTGCTCCACCAGCAAAATGGCGTGCGCCTGCCGGTGCTGCAAAACGCCTCGCTAGAGGTGAGTCAGGGTGAATGCGTGGTGCTGCACGGCCACTCCGGCAGCGGTAAATCGACCCTGCTGCGCTCCCTGTACGCCAACTATTTACCGGACGAAGGCCACATCCATATTCGCCATAACGAAGAGTGGGTCGATCTGGTTCAGGCCCCGGCGCGCAAGGTGCTGGAAGTGCGCCGCTCAACGATCGGCTGGGTCAGCCAGTTCCTGCGGGTGATCCCGCGGATCTCCGCCCTGGACGTGGTGATGCAGCCCCTGCTGGATCTCGGCGTGCCGCGCGAAACCTGCGCCGCCAGGGCCGCCAGCCTGCTGACGCGCCTCAACGTGCCGGAGCGCCTGTGGCACCTCGCCCCGTCGACCTTTTCCGGCGGCGAGCAGCAGCGCGTGAATATCGCGCGCGGGTTTATCGTCGACTATCCGATTTTACTGCTGGATGAACCCACCGCCTCGCTCGACGCTAAAAACAGCGCAGCGGTGATAGCGCTGATCGAACAGGCCAAAGCGCGCGGGGCGGCGATCGTCGGGATCTTCCACGACGACGCCGTCCGCACCCGCGTGGCGGACAGGCTGCACCCGATGGGGACAAACGCATGATTATCAATAATGTCAGGCTGGTGCTGGAAAATGAGGTCGTGAAGGGTACGGTTGAAATCCAGGACGGCGTCATCCGCGCCTTTGCCGAAACCCAAAGCCGTTCTCCTGAAGCGATGGACGGCGACGGCGGTTGGCTGCTGCCGGGGCTGATTGAGCTGCATACCGATAATCTGGATAAATTCTTCACCCCGCGCCCGAAGGTGGACTGGCCCGCCCATTCGGCGATGAGCAGCCACGACGCGCTGATGGTCGCCAGCGGCATCACCACGGTGCTGGACGCGGTGGCGATCGGCGACGTGCGCGACGGCGGCGATCGTCTGGAAAATCTGGAAAAGATGATCAACGCCGTGGAGGAGACGCAAAAGCGCGGCCTCAACCGCGCCGAGCACCGCCTGCACCTGCGCTGCGAGCTGCCGCACCACACCACCCTGCCGCTGTTTGAAAAGCTGGTCGGGCGCGAGCCGGTCTCGCTGGTCTCCCTGATGGATCACTCCCCGGGGCAGCGCCAGTTCGCCAACATTGAAAAATATCGCGAATACTATCAGGGCAAGTATTCACTCAGCGATGCGGAGATGGCGCGCTACGAAGAAGAACAGCTGGCGCTTGCGGCACAATGGTCGCAGTCGAACCGCCTCTCCATTGCCGCGATGTGCCGCGACCGCAACATCGCGCTGGCCAGCCATGACGATGCCACGCACGATCACGTGCGCGAATCCCACCAGCTTGGCAGCGTGATCGCCGAATTTCCCACCACGTTCGAAGCGGCTGAAGCCTCCCGCAAATACGGCATGAACGTGCTGATGGGCGCGCCGAACATCGTGCGCGGCGGATCGCACTCCGGCAACGTGGCGGCAAGCAAACTCGCTTCCCTCGGCCTGCTGGATATCCTCTCGTCTGACTACTACCCCGCCAGCCTGCTGGACGCGGCCTTCCGCGTTGCAGACGACGAGGACAACCGCTTTACGCTGCCGCAGGCGATTCGACTGGTGACGAAAAACCCGGCCAGCGCGCTCAACCTTCACGACCGCGGTGAGATTGCCGAAGGCAAACGGGCAGACCTGGTGCTGGCGCACCGCAAGGGCGAGCACGTTCATATCGACCACGTCTGGCGTCAGGGAAAAAGGGTGTTCTGATGGGAAGACTCATCTGGTTAATGGGCCCGTCCGGCTCGGGAAAAGACAGCCTGCTGTCGGCGTTACGGCAGCGGGAACATTCACAGCTGCTGGTGGCGCACCGCTACATTACCCGCGCGGCGAACGCTGGCAGTGAAAACCATATCGCCCTGAGCGAGCAGGAGTTTTTTACCCGCGCCGGGCAAAATCTGCTGGCGCTGAGCTGGCACGCGAACGGCTTTTATTACGGCGTCGGCATCGAGATCGACCTCTGGCTGCACGCGGGCTTCGACGTGCTGGTTAACGGCTCGCGCGCGCATCTGCCGCAGGCCAAAGCCCGGTACGAAGCGGCGCTGCTGCCGGTCTGTTTGCAGGTTTCTCCGGATATTCTGCGCAGCCGCCTGCAAAGCCGGGGGCGCGAAAATGCGCGTGAGATCGACCAGCGGCTGGAACGTGCGGCGCGCTACACTCCGTCGGGCTGTCACGTCCTCAATAACGACGGAAGTTTGCTACAGTCAGTCGAGACCTTTTTATCGCTTATTCGCCAGAAGGAGAGACAGCATGCCTGACTGCCAGCTTCGCCCCGCCACCGCCGACGACGCGCAAATCGTTTACGCTCTGATCTGCGAGCTTAAGCAGTGTGAATTTGACCATCAGGCGTTTCACGCCGGATTTCTGGCCAATCTGCAGGATCACAACATGCGCTACCAGCTTGCCGAGCTGGACGGAAAAGCTGTCGGCATGATCGGCCTGCACATGCAGTTTCACCTCCATCACGCCCGCTGGATCGGCGAGATCCATGAACTTGTGGTGATGCCGCAGGCGCGCGGGTTAAAGATTGGCAGCCAGTTACTGGCATGGGCAGAAGACGTTGCGAGGCAGGCCGGTGCCGAGCTAACAGAGCTCTCCACCAGCGTGAAGCGCACGGACGCCCACCGCTTTTACGTTCGTGAGGGATATACGCAGAGCCATTTTCGCTTCACCAAACCGCTGTAGAGGTGCGTTATGAGTCTGACCATCACGTTAACGGGAACCGGAAGCGCCCAGCTGGTCCCGGTCTTTGGCTGCGACTGCGCGGCGTGTCGCAGGGCGCGTTTGCAGGACAACTATCGCCGTCGCCCCTGTAGCGCGGTGGTCAAATTCAACGATGCAGTCACCCTGCTGGATGCGGGCATTCCGCACCTGATGGACGACTGGCCGGCGGGAAGCTTCCAGCAGTTTTTGCTCACGCACTATCATATGGATCACGTCCAGGGGCTGTTCCCCCTGCGCTGGGGCGTGGGCGCAACCATCCCGGTCTACGGCCCGCCGGATGAAGCGGGCTGTGACGACCTGTTTAAACATCCCGGCATTCTGGATTTCAGCCACACGGTCGAGCCGTTCGTGATGTTTGAGCTGCAGGGACTGCGGGTCACGCCGCTGCCGCTCAACCATTCAAAACTGACCTTCGGGTATCTGCTGGAATCGGCCCATAGCCGCGTGGCGTGGCTTTCTGATACCGCCGGGCTGCCGGATAAAACGGTGAGGTTTCTGCTCAACAATCAGCCACAGGCGATAATCATCGACTGCAGCCATGAACCGCGTCCGGAGACACCGCGCAACCACAGTGATTTAAATACGGTGATGGCCCTGAACGAGGTGATTGGCTGTCCGCAGGTGATCCTGACGCACATTAGCCATCAGTTTGACGCATGGATGATGGATAACCCGCTGCCGGACGGCATTGAAGCGGGATATGACGGGATGGTACTTGTGCTGGATTAGGTTTTCTCCCTCTCCCGTGGGAGAGGGTTGGGGTGAGGGCAACAGGCCGCACTTAGCCGCGATCGTAATCGTCTTCCAACCTGCGCTCGTCCTCTTCTAACCGACGCCTGTCGTCGTCCAGCTGACGCTGACGCTCGTCTAAGCGGCGGCGTCTGTCTTCGAGCTGCCGACGACGATCGTCGTACTGTCGGCTGTCGATTTGACGGCTGCGGTCGTAACGATCGTCGTCATCGTCATTACGGCTGCTGCTGGGGTTGTAGGCATCGTTGATCGCCTGCTGAATGTTGCCAATGGCGTCATCAATCACATCGGCATGCGCCAGTTGGCTTGTGAGTGACAGCAGACCAAATAACAGAGCGGTAGAGTAACGTTTCATAAGGCCAGACTCGCAGGTGAACTGGCCTTACGGTAATGAATGGCTGGGAACCGGGGTAGCGGAGGATTCTCAAATTACCATCACCTTCCGCAGCGCCTGCGCCAGCTGCTGGCGGGTAAACGGCTTACGCAGTAACGGAACGTCCGGCAGTTGCGGGTTATGCGCCGGGCGCAAATCCTGCCCGCTGATCAGCAGCACCGGAAGCTGCGGATAATGGCTGCGCACATGGTTAATCACCTCGGCTCCGCTCAGGCTTCCGGGCAGCATCAGATCGCTGATAAACATGCCAATATCCGGCGACGCCGCCAGCATGTTCAGGGCCTGTTCGCCGCTGTCCGCTTCGAGCGTCAGGTAGCCAAGCTGATGCAGCTGTTCGCACAGGGTCTGGCGAACGTCCGCCTCATCTTCCAGCACCAGTACAAGCCGCTCGTTATCCACGGACGTTGTGGCAGCCAGCGCTTCATCCTCCGAAACGGCGGGCAGCGTCGAGCGCGGGAGGTGGAGCCGCACGGTCGTTCCTTGTCCCGGCGCGCTTTCGATCTCTACCCGCCCCCCGGACTGACGCACAAAACCGTACACCATCGACAGGCCCAGCCCGCTTCCGCTTCCGGTCTGCTTGGTGGTGAAGAACGGTTCAAAAACCCGGGATTTCACCTCCTGCGACATCCCGCTGCCGCGATCGATGACCTCCAGCGCTACCATATCCTGCCTGCGTCCGTCGCTGCGGGTCACGCGCTGGTTCCAGGTGCGAATTTTGATCGCCCCGCTCTGGCCTTCCATCGCATCCCGGGCGTTCATCACCAGGTTGATAATGGCGTTTTCCAGCTGGCTGACGTCAATCCACGCAGGCCATGCCGGGGTTTGCGCTTCAATCTCCAGGGTAAGCGTGGCGGGCAGCGAGTGGCGCATCAGTTCCCGAAGGTTTTCCAGCAGGGGCAGCATTTCTACTGCATGCGGCGTCAGGGACTGTTTGCGGGAAAACGCCAGCAGCCGCTGGGTCAGCAGCGCGCCGCGTTCGGCAGCCTTCAGCGCACGGGTAATGCGCGGCGCGTCGTTTGATTCGGGATCGGTCAACTCAAGGCTGCCGATAATTACCGCCAGCAGGTTGTTAAAATCATGCGCCAGCCCGCCGGTCAGCTGTCCGACGGCCTTCATCTTCTGGCTGTGCAGCAGCGCCTCTTCCAGCCCCTGACGCTCGATGCGGTCGATCTCCATCTGCGTGGTTTTCTCTTTCAGCAGACGCGTGGTGTGCTCAAGCGAGGCGGTGTTGCGGGCAAAAACGTTAAACGCGCGCGCCAGCTCGCCCAGCTCGTCGCGCCGCTGCAGCGCAGGAACAGAAACATCCTGTTCACCGTGGGCAAGTCGCGACATCGCCCGGGAGATGGCCGTCAGGTTGGAGCCCAGATTGCGGTAGATATACCAGCAGGCGCAGCCGGTGATGATCAGCGCCAGCACGGCGAAGATGCTGATAAACACGCTGATGGATTGCAACTCGTGATGGCTCTGGGCCGTGCGAAGCCGGGAAGCCTGCGCCACCTGTTCAACGTACTGATTAATATCGCTATTAAGGATCGCCACCAGCGCCTTAATGTGGAACATATACCAGCTGATGGACAGATCGCTCTCCTCCAGCTGCTTCGACAGCGGGGCAAGCTTGCGCAGCTCGGCGTTAAAATCGGGCAGAACGCCCTCCACGACCGGCTGTATGGCGCTTCGGGGCAGCGTGGCGGTCACGGCGTCCAGCTGCTGAACGGTAGCACGCGGCGAAGGTGTATCAATCGCGGCCGCGATCAGCCGATCCATCTCCATCAGCTGCCGCGCGTCCGGCACGTTGCTGCCGAAGCGGCGGTTGATGTCCTGAAGATGGCGTAAATAGCTCTGGCTTTGATAGAGCGAGCTCAGCAGCGCGTTACGCTCAAGATGCCGCTTTTGCCCGCGCTCCAGCATCCCCGTTACGCTTTGCTGTAATTCATTGCTTCTGCGAATAATCCGCGCCACCAGCGCCGGCTCCTGCTGCGCCAGCGGGGCATCCGCCAGCTGTTCCAGCGAGCGGCGCAGCGCCGTTTGCATCTGCTTCAGCCGCTCGGCCTCGCCTTTGTACTCCAGCGCCCCTACCACCTGCGAAAGCCGCACCGCCGCCGTTGCCACGTTGGCCGTGTCGCGCGCGAGGTTCATGCTCCCGGTCATGTCGTCCAGCGTTTGCTGTTGGACCTGCTCCTGGATCTGGCTGGCATGACGAAAGCCGAGCACCGCCACGCCGCTCACCATCAGCGTGACGGCGACCACCAGCAGGTTAAATATCAGCAGGCGACCGCGGGCGCTGGAGAAGAACGGGGGGCGTGAAGACATGTTGACTCCGTAACTGTGATCCACATTCGCTATTCATAACTATGACAAATATGAACAGCTTCTGACATTTTGCATTTACGCACCTGTGATGAAGTGCAGATATCGACATTCACAGGAGATCCGCCATGAGCAGAACCCCGGTTTTAGAGATGCGCCACATTGCCAAAACCTTTGGCAATTTCCACGCGCTCAAGGGCGTGGATTTGACGGTCTTCCCCGGTGAGATCCACGCGCTGATGGGGGAAAACGGCGCGGGAAAAAGCACGCTGATGAAGATCCTCGCGGGGGCCTATACCGCCACCGGCGGCGAGATCCTGATCGACGGCCAGCCGTTTCACATCAAAGGGCCGAAGGACGCGCTGGCCGCAGGCATTACCCTGATTTACCAGGAGATGCAGCTCGCCCCCAATCTGACCGTCGCGGAAAATATCTTCCTCGGCAGCGAGTTGTCGCGCGGCGGGCTGGTGCAGCGCAAGGAGATGGCCGCCCAGGCGCAGGCGGTGATTGACCGTCTCGGCGCGCAGTTCAGCGCCACCGACCTGGTGATGAAGCTGACCATCGCCGAGCAGCAGCAGGTGGAAATCGCCCGCGCGCTGCACCGCAACAGCCGCATCCTGGTGATGGACGAACCCACCGCCGCCCTCTCCTCCCGCGAAACCCACCGCCTGTTCGAACTGATTTTGCGCCTGCGCGATGAAGGGATGGCGATCATCTATATCAGCCACCGCATGGCGGAAGTGTATGAACTCTCTGACCGCGTGAGCGTTCTGCGCGACGGGCAGTACGTCGGCAGCCTGACGCGCGACAAGCTGAACGCGTCTGAACTGGTGAAGATGATGGTGGGCCGCCCGCTCAGCGATCTGTTCAACAAAGAGCGCGATATCCCTCTCGGCAGCCCGCGTCTCAACGTGCACCACCTCACCGACGGTAAAAAAGTGCAGCCATGCAGCCTGCAGGTGCGCTCCGGTGAAATCGTCGGGCTGGCGGGGCTGGTCGGGGCCGGACGCTCCGAGCTGGCGCAGTTGATTTTCGGCGTGCGCAAGGCCACCGGCGGGATGATTGAGGTGGACGGCGAGCCGGTGGTGATCCACTCCCCGCGCGCGGCCATTGAAAACGGGATTGGTTTTCTCACCGAGAACCGCAAGGAGCAGGGGCTGTTTCTGGAGCTGGCGGCGCAGGAGAACATCACCATGGCGACGCTGGAGCGCGACGCCACCTTCGGCATGCTTAACCGCAAAAAAGCCCAGTCCATTTCCGATGATGCTATCGCCCTGCTTAACATCCGCGTGCCCCATTCTCAGGTGCGCGCGGGCGGGCTCTCCGGCGGCAACCAGCAAAAGCTGCTGATCTCCCGCTGGGTGGCGATTGGCCCGCGCATTCTGATTCTCGACGAACCCACGCGCGGGGTGGACGTCGGTGCCAAAAGCGAGATCTACCGCATCATGAACCAGATGGCGCGCAAGGGGGTGGCGATTCTGATGATCTCCAGCGAGCTGCCGGAAGTGGTAGGCATGAGCGACCGGGTGTACGTAATGCGGGAAGGCAGCATTGCGGGTGAACTGCACGGGCGCGACATCTCTCAGGAAAATATTATGACGCTGGCAACCGGCGTGAACGACACACATCATCAGGCGGTGCAATCATGACAACTCCAACCCATCCGCAGCAGGTGGCGAAATCCGCCTCCGCCAAAAAAATGCTGATGAGCGATCTGATGCAAACGGTCGGCATTTTGCCGATTTTAATCCTGATTGTGGCGGTGTTTGGCTTTATCGCCCCGAACTTCTTTACCGAAAGTAACCTGCTCAACATTACCCGTCAGGCGTCGATCAACATCGTGCTGGCGGCGGGAATGACCTTCATCATTCTGACCGGCGGGATTGACCTCTCCGTGGGCTCGATTCTCGGCACCACGGCGGTGGCGGCGATGGTGGTCTCGCTTATTCCTGAATTCGCGATGCTCTCCATTCCGGCGGCGCTGATGCTCGGCATGGTGCTGGGGCTGTTCAACGGCGCGCTGGTGGCCTTCGCCGGGCTGCCGCCGTTTATCGTCACGCTCGGCACCTATACGGCGCTGCGAGGCGCGGCGTATCTGCTGGCGGACGGCACCACGGTGATTAACTCCAACATCAGCTTCGAGTGGATCGGCAATAACTACCTCGGCCCGATTCCGTGGCTCGTAGTCATTGCCCTGGCGGTCATCGCTATCTGCTGGTTCATCCTGCGCCGCACCACGCTCGGCGTTCATATCTACGCGGTCGGCGGCAACATGCAGGCGGCGCGCTTAACCGGCATCAAAGTCTGGCTGGTGCTGCTTTTTGTCTACGGCATGAGCGGCCTGCTCTCCGGCCTCGGCGGGGTGATGAGCGCCTCGCGCCTCTACAGCGCCAACGGCAACCTCGGCACGGGTTACGAGTTGGATGCGATTGCGGCGGTGATCCTCGGCGGCACCAGCTTCGTCGGCGGGATCGGCACGATCACCGGCACGCTGGTGGGGGCGCTGATCATCGCCACCCTCAACAACGGCATGACGCTGATGGGCGTCTCCTACTTCTGGCAGCTGGTGATCAAAGGGGCGGTGATCATCATAGCGGTGCTGATCGACAAATACCGTACCCGACATCATCAAAGTGCATAACAACAATACCCTACAAGCGAGGAAGACAAGATGCGTTTGAAACCCTTAGTGACCGCGCTCTGTGCTGGCGCCCTGCTGGCCGCAACGCCGTTTGCGCAGGCAAAAGATCTGAAGTCCATCGGCGTGACGGTGGGCGACCTGGCTAACCCGTTCTTCGTGCAGATCACCAAAGGTGCCGAGCTGGAAGCACGCAAGCTGGCTGGCGATAACGTCAAGGTGACGCTGGTTTCCAGCGGGTACGATCTGGGCCAGCAGGTGTCGCAGATCGATAACTTCATCGCCGCGAAGGTGGACATGATCATCCTCAACGCTGCGGATTCCAAAGGGATCGGCCCGGCGGTGAAGCGAGCCAAAGAAGCGGGGATCGTGGTCGTGGCGGTGGACGTGGCGGCGGAAGGGGCCGATGCGACCATCACCTCCGATAATACCCAGGCGGGGGAAATGGCCTGTAAGTACATTACCGACCGCCTGAAAGGCAAAGGCAACGTGGTGATCATCAATGGACCGCCGGTCTCCGCGGTGCAGAACCGCGTGGAAGGCTGCCAGACGGAATTCAAAAAACATCCTGACATCAAGGTGCTCTCGGACAACCAGAATGCCAAAGGCAGTCGTGAAGGCGGGCTGGAAGTGATGACCTCTCTGCTGGCGGCCAATCCGAAGATCGACGGCGTATTCGCGATTAACGATCCGACCGCGATCGGCGCCGATCTGGCGGCGAAACAGGCCCAGCGCAACGAGTTCTTTATCGTCGGCGTGGACGGTTCCCCGGACGGTGAAGAGGCGCTGAAGCGCGAAAACTCCCTGTTTGTGGCGACCCCGGCGCAGGATCCGCAGGTGATGGCGGCGAAGGCGGTGGAGATCGGCTATGACATTCTGCAGGGCAAACCTGCGCCGAAAGAGCCTGTGCTGATCCCGGTGACGATGATCGATAAAAAGAACGTCGGCACGTATAAGGGGTGGACGGTTAAATGATCCTTTTCCCTCTCCCACAGGGAGAGGGAGCTGTTTTCAAGGAGTCCCCATGAAACGCTCCGACATTAACGAAATCCTCGGCCACACGCGGCAATTTTTTTCCATGCACGACGTGCATCTCCCGCCGTTTGCCAGCTTTCCCCCCACAAAATGGCAGCAGCTTGATCGGGCCGCGTGGCAGGAAGTGTTTGACCTCAAGCTCGGCTGGGACGTGACCGCTTTCGGCGGCAACAGCTTTGCCGCGCAGGGTCTGACCCTGTTTACCCTGCGCAACGGCTCCCCCAACGGCGTGCCCTATGAGAAGTGCTACGCCGAAAAAATCATGCACGTGCGCGACGGCCAGGTGACGCCGATGCATTTTCACTGGCGCAAGCGGGAGGACATCATTAACCGGGGCGGCGGGAACCTGATTATTGAGTTATGGAATGCGGGAGCGCATGAAGAGACCGAAAACACCGACGTGACCGTCACCGTCGACGGCTGCCGCCAGACCCACGCCCCCGGCAGCCAGCTGCGCCTCACACCAGGGGAAAGCATCTGTCTCACGCCCGGCCTGTATCACAGCTTCTGGGGCGAACGCGGCTTTGGCGACGTGCTTGTGGGCGAAGTGTCGTCGGTGAATGACGACGAGCACGACAACCACTTTTTGCAGCCCGTTGCCCGCTATAACAACATCGAAGAAGACGAACCGGCGGTGCTGGTGCTGTGCAACGAGTACAACCTGTTTCGGAGATAAGGAGTGAATGATGCCACTGATTTCTCTTGCCGACGGTCTTGAGCACGCCAGGAAACACCGCTACGCGCTGGGCGCGTTCAACGTGCTCGACTCCCATTTCCTGCGCGCGCTGTTTGCCGCCGCAAAGCAGGAACGCTCGCCGTTTATCATCAACATCGCCGAAGTGCACTTTAAGTATGTTTCCCTGGATTCGCTGGTCGAAGCGGTCAAGTTCGAAGCCGCCCGTCACGATATTCCGGTGGTGCTGAATCTCGACCACGGCCTGCATTTCGAGGCCGTCGTGCGCGCCCTGCGCCTGGGGTTTAGCTCGGTGATGTTCGACGGCTCGACGCTGAGCTACGAGGAGAACATTCGTCAGACCCGGGAAGTGGTGAAGATGTGCCACGCGGTGGGCGTCTCGGTGGAGGCGGAACTGGGCGCGGTCGGCGGGGATGAAGGCGGCGCGCTGTACGGACATGCGGATGAAGCGTTCTTCACCGATCCGCAGCTGGCGCGCGAATTTGTTGATTCAACCGGCATCGACGCGCTGGCCGTCGCCATCGGCAACGCACACGGCAAGTATAAAGGCGAGCCGAAGCTCGATTTCCCGCGCCTGGAGGCCATTCGTCAGCAGACGGGACTGCCGCTGGTTTTACACGGCGGCTCCGGGATTAGCGATGCCGACTTCCGCCGCGCCATCGAGCTGGGCATTCATAAAATCAATTTCTATACCGGCATGTCGCAGGCCGCGCTCGCCGCCGTGGAGCAGCGCATGGCGAACAGCCAGCCGCTGTACGACGAGTTTGCCGAACTGCTGCTCGGCATTGAAGAAGCGATTACCGATACGGTCGCCGAACAGATGCGCATCTTCGGCAGCGCGGGGCAGGCATGATGGAACGCAAAGGTATCATCGCCGCAGGCAATATGCTGGTGGACCACGTCCACCAGATCGTGCAGTGGCCGGAGCGCGGCTGGCTGGCGGAAATCACCCACAGCGAACGCTCAACCGGCGGCGCGCCGCTCAACGTCCTGCTGACGCTGGCAAAAATGCACGTTGGCCTGCCGCTGCAGGCGGTGGGGCTGATTGGCGAAGACGGCGACGGGGACTACATTCTGGCAATGCTCGACCAGTACCACGTCAACCGCCAGCGCGTACAGCGCACCACCTTTGCGCCAACCTCCATGTCGCAGGTGATGACCGATCCCAGCGGACAGCGCACCTTTTTCCACTCGCCCGGAGCCAACCGCCTGCTGGATCTTCCCGCCTTCGATCGCTTAGACGGATCGATGAAGATCTTCCATCTCGGCTATCTCCTGCTGCTCGACAGCCTAGATATGCCCGATGACGAATTTGGCACCCGCAGCGCGCGACTGCTGGCGCAGATGCGTGACCAGGGGTATGAAACCTCGCTCGATCTGGTTTCCCGCAAGGGCGACCCGCGCTATCAGCCGCTGGTGCTCCCTGCCCTTCGCCATCTCGACTATCTGGTAATTAACGAGCTGGAGGCCGGTGAGTTTAGCGGCCTGACAATGCGTGACGAAAACGATGCCCCGCACATTGCCCATATCGCGGACGCCGCGGCGCAGCTGCTGGCGGCCGGCGTACGCCAGCGGGTGGTGATCCACTGTCCGGAAGGCGCATGGGGAGAAGCTTGCGGTGAAGCGGGTCGCTGGATCCCGTCATGGATGCTGGAGCAGGAAGAGATTATCGGCAGCGTCGGCGCGGGCGATGCCTTTTGCGCGGGCTTTTTATACGGCTGCCATGAATCGCTGCCGCTGACAGAAAGTATTTATCTGGCGCACGCCTGCGCGCGGGCAAGCCTGCTGGCCGCCAATGCGATTGACGGCGCAAAAACGCTGGCCGAGCTGCAGGCGTTTATTCGCGAGAGTATTTAATTTAACAATAATTGCGATTTTTCATTACAGTTCTATGAATTTTATATTCCCGAACTACACTCTCTCCATCTGGCATATTCGGCGTGGGCAGCACTCTGTCCGCACGCTTTTCCGAAATGAGATAGAAAGAGGACAAGGGAAAAATGTTCGCAGTCATCATCATCGGTATTTTCATTATCAGCGTTATTTATGCGCATTCCCGCGGCAAAGAAAAACAGACGCTTTCCCGTCAGCTCTTCGACCATTCGACGTTTATGGCGCCCATCAATATGTTTATGACGGCGTTTTCTTCCCTGCCCGCCAGGCAGCCTTTCTTTGAAACAGAGCGCTTCCCGGAATTAAATAAGCTGACGGAAAACTGGCTGGTTATTCGCGAAGAGGCGCTGCGTTTGCAGCATCATATTAAGGCAGCGGAAAATAATAACGACGCCGGCTTTAACACCTTTTTTAAACGCGGCTGGAAACGTTTTTATCTGAAGTGGTATGCCGATGCCCATCCCTCCGCGCAGTCTTTATGCCCGGTGACGACCCGGCTGGTGAGTGAAATCCCTTCGGTGAAGGCGGCCATGTTTGCCGAGCTGCCGGCGGGTGCAAAGCTTGGCAAGCACCGGGATCCGTATGCGGGCTCGGTTCGTTACCATCTGGGCTTATTCACCCCGAATGACGATCGCTGCTTTATTGAAGTCGACGGGCAGCGCCACAGCTGGCGGGATGGTGAAGCCGTTATTTTTGATGAGACCTACGTCCACTGGGCAGAAAATAAATCGGATCAAACGCGCATTATTCTCTTCTGCGATATCGAGCGTCCGATGAAATGGCGCTGGGCGCAGGCGGTTAACCATTGGGTGGGAACCACGCTGATGTCTGCGGCCAGGTCACCGAATGACGAGAATGACAGCACCGGCGGCATTAACCGCATTTTTAAATACGTTCATGCGGGCCGCGAACGGGGGCAGCGTCTGAAAAAAAGGAACCGTAAGGCCTATTACGCCCTCAAGTATTTGTGCATCATCGCGATTTTTGCCGCCATCATTGTTCCGGCAATAACGTAAGCCTTATGCCGCTTGTTCGGGCCGGCTCACGTCAGTGGCAAACACGTAACCCAACCCGCGGATGGTTTTGATGAGCGCAGGCTGATGCGGGTTAGCCTCTATTTTCCGGCGCAGGCGCATGATCAGCACGTCAATCGTGCGGTCGAACACGTCGGCGCTTTCGCTGTGGGTCAGCTCAAGCAGCCGATCGCGGCTCAGCACCCGGCGGGCATTTTGCGTGAGCGCCAGCAGCAGGCCGTACTCGCCCTGGGTTAAGGGCACGGTATTACGCTGCGGATCAATCAGCTCACAGCGGGCGGTGTCCAGCGTCCAGTCGTTGAAGGTTATCCCCGCTGCACGTGGCATCGGCGCTTCGGCTGCCAGCGCTCCGGTACGACGCAGCACGGCCTTAACGCGAGCCACCACCACGCGTGGATTAAACGGTTTGCCAATATAATCGTCAGCCCCCATCTCCAGCCCCACCACCACGTCTGATTCACTGCCCAGCCCGGTTAACATGATCACCGGTAGCGCCGGGCGCTGCTTTTGCAGTTGCAGCAAAACCTGCAGGCCGTTGATGTCCGGCAGCATCATATCCAGCAGAACAAGGGCGATAGCCGGCTCCTGTTGGACCTGCCGCAGCGCATCCTGGCCGTTGTGGCAGACAAGTACGCTAAAGACATGCTCGCTCAGCACATCCTGCAGCAGTTCACACACTGCCATATCGTCATCAACCACCAGAATCGCCGGTTTCATCATATGCTTCCGTCAGGGGATTATGTTAAGTCTGAACCATTCTGCCGTCGGCTCCAGTGAAATGAATTTTTCCGTGACGGAAATTCAACCCATGTCACATCCGCCGCTCATTCGACACGTCAATTTTGACGATTGTCTGCTTTTCGTCAGGGATTTCGCCGGGAATGCACCGTAAAGCCGGTGAGTAACCCCACTAAAAACATGGCATAGAAGCTGCATTAGTCGGTGCGAAAGATTTGATTAACTGGAGCAGACTGATGAAAAAAGTCGTCACGGTTTGCCCTTATTGTGCCTCAGGTTGCAAGATCCACCTGGTGGTCGATAACGGCAAAATCGTCCGGGCGGAGGCCGCTCAGGGGAAAACCAACCAGGGCACGCTGTGCCTGAAGGGGTATTACGGCTGGGATTTTATTAACGATACACAAATCCTCACCCCACGCCTGAAAAACCCTATGATCCGCCGCGAGCGCGGCGGCAAGCTGGAAGCCGTCTCCTGGAACGAGGCGCTGGATTACGTCGCCACGCGCCTGAGTGCCATTAAGGCCAAGTATGGCCCGGATGCCATTCAGACCACCGGCTCCTCACGCGGGACCGGGAATGAAACCAACTACGTGATGCAAAAATTCGCGCGCGCCGTTATTGGTACCAATAACGTCGACTGCTGCGCTCGCGTCTGACACGGCCCATCGGTTGCAGGTCTGCACCAGTCGGTCGGTAACGGCGCAATGAGTAATGCCATCAACGAGATAGATAACACCGATCTGGTGTTTATCTTCGGTTATAACCCAGCGGATTCTCACCCTATCGTCGCGAACCACGTGATTCGCGCTAAACAGAACGGGGCGAAAATCATCGTCTGCGATCCGCGCAAAATCGAAACCGCGCGCATTGCGGATATGCACATTGCATTGAAAAACGGCTCAAACATCGCGCTGTTGAACGCAATGGGACACGTCATTATTGAGGAGAACCTGTACGACCAGGCGTTTGTCGCGACCCGTACAGAAGGCTTTGAAGAGTATAAGAAAATAGTCGAGGGCTATACGCCTGAATCCGTCGAAGCGATAACCGGCGTCAGCGCGCAGGAGATTCGTCAGGCGGCCAGAATGTATGCCGGGGCAAAAACCGCCGCCATTCTCTGGGGCATGGGCGTGACCCAGTTCTACCAGGGCGTGGAAACGGTACGTTCTCTGACGAGTCTCGCGATGCTGACCGGGAATCTGGGCAAAGCGCACGTCGGCGTTAACCCGGTTCGCGGCCAGAATAACGTCCAGGGTGCCTGCGACATGGGCGCGCTGCCGGACACGTATCCGGGCTACCAGTACGTGAAGTACCCGGAAAACCGCGAGAAGTTCGCGAAGGCCTGGGGCGTAGAGAGCCTGCCGGCACACACCGGCTATCGCATCAGCGAGCTGCCGCACCGCGCGGCGCACGGTGAAGTGCGGGCGGCCTACATCATGGGTGAAGATCCGCTCCAGACCGACGCCGAGCTGTCTGCGGTGCGCAAAGGCTTTGAGGATCTGGAGCTGGTGATTGTCCAGGATATCTTCATGACCAAAACCGCGGCGGCGGCGGATGTGATTCTCCCGTCGACCTCCTGGGGCGAGCATGAAGGCGTCTACACGGCGGCGGACCGCGGCTTCCAGCGCTTCTTTAAGGCGGTCGAGCCGAAGTGGGATTTGAAAACGGACTGGCAGATCATCAGCGAAATCGCCACCCGCATGGGCTACCCGATGCACTACAACAACACCCAGGAGATCTGGGACGAGCTGCGGCATCTGTGCCCGGACTTTTATGGGGCAACCTATGAAAAAATGGGTGAGCTGGGCTACATCCAGTGGCCGTGCCGGGACGAGTCGGAGGCTGACCAGGGGACGTCGTATCTCTTTAAAGAGAAATTTGACACGCCGAACGGGCTGGCGCAGTTCTTCACCTGCGACTGGGTTGCGCCGATCGATAAACTCACCGACGAATACCCGATGGTGCTCTCTACCGTGCGTGAAGTAGGCCACTACTCCTGTCGTTCAATGACCGGCAACTGCGCCGCGCTGGCGGCGCTGGCGGACGAACCGGGCTACGCGCAGATCAACACCGCCGACGCCGAACGGCTCGGTATTGAAGATGAAGCGCTGGTGTGGGTGAATTCGCGCAAAGGCCGCATCATTACCCGCGCGCAGGTCAGCGACCGTCCAAACAAAGGGGCGGTCTATATGACCTACCAGTGGTGGATTGGCGCCTGTAACGAGCTGGTGACGGAGAACCTCAGCCCGATAACCAAAACGCCGGAGTATAAATACTGCGCCGTAAACGTGGAGCCAATAGCGGATCAACACGCTGCGGAACAGTATGTGATCGACGAATATAACAAGCTGAAAGCACGGCTGCGTGAAAGCGCAATGGGTTGAAGCCGTTAATTAATCGTTGAATAAAGGGAGTGAGTTATTCACTCCCTTTTTATTTCCGCTTAAAACATTAAAAATATAAATTATTATTCTGGAAAGCGGCTCGCAAAATAATGTAATTCGCGCAGAACAGAATTACATCTTTGCATTTTAATTCAGAAGGATAAGATGTGTGGCGGGTGCTTAAGACTTTCTGTCTTGAGCATTGTTGAGGGACAGAAAGTGGAAAGCCCCGGGAAATTTTCATTCACCCGAGGCTACCCCTCAACTACCAACAGGTTGAGAGTAGCCTCTTATTCTTTTTTTGACAAGGAGTAAAAGGCATGACGCCATTAAAAACTGCGTTAGGCATCGTCTTTATTATCTGCCTGACGATAGTGATATTTACCTTTATTACTCGCGGTAGACTGTGCGAGTTTTCAATAAAGAGTGAACATCAGGAGGTGGCGGCGAAATTAGCCTGCGTGGCAGGCTAACCTCTACGGGCGAAACCACGGTTTCGCCCGGCTTGTAGGATGCTGAGGTCTTAATGCACCCATTTTTTTCTTTTGCTACCGCGATTATACTGCGCGGCGTGTACCCAGATGATAAGAATCCATGAAAGCCATTTTTCTGTTGTTGTTATTTTTTACGTCGTTCGCCCGCGCGGATGAGATAGGCAGCCAGTATCAGAAGCAGGCGGAAGCCGGCGATGCCCGCGCCCAGTATTATCTCGCCGATACCTGGTTCAGCTCCGGTGACAGAAAGCAGGCAGCGTTGTGGGCCGAGAAAGCCGCGAAAGGCGGTGATGTCGACGCCATGGGGTTACTCTCGCAGATCCTCTTTACGCAGGGGGATTACGCTCAGGCTAAAGCGCTGGCGCAGCAGGCCACCATCGCCGGCAGCAAGCGCGGCACGATTATGCTGGCGCGTATTATGGTGAACACGCAGGCGGGTAAAACCGACTATCCTCAGGCCATCAAGCTCCTGCAAACGGCGGCCGAAGATATCGACAACGACTCGGCGGTCGATGCGCAACTGCTGCTGGGGCTGATTTATGCCAACGGTGTAGAGGTGCCGCAGGATGACGTACAGGCGGCATCATGGTTTAAGCGCAGCTCGTCCCTGTCACGTACGGGCTATGCGGAGTACTGGGCAGGGATGCTGTTCCAGCAGGGTGAGAAAGGCTTTATCACGCCGAATAAGCAGAAAGCGCTCTACTGGCTAAACCTGAGCTGTACCGAAGGGTTTGATACGGGGTGTGAGGAGTTTGATGCGTTGAGCGGAGAATAACGTGCCGGGTGGCGGCTTCGCCTTACCCGGCCTACAAAACCCGTAGGCCCGGTAAGCGCAGCGCCACCGGGCTTAGGATGTTACTGGTCAGCCGTCTTATCAAAACGACCCAGCACTTCGCGTTCATACGCCAGCGCTTTTTTACGGTCGAATTTGTGTTCCCACTTGGCGATCACCAGCACCGCCAGCGCATTACCCACCACGTTCAGCGCGGTACGCGCCATGTCGAGGATACGGTCCACACCGGCAATAAACGCCAGGCCTTCCAGCGGAATGCCCACGCTGCCCAGCGTCGCCAGCAGCACCACGAAGGAGACGCCCGGCACGCCTGCGATGCCCTTTGAGGTCACCATCAGCGTCATAACCAGTACGATCTCCTGCCACAGTGACAGGTCAATGCCGTATAGCTGCGCGATAAAGATCGCCGCAATACTCTGGTACAACGTCGAGCCATCCAGGTTAAAGGAGTAGCCGGTCGGCACCACGAAGCTCGTTATCGACGCTGGCGCGCCGTACGCCTCCATCTTCTCAATGATACGCGGCAGTACGCTCTCGGAGCTTGCCGTGGAGTAGGCCAGAATCAGCTCATCCTTCAGGATGCGGATCAGGATCCAGATGCTGAGCCCGCACAAGCGCGCCACAATGCCCAGCACCACCAGCGCGAAGAACAGAATCGCGAAGTGCACCAGAATCACCAGCTTCGCCAGCGGCCACAGGGAGGCAAAGCCGAAGTTCGCTACGGTCACCGCAATCAGCGCGAACACCCCAACCGGCGCGTAGCGCATCACCATGTGGGTCACTTTGAACATGGTTTCGGAGATAGAGCGGAACACGGTCACCAGCGGCTCGCGGTGCGTCGCTGGCAGGGAGGAGAGCCCCAGACCAAACAGCACCGAGAAGAAGATGATCGGCAGCATCTCGCCTTTCGCCATGGAAGCAATGATGTTGGTCGGCACCAGCGACAGAATAGTCCCCATCAGACCATGGGAATGGCTCTGCACATCAGCGGTGGTGCTTTGGTATTTCGAAATATCCACCGTCGCCAGCTGCGACATATCGATCCCGGAACCCGGCTGGAAGACGTTCGCCAGCGTTATGCCGAGGATAATCGCAACCGTGGTGATCACTTCGAAATAGAGAATAGTTTTCGCGCCAATGCGACCTAACTGCTTCGCATCGCCGACGCCCGCGATACCGACCACCAGCGTCGAGATCACAATGGGCACCACAATCATCTTAATCAGATGAATAAAAATATCGCCTGCCGGAGAGAGCAGGTTCGCAATCAGCCACTCGCGGCTGTCGCTATGATAATGAAGATAACTGCCCAGCAAGATGCCCAGCACAAGGGCCAGCAGGATCTGCCAGGCCAGGCTGACTTTCAAATTTTTCATAGAAACTGACTTCCTCAATGAAATCTCCGCACCAGCAAAACTGCATGAATATGGAGACATACTGAAAGGGTATGAATTGTGTTGCGTTGGTTTATGGGATTTTTTAACGCGGCGTATGAGTATCATTTGCGCGGCCTGTTGCGCAAGCCTTAAAGAACGACGCATTTCACTATCAAAAGCGGTTATGACGCGAGTTTGTCATAATTCTGATAAATAACCTTTTGTTATAAAAACGCTTTTTTATAAAGAATTGTGAATAATCGGCATCGTGAATTATTTCCCTTCAAAGTTTCATTCGCTCAATTTTCAACCTGTTCAAACAATGCGTGATCTGTCGCCCAAATACTAAACAAAGCTTGCAAAGCCCCTACTATTAACGTTTTTGCGACATATTATTAACATCTTACAAGGAGAAAAAAAGCCATGAGCCAAATACACAAACACGACATTCCCGCAAACATTGCGGACCGTTGCCTGATCACCCCGGAGCAGTACCACGAGAAATATCAGCAATCTGTTACCAACCCGGACGCCTTCTGGGGCGAGCAGGGTCACATCCTTGACTGGATCAAACCTTATCAGAAGGTGAAGAATACCTCTTTCGCGCCAGGCAACGTCTCCATTAAATGGTATGAAGACGGCACGCTGAACCTGGCGGCGAACTGCCTTGACCGCCATCTTGCCGAACGCGGCAACGAAACGGCCATTATCTGGGAAGGCGACGATGCCTCTCAGAGCAAGCACATCTCTTATAAAGAGCTGCACCGCGACGTCTGCCGCTTCGCTAACGTGCTGCTGGACCAGGGGATTAAAAAAGGCGACGTGGTGGCGATCTACATGCCGATGGTGCCGGAAGCGGCAGTAGCTATGCTCGCCTGCGCGCGTATTGGCGCGATCCACTCCGTCATCTTCGGCGGCTTCTCCCCTGAAGCGGTTGCCGGGCGCATCGTTGACTCGAACTCGAAGCTGGTGATCACCGCCGACGAGGGCGTACGCGCCGGGCGCGGTATTCCGCTGAAGAAAAACGTCGATGAAGCGCTGAAAAACCCGAACGTCAAATCCATCAATAACGTCATTGTCCTCAAGCGTACCGGCGGCAAGATCGACTGGCACGAGGGGCGTGACCTGTGGTGGAGCGACCTGATTGAAAAAGCGAGCGACCAGCATCAGCCGGAAGAGATGAACGCGGAAGATCCGCTGTTTATTCTTTACACCTCCGGCTCAACCGGTAAACCGAAAGGCGTACTGCACACCACCGGCGGCTATCTGGTCTATGCGGCCACCACCTTCAAATACGTCTTCGACTACCATCCGGGCGACATCTACTGGTGTACCGCCGACGTGGGCTGGGTCACCGGACACAGCTACCTGCTGTACGGCCCGCTGGCCTGCGGCGCAACGACGCTGATGTTTGAGGGCGTACCGAACTGGCCGACCCCGGCGCGCATGTGTCAGGTGGTCGATAAGCACCAGGTCAACATTCTTTACACCGCGCCAACGGCGATCCGCGCGTTAATGGCGGAAGGTGATAAGGCCATCGAGGGCACCGACCGCTCCTCATTGCGCATCCTCGGCTCCGTGGGCGAGCCCATCAACCCGGAAGCCTGGGAGTGGTACTGGAAGAAAATCGGTAACGAGAAGTGCCCGGTGATGGACACCTGGTGGCAGACCGAAACCGGCGGCTTCATGATCACCCCAATGCCGGGCGCCACGCAGCTGAAGGCCGGCTCGGCAACCCGTCCGTTCTTCGGCGTGCAGCCTGCGCTGGTGGATAACGAAGGTAATCCGCAGGAAGGCGCTACCGAGGGTAACCTGGTGATCACAGACTCCTGGCCGGGCCAGGCGCGCACGCTGTTTGGCGATCACGAGCGCTTCGAGCAGACCTACTTCTCGACCTTTAAAAACATGTACTTCAGCGGCGACGGCGCGCGCCGGGATGAAGATGGTTATTACTGGATCACCGGACGCGTGGACGACGTGCTGAACGTTTCCGGCCACCGTCTGGGTACGGCAGAGATTGAGTCCGCGCTGGTGTCGCATCCGAAGATTGCCGAAGCGGCGGTGGTCGGCATTCCTCACAACATCAAGGGCCAGGCGATCTACGCCTACGTCACCCTGAACCACGGTGAAGAGCCGTCGCCGGAGCTGTATACCGAGGTGCGCAACTGGGTACGTAAAGAGATTGGCCCGCTTGCCACGCCGGACGTACTGCACTGGACAGACTCGCTGCCGAAAACCCGTTCCGGCAAGATTATGCGCCGTATCCTGCGCAAAATCGCGGCAGGCGATACCAGCAACCTCGGCGATACCTCAACGCTTGCCGATCCTGGCGTGGTGGACAAACTGCTCGAAGAGAAGCAGGCCATCGCAATGCCATCGTAGTGTTTTCTCCCTCTCCCCGTGGGAGAGGGCCGGGGTGAGGGCATCAGACCGCACCTTCCTCCCCTCACCCTAACCCTCTCCCCATAGGGGAGAGGGGATAAAACAAACCAACCTTACCTCTGGAGATTTCTGTGATGAATAACGATATTTGTCAGCAGATAGAGAATAGTGCGCACTACAGGGAGCTCGTCGATAAGCGGCAACGGTTTGCCTTCACCCTTTCCATCATCATGCTGATTATCTACGTCGGCTTTATTCTGCTGATCGCCTTTGCGCCGCACTGGCTGGGCACCCCGTTACATGAGGGCACCAGCGTGACGCGCGGTATCCCCATTGGCATTGGCGTGATCGTGATTTCGTTTGTGCTGACCGGCGTCTACGTCTGGCGCGCGAACGGTGAGTTCGATCGTCTTAATAAAGCGGTACTGCAAGAGGTAAAAGCATCATGAAGCGAGTCCTGACGGCGCTAGCCGCCACACTTCCCTTTGCCGCCCACGCGGCGGATGCCATTACCGGCGAGGTACAGCGCCAGCCAACCAACTGGCAGGCGATTATCATGTTCCTGATTTTCGTGGTGCTGACGCTGTACATTACGTACTGGGCGTCGAAACGCGTTCGCTCCCGTAACGATTACTACACTGCGGGCGGCAACATTACCGGCTTCCAGAACGGCCTGGCGATTGCGGGTGACTTTATGTCCGCCGCCTCGTTCCTCGGGATATCCGCGCTGGTGTACACCTCCGGCTATGACGGCCTGATCTACTCCCTCGGCTTCCTCGTCGGCTGGCCGATCATTCTGTTCCTGATTGCCGAACGCTTGCGCAACCTGGGACGTTACACCTTCGCTGACGTGGCATCCTATCGCCTGAAGCAGGGGCCGATTCGTACCCTCTCCGCCTGCGGCTCGCTGGTGGTGGTGGCGCTGTATCTGATCGCCCAGATGGTGGGCGCGGGCAAGCTTATCGAACTGCTGTTTGGCCTGAACTACCACGTCGCGGTGGTGCTGGTGGGCGTGCTGATGGTGATGTACGTTCTGTTCGGCGGCATGCTGGCCACCACCTGGGTGCAGATCATCAAAGCCGTACTGCTGCTGTTCGGCGCGAGCTTTATGGCCTTTATGGTGATGAAACACGTCGGCTTCAGCTTCAATAACCTGTTCACCGAAGCGATGGCTGTCCACCCGAAAGGAGAAGCGATCATGAGCCCTGGCGGGCTGGTGAAAGATCCGATCTCCGCGCTCTCTCTCGGTCTCGGCCTGATGTTTGGTACCGCTGGCCTGCCGCACATTCTGATGCGTTTCTTCACGGTGTCAGACGCGCGTGAAGCGCGTAAGAGCGTCTTCTACGCCACCGGCTTTATGGGTTACTTCTACATCCTGACCTTTATCATCGGCTTCGGCGCGATCATGCTGGTGGGCGCGAACCCGGCGTTTAAAGACGCGGCGGGTGCGCTGATTGGCGGTAACAACATGGCGGCGGTGCACCTGGCCGACGCGGTGGGCGGCAACCTGTTCCTCGGCTTTATCTCCGCCGTGGCCTTCGCCACCATCCTTGCGGTGGTCGCCGGGCTGACGCTGGCGGGCGCGTCTGCGGTATCGCACGACCTCTACGCCAACGTCTTCCGTAAAGGCGCGAGCGAGCGCGACGAGCTGAAGGTTTCCAAAATCACCGTGCTGGTGCTGGGCGTGGTCGCTATTCTGCTGGGGATCCTGTTTGAGAAGCAGAACATCGCCTTCATGGTGGGGCTGGCCTTCTCGATTGCGGCAAGCTGTAACTTCCCAATCATTCTGCTCTCCATGTACTGGTCCAAACTGACCACCCGTGGGGCGATGATAGGCGGCTGGCTCGGCCTGCTGACAGCGGTAATTCTGATGATCCTCGGCCCGACCATCTGGGTGCAGATCCTCGGTCACGAAAGCGCTATCTTCCCGTACGAGTACCCGGCGCTGTTCTCCATTGCCGTGGCGTTTATCGGTATCTGGGTCTTCTCGGCTACCGACAACTCGCCGGAGGGTAACCTGGAGCGTGAGAAATTCCGCGCCCAGTTTATCCGCTCGCAGACCGGCCTCGGCGTTGAGCAGGGCCGCGCGCACTAAGCCTTTCTCCCCGGTTACTCTGGCCGGGGAGCTTAAAACATCACCCACGCCACCAGCGGCGCAATCAGCACCATCGTTACGCCCGAGAGCATCATCACCAGGCTTGCAACGACCCCTTCCTGCTGACCCAGCTCATACGAACGCGCCGTGCCTGCCCCGTGAGATGCCGCGCCAAACCCTGCTCCTTTCGCCATCCCTTCCCGAATGGACAGCCGCAGAAACAGCACATCCCCCACCGCCATGCCGAATACGCCGGTGACGACCACAAACAGCGCCACCAGATCCGGCTGCCCGCCGAGCGGTTTAGCCGCTGCCAGCGCAAACGGCGTGGTCACCGAGCGCACGGCCAGGCTGCGCTGAATTTCATCGGAGAGGGTAAACAGCCGCGCCAGCCAGACGGAGCTACAGACCGCCACCACCGTCGCGGTGACGACGCCCGCGCTGAGCGACATCCAGTGGCGTTTGATAATGGCGAGGTTGTCATACACCGGCACCGCAAAGGCGATAGTCGCCGGGCCGAGCAGCCACAGCAGCCAGTGGGATTCACCAATGTAGTTCTGCCAGGAGATATGGCCGAAGACCAGCATCAGCACCAGCAGGATCGGCGTGAAGACCAGCGGCATCAGCGGCAGCGTGCGAAAGCGGCGATACAGGCGCTTGTTGGCAAAGTAGATGGCGACCGTCACGATCAGGCACAGCACGCTTATCTGAAAGTTAGTCATGCTTTTGCCTGCTGATTTCGAACCGGTACACCTTATCCACCACCCAGGCGGTGGCACCCAGCACCATCAGCGTGCTCAGGGCAATAACCGCGAAGATGCGCCAGCCGTCGACCATCAGCAGCTGCGCATAGTTCACCACCGCCACCACGGCCGGAACGAAGAACAGCAGCATCTCCGCCAGCAGCCAGCGCGCGCCGGCGCGCACCCAGCTGAGGGGCAACGCGCGGCAGAGGATCAGCACCAGCATCAGCACCATTCCCACCAGGTTGGCGGGTAAAGGCAGGTGCAGCCAGTCGACAAGGTATTCCGCAAAAATAAACAGTCCCGCGTAGAGCAGTACCTGAACCGGGACCTGGAGTCGTTGCACAACGGCAGGCGTAACACGGCTTAACGCCACGGCCATGGGGGTTTTCCTCAGAAATGAGACGAGGCGCCAGTATAGTGAGCGTACGTCATCGACTGAAATGAATTAAAATCATCGAAGGTATAGTTTCGAGGAATAATCATGGACATAAGAACGCTGCGCTATTTTGTCGAGGTGGTTCGCCAGCAAAGTTTTACCCGCGCAGCGGAGAAGTTGTTCGTTACCCAGCCAACCATCAGCAAAATGCTGAAAAACCTCGAAGACGAGCTGAACTGCACCCTGCTGATCCGCGACGGACGCAAGCTGCTGCTGACCGATACCGGACGCGTGGTGTTCGAGCGCGGGCTGGCGATCCTGGCGGAGTTTCGCCAGCTTGAGGCCGAGCTTGCGGACATCAACCACCTGACGAAAGGTCTGCTGCGGCTCGGCATTCCGCCGATGGTTGGCATGATGATGGCCGGGCCGATAAGCCTGTTCCGCCAGCGCTACCCCGGCGTTGAGCTTAAAATATCTGAGTTTGGCGGCCTGACCGTGCAGCAGGCGGTGATCAACGGCGAGCTGGACGTGGCGATGACGGCCCTTCCCGTGGAGGAAGAGAGCGGGCTGGCAACGCTGCCGCTGTTCAGCCATCCACTGTGCGTGCTGGTGCCCCGCTCCGGCGACTGGCTGAAGATAGACTCAGTGAAGCCCGATCTGCTCGGCGAACACCCGCTGCTGATCTACAACGAAGACTTCGCCTTAAGCCGCCAGCTGATGACCCTGTTTAACCACCATAACGTGAAGCCGCGCATTGCGGTGCGCAGCGGCCAGTGGGATTTCCTCGCGGCAATGGTGCAGGCGGGCGTGGGAATTGCCATTCTGCCGCAGCCGATCTGCGAGCGGCTGGATAAAAACACGCTGCGCTGGATCCCGCTGGAGAGTGACCTGCACTGGCAGTTGGGGATGATTTGGCGTGAAGGGGTGTATCTTTCGCACAGCGCACAGGCGTGGCTGCAATGTTGTGAGGGGTTTTGGGTGCGGTCTGAATAGTGCCGGGTGGCGGCTTCGCCTTACCCGGCCTACGGTTCAAACGTAGGCCCGGTAAGCGCAGCGCCACCGGGCAAAAGCGCGCTACTGATTCTCTATCAGCAGCGCTTCTAACAGGTCCAGATCGTGCAGCAGCTTTTGCAGCGTCTCGTTGCTGATCTGACGCGTCGCGCGCAGGTGATACAGCTCGGCACGCTCGGAGCGCAGCGCCGCCAGGCGGAAACGACGCTCCAGGTTCTCTTCCTGCAGCGAGCTTTCCACGTCGTTACGTCCGTCAGCACGACGTCGCAAATTACCAATCACGCGTGAACTGACTTCCTTCAGCAGCTGGTTATCAATGTTCTCTTCGGCATCGGCAGCCAGACGCTCCTCCATCTTCTCAATGGCGACAATCGCGACTTCCGCCGTCGCCGCACGGGCTATCCGCTCCTCTTTGTGCTGTTGGGTCGAGTCACCGGCATCAATGTGCTGGAGTAAAATCGGCAGCATAATCACGCCGACAAACAGCGAGAAGAGAATCACGCCCGCCGCCAGGAACACCAGCTCGTAGCGCGCCGGGAAGACGTCGCCCGTCGGTAGCAGCAGCGGAATAGAGAGCACACCGGCGAGGGTTATCGCCCCGCGTACGCCGGCGAAAGAGGCAATCAGCAGCTCGCGCGTGGTCCAGGAGCCGAACTCCATCGGTTTTTTGGTCAGGAAGCGCATGCTGAATTTTTTCATCGTCCACAGCCAGCCGAAACGCACCAGCATTAATGCCATGTAGATCAGCACGATATCGGTAAACAGCATCCAGACTTCAACGTTTGGATCCGCCTCCGCCGCGATCAGCGAGGATTCCATAATGCCCGGCAGCTGCAGGCCCAGCAGCAGGAAGACCATGCCGTTAAAGACAAACTCCAGCATCGCCCAGGTGCTGTTGGCGCGCAGGCGCATCGCCAGCGGCGCGCGGCGCATCACGCCGGAACGGGTGATGGTCATCCCCGCCGCTACCGCCGCCAGAATGCCCGAGACGCCGATATGTTCAGCGATAAGGTAAGAGGCAAACGGCAGCAGGAACAGCAGAACGATTTGCGTCGCCGGTTCATCGCCGCCCCAGCGGCTGAGGAAGCGCAGCGAACGACCGTATAGCCAGCTCACCACGAAACCCGCGAGAATACCGCCAATCGCCACCTTGAAGAATTCCAGGGTCGCGCCACCAATGGTAAAGACCATGGTGCCCATGGCTACCGCCACGGCAAACTTCAGGGCCACCAGGCCGGAAGCGTCGTTCATCAACGCCTCGCCCTGCAAAATGCCCATTATTTTCTTCGGAATGCGCCCTTCACCCACAATGCCGGAAAGGGCCACGGCGTCGGTCGGCGACAGCACGGCGGCCAGCGCAAAGGCGGGAATTAACGGGATACCCGGTACGGCCCAGTAGATCAGGAAACCAATCCCGACCACGGTAACGACCACCAGCGCCAGCGCCAGGCCGAAGATCTCTCGCCCGTGCTCAAGAAATTCGCGCGTCGGCGTTTTCCACCCATCAGCAAACAGCAGCGGCGGGATAAACAGCACGAGGAACAGTTCCGGATCGAACTCCACGTGCAGACCGAACGTCGGCCACGCCAGCAGCGCGCCGATGGCTATTTGCATTAAAGGCAGGGGGACCTGGAAGGGCAGTACGCGTGTAACCACCCCGGATAATGAGACCACAAGGGTCATGATGAGTATTGTGAAGAAGATTTCCATGCGTTCCCTGTTTGCTGTGTTTCTTTTTAAGCCAAACCTGAGGCGTCGTGCCTCTTATTCTATCCTCTCCAGAGTAACGCAAAAGGCAACGGGATGAGTCCTGAAAATAAAAACGGGCGGCCTGAGCCACCCGTTTTCGCATCAATGGATAATTTAGATTGCCCAGCCACCCGCGTAGAAGGCGACCAACGCAACGGCGATCACCACGGTGCCGATGTTCAGCTTGCGCCACTCACCGGAGACCAGGCGGCCAATCACCAGCGAGGCAAAGCCGATCATAATGCCGGTCACGATGTTACAGGTCAGGACGATAAACACTGCGGTAATCAGGCCGGACATCGCATCCACGAAGTCCGCAAAATCGATTTTCGCCACGTTGCTCAGCATCAGCAGGCCGACGTACATCAGCGCTGGCGCGGTCGCATACGCAGGCACCAGGTAAGAGAGCGGAGAGAGGAACAGGATCAGCAGGAACAGCACGCCAACGGTGATGGCCGTCAGGCCGGTTTTACCGCCTGCCGCCGTACCCGCTGCAGATTCGATGTACACCGCCGCAGGCGCCGCACCCACCAGACCAGAGAAGACGCTGCTCAGGGAGTCGGTGGTCAGCGCTTTGCCGCCATCAATAATCTGACCGTCTTTATCCAGCAGGTTGGCCTGACCGGCCACCGCGCGAATGGTACCGGTGGCGTCAAATACCGCGGTCATCACCAGCGCCAGCACGCTTGGCAGGATCACCGGGTTCAGCGCGCCGACGATATCCAGGCTGCCGATCAGGGAGTTGCCTTTGTCATCGCTCAGCGACGGCATGGCGAAAATACCGGAGAAGTGAACGGTCGGATCGAAAATCAGGCCGACGATGGAAATGCCAATAATGGTCAGCAAAATGCCGCCCGGCACCTTCAGTTTTTCCAGGCCGATAATCACCGCCAGACCGATGAGCGACATAATGACCGGGAAGCTCGCGAAATGACCGAGCGCTACCGGCAGGCCGTCCAGCGGGTTCTTGATGACCAGACCCACGCCGTTGGCAGCGATCAGCAGCAGGAACAGGCCGATACCGATACCGGTGCCGTGCGCCACGCCCTGCGGCAGGTTGCGCAAAATCCAGCTACGGATGCCGGTGGCAGAAATAACGGTAAACAGTACGCCCATCAGGAACACGGCGCCGAGGGCAACCGGTACGCTGATCTGCTGGCCCAGCACCAGACTGAACGCGGTAAAGGCGGTCAAAGAGATGGCGCAACCAATCGCCAGCGGCAGGTTCGCCCACAGGCCCATTACGATGGAGCCCACGCCGGCCACCAGGCAGGTGGCGACAAAGACAGCCGCAGGCGGGAAGCCCGCCTTGCCCAGCATGCCCGGCACCACGATGACGGAGTACACCATCGCCAGAAACGTCGTCAGACCAGCAACGACTTCCTGGCGCACGGTGCTGCCACGAGCCGAAATTTTAAACATGGCGTCAAGTGAACCGCCGGTACGCGCAGATGGCGTAGACATAGAAAACATCCCCTGAGAGTTTTTATAGAACGTCCATAAGCGTGGTGGAGACACCGCTGCCAGCTAAAACGTCAAATCCGTGTGTTGCGTTTGCGACGAAAGGGCGTCACAAAAAAAGCAAACGTTTAGCTCCGCGCTTATAAAACGGGTGGTCAAATTAAGGCAAACGATTATCCAGCCTAATACCCGCCCTTTTCAACTGAACTTTGTCGTTTTTCGCTAAAATTCACTTATGACGATGAAGAAATAAACAGAGGATGCGCAAACGTTATCGTCTATGCGCAATTTGTTTACATTTCAATCCTCGCCCGGGATCGTTAACGGGCCACCTTGTTGCAGGGTTCTTTGCCAGCCAGGACTAGTTTCCACTTTTTGCTTCCATGCCTGAATATGCGGCAGATTAGCAATGCCGCCGCGCGCCAGCAGGGCAAAGAGGGGGAAGCTCATCTGAATGTCGGCCATGCTTAACGTCTCTCCGGCAAACCAGCTGTTTTTAGCAAGATGTGAGTCAATAAAGCGCGCATGGGTCTCCAGCTGGGGGTTGAGATACGCTTTCTGTACCCCCTGCCCCAGCGCCTTGCCCAGCGTTCGGATGCCAAACGGCACGGGCGGCTTTCCCAGGCTGCTGAAGACCAGCTTCATGAGCAGCAGCGGCATCAGCGACCCTTCTGCGTAATGCAGCCAGAAGCGGTATTGCACCTTATGCGCGGGGTCTAAAGGCTTCAGCCGCGATTCGGCATCATAGGTTTCCTGCAGATACTCCAGAATGGCGCCTGACTCCGCAAGGATCAGCCCGTTATCTTCAATGACCGGCGATTTGCCCAACGGATGCACCTTTTTGAGGGACTCGGGTGCCAGCATGTTCTTTTCGCGCTGGTAGTGAACAATCTCATAAGGCAGGGCGAGCTCTTCCAGCGCCCAGATCACGCGGTGCGAGCGCGACTGGTTAAGGTGATGTACCGTGAGCATGATTTTCTCCTGTTATTCATACTTTTTAACTATAGAAAATCGAACAACACCGCGAAAATATTTCGTCTAAAAAACGGCTAGCGCGGCTGGCGAAAATACGGGTCTTGCATAGAATTAAAGTGTCAGCACAATCCGGAACCTCCCCAACCAGCTCGACACGAGGGGTGCTGATGTCGGGGGAAACCCTCCCGTGAACCAGCGGGATAGAGAGAAAGACAAAGACCGGGAAAAACTAAAGCGCCCTTAGTGGCGCTTTAGTTCTTTATTATGCTTTTTGCCGCAAGAACTTAATCCTCCTCCAGCAGCCGCGCCCCGGTCCCCTGCTCGCCCAGCCTGTCGCCAGGGTTACGTAGCGGGCAGTCGCTACGGGACAGGCAGCCGCAGCCGATACAGCCGTCCAGCTCGTCACGCAGCGCCACCAGCGTGTGGATACGCCTGTCCAGCTCTTCACGCCACTGGGATGAAAGCTCTTTCCACTCTTTCGGGCTAAGCGTATGCCCTTCCGGCAACACGCCGAATGCCTCACCGATCGTCGCCAGGGGAATGCCGATGCGTTGCGCAATTTTGATAATCGCCACGTAGCGGAGCACGTCACGGGTGTAGCGGCGCTGGTTTCCGCCGTTACGGATGCTTTTAATTAACCCTTTGCTTTCATAGAAGTGGAGCGCCGATACCGCAACGCCGCTTCGCTTTGCCACTTCGCCGGGGGTTAAAAGCGCTTTAATGCGCGGCAATCTCTTTTCCATAAAACCTCTTTACCTCAAGTTAACTTGAGGAATTATACTCCCCCGCAGAGAAAACGACGAATCAACCGAGAAAGTTGTATCTACAGAGGGGCAACCTTATGTCGCATCAGCAAATTATTCAGACACTTATTGAATGGATTGACGATCATATCGACCAACCGTTGAACATTGATGTGGTCGCAAAAAAATCGGGCTATTCGAAATGGTATTTACAGAGAATGTTCCGCACGGTCATGCACCAGACGCTGGGTGAGTACATTCGCCAGCGCAGGCTCCTGCTGGCGGCGCAGGCGTTACGCTCAACGCAGCGGCCGATTTTTGATATCGCGATGGATCTTGGCTATGTCTCGCAACAAACCTTTTCCCGCGTGTTTCGCCGCGAGTTTGACCGTACGCCGAGCGATTATCGCCACCAGTTGAATTAATGCATATCAGTGCAAAGGTTGCTGCTGCCAGGTCATAAACTCCTGGGGCGGCATCGCTTTCGCGAAGTGCCATCCCTGACAGAACTCAACGCCGCGCTTCAACAGCCAGCTCACCTGCTCAGCCGTCTCAACCCCTTCCGCAATGGTTTTTAGCCGCAGGCTTTGCGCCATCTCGATAATATGCTCGGCGATCAGGTGGCTGGTACTGTTGGTGGTTAAGGTGTCGATAAACGATTTATCGATTTTCAGAATATCCACGTTCAACGAGTAGAGGTTGTGCAGGTTGGAATAACCGGTCCCGAAATCATCGATCGCCACTTCATAGCCCGCCTGACGGAAGGCCTGAATCACCGGCGTGGTTTTTGGCACATCGATAAAGCCGCGTTCCGTCACTTCAATTTTAATTTGCTGGGCGCGTACGGCGTAGTGCCGGGCCTTGTCAGAAATCATGGCGATCAGCCGCGAGGAGTGGAAGTCCGTGGCCGACAGGTTGATCGAAATATAGAGATGCGGATGCGCCGCCAGGAAATGGCCCAGATCGCTGAACACCTCCTCAACGACATAATCCGTGATCCGCTCGCTCATTCCCTCTTTTTCCGCAAGCGGAATAAAGTCAGCCGGGCTCATTACCTGCCCATTGAAACCAGGCCAGCGCAACAGCGCCTCTGCCCCCACACACTGGTTGTTCTTGATATCAATAATCGGCTGATAGTGCACACAAAGCTGGCGCTTGTTCAGCGCCCGGTGCAGTAAGCGCCCCGGCGAATTAAGCTCACGATGGGTGCGGGACCACACCAGCAAAATAATAATGCTGCAGATCATTCCCAGCGGTAGCGTCAACGTCGCCTGGTGATAGAGCGTTTCATAAAAACGTTTATCTGACGTCGACACGATGGCGGCAATAGGCCGATTTGTCGATTTCACGACGGTATAGAAACGGTTATCTTTTTGAAATACCGATTCCTTATCCCGAATCATCGAATTTAATAAAGTCGCATTGGCTTTCTGGCTGACGGAAAAGAAGGCATTAGTTACCGTGTCGTATACCCCCCATGCGAGGGAATGATCGGTAGACATCACTTCACTGTAAGAAAGCGGATTGACAACCACGACATAATTTCCGCGCTGCATATATGTCATTTTATAGCCAGTATAAAATGGCGTATCGCGAAAATAATAGATCGCAACGTCAGGTTTACGCGTGTAATTAGCAACCGGAATGACGTAGGGTTGATCCGGTGTAAAAACGGTCGAACAAAGAAAATTCTGACCTTCAGCATAAATTAAATCGGCGACAAACAGGCGGCCACGAACAACGTTCAACATATATTGACGATGTTCCGGCGTACAACGTTCACCCTGATATTTTTCTGCCTCGTCCCTGGCCAGGTCAACTTGTTGAATTACCAGTTCTGTTTTGTCTAAAGCCAGTTCAGCAAATGTACGTAGCTGAGCGCTCGTTTCCGACTCGGCTCTCAGCTGGGCAAACCATAGAGCAAGCATCACCGGCAGCATAACTACCATGATGATTCCTACCACCCTGAGTATTTTGCGCCGCGCGCTACGATTCATTTCCCGCCCTATATCCCTGCATGTTGTACGCCTGTAGTAATGAAGGCCGGATGCTTTGTTAAACAGGTGATTACGTTGCATGAATCATGCGAAGTTAGCAACTGACTTTTAGTATTAAAAATCTTAAATTTCGTTATGACGATAATATTTTCCCGTAAGCTAAACTGTAAGTATTCGTTCCGTTTCAATTAAGGAAAATAATTATCCACCACGCCTGGGTGGTTTTGAGAGAACACCACAGAGGATCGCTGATTAAGCCAAACTTCTGGCGGCATGAAAAAAGCACAACGCCAACGTGACGTTTTATCCTATTTATGCGGGTGTATTTTGTTCGTTGATTTATAAATAATCAGACATCATCACAATATTATCAGAAAATAATGCTTCTCCTAAAAACGGCACGGCTGGACGTCTCTTTGCCTCCAGATGCTCTTCCCCGCTTGCCCGGCGGGCATTACCCCGCACGTTGTGGGTCCGCATCCCTTTGTACGAAGGCAGTCCCGTACCGCACACTCTTTTTCCGGCTAATAAAATCCCCTTTTTGGCTACGCAGACACTGGCGAATAAATCAACAAATGTGATATAGTTCACACATATTGTGTAACGAGAAACACTGTTTCATTCAGTTCGTCTGTTTTGTAGAGGATGGGTTTTATGGCAACCATTACTACCAGCATGGTTCTCCTGCGCTGGCCCTTGTTGAGCGCGGTTTTGATGTTTTTAGCCAGCACGCTGAACATTCAGTTTCGTAAATCCGACTACGCGGGTCTTGCCGTCATCAGTACCCTGCTAGGGCTTGGCGCGGCTTGCTGGTTCGCAACGGGCCTGCTGGGCATCACCCTGCTGGATATGGCCGCCGTCTGGGAAAATATTAAAGTAGTGATGGTTGAGGCGATGAACCACACCCCACCAGACTGGCCGATGGTCATTACCTGATCCCTTCAGCAATAAAAAAACCCAGACGATGTCTGGGTTTTTTGTTTTAGCATCCGTTGATCAGAACGGGATATCGTCGTCGAAGTCCATTGGCGGTTCGTTAGACGGTGCCGGAGCAGACTGCTGCTGCGGACGAGACTGCGCGCCGCCGCTGAACTGGTTGCCGCCCTGCGGCTGCTGAGGCTGACCCCAACCGCCCTGCTGCTGGTTCTGACCGCCACCTGCCGGTGCGCCACCGCCCTGACGGCCACCCAGCATTTGCATGGTGCCGCCCACGTTCACCACCACTTCCGTGGTGTATTTTTCCTGACCGGATTGGTCGGTCCATTTGCGGGTACGCAGCTGGCCTTCGATATAAACCTGAGAACCTTTACGCAGATACTCACCGGCCACTTCGGCCAGTTTGCCAAACAGCACAACGCGGTGCCATTCGGTCTGCTCTTTCATTTCACCGGTCGCTTTATCACGCCAGGATTCGGAAGTAGCCAGCGTAATGTTGGCAACTGCGCCACCACTCGGCATGTAGCGTACTTCCGGGTCCTGGCCCAGATTACCGACGAGAATCACCTTGTTTACGCCTCTGCTGGCCATGTTCGTGTCTCCTGAATACGTTTCTTAATAGTGTAAACGCGCGAGTGTACCATTTCCACGCGGCAATTTGCATAGTTGCGTGGTCGGTTCAGAAATATCCCGCGAACTCGACATTGTTACACAGCGAATCAGAAAATGCATTCCAATACTGTATATTCAAACAGGTCAAATTGTGTCATAATTAGCCGTTTCTGACAGCCGTTTGTCCTTCAAACAAACCAGGCAATCCGTGTTCCAACCGGGAAAGGTGAATGGATAAGATCGAAGTTCGGGGCGCCCGCACCCATAATCTCAAGAATATCAACCTCATAATCCCTCGCGACAAACTCATCGTCGTGACCGGGCTTTCGGGGTCAGGCAAATCCTCACTGGCTTTCGACACCTTGTATGCCGAAGGACAGCGTCGTTACGTTGAATCGCTCTCGGCGTACGCGCGTCAGTTCCTGTCGCTGATGGAAAAACCGGATGTCGACCATATTGAAGGGTTATCGCCTGCTATCTCTATTGAGCAGAAGTCTACCTCGCATAACCCGCGTTCAACGGTCGGTACCATTACCGAAATCCATGACTACCTGCGTCTGCTGTATGCCCGCGTGGGTGAGCCGCGCTGCCCAGACCACGATGTTCCGCTGGCGGCACAGACCGTGAGCCAGATGGTGGATAACGTGCTGTCGCAGCCGGAAGGCAAACGCCTGATGCTGCTGGCACCGATCATCAAAGAGCGTAAAGGCGAGCACACCAAAACGCTGGAGAACCTGGCAAGCCAGGGCTATATCCGCGCCCGTATCGACGGCGAAGTGTGTGACCTGTCCGATCCGCCAAAGCTTGAGCTGCAAAAGAAGCACACCATCGAAGTGGTGATTGACCGCTTTAAGGTGCGTGACGATCTCGCCACGCGTCTGGCTGAATCCTTTGAAACCGCGCTGGAACTTTCTGGCGGCACGGCCGTGGTCTCCGACATGGACGACCCGAAAGCGGAAGAGCTGCTCTTCTCCGCCAACTTCGCCTGCCCGATTTGCGGCTACAGCATGCGCGAGCTGGAACCGCGCCTGTTCTCGTTCAACAACCCGGCGGGCGCGTGCCCGACCTGTGACGGTCTGGGCGTGCAGCAGTATTTCGATCCGGATCGCGTGATCCAGAACCCCGAGCTGTCGCTCGCGGGCGGTGCGATTCGCGGCTGGGATAAGCGTAACTTCTACTACTTCCAGATGCTGAAGTCGCTGGCGGAGCACTACAAATTCGACGTTGAAGCGCCGTGGGCGAGCCTGAGCCCGAACGTGCACAAAGTGATCCTGTTCGGTTCCGGCAAAGAGAACATCGAGTTCAAATACATGAACGATCGCGGCGATACCTCCGTGCGTCGCCACCCGTTCGAAGGGGTGCTGCACAATATGGAGCGCCGCTACAAAGAGACCGAATCCAGCGCGGTGCGCGAGGAGCTGGCGAAGTTCATCAGCAACCGCTCCTGCGCCACCTGCGAGGGCACGCGTCTGCGTCGCGAAGCGCGCCACGTGTTTGTGGAAAACACGGCGCTGCCGACCATCTCAGACATGAGCATCGGCCACGCAATGGACTTCTTCAATAACCTGAAGCTTTCCGGCCAGCGTGCGAAAATCGCCGAAAAAGTGCTGAAAGAGATCGGCGATCGCCTCAAGTTCCTCGTGAACGTTGGCCTGAACTACCTGACGCTTTCCCGCTCGGCAGAAACGCTCTCCGGCGGTGAAGCCCAGCGTATCCGTCTGGCGAGCCAGATTGGCGCGGGCTTAGTCGGCGTGATGTACGTGCTGGATGAACCGTCCATCGGCCTGCACCAGCGCGACAACGAGCGTCTGCTCGGCACACTGATCCACCTGCGCAATCTCGGCAACACGGTAATCGTGGTGGAGCACGACGAAGACGCAATTCGCGCCGCAGACCACGTGATCGACATCGGCCCGGGCGCGGGCGTGCACGGCGGCCAGGTGGTGGCGGAAGGTACGCTGAAGGACATTATGGCGGTGCCCGAGTCGCTGACCGGCCAGTACATGAGCGGCAAGCGCAAAATTGAAGTGCCAAAACAGCGCGTCGCGGCGAACCCGGAAAAAGTGCTGAAGCTCACAGGAGCGCGCGGCAACAACCTGAAGGACGTCACCCTGACGCTGCCGGTTGGCCTGTTTACCTGCATTACCGGCGTGTCCGGTTCCGGTAAATCGACGCTGATCAACGATACGCTGTTCCCGATTGCGCAGACGGCGCTGAACGGCGCGACGCTGGCCGAGCCTGCACCGTACCGCGATATTCAGGGGCTGGAGCATTTCGACAAGGTTATCGACATCGACCAGAGCCCGATTGGCCGTACGCCGCGTTCCAACCCGGCGACCTATACCGGCGTCTTCACGCCCGTACGTGAACTCTTCGCCGGTGTACCGGAAGCGCGTTCGCGCGGGTATACGCCAGGACGTTTCAGCTTTAACGTGCGCGGCGGCCGCTGTGAAGCGTGTCAGGGCGACGGCGTGATCAAGGTTGAGATGCACTTCCTGCCGGATATCTACGTGCCGTGCGACCAGTGCAAAGGCAAGCGCTATAACCGCGAAACGCTGGAGATTAAATACAAAGGCAAGACCATCCACGAAGTGCTGGACATGACCATCGAAGAGGCGCGCGAGTTCTTTGACGCCGTCCCTGCGCTGGCGCGTAAGCTGCAGACGCTGATGGACGTAGGTCTGACCTACATTCGCCTGGGGCAGTCAGCAACAACCCTGTCCGGCGGTGAGGCGCAGCGCGTGAAGCTGGCGCGCGAGCTGTCCAAGCGTGGTACCGGCCAGACGCTCTACATTCTGGATGAACCGACCACCGGCCTGCACTTTGCGGATATCCAGCAGTTGCTTGAGGTGCTGCATCAGCTGCGCGATCAGGGCAACACGATTGTGGTCATCGAACATAATCTGGACGTGATTAAAACTGCGGACTGGATTGTCGATCTCGGCCCGGAAGGCGGCAGCGGCGGGGGTGAAATCCTCGTCTCCGGTACGCCAGAGACCGTTGCAGAGTGCGAAGCCTCGCACACCGCGCGCTTCCTTAAACCGTTGCTGTAATTGTTACACGGAGAGCTGCTGTCGGGTCGCTTCCGGCAGCAGTTCAACCGCCTGCTTATAGGACGCATCCACCAGATAGTAAATTTGCGAGCCGGGCAGCGAGCCGTCCAGATAAACGGTACTCCAGTGCGCCTTATTGAGGTGCTGGCTCGGCCTCACATCATCATGCTGCTGACGTAATAGATCCGCCAGTTCCGGGCTGGTTTTCAGCGACGCCGCCGGGCGCCCTTCAACCTCTTTCACCATCGCAAACAGCACGTCTCCCACTTTGATCTGCGTGGCTTTCCAGTCGCTGTGAACGCTTTGTTCCGCGCCAGGCTTGTTCATGCAATACTGAAGTATCTCCGAAATTGTCATCTTTATTCCCCTTGTAGCGTTGCGATAATTTTACGCGAACCACCGTGAATGCGATGTTCTCCCAGCCAGATCCCTTGCCACGTGCCCAGCATTAGCCGCCCGTTATGAACCGGCAGCATCAGCGATACGCCCAGCAGAGAAGATTTGATATGCGAAGGCATGTCATCTGCGCCTTCATAATCGTGCTCGTAGGGGGCGTTGTCCGGAACCGTCTTCAGGAAATGGTGTTCCATATCAGACCGGACGGTAGGGTCGCAATTTTCATTAAGCGTGAGGGAGGCTGACGTGTGCTGAAGCAGCAGATGCAGTAAACCCGTTTTGACGCGCGACAGGTCGCGGAGTTGCCCGATGACTTCGTCCGTCACAAGGTGAAACCCGCGGGGTTTAGCGCTTAAGGTCAGGGTCTGTTGATACCACATGAGCTGCTCCGTTCTGAAAGATGAATCTTTCTAAGTGTGCAGCAAGAAGGCGAAAGGTAAAACCCGCAGCGGCGGATTTGTTCAAAAAAGAATCAAACCCGCCGCTCAAGAACTAATACTCGGAGTTAACAATCACCTCCTCGCCAAACTTGCCTGCCATCGGCAGCGGTCGATAGGTCGAGTTAGAGGCACGCAGCACCCGGATCGCTCTGGCCCCCACATCCTGCGCCGCGGTAATGTCGTTATCCGAATCACCGTAGAACACTTTGATGTTTTTCTGCTCCAGCCACTGGGTTTTGGTGTTTTGTCCCTCTTTATCACCGGCAAAAATGACCGGATTCATGCTGGCTGCCGGGATCTGAAAATCGTCCTGCAGGGTTTTGGAGACGGTCTCCGTTTTGGTCTGGCTACGGCCGGTGACAAAGTAAATGCTGTCGCCGCGCTTAACGTGCATGGCGATCAGCGCGCGGGCCACCTCTTTCGGAATGCTGAACTCATCCCAGCCGTTATTCATTTTTTCCCAGAACTCCGGGTTCTTCAGATACGCTTCGCTGTCCGGAGAATATGTTTTCTTGCCACGCCAGAAGCCAGGGCTTGAGAACAGCACAGTATCGTCAATGTCGAAGCCCACGGCCATTGGCGGGCGGCCCATCAGGCTGTTTTCGATTTGGGCCACGGAAACCCAGTGAATGGGTGCCTGCTCGGCAAGGATGGCGGCGGTGGTGCCGGTGTAAAGCGGCGTCGGTGCGGAAGCTCGCGCGACGACGGCGCTATTAAGCGAGAACAATAAGCAGGCGGCGCTGAGCGCCAGTGTGATCTTGCGCATATTTTCCCCTGAATATTCAGTTTGTTATCTTTATATTTTGAGTGGATGGTCAAAAATCTATCCGACCATAACCCCGGCGGGAGGGGAAGGAAAGGAGTTTTTACTTATAAAGATGAATAAAAAGAAGACGATCACAAAGTGCCGGGGGACGTGTTTATGCGGTCTGATGCCCTCACCCCAGCCCTCTCCCACGGGGAGAGGGCTGGGTTAGTGAGCATTTACATTACAGCAGCAAACGCCTGCGCCACGCGCTGGACGTTGCCGGCATTCAGGCCCGCCACGCACATACGGCCGCTGGCGATCAGGTAGACGCCGAACTCGTCACGCAGGCGATCGACCTGTGCCGCGCTCAGTCCGGTATAGCTGAACATCCCGCGCTGCTTGAGCAGATAGTCGAAGTTATGCCCCGGCACCGCCTCTTTCAGCACGTTAACAAGTTCCTGACGCATCGACAGAATGCGCTTGCGCATCGCTTCCACTTCCGCAAGCCAGGTGGCTTTCAGCTGTTCGTCTCCCAGAACGGTCGCCACCACCTGCGCACCAAAGTTCGGCGGGCTGGAGTAAATACGGCGGACCGTCGCTTTCAGTTGGCCGAGAACGCGCCCCGCGGCTTCGGCGTCTTCACACACCACGGACAGACCGCCAACGCGCTCGCCGTAGAGAGAGAAGATTTTTGAGAAGGAGTTGCTGACCAGCGCTGGCAGCCCGGCGCTGGCAACGGCGCGGATGGCGTAAGCATCTTCTTCCATGCCCGCGCCAAAGCCCTGATAGGCGATGTCGAGGAACGGGATCAGGTTACGTGCCTTCAGCACCTCGATCACCGCATCCCACTGGGCATTGGTGAGGTCCGCCCCGGTCGGGTTATGGCAGCATGGGTGCAGCAGCACGATGCTGCGCGCCGGCAGGGTGTTCAGTTTTTCCAGCAGCGCTTCGACGCGCACGCCGTTGGTTTCGCTGTCGAACCACGGATAGGTCTCGACCTTAAAGCCCGCGCCTTCAAAGATGGCCACGTGGTTTTCCCACGTCGGGTCGCTGACCCACACGCCGGAATCCGGGAAATATTTTTTCAGGAAATCTGCGCCTACCTTCAGCGCACCCGAGCCGCCCAGCGTCTGGATAGTCGCCACGCGCTTTTGCGCGAGCACCGCGTGGTCCGCACCAAACAGCAGCGGCGCAATCGTATTACGGTAGGTGTTTAACCCTTCCATCGGCAAATAAAGCGAAGCACCGTGCGGGGTTGCGTTAAGACGCGCTTCGGCTTCGGCAACGGCTTTCAGTTGAGGAATGATGCCGTCCTCGTTGTAATAAAGACCAATGCTGAGGTTCACTTTATCGCTGCGAGGATCTTCTTTGAAACGCTCCATCAAGGAGAGAATAGGGTCGCCGGCGTAGGCGTCTACTTTCTGAAACACGCGATGTTCTCCGGATTATTATGAGGCAGGGTTTTCAACAATAAACCGGAAGCGGAATAAGATCGAGGGGATGTTAACAGAAGCGGGATGCATCGCATCCCGTTAAAGCTCAGTCGATGTATTTCATCGCCACCCGCGACGTCAGACGCGTAATAAGTTCGTAAGCACTCACTTTTGTAATCTCAGCAATGCGTTCAACGGGCATACCTTCACCCCACATCACCGCATCGTCGCCCGCTTTATCCTGCGCGCCGGGCCCAAGATCCACGCAAATCATGTCCATCGCCACGCGGCCGACAATGTTCACTTCACGACCATTGACCAGCACCGGCGTGCCCGTTGGTGCCGCGCGCGGATAGCCGTCGCCGTAGCCCATAGCCACCACGCCAAGCCGCGTGTCGCGCTCGCTGGTCCAGGTACCGCCGTAACCCACCGGCTCGCCCGCTTTGTGCTCCCGCACGGCAATCAGCTTTGATACCAGCGACATCACCGGCTTAAAGCCTAAGTCCGGCCCCCAGGGTTTATTCTCAAGCGGGGAAACACCATACAGGATAATCCCCGGACGCGCCCAGTCGAAGTGGGACTGCGGCCACAGCAGAATGCCGCCGGATGCCGCAATGGAGCGCATTCCCGGCTTGCCTTCGCAGAAGGTGTTGAAGATATCAAGCTGCTGCTCGGTTGCGCCGCATTCGGGCTCATCGGCACGGGCAAAGTGGCTGACGATATTGACCGGCTGACGCACATTTTTGCACTGGCACAAACGCTGATAAAACGCCTCCGCGTTTTCCGGACGCACGCCCAGCCTGTGCATGCCCGTATCGAGCTTCATCCAGACGGTGACCGGCTCGCTCAGTTCAGCCGTTTCCAGCGCGGCCAGTTGTTCTTCGTTGTGTACCGCCGTGTGCAGCTGCTGCTCTGCAATGGTCGGCAGATCCGAGGCTTCAAAAAAGCCTTCAAGGAGCAGAATCGGTTGCGTAATGCCGCCTGCGCGCAGGCGGAGAGCTTCTTCGAGACGGGCGACGCCAAAGGCGTCGGCATCGGGGAGCGTTCGCGCGGTCTCAAGAAGACCGTGTCCGTAAGCGTTCGCTTTCACGACTGCAACGAGCCTGCTGGCAGGCGCCAGTTCACGCAGACGTTGCAGGTTGTGTCGCAGAGCGCGGCGGTTAATAACAACAGTTGCCGCTTGCATTTGAATTCCTTAGAAATTACTCATCATCATATTGAGGACCGGCATAGTTGTCGAAACGCGACCACTGGCCGTTAAAGGTCAGACGTACCGTACCGATGGGGCCGTTACGTTGCTTACCAATAATAATTTCGGCGATCCCTTTCAGGTCGCTGTTCTCGTGATAGACCTCATCACGGTAGATGAACATGATTAAGTCGGCATCCTGCTCAATGGAGCCGGATTCACGCAGGTCGGAGTTGACCGGGCGTTTGTCTGCACGCTGTTCCAGAGAGCGGTTAAGCTGCGACAGCGCCACCACCGGCACGTGCAGCTCTTTGGCTAACGCCTTGAGCGAGCGGGAAATCTCTGCAATTTCCAGCGTACGGTTGTCGGAGAGCGACGGGACGCGCATCAGCTGAAGGTAGTCGATCATGATAAGGCCGATGCCGCCGTGTTCACGGGCGATGCGGCGCGCGCGGGAGCGCACTTCCGTCGGCGTCAGGCCGGAGGAGTCATCGATGTAGATGTTCCGTTTTTCCAGCAGAATGCCCATGGTGCCGGAGATGCGCGCCCAGTCCTCGTCGTCGAGCTGGCCGGTACGGATGCGGGTCTGATCCACGCGCGACAGGGATGCCAGAGAACGCATCATGATCTGCTCGGAGGGCATCTCGAGACTGAAAATAAGCACCGGCTTATCCTGCAACATCGCCGCGTTTTCGACGAGGTTCATCGCAAATGTCGTTTTACCCATCGACGGACGCGCCGCGACGATAATTAAATCCGACGGCTGTAAACCGGCAGTTTTTTTGTTCAGATCGTCATAGCCTGTGTTCACCCCGGTCACACCGTCGTGCGGCTGCTGGAAAAGCTGCTCTATACGCGCAACGGTGGCGTCGAGCACGTCGGCGATGTTTTTCGGGCCTTCGTCTTTGTTGGCGCGGCTTTCGGCGATTTTGAAGACGCGGGACTCGGCAAGGTCGAGCAGGTCTTCACTGGTGCGACCCTGCGGATCAAAACCGGCTTCGGCGATCTCGTTCGCTACCGAGATCATCTCGCGGACGACGGCACGTTCGCGCACGATGTCGGCGTAAGCGCTGATGTTAGCCGCACTTGGCGTGTTTTTTGACAGTTCTGCCAGGTAGGCAAAGCCGCCGACGCTGTCCAGCTGCCCCTGACGCTCCAGCGATTCCGCGAGCGTGATCAGGTCAATCGGGCTGCCGGACTCCTGCAGGCGCGCCATTTCGGTAAAGATATGGCGGTGCGGACGGGTGTAGAAATCTTCAGACACTACGCGCTCGGCGACGTCGTCCCAGCGTTCGTTATCCAGCATTAAACCGCCCAACACCGACTGTTCCGCTTCAATCGAGTGCGGCGGGACTTTTAACCCTGCGACCTGGAAATCACGCTCGCGAGGTTCAGTCTGTTTGTTGAAGGGTTTGTTTCCTGCCATAGTGAATGGAGTTACCGAGATAAAGAGTGGGTCGAAAGATTACCATATTTTTCTTACGGAGGGAGCATGGCAACGCGCATTGAGTTCCAGAAACACGGCGGTCCTGAAGTGCTGAAAGCAGTGGAGTTTACCCCCGCTGCGCCTGGCGAGAACGAAATTCAGGTGGAAAACAGAGCTATCGGCATTAACTACATTGATACCTATATTCGCGGCGGTCTCTACCCGCCTCCGTCGATGCCAAGCGGACTGGGCACCGAGGCAGCCGGTGTCGTCATCAAAGTGGGCAGCGCGGTTAAGCATCTTAAAGAGGGCGACCGCGTGGTGTATGCGCAATCTGCGCTGGGCGCTTACAGCTCCGTCCACAACGTCCCGGCGGATAAAGCCGCCCTGCTGCCTAATGCCATCTCCTTTGAGCAGGCGGCGGCCTCCTTCCTGAAAGGCTTAACCGTTTACTACCTGCTGCGTAAAACCTACGAAATTAAGCCCGATGAGCAGTTCCTGTTCCATGCTGCCGCCGGTGGCGTGGGGCTGATTGCCTGCCAGTGGGCGAAAGCCTTAGGCGCGAAGCTGATCGGCACCACAGGCAGTGCGCAAAAAGCCCAGCGTGCGCTGGACGCGGGCGCGTGGCAGGTGATCAACTACCGGGAAGAGAGCATCGTCGAGCGGCTAAAAGAGATTACCGGCGGCAAAAAAGTGCGTGTCGTGTATGACTCGGTTGGGAAAGACACCTGGGAGGCATCGCTGGACTGCCTGCAGCGTCGTGGGCTGATGGTGAGCTTCGGAAACGCCTCAGGTGCTGTCACCGGCGTGAATCTCGGCATCCTGAACCAGAAAGGCTCGCTGTACGTCACGCGCCCTTCCCTGCAGGGTTACATCACCAACCGGGAAGAACTTGAGGAAGCCAGCAACGAGCTGTTCTCGCTGATCGCCAGCGGCGTCATTAAGGTGGATGTGGCAGAAGCGCAGAAATACCCGCTAGCCGATGCGCAGCGTGCGCATGAGGTGCTGGAGAGCCGGGCAACGCAGGGGTCGAGTTTGTTGATTCCATGAGCCCCAAAAAGAAATTGGGCTTCCCGTGGGAAGCCCTTTCTTTTTTTAGTTCGGCTGTATGTAGGGTACAGCGCGATGAATTCTTTAACGGCAGTCATAGTGACAGATTCGATAAGTAAATCCTATTCTGTTCTAAGCCATGCTGCCGGAAAAGTTACAAGTATGTGACGAACCCCTCAATACCTTAGTAACGGAAGCGGTTATTGCGCTGATAAGTCGGCAGTTTTGGCGCTTTAATCGCCCGTATTACCCACACCACGGCGATAGCCAGCAGCAGCCACGGCAGCAGTTTGATCGTCAGGGCAAATAATCCGCCGATAAACATAACTACCGTAGCCACAACGAGCGCGGCCAGAATGCCGAGCAGCGACACGCCCGTGACCATCAGCATGACAAAAAAGCCAATCACAAAAAGTAGTTCAAGCATGGTGCTCTCCCACGAGTTCCCGAATGATGCTGCAATCATTACAAGAATCATGCCAAAGCTAACCTATTGTTCTTAAAGCAAAACGCCCCGCGAGGATCCGCAGGGCGTGGTGAATTTGACGATCTTTTAGCGAAATTATCGCTTATCCGCCACCAGCCGCAGCGCATGTTCCAGCACCTCAATATTGGCACCGGCTTTATGCGCGTTCTCACTGAGGTAGCGACGCCACTGGCGCGCGCCCGGAATACCCTGGAACAGGCCAAGCATATGGCGGGTGATGTGGCCAAGATAGGTGCCATTGCTCAACTCGCGCTCAATGTAAGGGTACATGGCACGCACGACGGTAACCGGATCGGTGTCTGCGCCTGCAACGTCAAAGATTTCGCGGTCGACGGTCGCCAGAATGCCCGGATTTTGATACGCCTCGCGCCCGACCATCACGCCATCCATATGCTCAAGGTGCGCTTTCGCCTCTTCCAGCGACGTAATACCGCCGTTGATTGACATCGTCAGGTGCGGGAAATCACGTTTCAGCTGGTACACGCGCGGGTAGTCCAGCGGCGGGATCTCACGGTTCTCTTTCGGGCTAAGGCCTGAAAGCCAGGCTTTGCGGGCGTGAATGATAAACATCTCACACTCGCCTTTCCCTGACACCGTATTGATGAAATCACACAGGAATTCGTAGCTGTCCTGGTCGTCGATGCCGATACGGGTTTTGACCGTCACCGGAATGGAGACCACATCGCGCATCGCTTTGATGCAGTCCGCCACCAGCTGTGCGTTGCCCATCAGACAGGCGCCGAACATGCCGTTTTGCACGCGGTCGGAAGGGCAGCCGACGTTCAGGTTGATCTCGTCGTAGCCGCGTTCTTCCGCCAGCTTTGCACACTGGGCCAGCGCGACCGGATCGCTGCCCCCCAACTGCAGCGCAACCGGATGCTCTTCTTCACTGTATGCCAGGTAGTCGCCCTTACCGTGAATAATTGCGCCCGTGGTCACCATTTCGGTGTACAGCAGCGTATGGCGGGAGAGCTGGCGCAGGAAATAGCGGCAGTGTCTGTCCGTCCAGTCGAGCATCGGCGCAATAGAGAAACGGTGTGCAGGAAAAGCGGTCTGGTGTTCTGACGACATGGCGAAGTTTTAAGCATCTGGTGGAAAAGGGGCGCTACTATAGCACAAAGAAAAGCCGGAGGCGCAGCGCCTCCGGTGTACTTTAGAACGTCATGCTCAGCTGAGCCCCTGCGCCCCAGGTTTCGTCCTCGCCATACAGGCCCATCAGGTCAACATGAACGGTATTGAACGGCGCGAAACCGACACCGCCGGTAAAGACATTGCTGTCGTTCCCTTTCATATCCGCACGATAACCGGCACGCACCGCCAGCCAGCTCAGCGGAGTCACTTCAGCACCGACCCCAACATACTGCGACGTATCTTCGCTCTTAAAGCCTTTGGTTTCGGTCAGATCGCCATCGGCGGTCAGGGTCACTAGATCGTTGTGCCAGGCAGCGCCCGCGGTCACCAGCGGACGGATCTGGTAGGTGTCTTTATAGCTCACCACTTCCCCCGTACGCCCGTTGCGGATGCGGATATCTTTGGTGTCGATATCGCGCGACATCAGGTTTTGCCCGCTCACGCCGACCGTCCAGTTTTCGCCAAAATCAGCGGCAATACCAGCATCGACGTTAAAGCCGGTATCGTCTGTACGGTAGCGGCTATCGTTCCACTTATTACTGTCGTAATCGTAGATCGAGGTGGTGTAGTTATAGATCCAGCTTTTTTGCAGTTTTGGCGTCACGCCCACGGAAACCGGAACGCCGCCAAGGTCAAACTGGCGGGCAACGGCAATACCGTAGTCGGAGATAATCGCCGCCCGACCGGACGCCGTTGAGTTGAGGTTTTTAGTGATCTGGTCCGTGCCGTTCAGCGCAGCGTCCAGGGCAACGCCGGCAGCCACCAGATTGCTTCTTTGAATACCGCGCAGATAATCAATATCCTGCTGGTCGATAGACGAGCTTACCCGGCCATGGGCGTACCCTTTCGCCATAAAGGCCACGGAAAGCACATCGTTAGGGATACTCACGGCAAGGCCTGCTCCTGCCGTCGCGCGAGCGGTTTTGCCCTTGAGATAGTCCAGCTCATCGGCCAGATCTTTGGCCGCGCCCTGGAACTGGTTGATGGAGCCTAACGGATTAGTAATAACCTCGATTGGAGTAAGGTTATCAACCACATCCTTATAGTGATTGATTTTGTCGTTGATGGTATCAATCTCATCTTGAAGATTGTCCTCATCCGTTACCTGCACCCCAACGGACGGCAAAATGACCGTCACGTCATCGTCAGGTTTTGCCTTTGCCAGCAATGCGGGGTTAATTAACGCCCCGCTACCATAGTTGCCCGAAGCAACGCCGGTGCCCCCCATCGCGTCGCTACGTGATTCTGTCCAGGTATTGGCTGCTCCCGCCTGATTTGCCATAAACAAGGAGACAGCGATGCTAACCACCGAAAATTTAAAATGTTTTTTCACAGTATGCCCGTCTTATAGTCTGTTATGAAATAACCCCTGTCTGTTATCCCCCAAACAGGCGCGAACTATTGCTGTGAATAAAGATAAAAAGACCCACTAATTCATTCCCTAAGTAAAACTTCCTTACGGCCTGTTGTAATTTGTGACGGCCCTCAATATTTATAGAAGAGGAAATTATTTTTTCCCAGGTTTTCCATCGTGCGGCCCAAAAAACTGTGGAGGATGGTCTACCCAGCGATCTTCCCGCGTGGCGGCATAAACCGGATTAAGCGGATAGTAGATGCGGTTGTGCTTCTTGTTGGCCTCTCCCACCACCAGCAACCGCACCTCTTCTTCCGTGTTGTTGATAAAGGTGTGGCACACCCCCGTTCCGGCAGGAAAGCCCACGCTGTCTCCGGGTTCGAGTTTCCACAAATAGCCATTAATCCAGGCTTCAGGATAGCCCTCAAGCACGTAGATAAACTCTTCTTCGTCACTTTCCGCATGGGGATAGGACGTCCGACGTCCCGGTGGTAAACGTTCATGATGAATGCCTATACGCCTGAGGCCCAGGCTGCGCGCCAGCGGCGATCCGATGGAAAAAAGCTCGTTACTGTCGGGGTAGGTGGCGTCATCTGGCCCTTCTACGTCGCGCCAGTGCTTGATACAGTCTGGTTTTTTCATTGTTACATTCCCGGTTTGCGATGCGTCAGGTATAGCACAGCCTGGCGGATATCGGTGTTTTTGCCAGAACATGATAAAGTGAGGGTTTTATCTCCCAGAACATCCGAGGTGCTAAATGGATAAGTCCACAAAAGAGCTGTTAGCGCAGGCCGAAAAGCTGTGCGCGCAACGCAATGTGCGCCTGACCCCGCAGCGCCTTGAAGTCTTGCGCCTGATGAGCCTGCAACAGGGGGCGATCAGCGCCTACGATCTGCTCGACCTGCTCCGCGAAAGCGAGCCGCAGGCTAAACCGCCCACGGTATATCGCGCGCTGGATTTCCTGCTGGAACAAGGGTTTGTGCATAAAGTCGAATCCACAAACAGCTATGTCCTGTGCCATCTTTTCGATCAGCCAACGCATACATCGGCCATGTTTATCTGCGATCGTTGCGGCGTAGTGAAAGAAGAGGGAGCGGAAGGCGTAGAGGACATTATGCACACGCTGGCGGCAAAAATGGGTTTTGCCCTGCGTCATAACGTGATTGAAGCGCACGGGCTGTGTTCTGCATGCGTTGAGGTGGAAGCCTGTCGGCATCAGGATGCGTGTCAGCACGACCACTCAATTCTGATAAAGAAAAAGCCGCGTTAGCAGCAAAATAAAGGCGGCTCTTAAGCCGCCTCTGTGGGTTATTCAGCGTTACCAGCGGTAATCGTTACGCGTTTCCCAGTCTTTGACTTCATTTTCCGCCTGGTCTTTCGCGTAGCCGTAACGTTCCTGAATTTTACCGACAAGCTGATCGCGCTTGCCTTCAATGACGGTCATATCGTCATCAGTCAGCTTACCCCACTGTTCTTTCGCTTTACCTTTGAACTGCTTCCAGTTGCCGCCGATTTCGTCTTTATTCATCATCGTGTCCTCTTAGTTAAGCGTCGGGTCGTAACGTCCGTTACGTTCTTTTCTGCTGGACGTGATAATAATTGTAGCTAAGGATTCGGCGGTTGATTTCATATTCGGAATCTTTAACCGTCACGATATATCGTGACGGGAAGGAAGCCAGGTATTATTTTGCCAGTGGCGATGCCAGATAAAGGCAAGCGAGAGGCCGCGCAGGGAGAGAAAGACCGCAAGCGCCAGCCACAAACCGTGATTACCCAGCCACGGAAGCGTCAGCAGCGTCAAACCAAACCCCGCCGCCGCAACCGCCATACTGTTGCGCATTTCCGCTCCGCGCGTCGCACCGATAAACATGCCGTCCAGCAGATAACACCACACTCCCACCACCGGCAAGATCACCTGCCAGACGATGTAGTGGTCCGCCAGTTCGCGTAAAGCCGGGATCGAAGTGAGTAATGCAAAAATGTTACGGCCAAAACAGGCATAGATCAGTGCAAACGTCAGCGCGACCAGTCCCGCTTGTCGACAGGCTGCCCGCCAGACATCCCTAAGCTGGCCACTTTCCCGCGCGCCGTACGCCTGCCCGGAATACGCCTCAACGGCGTAGGCGAAGCCGTCCAGCGCGTAGGCGGTAAACGTCAGCAATGTCATCAGGACCGCATTCACCGCGACGATCTCAGGCCCAAGACGGGCACCAAAAACCGTCAATGCGCCAAAACAGAGTTGTAGCAGAAGCGAGCGCAGCATGATGTCACGGTTGAGCGCCAGCAGTTTACGGATATTGCCGCGCCATGCGGTTTTCAGCATTACAAGGGATATCCCGCGCAGGGCCAGCACGCGCCAGACCATCCACAGCCCAATGAGTAAGGTTCCGTATTCGGCAATCGCCGTTGCCAGTGCCGCCCCGCGCACGTCCATATGCAGGCCCATCACCAGCCAGAGATCGAGCACAATGTTGAGAAGGTTTCCCACAACCAGCAAAATCACTGGCGCACGGGCGTATTGCACACCTAGTAACCAACCCAGCAGAACCAGGTTTGCCAGCGAAGCGGGCGCGCTGAGCCAGCGGATTTCCAGGAAGCGACGCGCCTGCTCCAGTACCGCCTCGCTGCCGCCAACAACATGGAGCGCAAGGTCTATCAGGGGCGTGCGCAGTAAAACAATGAGCACCCCCGCGCCAAGCGCCAGGATCAGCGGCTGCACCAGCGCACGCGCCAGACGTAACGGATCTTTCGCACCATACGCCTGTGCCGTGAGCCCGGTAGTACTCATACGCAAAAAGAGCAGCAGCATAAACAGGAAGCTGGTTGCCGTCGCGCCAATCGCCACGCCGCCAAGATAAACAGGGGAATCGAGATGACCAATAACGGCCGTATCGACCAGACCCAGCAAGGGCACGGTGATATTGGAGAAAATCATCGGCAGGGCAAGACGCCACAATGCCTTATCAGATGCCGTCAGCAGTGACATGAGAGATACCGGGAAGGGTAAATGAAGCAGGCTACAGCGGAAGCGTAGCCTGTCAGGAAGAGATTACAGCCATTCGCCGTTACGAATCACGCCAACAGCCAGACCTTCAATAGAGAAGCTCTGTTCGCGGAGGTCGACCACAATCGGGGTGAACTCGTTGTTTTCGGGCAACAGCTGAACGGTGTTACCCTGTTTTTTCAGGCGCTTAACGGTCACTTCGTCATCAATGCGCGCAACCACCACCTGGCCGTTTCGCACATCCTGCGTTTTGTGAACGGCCAGAAGGTCGCCATCAAGAATGCCGATGTCTTTCATCGACATCCCGCTAACGCGCAGCAGAAAATCAGCGCTCGGCTTGAACATACCAGGATCGACCTGGTAGTGACCTTCAATATGCTGTTGTGCCAGCAGCGGTTCGCCTGCAGCAACGCGGCCTATCAGCGGAATGCCCGTCTCTTCTTCCACCAGCAGGCGGATACCACGCGACGCGCCTGACACAATCTCAATCACACCCTTACGCGCCAGCGCTTTCAGGTGTTCCTCGGCAGCATTCGGAGAACGGAAACCCAGACGCTGCGCGATTTCCGCACGCGTGGGTGGCATACCCGTCTGGCCGATATGATCCCGAATGAGATCAAACACCTCTTGCTGCCTGGTCGTTAATGCTTTCATTCCGCCCCCTGGGTGTATATACAGTTATGCTGTGAGTATATACAGTCAAAGGCGATTTTGGAACCAAAAACTGCACAAAAAACCAGGGACTTAATTATTCCTCGAGCATCATCGGAAATGTGACCAAAGCAGCGTGACCCAGGTAATGGCTGCGGTGATAATCGCCAGCAGGACAGCGGCGGAGCCCATATCTTTCGCGCGGCCAGAGAGCTCGTGAAAATCAGAGCCGATCCTGTCGACCACGGCCTCAATAGCGCTATTGAGAATTTCCACTATCATCACCAGAAGTACGGAACCGATGAGAAGCACGCGGGTAATGGCATCTACATCAAGGAAACAGGCGATGATAACCGCGACGATAGCGGCGACACCTTCCTGGCGAAAAGCAGCTTCATTAACCCACGCGGCACGGAAACCTTTCCATGAATAGCCGGCGGCTTTGATGATACGCGTCAACCCAGTGGTATTATTGGCCATTAAAAGAACCTTTTTTAAAAAAGAGCGTCAGTAACAGGAGCTGCAGCGCGTTTCGCTGCCGCCTGAAGTATGACGGGTAACAACAGAAATTTTGCGCGCTTTCTGTTATCCTTGCGCCGCAATTGCATTATTAACCAGAGGCTTTACATCGTTTATGTCCGGCTGGCCACGAATTTACTACAAATTACTTAATTTACCATTAAGCGTACTGGTAAAAAGTAAGTCTATCCCAGCAGAACCTGCGCTGGAATTAGGGCTCGATACGTCGCGCCCTATTATGTACGTTTTGCCTTATAACTCGAAGGCAGACCTGCTGACGCTTCGCGCTCAATGCCTGGCGCACGATTTACCTGACCCGCTTGAACCGCTTGAAGTCGACGGTACGCTGCTGCCGCGCTACGTGTTCATCCATGGCGGGCCGCGCGTGTTCACCTATTACACGCCGAAAGAAGAGTCCATTAAGCTGTTCCATGATTACCTCGACCTGCACCGCAGCAATCCTGACCTGGATGTGCAGATGGTGCCGGTATCGGTGATGTTTGGTCGCCGTCCGGGGCGCGAAAAAGGGGAAGAGAACCCGCCGCTGCGTATGCTCAACGGCATTCAGAAGTTCTTCGCCGTCTCCTGGCTGGGACGCGACAGCTTTGTCCGCTTCTCACCTTCCGTTTCTCTGCGCCGCATGGCGGATGAACACGGCACTGACAAAATCATTGCGCAAAAGCTGGCGCGCGTGGCGCGTATGCACTTCGCCCGTCAGCGCCTGGCGGCCGTAGGGCCACGTCTTCCGGCGCGTCAGGACCTGTTCAACAAGCTGCTGGCCTCCAAAGCGATCGCCCGCGCCGTTGAAGACGAAGCGCGCAGCAAGAAAATTTCCCATGAGAAAGCCCAGCAGAATGCCATTGCGCTGATGGAAGAGATTGCCGCGAACTTCTCCTACGAGATGATTCGCCTGTCCGATCGTATTCTCGGCTTTACCTGGAACCGCCTGTATCAGGGCATCAACGTGCATAACGCTGAGCGTGTACGTCAGCTGGCGCACGATGGTCATGAGATTGTCTATGTCCCCTGCCACCGCAGCCACATGGACTACCTGCTTCTCTCCTACGTGCTCTATCACCAGGGACTGGTACCGCCGCACATTGCCGCCGGTATTAACCTGAACTTCTGGCCAGCAGGCCCGATTTTCCGCCGCCTGGGTGCGTTCTTTATTCGTCGTACCTTCAAGGGCAACAAGCTCTACTCCACCGTGTTCCGCGAGTATCTCGGCGAGCTGTTCAGCCGCGGCTACTCCGTAGAGTACTTCGTGGAGGGCGGGCGCTCCCGTACCGGTCGTCTGCTCGATCCGAAGACCGGCACGCTGTCGATGACCATTCAGGCGATGCTGCGCGGCGGTACGCGTCCAATCACGCTTGTGCCAATTTACATTGGCTATGAGCACGTGATGGAAGTGGGCACGTACGCCAAAGAACTGCGCGGTGCGACCAAAGAGAAAGAGAGCCTGCCGCAGATGCTGCGCGGCCTGAGCAAGTTACGCAACCTGGGTCAGGGCTACGTAAACTTTGGCGAGCCGATGCCGCTGATGACGTATCTGAACCATCATGTTCCGGATTGGCGCGAGTCTATCGATCCTATCGAAGCGGTGCGTCCGGCCTGGCTGACGCCAACGGTGAACGGTATCGCGTCCGAGCTGATGGTGCGCATTAACAACGCCGGTGCGGCCAATGCGATGAACCTGTGCTGTACGGCGCTGCTTGCTTCACGTCAGCGTTCCCTGACCCGTGAACAGCTCACGGAGCAGCTGGACTGCTATCTGGACATGATGCGCAACGTGCCATACTCGGTTGATTCGACAGCTCCTTCTGCTACCGCCAGCGAGCTTATCGATCACGCGCTGCAGATGAATAAGTTCGAAGTCGAGAAAGATACGATCGGCGATATCATCATTCTGCCGCGCGAGCAGGCCGTACTGATGACGTACTACCGCAACAACATCGCTCATATGCTAATGCTGCCGTCGCTCATGGCGGCCATTATCACCCAGCATCGCCGTATTTCACGTCAGGAGCTGTTGCGCCACGTTGAGACGCTCTACCCGATGCTTAAAGCGGAGCTATTCCTGCGCTGGAGCAAGGAAGAGCTGGCCGTTGAGCTGGATAAACTGACGGAAGAGCTGCGCCGTCAGGGGCTGATCACCGTTGCGAACGACGAGCTGCACATCAATCCGTCACGCTCCCGTACCCTGCAACTGCTGGCGGCCGGTGCGCGCGAAACGCTGCAGCGCTACGCCATTACGTTCTGGCTGCTGAGCGCGAACCCGTCGATCAACCGCGGCACGCTGGAGAAAGAGAGCCGGACGCTGGCGCAGCGCCTGTCCGTTCTGCACGGCATTAACGCCCCGGAATTCTTCGACAAGGCGGTATTCAGCTCGCTGGTGCTGACGCTGCGTGACGAAGGCTTCATCAGCGATACGGGCGATGCCGAGCCGGAAGAGACGCTGAAGGTTTACCAGATGCTGGCTGAACTGATTACGTCGGATGTGCGCTTGACGATTGAGAGCGCGACGCAGGGCGAGTAACACAATGCCGGGTTATGGCCCGGCCTGACGCCCTGGATAATAAAAAAGGCCCGGTAAGCGCTAACGCTACCGGGCCTTAGTTTTGAGCCTTGTTAAATCACCGCATTCAGCTCAGCAGCGTAAAGGCAATCATCCCGACAATGGCCCCGGTGGTGCCGAGGATGGTTTCCATCAGCGTCCAGGTTTTCAGCGTTTGCGCTTCGGTGGCGCCAGTAAACTTGCCGAACAGCCAGAAGCCAGCGTCGTTAACGTGCGAGACCACAATTGACCCGCCCGCGATGCAGATAGACAGCGCGGCCATCTGCGCACCGGAGTAGTTCAGCTGTTCAATCACCGGCATCACCAGACCCACGGTGGTTAAACACGCCACGGTAGCGGAACCCTGGATGATACGTACCGCCGCAGCCAGCACAAAGCAGGTGACCGCAATCGGCAGACCCATCCCGGTCAGGGCTTCACCCAGAGCCGGGCCCACGCCGGAATCCACCAGCACCTGCTTGAACACGCCGCCTGCACCGATAACCAGCAGGATAATCCCCGCAGGCTGCAGCGCCGCACCGCAGATCTCCATCACGCGGTCTTTAGGCATTCCCTGGCGCATCGCCAGGCCGTAAATCGCCACCAGACACGCCACCAGAATCGCCGTGAACGGGTGACCGATGAACTCAAACCATTCGTACGCGGTAGAACCGACCGGCACAAAGCGCGCGGCGATGGTTTTCAGGCCCACCAGCACCAGCGGGAGCAGGATCAAAGAAAGACTAAAGCCGAAGGACGGCATTTTGCCTTCGCCCAGGTGCGGCTCGGAGATGTCGTCCGGGATGTGCAACTCGACGTAGCGGCTGATGAAGTTGCCCCACAGCGGCCCGGCAATAATCATCCCCGGGATGGCCGCACACAGGCCAATCAGGATCATCCAGCCAAAATCGGCGTGCATCTGGGAGGCCAGCAGCATCGGCGCCGGCCCTGGCAGCAGAAACGCCGCAGCCGCCGCCACGCCCGCAAACAGCGGAATGACCAGCTTCACGAGGTTAGTGCCGGTATGGCGCGCCATGGAGAAGGCGACGCTGATGAGCAGCACCACCGCCACTTCGAAGAACAGCGGCAGTGCGCAAATCAGACCGGCCAGGCCAATCGCGTAGTGCGCGCGGCTGTGCCCGAAGGATTTGAGCATTTTGACGGCAATCTGGTCGACCGCGCCCGTCTCATGCAGAATCTTGCCAAACATCGCGCCCAGCGCGACCACAATCGCCAGGAAGCCCAGCGTGCCTCCCATCCCTTTTTCCATCGTCGCGGCGATCTTGTCGAGCGGCATACCGGAAAAGAGACCTGCACCAATAGAAACCACCATCAAAGCAACGAAGGCGTGCATACGCGCCTTCATCACTAAAAACAGCAGCAGCAATACCGAACCCACTGCTGTCAAAACTAGCGTTAATGTACTCAAAACTTACTGCCTTTTGTTAATGACCTCGATGGTGCTGGCTACAACACCTTCCAGCGGCTGATCGATATCAACCACTAAGACGTCTTTTTCATCTTCACCCGGCTCCTGAAGCGCTTCGAACTGCGTCACCAGCATCTGGGTTTTAAAGAAGTGGCCTTTACGCGCTTTCAGACGGCTTTCAATCACCCCGAAATCGCCTTTGAGGTAGATGAACGAGAGGTTCGGATTGCCGTCGCGCAGCAGGTCGCGGTAGGTTTTTTTCAGCGCGGAGCAGACGATCAGGGAAACTTTGTTGGTGCGCTGCATCGCGAACGCGGCGTCATTCAGCGCCTGCAACCACGGTTTGCGGTCGTCATCGTTCAGCGGTTCGCCGGAGGCCATTTTCATGATGTTGCTGCGCGGATGGAGGAAGTCACCATCAAGAAACGCAGCCTGAAGTTGATGCGCCACTTCGCTCGCCACGGCAGATTTACCGCTACCGGACACGCCCATCAGGACGTAAACGTGGTGATCGTGATTAGTCGTGCTCAAAGGGTGTCCCTCAGTCAATTGTTACGGGTAACAGTTATCGGTAACATTGTCCTGCTGGGGCAAAAGAGAAGCAATATCCAAACGTGCGCGAAGTGAATAAGTGTGAGCTACTTCAAATTTGTCAGTTCAAATAGATCCACCCGGTGACAAGGTGAAACCTAAATCTAACATTTTAGGGGTAACCGTCTCTCCACGAATGCGCGCCAGCAGGCGTTCTGCACCAATGCGACCCATGCGTTCACGCGGTGTCAGAACGCTCGCCAGACGCGGCTCCATCACCTGACCAATATCGTGGCCGTGGAAGCCGGCAATCGCCATATCCTCAGGGATCTTCAACCCCAGACGCTGGCATTCGAACGCTGCACCGACCGCAAGGTCATCGTTGGTACAGAAAATACCGTCCAGTTGCGGATACTCGCGTCGTGCCTGACGCATCAGCTCAATACCCGAGGTGTAAGATGAGGACTGCTCCACCATCATGCTGTACGGGGTTAAATTTGCGTCGAGCATCGCCTGCTCGTATCCCTTCTGTTTGATGATAGTACGTTCATCAAGACGCGCACCCAGATAGGCAATATGACGATGACCGCGGGCGATGATCGCCGCTGTCATCTGACGAGCCGCTTCAAAGTTATCGAACCCAACGGCGATGTCGAGGCATGGCGACTGGCTGTCCATGAGCTCCACCACCGGAATACCGGCGACTTCAATCATTTTGAGCGTGCGCGGCGTGTGGGTACGTTCGGTTAAAATCAGGCCGTCAATGTTCCAGGAAAGCATTGATTCAAGACGTTCCTCTTCCAGTTCCGGCTTGTACCCATAGTGAGCAAGCATGGTCTGGTAACCAAACGCATCGGTAACGCTTTCAATGCCGCGCAGAACTTCAGCGAAAACCTGGTTGGTCAGGGAAGGAAGCAGAACGCCCACCGCACGGCTGGTCGCATTGGAGAGAATATCGGGTGCGCGGTTGGGAATATAACCCAGTTCATCAAGGGCGGCGGCAATCTTGCCACGCAACGCCACGGAAACCTGTTCCGGGTTACGTAAAAAACGGCTGACCGTCATTTTGGTCACACCGACGCGATCGGCGACATCCTGAAGTACGGGGCGTTTCTTTTTCATCGTCCTGAGAAATCTTGAAGTGAGAGATTTGCTCAGTTTATCACGGACAAAGCTCAACCTTCCCCGTTTAAAGGGAAGGTTGAGAAATTATTTAGACCGGAGGCAGGTCAAACAGCAGGATTTCGCTTTCGCTGTCGGCGTGCACGGAGAGCGCCTGCTCATCCCAGACGGCCAGACCATCGGCGGTGGTGGCTTTGGTGCCGTTGATAGACACTTCCCCTTTCACCACCTGGATCCAGACGCGGCGGTTGGCGGCAATCTGGTGCACGGACTGTTCGTCTTTCGCCAACGCCCAGCGGTACAACTCCATATCCTGATGCACTTTCAGGGAACCTTCACGCGCGTCCGGGGACAGCACCAGCTGTTTGCCCTGTTTCGCGTCGAAGCGGCGCTGCTCGTAGCGTGGCGTGATGCCGGTCTCTTCTGGAATGATCCAGATTTGATACAGGTGCAGTTTTTCCGTTTTGCTCGGGTTGTACTCAGAGTGACGCACCCCGGTACCCGCGCTCATAATCTGAAACTCGCCCGCCGGCACCTGCTCTTTGTTGCCCATGCTGTCCTGGTGCTCAACCGCCCCTTCCAGCACGTAGGTCAGGATTTCCATGTCTTTGTGCGGGTGGGTACCGAAGCCCTGGCCTGCATCAATCACGTCGTCGTTAATCACGCGCAGCGCGGAGAAGCCCATGAAGTTCGGGTCGTAGTAGTCGGCAAACGAGAATGAATGCCATGAGTCCAGCCAGCCATGATTTGCGTGACCGCGTTCGTTTGCTTTGCGTAAGTAGATCATTGTTTTCACCCTCAGTTCGTTTCGATGGAGTAAGTGTGGACTCAAACGGTCGGGGATCATAGAGGGTGAAAATTGACTCCTCTGTTCAAAAATTATGAACAAGCCCAGAGGAGCCATTTTTGCTTATTTCGCGAGGGTTACCGTGGCAGGAGAAGCCTGCTCGAAGGCCCGTTCAAGGATTTCAAGGTTGGTCAGAACGTCAGATTCCTTGACGTAATTCGGCGCGCCGCTGGTGAGGGTTTCATACAGTGCATCGTAGACGCGGCCATAGTCGCCGGTTTCCGGTTTCAGCTCTTCTTTGACCGTTACGCCCTCATCGTTCACATACTCCAGCACGCCCACGGAATCGTCCGCCGCAAAGCCCGGTTCGCCTGGCATGATGTTGGCCTTCAGGCTGGTCTCCTGCTGGTCAATGCCGTACTTAATGAACGAACCTTTGGTACCGTGAACGATAAATTTCGGGTAGTCGATTTTCACCAGGTGACTGGTTTTAACGATAGCCTTAAGGTCGCCGTAGAACAGCTGCGCCTCGAAGGTATCGTCCGGGTTGGCTTTATTGCGCAGGCTGCGAATGTCGTAAGCCACGTGGTCCGGGCGGCCAAACAGGGAGATGATCTGGTCCATGGTGTGTACGCCCAGACCATAGAACGAGCCGTCCTGCGGCAGGCCGGGCTGGGTTTCCGCCACCGGGCGGTAGTAATCGAAGTGGCTTTCGATTTCCACAATGTCGCCAAGCTTGCCGCTCTCAATCGCCTTTTTCGCCGTCAGAAAACAGCTGTCAAAGCGACGGTTCTGATACGGTGTGACGGTCAGCCCTTTGCTCTTCGCCAGCGTAAACAGCGCTTTTGCTTCGGCAATGGTCGGGGTGAACGGCTTTTCCACCAGCACGTTCTTGCCCGCTTCGAGCGCGCGTTTCGCATAGTCAAAATGGCTGTCGGCATGGGTGCAGACAACCACCAGCTTTACCTGCGGGTCATTCAATACTTCATCGAGATCTCTGGTGAAGTGAATGTGGGAGTACTGCGGGGATTGCTCTTCCGGCTTCGCGCGGCGGCGGTAGATATGGGCCACATGCCAGGTGTCTTTACGGTGGAGGACATACGGAAGGTGGTAACTCGTGGTGCTTTTGCCAAATCCAATAAATGCGCAATGTAGTGTCATGGCTCAGTCCTTTTGGAAGGTTACTGAATCTAACCATAACAAAAAAAAAGCCAGCGAGAAGCTGGCTAAAGTAATACTGGAAGCAATGTGAGCAATGTCGTGCTTTCAGGTTCCCGTAGGGGTCCTCCTGAATGCAAAGCAATAATAATCATTCTCATTCGCACTTGTCCAATACTTTTTGCAAAAAATAGCGGTTGACTCAAATTTTAAAGTCATTGATGTTGGAGGGGTCTTTTAACCGACTGAGGAACAAGGAATGAGTGAGATAGTGATACGCCACGCTGAACCGAAAGATGCTGAAGCCTTACGCCAGAACTATATGCATCCGGGGGTGTATCACGACACGCTACAGCTACCTCATCCATCCCTTGAAATGTGGCAGGAACGGCTTACGCCTAAACCCGGCCTAAAACGGCTGGTTGCCTGCATTGACGAGAACATTGTCGGTGACCTTGCGTTCCATGTGGAACCCAGCCCGCGACGCAGCCACGTGGCAACGTTCGGTATTAGCGTGGCAGCGCATGCACAGGGACGCGGTGTGGGCAGTGCGCTGATGCGCGAGATGATCAACCTGTGCGATAACTGGATGCGCGTTGAACGGATTGAATTGACGGTGTTTGCCGATAACCCTGCTGCACTGGCGCTGTACCGGAAATTTGGTTTTGAAATCGAAGGGACCGGCAGGAAATTTGCCCTGCGCAACGGCGAATATGTGGATGCGTATTATATGGCGCGGATGAAGTAGTTATTTGCCGGGTGGCGGCTTCGCCTTACCCGGCCTACGTTCGTGCAGTTGTAGGCCCGGTAAGCGCAGCGCCACCGGGCAACGTATCAATACCCCGCCGTCAAATCATCCACCGAACGCGGATCCGACGCGCCAAACAGCGCGCCGTCTGGCCCCACCATAATGCTCTGGGTGCTGCCCATCGCCTCTTTCACCGCAACCTTCTGTCCGCGCTGCTCCAGAAGCTTGATGGTGTCCGGGCTAAAGCCCTTCTCCACGCGCAGTTCATCCGGCAGCCACTGATGATGGAAACGCGGCGCATTGGTCGCCTCGGCGACGTTCATGCCAAAGTCGATGCTGTTCACCACCATCTGTAGCACGGTAGTTATGATGCGGCTCCCGCCAGGGCTGCCGGTCACCAGCCAGGTTTTCCCGTCTTTCACCACGATGGTTGGCGACATGGACGACAGCGGACGCTTCTTCGGCCCCACCGCATTCGCATCGCCGCCGACCAGCCCGTAGACGTTTGGCACGCCCGGCTTGGCGGAGAAGTCATCCATCTCATTGTTCAGCAGAATGCCGCTGTTGCCCGCTACGATCCCGGTGCCAAAGGTGGTGTTGAGCGTATAGGTTACCGCCACCGCATTGCCATCTTTATCCACCACCGAGAAGTGCGTCGTCTGGTTGCTTTCATACGGCGCCAGCTTGCCGGGGCGGATCTCGCTCGATGGCTTAGCCTTGTTGATGTCGATCTGATCGGCAATGGATTTGGCGTACGCCTTGTTGGTCAGCGCCTGCCACGGCACCTTCACGAAGTCCGGATCGCCGAGATATTCCGAGCGGTCGGCGTAGGCGCGTTTTTCCGCCTCCGCCATCACCTGCATGGCATCCGCGCTGCCGAAGCCGAACTTGTGCATATCAAAGTTTTCAAGAATATTGAGGATCTGCACGATGTGAATGCCCCCGGAGGACGGCGGCGGCATGGAGAAGACCTCGTAGCCGCGGTAGGTGCCGCTAATCGGCTCGCGCTCCACCGCCTTGTATTCCGCCAGGTCAGCTTTGGTGATAAGCCCGCCGTTCTTCTGCATCTCTTCCGCAATCTGGTCGGCAATCGCCCCTTTGTAGAACGCGTCCGGGCCGTGCTCCGCAATCAGCTCCAGGCTTTTGGCGAGATTCTTCTGCACCAGCTTATCGCCCTTCTTCAGCGGCTCGCCGTCCTTCCAGAAGATAGCCTTGCTGTTTTCGTGATTGGGAATGACTTCACTGCCGTAGGTCTTGAGGTCGTCCGCCAGGGCGTCATTGACCACAAAACCCTCCCGCGCCAGCCTGATGGCAGGCTGCACCACCTTGTTCAGCGGCATCGTGCCGTATTTTTCCAGCGCCAGCGAGAAGCCCGCAACGGTGCCCGGCGTGCCGGAGGCGAGGTGCGAGGTCAGGGATTTTTTGCTGTCCGGGTTGCCCTGGTCGTCGAGGAACATATCGCGGGACGCCTGAGAAGGCGCCATTTCGCGGAAGTCGATGGCCGTGGTTTTGCCGTCTTTGGTGCGCAGCATCATAAAGCCGCCGCCGCCCAGATTCCCCGCCTGCGGATGCGTTACCGCCAGCGCGTACCCGACCGCGACCGCCGCATCCACCGCGTTACCGCCCTGCTTAAGAATATCGACGCCCACTTGGGTCGCCAGCGCGTCAACCGAGGCCACCATGCCGTGCGTGGCCCGCACGGGGTGAAAAACATCCTCCTCCACGCCATAAGAGACGGGAGGAGCGGCGGGCGGGTTGGCCGCCACGGTAAATGTGCCGCCTGCCATCAGCGCGGCGATGGCGACCCAGCGCAAGAAGGTTGGTTTCATCATTATTGTTCTCCAGGTGAAGGGATCCATATTCCCCGCTTAAGCCTGGTTCACAACTCCTAAAAAATCATCGTCATGGTGAAATCAGGGTAAACTTAAGAGAGGCCTCAAGAGGAGGAAATGACAATGAAACGCTTGATGATTATTGCGGCGCTGATCCCGTTTGCCGCGCTCGCACAGCCACTCAACACCCTAAACAACCCAAACCAGCAGGGTTACGTTATCCCGAGCCAGCAGCGCATGCAGACCGAGATGATGAGCCAGCAACAGCAGCAGAAAGGGATGCTCAATCAGCAGCTGAGAACGCAGACCCAGATGCAGCAGCAGAGCCTGCAAAACCAGATGAACGCCAACACCCAGCGCGTGCAGCAGGGACAGGTGCGCGAGCAGCCGCTGCCAAATAAAAACGGCGGGATGTTAGGGGGCGGGATGTCGCAAAGCAGCGGTCAGCAGCATATGCTGCCGACCCAGCAGAACGGCAGTATGCTCAATAAATAAATTTCGGGCCGATCTGGTCAATCGCATCGGTACAGATACTGTCCACGCCCCAGCGCAGCAGCTCGGCTGCGCGCTGGGGTTTGTTAACGGTGTAGACCAGAATATGCAGACCCGCGTCTTTCAGCATTTTCACCCGCGCCTCATCCAGCAGCTTGTGGTTCAGATGGATAGAGACGCAGCCTAAGCGGCCCGTCAGTTCACGCCAGTCCTCACGCCACTCGTCCATCAGCAGCCCGCGCGGCAGCTCAGGTACAGCTGCCTGTGCGGCCTCCAGCGCGTCGGTGTCAAACGACGACAGCAGCGGCGCGGTCATGCCTTCCCACAGCTCGCGCGCGGCAAGGGCAATCACTTTGCCCGTCAGCGGCCCGGTGCCGGTGGTCGGTTTGATTTCGATGTTCGCCATCATGCCGTGCTGCCGACAGCGATCGGCCACTTCCGCCAGCAGGGGCAGCGGTTCGCCTTTGAATTCGCCGCTATACCAGCTTCCGGCGTCCACCTTCAGCAGATCGCGCCACGGCAGTTCACCCGCCACGCCCCAGCCGTTGCTGGTGCGTTCAAGGTTGTCGTCATGCAGCAGGAAAATTTCGCCGTCCTTCGACAGCTTGGCGTCGAACTCGATCATCGTGTGGCCGTAGCGCGCGCCGACATCGATCGCCGCCAGCGTATTTTCCGGGGCCAGCTTACCGCCGCCGCGGTGGGCGACGACGTGGGGATAAGGCCAGTTGCTCATACTCGTTGTCCTGTTTCACCGTCAAAAAGGTGCAGATGGTTTTCCGGCAGGTGGAGCCACAGCGTGCTGCCCGCTTTCGGGCGCTCCTGATGCGCCAGGCGCACCACCATTTTTTGCTCGCCCCAGCGCCCGTGCGCCAGGTTATCTGCACCCAACATCTCAAGCGTGTCCATCACCAGCGGCACGCCGCCGTCCGCCTGTGAGGTTAAACCAATATGCTCGGGGCGGATACCGAGCGTCATCTTACGCCCGGCGTAGCCACGATAGTACCAGTTGATCGGCAGCGCCATCCCGCTTTCCAGTTCAAAGTGGGTACCCGCGCTGCTGATGCGCCCTTCCAGCAGGTTCATCGCCGGGCTGCCTATAAAGCTCGCCACAAAGCGGGTGGCCGGTTTTTCGTACACTTCCACCGGGGTGCCAATCTGCTCGGCAACGCCTTTGTTCATCACCATTACGCGCTGGGCGAGGGTCATCGCTTCGACCTGATCGTGGGTCACGTACAGTGACGTGGTTTTCAGACGACGGTGCAGCTGCTGCAGCTCAAGGCGCATCTGTACGCGCAGCTTGGCGTCGAGGTTAGACAGCGGCTCGTCGAACAGGAATACCGCCGGGTCACGCACGATAGCGCGCCCCATTGCCACGCGCTGGCGCTGGCCGCCGGAGAGCTCGCGCGGACGGCGCTTCAGCAGGCCATCCAGCTCAAGAATGCGGGCGGCCTCTTTCACGCGCTCCTCGATATGGCCTTTGCCCATGCCGCGAATTTTCAGCCCCCAGGCCATGTTCTCTTCCACGCTCATGTGCGGATAGAGGGCGTAGTTCTGGAACACCATCGCGATGCCCCTGTCTTTCGGCTCCATCTCGGTGACGCGCTGGCGGTCAATCCAGATATCCCCGGACGTGACGCGCTCCAGCCCCGCCACCATGCGCAGCAGCGTGGACTTCCCGCAGCCGGACGGGCCGACCATCACGATAAATTCGCCGTCCGCCACGTCGAGCGTCAGCGGCTGAATGACCTGGGTTTTACCGTCCCAGCTTTTGGTAACTGCCTGAAGTTTTAAACCTGCCATCTTATTTCTCGCTATCGACCAGGCCGCGGACAAACGCGCGCTGCATGGCTAAAACAATGACTACGGGTGGGATTAGGGTGAACAGCATCGCCGCCATCACCTGGTTCCAGAGGGTGGTGCCTTCGCCGGTGGCAATCATGCCTTTGATGCCCGCCACGGCGGTGCCGAGGTTGACGTCCTGAATAATCAGCAGCGGCCACAGGTACTGGTTCCAGCCGTAGATAAAGGTGATTACAAACAGCGCCGCAAGGTTGGTTTTCGACAGCGGCAGCACGATGTCGCGGAAGAAGCGCATCGGCGAGGCGCCGTCGATGCGCGCGGCCTCAATCAGCTCGTCCGGCAGGGTCATAAAGAACTGGCGGAACAGGAAGGTGGCGGTCGCCGAGGCCATCAGCGGCAGGGTTAAGCCCGCGTAGCTGTCCAGCATCTTCAGGTTGGCGATCACCTCCACCGTCGGGAAGATACGCACCTCCACCGGCAGCATCAGGGTGATGAAAATCATCCAGAAGAAGAGGTTACGCAGCGGAAAGCGAAACCAGACGATGGCGAAGGCCGACAGCATCGACACCGTGATTTTGCCCACCGTAATGCCGAACGCCATGATGAAGCTGTTGAGCATCATCAGCCAGAACGGCGCGCTGTTGGCGCCCACGCCCTGGGTCCAGATGGTTTTCATGTTCTCGAAAAGATGCCCGCCCGGGATCAGCGTCATCGGCGTGTCGAACACCGCTTTGGTGTCCAGCGTGGCGGCGACAAAGGCCACGTACAGCGGGAACAGGATGACGATAATCCCTAAAATCAGCATGGTATGGCTGAAAATCGTCAGCCCGCGACGGTTCTCAATCATTGGTAGCGCACCTTACTTTCAACATAGCGGAACTGCACCACCGTGAGGATGATGACGAGGAACATCAGCACGACGGACTGGGCGGCAGAAGCAGAGAGATCCAGCCCCGCAAAACCTTCGCGGTAGATCTTATAAATAAGCGTCGTTGTCGCCTGCACCGGGCCGCCTGCGGTGGCCGCGTCGATCACCGGGAAGGTGTCGAAGAAGGCGTACACGAGGTTAACCACCAGCAGGAAGAAGCTCACCGGGGCAATCAGCGGCAGGGACAGCCTGAAGAAGCGGCGGATCGGGCCTGCGCCGTCAATTGCCGCGGCCTCCACCAGCGAGCGCGGAATGGACTGCAGCGCGGCAAAGAAAAACAGGAAGTTATAGCTGATCTGCTTCCACACCGAGGCGAACACCACCAGGAACATTGCCTGACCGCTGTTCTGGGCGTGGTTCCAGTCGTAGCCGAACTCTGCCAGGAAGTGAGTAATCAGCCCGCGTCCGGGGTTAAAAAGGAAGATCCACAGCACAGCGGCAACGGCGGGGGCCACGGCGTAAGGCAGCAGCATCAGGGTCTGATACAGGCGGCTGCCGCGCACCACGTAATCCACCAGCGCGGCGAAAAACAGCGAGGCAACAAGACCGCTCACGGTCACCAGCGCGCTGAATTTCATCGTCGTCCAGAAGGAGTCCAGGTAGTAGCTGTCATGGAATAGCGCGGTAAAGTTGTCCAGCCCGACGAACTGGCTGGAGAGCCCGAACGGATCGACGCTTTGTACCGAGTACCACAGCGCTTCGCCCGCAGGCCAGATAAAGAAGATAACGGTGATGACCAGCTGAGGCGCGACCAACAGGTACGGCAGCCAGCGGGAGCGAAACACCGGACGGGATGAAGACATGGAGATTGGGTTCCTGAACAATGCCGGGTGGCGGCTGCGCCTTACCCGGCCTGGATGGGGCACGTCGTAGGCCCGGTAAGCGCAGCGCCACCGGGCGAATCACAAATTACGATTTCGTCGACTGCTCAAAGCGGCGCAGCAGCTGATTCCCGCGCTCTACTGCGGAATCCAGCGCCTGCTGCGGGGTCTTCTTCCCGGTCCACACGCTTTCCAGCTCTTCATCCACGATGGTGCGGATCTGCGGCATGTTGCCCAGACGCAGGCCTTTGGTGAACGGCAACGGCGGCTTGTTCAGCATCTGGCGCGTCGCGATGTCCGCGCCCGGGTTTTTGCTGTAGAAGCCCTGCTCGCGGGTCAGATCGTACGCGGCTTTGGTGATCGGCAGGTAGCCGGTCTTCTGGTGCCACTCGGCGGCATTTTCCGGCTTCGCCAGGAAGTCGAGGAATTCGGCGACGCCTTTATAGGTGCCCTTATCTTTACCCTGCATCACCCACAGGCTCGCCCCGCCGATGATGGCGTTCTGCGGCGCACCCTTCACGTCAGCGTCGTACGGCATCATGCCCACGCCGTAGTTAAATTTGGCGTAGTGACGAATATCCGCCAGCGAGCCGGACGAGGCGGTGGTAATGGCGCAGTCGCCGTTGTAGAACTTCTCGGTGGATTCGTCTTTACGCCCGAAGTAGCTGAAGTCGCCCTTCTTGTTCAGATCGGCAAGCAGCGCAATGTGCTTCACCTGCTCCGGCTTGTTGAACTCGAGTACCGCGTCAGTGCCGTCGAAGCCGTTATTTTTGGTCGCCACCGGCAGGCCGTGCCAGGCGCTGAAGTTTTCAATCTGGATCCAGCCCTGCCAGCCGCTGGCGTAGCCGCACTTCATCCCCGCTGCTTTCAGCTTCGCGGTGTATTCGGCCAGGTCCTGCCAGGTTTTTGGCGGCTGCTCCGGATCTAAAACGGCTTTTTTGAAGGCGTCTTTGTTGTAGTACAGCACCGGCGTGGAGCTGTTAAACGGCTGGGACAGCAGGTGACCGGTTTTAGAATCGGTGTAGTAACCCGCTACGGTCGGCACGAACTGGGATTCATCGAAGTTGATACCCGCCTCTTTGAACACTTCGTAGACCGGCTTGATGGCTTTCGAGGCCATCATGGTCGCGGTGCCCACTTCATAAACCTGTAACAGTGCAGGCGCGTTGCCGGTACGGAAGGCGGCAATGCCCGCGCTCAGGCTCTGCTCGTAGTTACCTTTGTACACCGGCACAATTTTGTAATCCGGGTGGGTGTCGTTGAAACGCTGCGCCAGGGAGTCAACCTCTTTACCCAACTCCCCTTCCATGGAATGCCAGAACGGAATGGTGGTCACAGCCATTGCGTTCGTCGCAAAAGCCAGACCCAGTGCCAGACCCAAAGCTGTGTGTCGTAACGATGTCATTGTCATCTCTCTTATTGTGCCGGATGCGCGATATCACGCGTTTTATGCTCGCGAGGTAACATGACATGCTCGAATGACAGAAAAATAACTGTTTGTTTACAGATAAGTGACAGCAAAGGGTCAGGGGGATGATGGTTGTGTGAAGGGGTGTAGTGGTTAAAAAAGCCGGGTGGCGGCTACGCCTTACCCGGCCTACTCGATCCCTGTAGGCCCGGTAAGCGCAGCGCCACCGGGCGATACAGACGGCTCAGCCGCCCAGATACGCGCTCCGCACCGCTTCGTTCGCCAGCAGCGCGTCTCCGGTATCCTCAAGCACCACGCGGCCGTTCTCCAGCACGTAGCCACGGTCAGCGAGCTTCAGCGCCTGGTTGGCGTTCTGCTCGACGAGGAAGATGGTCATCCCCTCTTTACGCAGTTGCTCAATGGTGTCGAAGATCTGCTGGATGATGATCGGTGCCAGACCGAGCGACGGCTCGTCCAGAAGCAGCAGGCGCGGCTGGCTCATCAGCGCGCGGCCAATCGCCAGCATCTGCTGTTCACCGCCGGACATGGTGCCCGCACGCTGAATGCGGCGCTCCCACAGACGCGGGAAGAGTTCGTACACCCACTTGATGCGGGTCTGGTATTCATCGCGGTGAGCGAAGAACCCGCCCATCGCCAGGTTCTCTTCCACCGTCATGCGGGAGAAGACGCGGCGCCCTTCCGGGACAATAGCCACCGCCTCACGCATGATTCTGGCGGTCTGCCAGTCGGTAATGTCTTTACCATCGAACACAATCCGCCCGCTGGTGGCGCGCGGGTCGCCGCACAGGGTGCCGAGCAGCGTGGTTTTGCCCGCGCCGTTGGCGCCAATCAGGGTGACGATTTCACCCTGATTGATGTGCAGGCTGACGTCGTGCAGCGCCTGGATCTTGCCGTAGTGCGCATTGACCTTGTCGAACGTTAACATCGCTTTTTCCATCTTATGCCTCACCAAGGTATGCGCGGATCACGTCCGGGTTGTTGCGGATCTCTTCCGGCGTGCCGTTTGCCAGCGGCGTGCCCTGGTTTACCACGTAGATACGGTCCGAAATGCCCATCACCAGCTTCATGTCGTGCTCAATCAGCAGGATAGTGGTGTCGTGATGATCGCGCAGCTCGGCAATCAGCTCGTCCAGCTCTTTGGTCTCTTTCGGGTTGAGGCCCGCCGCCGGTTCGTCGAGCATCAGGATCTCCGGCTGCGTCACCATGCAGCGCACGATCTCCAGTCGACGCTGGTCGCCATAGGCAAGGTTGCTCGCCTGACGGTTGGCGTGCTGGAGCAGGCCGATGCGGTCGAGCCAGGTGGCGGCACGATCGAGCGCCTCCTCCTGCGCGCGGCGGAAGGCCGGGGTTTTCAGCAGGCCGGAGAACAGGCCGGTTTTCAGCTGCTGATGCTGTGCCACCAGCAGGTTCTCAATCACCGTCATCTCGCGGAACAGGCGCACGTGCTGGAAGGTACGCACCACGCCCATGCGGGCAATCTGCTGGCCCGGCAGCCCTTCCAGGTGCTGGTCGCGCAGCATGATGGTGCCGCCCGTCGGCTTGTAGAAACCGGTCAGGCAGTTAAAGACCGTGGTTTTCCCCGCGCCGTTCGGGCCAATCAGGGAGACGATCTCTTTTTTATGCAGGTCCAGGTTCACGTTGTTGACCGCCAGCAGGCCGCCAAAACGCATCATCAGACCGTTTACGGATAATAATGGCTGACTCATGCCTGCTCTCCTTTCGCTTCCACATTCTTAAGCTTCAGCTGTGGACGCGTCATCGGCAGCAGACCCTGCGGACGCCAGATCATCATCAGCACCATCAAACCACCCAGCATCAGCATGCTGTATTCGTTAAAGTCGCGCATCAGCTCGCGGGAGACCACCAGCAGGATGGCCGCGAGGATAACGGCGAACTGCGAGCCCATCCCGCCGAGTACCACAATCGCCAGCACAAAGGCCGATTCGGCAAAGGTGAACGACTCGGGGCTGACGAAGCCCTGACGCGCGGCGAACAGCGTGCCGGCGAAACCGGCAAACGCGGCGCTGATGGTGAACGCGGTCAGCTTGATGCGGGTCGGGTTCAGGCCCAGGGAGCGGCAGGCGATCTCATCTTCGCGCAGCGCTTCCCACGCTCGGCCCAGCGGCATGCGCAGCAGGCGGTTGATCACGAACAGGGTGATGACCACCAGCAGCAGCGCCACCAGGTAGAGCCAGATCACACGGTCAGAGGGATCATATTTGATGCCGAAGAAGTTGCTGAAGGTATCCCAGCCGCCTTCGCGGGCGGTACGGCTGAACTCCAGGCCGAAGAAGGTCGGCTTCGGGATCTGGCTGATGCCGTTCGGGCCGCCGGTCACTTCGGTGTTGTTGAGCAGCAGGATACGGACGATTTCACCGAAGCCTAAGGTCACAATCGCCAGGTAGTCACCGCGCAGGCGCAGCACCGGGAAGCCGAGCAGGAAGCCTGCGGCGGCAGAGACCAGCCCCGCCAGCGGCAGGCAGGTCCAGAAGCCCAGGCCGTAATAGTGGTTCAGCAGCGCAAAGGTGTACGCGCCGATGGCGTAGAACCCGCCGTAGCCCAGCACCAGCAGGCCAGAGAGACCGACCACCACGTTCAGACCGAGGCCGAGGATCACGTAAATCATGGTCAGGGTGGCGATGTCCACCGTGCCGCGCGACACCATAAACGGCCACGCCACGGCAGCCACCAGCAGCGCCACGAGGAACAGCTTCTGTTTGACCGTTGTACCGTCGATAGCCGGCAGGACGAATTTCGGTCCAGAGACATTTTTCAGCGTTTTCTGGAACAGCGGGCGCAGCAGCTGGAACAGGAACACCACGGCGGTGCCGATAAAGACCCACTGCCAGCGAATATCAGCTGCAGTATCGACAACGAGTTTGGTGCCATTCAGCTCAAGCTGGACGCCCATAAAGACGCTGGCCAGCACGAAGAACATGGCGGCAGAGAGCAGCGCCATTGCAAAATGCATCGGTTTCATACTTTCTCTACCTCCGGACGGCCCAGAATACCGGTAGGCATCACCAGCAGAACCAGAATCAGCAGGGCAAACGACACCACGTCTTTATATTCGGTGCTCAGGTACGCCGAGGAGAGCGCTTCCGCCACGCCCAGGATCAGGCCGCCGATCATCGCGCCCGGAATGCTGCCGATGCCGCCCAGTACCGCCGCGGTGAAGGCTTTCATCCCGGCCATAAAGCCGATGTACGGGTTAATTACGCCGTAGAACTGGCCGAGCAGCACGCCAGCTACCGCCGCCATCGCCGCGCCAATCACGAAGGTCAGGGCGATTACGCGGTCGGTGTTGATGCCGAGCAGGCTCGCCATCTTCAGGTCTTCCGCGCACGCGCGGCAGGCGCGTCCCATGCGGGAGTAGCGGATGAACAGGGTCAGGGCGAGCATGGCGACAAAGGTCACGACCCAGATCACCAGCTGCATCGTGGTAATAGAGGCAGAGAAGTTTTCGCTGGCCCCCACAATCCACTGGCCGTTAAACAGGCTTGGCAACGCCACGTCGCGCGAGCCTTCGGTCAGGCTGACGTAGTTTTGCAGGAAGATCGACATCCCGATCGCGGAAATCAGCGCAATAAGACGCTTGGAGCTGCGCACCGGCCGGTAGGCCACGCGTTCGATGCTCCAGCCGTAGGCGCTGGCGATCACGATCGCGCCAACAAACCCGGCGGCGACCAGCAGCCAGCTGCTGTCGATGCCCATCATCATCAGCGCGGCGATAATCATAAAGGAGACGTAGCTACCGATCATGTACACCTCGCCATGGGCGAAGTTGATCATGCCGATAATGCCGTAAACCATCGTATAGCCGATGGCGATCAGCGCGTAGGTGCTTCCCAGCGTGACGCCGTTAAACATCTGCTGCAAAAAGTAGAGAAACTGCTCGGACATATGCAAACCTTTTTATACCCGCCCGGTGAGCCGGGCGGTGGGATAATTATTTGGCGACCGAGGACGAACCGTCGGCGTGCCACTTAAAGACACCAAACTCAAATCCCTTCAGATCGCCTTTCTCATCCCAGTTCAGCGGCCCAATCACGGTGTTCGCCCCGTGTGCTTTTAAATCTTTCACCAGATCCAGCGGCTCTTTGCTGCCGGTACGCTCCAATGCGGTTGCCAGAGACTGCACGGCAGCGTAGGTGATCCAGACGTATGGACCACTCGGATCTTTCTTCTGCGCCTTGAGCGCATCCACGATAGCCTTGTTGACCGGATCCTGGTCATAGCGTTTTGGCATCGTCACCAGCATGCCTTCGGCAGAATCCCCTGCGATGTTTGACAGGGAGGCGTTGCCCACGCCCTCTGGCCCCATAAACTGGGTTTTCAGACCGGTGGCGCGCGCCTGGCGCAGCATCTGGCCCATTTCCGGGTAGTAGCCGCCGTAGTAGACGAAGTCGATGTTCTCTTTTTGCAGACGGGCGATCAGCGCGGAGAAGTCTTTTTCGCCTGCGGTAATGCCGTCAAAGAAGACGATGTTCGCGCCGCCTTTTTTCAGGCCGTCCTGCACGGAGCGCGCCAGGCCTTCGCCGTACTGCTGCTTGTCATGAATGATGGCGATACGCTGTGGCTTAACGGTCTCGAGGATGTATTTGGCCGCGGTTGGCCCCTGGGAGGAGTCCAGCCCGGCGGTACGCATGATGTGCTGGTAACCGCGCTGGGTCAGCTCCGGGTTGGTGGCGCCCGGAGTGATCATCAAAATACCTTCGTCTTCGTAAATATCGGACGCGGGCTGGGTGGAGGATGAGCACAGGTGGCCGATGACGTACTGAATCCCGTCGTTGACGATTTTGTTGGCGACCGCAACGGCCTGTTTCGGATCGCAGGCGTCGTCATACTCCACGCCTACCAGCTTGTCGCCCTTGATGCCGCCTTTGGCGTTGATGTCTTTGATGGCCTGACGCGCGCCGTTAAACTCCATGTCACCCCACTGGGCAACAGGGCCGGACATCGCACCGACTACCGCAACTTTAATCTCTTCCGCCATGGCCGCATGCGAGATCGCCAGTGCAACCATTCCCGCGATAAATGTCTTCGCGTTCCTTTTCATCTCAGAATCCCCATTCGTGATGTCGTGTTTATATTTTGTTTTATTATGGTTAAAAAGCATTCTGTACTTTTAATGAACAACGCTATTTTTACCAGTGCCTTTAATGGTTTAGCGCAGTTTTTTGTCAAAAACCAGACTAAAATCTCTATTTTTCAGGCGATTAAGGAAAGATAATATTCTGAAATCAGGCAGAGATAAACAAATAAAAGTGCAGTTTGCAGCATAAAATAACGGTACAAAGCGCCGAATAAATCACTGCCATTCAGGTTAAAATTCTGCTTATTTTTCGATCCATGTGTTTTCACACTGCCCATTGCATTGCTAAAAAACTAATCACCTGGTTAATGAGAATAAAAAGAGGAAGCCGCTGAGTGAATAAATTGAGTACACTGCCTCTACTCAATTTGATTTGGACAAGCTGCTAATGAAACTGACTATCGTGCGTCTGGTGACCTTTAGCGACCAGGATCATATCGACCTGGGCAAGATCTGGCCGGAATATTCCCCTTCGTCGCTGCATGTCGACGAGAACCATCGCATTTATGCCGCGCGCTTCAACGAGCGCCTGCTGGCCGCGGTTCGCGTGACCCTGAGCGGCACGGAGGGAGCGCTGGACTCGCTGCGCGTGCGTGACGTGACCCGTCGTCGCGGTGTGGGACAGTATTTAATTGAAGAAGTGATCCGCGAAAACCCGAACGTAAACTCATGGTGGATGGCCGACGTGGGCGTGGAAGACCGCGGCGTGATGGCAGCGTTTATGCAGGCGTTAGGGTTTACGGCGCAGGAGAGCGGGTGGGAGAAGCGTTTGGGATGAATTGTGCGGTGCGGCATGATGCCCTCACCCCGGCCCTCTCCCACGGGGAGAGGGAGAAAACATTAAAAAAGGCAACTTAAGTTGCCTTTTTGCTTTTATTTGGCGTCTGTCGCCGTTCCGTTAGCATGCCAGTCAAACACGCCGAACTCGAAGCCTTTCAGATCGCCCTTCGCGTCCCAGGAGAGCGGCCCCATCACGGTTTCCACCGTGTTGGCTTTCAGCCAGGTGGCAATCTCAGCCGGATCGGCTGACTGATTCAGACCTGCCTGCAGAGACTGCAGCGCTGCATAGGTGGTCCAGACGAACGCGCCGCTTGGATCCTGCTTCTTCGCCTTGATGGCATCTACGATAGGTTTGTTCGCTGGCACCTGGTCGTAGTTCTTCGGCTTGGTCACCAGCAGACCTTCGGCAGATTCACCCGCGATGTTAGACAGGGAAACGTTCGCCACGCCTTCCGGGCCCATGAACTGGGTTTTCAGACCCGCCGCGCGCGCCTGGCGCAGGATCTGGCCCATTTCCGGGTGGTAGCCGCCGTAGTAAACGAAGTCGATATTCTCTTTCTTCAGACGCGCCACCAGGGTGGAGAAGTCTTTCTCGCCAGCGGTGATCCCATCAAAGAAGACCACGTTGGCATTGCCTTTTTTCAGACCGTCCTGCACCGCACGGGCCAGACCTTCACCATACTGCTGTTTGTCATGAACAATCGCGATACGCTGCGGCTTCACTTTTTCCAGAATGTACTTAGCCGCCGTTGGGCCCTGATCGGAGTCCAGACCGGTGGTACGCAGGGTCAGCTTGTAGCCGCGCGCGGTCAGCTCCGGTGCGGTCGCAGCCGGGGTGATCATCAGAATACCTTCGTCTTCGTAGATGTCAGACGCGGGCTGAGTAGAAGAGGAGCACAGGTGACCGATAACGTATTTGATGCCGTCGTTGACCACTTTGTTCGCCACCGCGACCGCTTGCTTCGGGTCACAGGCATCGTCGTATTTTACGATCTGCAGTTTTTCGCCCTTGATGCCGCCCTTAGCATTAATGTCTGCAACTGCCTGTTCTGCGCCCGTAAATTCCTGGTCGCCGTACTGTGCTACCGGACCGGACATTGCGCCCACCACGGCCACTTTAATATCTGCCTGCGCCATGGTGCTGAATGCCAACGCGATACATCCTGCCAGTAACGCTTTACCCTTCATGTTCATCCTGAGATTCCCCATTATTATGGTTATTACGATTGTTGTGATGTTGTTGTGCAGCGCTTTATTTCAGTTATTGGTGTGCTGTTCGCGATTTTTCAGCATACTCTGCTAAAACATACCCCATTTTTATGATTTTGGAATAGCTAATTTGAAATGAATATATGATAAGCCCGACAGGATTTACCGCCGGGCTGGTGGCTTTAACGTGTCAGCGACGCGAAGATAATGTCCAGCGCTTTACGGAACTGCGCTTCTGGGATGGTAAGCGGATAAAGGAAGCGGATCACGTTGCCGTAAACGCCGCAGCTCAGGAGCAGCAGCCCTTCGTTCAACGCGCGCTCCTGCACCTGACGGGTAAATTCCGGCGACGGTTGCCCGGATTGCGGATCGTTAAACTCTACCGCGACCATCGAGCCCTGGGCACGGATGTCGGCGATGAACGGGCAGTTTTCCTTCGCTTTGTTGAGCACTTCTACCAGATGATGGCCGAGATGCGCCGAGCGCGTGCAGAGATCTTCCTCATCAATCACGTCCAGCACCGCGTGGGCCGCGGCAATCGCCAGCGGGTTACCTGCGTAGGTACCGCCCAGTCCGCCAGGTGCAGGCGCGTCCATCACCTCGGCGCGGCCCGATACTGCTGAGAGCGGCATCCCGCCCGCGAGGCTTTTTGCCATGGTGATCAGGTCCGGCTTCACGCAGTGGTGTTCCATCGAGAACAGCTTGCCGGTGCGGGCGAAGCCGCTTTGCACCTCGTCGGCAATCAGCAAAATCCCGTGGGTATCGCACAGGGCGCGCAGCGCCTGCATAAAATCAGCGGGCGCAATGTTGAACCCGCCCTCCCCCTGAACCGGTTCGAGAATAATGGCCGCCACCTGGTCTGGGCCGATATCGGCCTTAAAGATGCGCTCCAGGCTTTTTAATGCTTCCGCCGTGCTGATGCCGTGCAGACCGTCAGGGAATTGAGCGTGGTATACCGAACCGGGGAACGGGCCGAAACCCAGCTTGTACGGCGCGACCTTACCGGTCAGCGCCATGGTCATAAAGGTGCGCCCGTGGAACGCGCCGCCGAAGGTGATAAGGCCTGGGCGTCTGGTATACGCGCGGGCAATTTTGACCGCGTTTTCGACCGCTTCAGCACCCGTCGAGAAGAAGGCGGTTTTGGCCGGGCCGTCAATCGGCACGCGCTGGTTGATGCGCTCGGCAAGCGCCACATAGCCCTCATACGGCACAATCTGGTAGGCCGTGTGGGTAAAAGCGTGGAGTTGTTTTTCGATAGCGGAGATAACTTTGGGATGGCGATGGCCAGTATTCAGCACCGCGATCCCGGCGGCGAAATCGATGTACTCATTGCCTTCCACGTCCCACACCGTGGCGTTTTCGGCTTTATCAGCATAGAAGTTACACATCACGCTGATGCCGCGCGGCGTTGCCTGTAAACGCCGGTCGTTCAGTTCGTTATTTTTCACCCTGACCCCCTGAGAAAATCGCCTGCTTAGCGCATCAGTAAGTGTTTGCCAGGGGGGAGAAATTCGCCAGAGCGGACGCTAAAAAAACAGAACCCCCGAATTTGCATTCGAGGGTTTTTATCCTTCATATTTCAAGCCGCAGGTGCGTTGGCTGCTCTCGTTCACCCGAATCACTTACTGATGTAAGCTCATCGGGATTCACTCGTTTGCCGCCTTCCCGCAGCCTGAACTATTTCGGCTAAAGGTGTACTTCGCGGTAATTACGCTTCGATAGCAGCGCGAAGTTTTTTCATGGCGTTCTTTTCAAGCTGACGGACACGTTCAGCAGAAACGCCGTAGCGGTCGGCCAGCTCCTGCAGCGTGGACTTGTTGTCTTCGTCCAGCCAGCGGGCGCGGATAATGTCCTGGCTACGCTCGTCGAGGCCTTCCATCGCATGGGTCAGCTTGTTCGCGGCCTGATCTTCCCAGTTGTCCTCTTCAATGCCGTCGGCAAAGTTAGAGGTTTTATCCTGCAGATACAGAACCGGTGCCATCGGCTGGCTGTCAGATGCGTCGTCGTCGGAGGACATATCAAAGGTCATGTCCTGCGCGGCCATACGGGATTCCATCTCACGGACGTCTTTGCTGGATACACCCAGCTCGCGCGCCACCATTTCCACTTCATCCTGATTGAACCAGCCCAAACGCTGCTTGGTTTTACGCAGGTTGAAGAACAGCTTACGTTGCGCTTTTGTCGTGGCGACTTTCACGATACGCCAGTTGCGCAGCACGTATTCATGAATTTCTGCTTTGATCCAGTGTACGGCGAAGGAGACCAGTCGCACGCCCACTTCCGGGTTAAAGCGACGTACAGCCTTCATCAGGCCGATGTTACCTTCCTGAATCAAGTCCGCCTGCGGCAGGCCATAGCCCGCATAGTTACGAGCAATGTGAACAACAAAGCGCAGGTGAGACAGGATCAGCTTTTTCGCTGCTTCCAGATCGCCCTGGTAATGCAGCTTTTCAGCAAGCTCCTTTTCTTCCTCGGCCGTTAACATCGGCCAGGTGTTCGCAGCCCGGATGTAAGATTCCAGGTTACCAACAGGGGCTAAAGCTAAAGTTTGCATTTCTTTGGTCATTCATTCCTCTCAATGTTTCTTCTGGTCCAGGCTGTCCCCGTCAGGCAACAACCATGCCAAAGCGTTTGAGCAACGAGATTAGCATTCACTCTTTTATCAGACAGTGATTTTATCCACAAGTTCCAGGTGCAACAGTGAATAAATTACGCACAAAATGTGACATGGAGATGATAACAGGGGAAGAGACAACAGGGACGCTTTCCCTGCAGAGCGAACATCTCGGTGCAGGGAAAGATTATATCACGCTTTTATTAGTCGGGAGTAAAGTGGCGTAAATGTTGAACCGTTGCCAGCCATGCGGCAATCCAGCCGATCATGGAGCACACCAGCAGCAACAGAAGGCATTCATCGAAGCCTAAGCCACTGATATCAAACTTAGTTCCGAAAACCTGCGCCACTTCTGTGACGGCAGACGAAAGCCGCATCACCAAAATTTCTGACAATATCAGTGAAAGAAATGCGCCGGAGAAACCGAGCAGTGCGCCACCGTAGAGGAACGGACGCAGGATGAAACCATCCGTTGCGCCAATCAGTTTTTGCACGTTGATGGTATCGCGACGCGCAAAGATGCTCAGACGCACGCTGTTACCGATGACGAGGAACACCGCCGCCACCATCAGCACGCCGATCATCGCCGACACGCGCCCCACCAGCCCGGTCAGCGCCGCAAGACGGGCAAACCAGCTGTCGTCCATGCGCACTTCATCAATCCCGTTGATGCGTGTGATGCGGTCGCGCAGGGTATTCAGCGAATCGGTACCCTGGAAATCCAGCTTCGGGATCACTACCGCCACGGCGGGCAGCGGGTTCTCTTCCAGCATGTCCAGCGCGCCGCCAAAGCCTGACCAGTTACGGAACTCGCCCAACGCTTCTTCACGGGAGAGATAATTCACCTTCTCCACGCCCTGCTCGGCCTGGATTTGCCCGACCACCTGCGCCGCCGCGTTATCGTCGAGCGCTTTATCCAGATAAACGGTGATCTGCGGTGACGGGTAATACTGCGACGCCGCCTGGTTGACGTTCTTATAGACCATGTAGCAGACGCTTGGCAGCGTCAGGGAGATGGCGATCACCATCACCGTCAGGAACGTCGCCAGCGGTTTGCTTTTCAGGTCCTGCAGCGCGCCGTGGAAGGCGTAGCGCACCTGTTCGTTAAACACGTTGGTCTTGCGGGAGGCCGGTTTCGGCGCCGCTTTCTGGCGCTTAGGCGCATTACGATTGCCGTCACCGCCGCCCTGCGGCTTACGGAAACGGTCGAACCGGTTCCCGAACTGCCGAATCTGGTTCATTGCATCACGCTTGTTCACCGTGGCCTCCGTGCAAATGCCCGTCGCTCAGGGTCAGCATGCGGTACGAACGACGGGAAATCAGCCCCATGTCGTGCGTCGCCATCAGTACCGTTACCCCTACGCGGTTGAATTCCTCAAACAGACGCAAAATCCCTTCGGACAGGGCATCGTCCAGGTTACCGGTCGGTTCATCCGCCAGCAGTACGGCAGGCTTGTTCACCACCGCGCGGGCGATGCCCACGCGCTGCTGTTCACCGCCGGAAAGCTGGATCGGGAAGTTCTTCGCTTTGTCCAGCAGCCCGACCTTGTCCAGCGCCGCAGAGACGCGACGGCGGATATCGTCATAGCTGGCGCCGGCAATAATCAGCGGGATCGCCACGTTATCGAAAACGGTGCGATCCATCAGCAGGTGGTGATCCTGGAAAATCATGCCGATCTGACGACGCAGAAACGGCACTTCACGGTTTTTCAGACGGCTAATTTCGTGGCCGCTGAACCAGATTTTCCCGGCGCTTGGCCGTTCGATCCCACAGATAAGCTTGAGCAGGGTACTTTTCCCCGCGCCGGAATGGCCGGTCAGGAATGCCATCTCGCCTGGCTGCAGGTGGAACGTCACCCCCTGCAGCGCTTGTCTCCCACCGAGATAGGCCTTGCTGACGTGTTCAAAGCGAATCATTGTTAGTCCTCTCGAGCAAATAATGCCTCAATAAAGTCGTCCGCCTTAAACGGACGCAAATCCTCAATACGCTCGCCCACACCGATGTAGCGGATAGGAATGCCGAACTGGTCGGCCACGGAGAAGATCACCCCGCCTTTCGCGGTGCCGTCCAGTTTGGTCAGCGTGATCCCCGTCAGCCCTACCGCTTCATGGAACAGCTTCGCCTGGCTAATGGCGTTCTGCCCGGTGCTGGCGTCGATAGTCAGCATAATTTCATGCGGTGCATCTTCGTCCAGCTTCTTCATGACGCGAACGATTTTCTTCAGCTCTTCCATCAGGTGCGATTTGTTTTGCAAACGCCCTGCGGTGTCGGCAATCAGCACGTCCACGTTGCGCGACTTCGCCGCCTGGATGGCGTCGAAAATCACGGATGCGGAATCCGCGCCGGTGTGCTGGGCAATCACCGGAATGTTGTTGCGCTGGCCCCACACCTGGAGCTGCTCAACCGCTGCCGCACGGAAGGTATCGCCAGCCGCCAGCATCACCGATTTGCCCTGCTGCTCAAACTGGCGCGCCAGCTTGCCGATGGTGGTGGTTTTACCCACGCCGTTAACGCCAACCATCAGAATAACAAATGGCGTTTTGCCTTCAATATTAAGCGGTTCGTCAACTTTTGCGAGAATTTCACCCATCTCGTCTTTCAGCAGGCCGTACAGCGCCTCGGCGTCGCGCAGCTGTTTGCGGCTCGCCCCTTCGGTCAGGTTGGCGATGATCTTACGGGTAGTTTCCACGCCCACGTCCGCAATCAGCAGTTGCTCTTCCAGCTCTTCAAACAGATCGTCGTCGATCTTCTTGCCGCGGAAAAGACTGATAAATCCGGAACCTAAGTTTTCTTTGGTTTTGAGCAGGCTGCGCTTCAGGCGCGCGAAGAAACCTTCTTTGGTCGGTTTTTCCTGCTCCTGAACGATCTCTTCTTCGGCCTGCTCTTCCACCGGCACGACGATTACCGCTTCTTCAGCCGCTTCCGCCGCCAGCGCCTGAGCTTCCAGCTCTTCGTCGGTCAGCTCTGGCTCAAGTGCCGCCTCTTCTTCCACCGCCTCAACGATTTCAACGGTTTCCGCTTCAGCCTGCCACTCTTCGGCAGAAACCTCTTCAGCTTTAACCTCTTCGGGCAGCGGCAGCGCTTCGTGTTCGATAGCGGCCTGCGGCGCTTCGGTAAGGGTTTCTACGATAACCGGCTCTGGCTTCTCGCTCTCCTGAACCTGCTCAGTGACCTCAACCACCTCTTCAGCAAAGGATTCAATCTCTTCTTTGCTGTGCGCTGGTTCTTCCGCTTCGACAACCGCAGCGGTTTCGACAGGCGTTTCAGGCTGTGACTGCTCTTCTACAACCTGTTGCTCTTCGGTTTTCTGTTCTGTTTCTTGCTCTTTTTCACCGAAACCCAACCAGGAAAAGAAGCCACGTTTTTTTTGTTTTGCCATCTGCGACTACACTCCTCGCGGCGCTATATACAGGGAAGCTAAAAAAATGATGAAATAGTCTAACACTTTACTTAATTGACATCACCGCCCGCAATCGCAGGGCTATGGTTAACAGAGCTTTCCAGAGATGAAGAAACCCACCCGCGCCCCGGCCGGTCAAATTCGCATTATCGGCGGTCAGTGGCGAGGCCGGAAATTACCGGTGCCGGACAGCCCCGGTTTACGTCCTACAACCGACCGCGTTCGCGAGACGCTGTTTAACTGGCTTGCCCCATCAATGGTAGACGCCCACTGCCTGGACTGCTTCGCCGGAAGCGGTGCCTTAGGGCTGGAGGCGCTGTCGCGCTACGCCGCCAGCGCCACGCTGCTGGAGATGGAGCGCGGCGTTGCGCAGACGCTGCAGCAAAATCTGGCGACGCTGAAGGCGACGAACGCGAAAGTGGTCAACACCAATACGCTGAGCTTCCTCGCGCAGCAGGGTACGCCGCATAACGTGGTCTTTGTCGACCCGCCGTTCCGCAAGGGGTTGCTGGAAGAGACGTTATCCCTGCTGGAGCACAATGGCTGGCTGGCGGATGACGCGCTGATTTATGTAGAAAGCGAAGTGGAAAACGGCCTGCCACCCGTTCCCGTTCACTGGGATCTGCACCGCGAAAAGGTCGCAGGCCAGGTGGCTTATCGTTTGTATCACCGTCAGGCACAAGGAGGATCCGATGCCGGTACTGATTAACCTGGGACGCTTGCTGATGCTGGGCGTCTGGGCATTTTTGATTTTGAATCTGGTGCACCCGTTCCCGCGCCCGTTGAACATCTTTGTTAACGTGGCGCTGATTTTCACCTCGTTCATGCACGCCCTGCAGATGGTGATGCTGAAAAACGGCCTGCCGAAAGATGGCCCGCCGATGACCGGCTGGCAGCAGCTGCGGGTGTTTATTTTCGGCGTGTTTGAACTGCTGGTGTGGATGAAGAAGTTTAAGGCGCAGGTGAAGAAGTAAGGTGCGGTGTGATGCCCTCACCCTAACCCTCTCCCACGGGAGAGGGGACCGATCGCGCATTATTCAGCCCTAAAACCTACAAAACGCGACCCTTTATAGCTCAGCGTGCCTTTCTCTCCCACCGTCAGCTGATGGTATTGCTGCGCCTCCAGGCGGAAGGTCATCTCCAGACCGCCGGTTTCCGGCTTAAAGCTGGCTTCATAGCGCATGCCGGTGCCCGCAGGCGTCACCTGCTGCTGGCGAGAGCGGCGGTCGTTAAGCGGTTTCTCGCGTTTGTTCGCCACCACTACGCGCTTTTGCATCAGCGGCGCGGCGTCGTTGTCCGCCTTTTCGCGGCGCTGCTGCACGAAGCGAAACGAGGCGGCAATGACGATGATCGCCACCACGATGATGAAAAATAGCGGCATCTTGCTCATTGAAAAATCCCATCAGATTATGCGGAATTCAGGATACCTCGCCTGCCCCGGCATTGCCAAACGCCCGCTCGCGTCACTACACTGGATCAGAAACTGATTATTCAGCCTCAACAGTTACAGGGAGTTAATATGCTTTGGTCATTTATCGCTGTCTGTTTTTCCGCATGGCTTTATGTCGATGCGTCCTATCGCGGTCCAGCCTGGCAGCGCTGGTTGTTTAAACCCGTCACGCTGCTGTTGCTTCTGCTGCTCGCCTGGCAGGCTCCGATGTTTAACGCCATCAGCTATCTGGTCCTCGCCGGGCTGTGTGCCTCCCTGATTGGTGATGCCTTAACCCTGCTGCCGCGTCAGCGCCTGCTGTATGCCGTGGGGGCATTTTTCCTCTCCCATCTGCTGTATACCATCTACTTTGCCAGCCAGATGACGCTCTCCTTCTTCTGGCCGCTGCCGCTGGTGCTGCTGGTGATTGGCGCCCTGCTGATTGCGGTGATCTGGTCGCGTCTGGAAGAGATGCGTCTGCCGGTATGCACGTTTATCGCCATGACGCTGGTGATGGTGTGGCTGGCCGGTGAACTGTGGTTCTTCCGTCCGACATCTCAGGCGATGTCCGCGTTCTTCGGCGCGGCGCTGCTGTTAATCGGCAATATCGTCTGGCTGGGCAGCCACTATCGCCGCCGCTTCCGCGCGGATAACGCGATTTCGTCCGCCTGCTACTTTGCCGGGCACTTCCTGATCGTGCGTTCATTGTATATCTAAATAACGCTTGACTCTGGAGTCGACTCCAGAGTGTATGCTGCGGTTAATGAGAAAATTATCATTACCGGAGACTGCCATGTCGACTCCAGAAACACCTAAAAAAGTTCCACAGTTCTCGGCACTTAAGCTCAGCCCGGTTCCGGCAAAAGACGACTGCTGCTGCGAAGGGACGTGCGAAACACCAATCCAAACGCTTCCTGAAAGCGGCAACCGCTACAGCTGGGTCGTCAACGGTATGGACTGCGCGGCCTGCGCCCGCAAAGTGGAAAACGCGGTGAGGCAGGTACCGGGCGTGAACCACGTTCAGGTCCTGTTCGCCACCGAAAAGCTGCTGGTCAGCGCCGAAAAAGACGTCAGCAAGCAGGTTGAAGCCGCCGTCAGCAAGGCGGGCTACGCTCTGCGCAGCGAAGCAGTCTCCGCTGAAAAAACGTCTCCGCTAAAAGAAAACCTGCCGCTCATTACCCTCATCATCATGATGGCCCTGAGCTGGGGGCTGGAACAGGTTAACCACCCGTTCGGTAATCTGGCGTTTATTGCCACTACCCTGGTCGGGCTGTTCCCGATTGCCCGTCAGGCACTGCGCCTGATGAGAAGCGGCAGCTGGTTTGCCATTGAAACGTTGATGAGCGTGGCGGCCATTGGCGCGCTGTTCATTGGCGCGACGGCGGAAGCGGCGATGGTGCTGCTGCTGTTCCTGATCGGCGAACGCCTTGAAGGCTGGGCAGCGAGCCGGGCGCGCAAAGGGGTGAGCGCGCTGATGGCGCTGAAGCCAGAAACCGCCACGCGGGTTAATGAAGGCAAACGTGAAACGGTCGCCATCAACACGCTGCGCCCGGGCGACGTGATTGAAGTCGCCGCGGGTGGGCGTCTGCCTGCCGATGGGGCTCTCGTTACCGCCACCGCGAGTTTTGACGAAAGCGCCCTGACCGGGGAATCCATTCCGGTGGAGCGTGCGGCAGGAGAAAAAGTCCCTGCCGGTGCCACCAGCGTCGACCGCCTGGTGCAGCTCAAAGTCCTGTCCGAGCCGGGCGACAGCGCCATCGACCGTATCCTGAAGCTGATTGAAGAGGCCGAGGAGCGCCGCGCGCCGGTCGAACGCTTTATTGACCGCTTCAGCCGGATTTACACACCCGCCATCATGCTGGTGGCGCTGCTAGTCACCGTCGTTCCACCGCTGGTCTTCGGCGCGCCGTGGGAGGGCTGGATTTATAAAGGGCTGACCCTGCTGCTGATCGGCTGCCCGTGCGCGCTGGTGATCTCTACGCCCGCGGCGATTACCTCGGGGCTGGCGGCGGCGGCACGCCGCGGGGCGCTGATTAAGGGCGGCGCGGCGCTGGAACAGCTGAGCCAGGTTCAGCACATCGCCTTCGATAAAACCGGCACGCTGACGGTTGGCAAGCCGCAGGTCACCGGCATCTATCCGCAGGGCATCAGTGAAGACGAACTGCTGATAATAGCCGCCGCCGTTGAGCAGGGCTCCACTCACCCGCTGGCGCAGGCGATAGTGCGTGAAGCGCAGAGACGCGGGCTGGCTATCCCTTCGGCAACCGCCCAACGGGCGCTGGTCGGGTCAGGGATTGAGGCCGTCGTCGACGGCAAAAAAGTGCTGATTGTTGCGGCGGGCGCGTTCTCTCATCCACAGGTTGAGGCGTTAGAGCAGGCCGGGCAGACGGTCGTTGCCGTGATGCAGGACGGCGTGTCGAAGGGCATGCTGGCACTACGCGACACTCTGCGCGATGACGCCAAAGACGCCGTGGCGGCGCTGCATCAGTTGGGCGTACAGGGCGTGATCCTCACCGGCGATAACCCGCGCGCGGCGGCCGCGATTGCAGGCGAGCTTGGGCTGGCGTTTAAGGCCGGATTACTGCCTGCGGACAAGGTCAGCGCGGTAACCGAACTGAACAGGCGCGCGCCGCTGGCGATGGTCGGTGACGGAATTAACGATGCCCCGGCGATGAAGGCCGCCACCCTTGGTATTGCGATGGGCAGCGGCACCGACGTAGCGCTGGAGACGGCGGATGCGGCGCTGACGCATAACCGTCTGACCGGGCTGGCGCAGATGATAGATCTTGCGCGGGCGACGCGCGCCAATATTCGCCAGAACATCGGCATTGCGCTGGGGCTGAAGGGGATATTTCTCGTCACCACGCTGCTCGGCATGACCGGACTGTGGCTGGCGGTGCTGGCGGACACCGGGGCGACAGTGCTGGTCACGGCGAACGCGTTGAGATTATTACGGCGGAAATAAAAACGCCCGGTAGCGGCTGCGCCTTACCGGGCCGATAACAACTCTGAACCGTAGGCCGGGTAAGGCGCAGCCGCCACCCGGCAAAAAACGGCGTTACTGCATCCCTAACATCCTCGGCAGCCACAATGATATCGCCGGGATATACGTCACCATTCCCAGCACTACCAGCAGGATGCCGTAAAATGGCAGCATCGCCCGCACCACGGTTTCAATCTTCTGCTTACTCACCGCGCTCGCCACAAACAGCACCGATCCGACCGGCGGGGTGATCAGCCCGATCCCCAGGTTAACCATCATGATCATCCCGAAGTGCACCGGGTCGATCCCCAGCGCGTTGGTCACCGGCAGCAGCACCGGCGTCAGGATCAGGATGATCGGCGCCATGTCCATCAGCGTGCCGATCAGCAGCAGCATGATGTTGAGATACATCAGGATCACGTACTTATTTTCAGAGAGCGACGTGAAGAACTCGGTGATGCGCATCGGCAGCTGCATGTAGGTCATCACCGCGCCAAACGCCGCGGCAAAGCCGATTAAAATCATCACGATGGTGACGGTTTTCACCGTGCGGCACATCAGCTTCGGCAGTTCGCTCCATTTGTAGTCGCGGTAGATAAACATGGTGACGAAAAACGCCCACAGGCAGGCCACGGCGGCAGATTCGGTGGCGGTAAAAATCCCGGACAAGATCCCGCCGAGGATAATCACCACCGTCATCAGCCCCCACAGGGCATCGAGCATGATTTTCAGCGCCTGTCTGAACGGGATTTTATCCCCCTTCGGGTAGCCGCGTTTGCGGGCGAAGCACAGGCAGAGCACCATCAGGCTCGCGCCCAGCAGCAGGCCCGGCAATACGCCCGCGATAAACAGCGTGGCGATGGAGACCGTTCCCCCCGCCGCCAGGGAATAAATCACCGAGTTGTGGCTGGGCGGGATCAGAATCGCCTGCACCGACCCGCTCGCCGTGACCGCCGCCGCGTATTCGCGCGGATAGCCCTTCTTCTCCATCTCCGGGATCATCACGCTGCCGATGGACGCTGTATCCGCCACCGACGAGCCAGAAATCGCGCCGAAGAACGTCGAGGCGACGATGTTCACCAGCGACAGCCCGCCGCGGATAAAGCCGACAAATACGTACGCGAAGTTAACCAGCCGTCGGGCAATGCCCCCTTCCGCCATGATCGCTCCGGCGAGGATGAAGAACGGGATCGCCAGAAGGGTAAATTTGTTCACCCCACTGGTGATCTGGATCATCAGCGCCTCCAGCGGTAAATCAATCCACAGCGCACCTGCCACGGCGCTCAGCCCCACGGCGAAGGCCACCGGCATCCCCAGCGCCAGCAAAATGGCGAGGGTGAATAACAAAACAAAAGCATCCATTGTTCACCCCTTAACTGTGATTGCCGATCAGCACGACCGGACGGTTTTCCTGCGCGCCAAACAGCAGGCGTTCAAGCACGAACAGAATCAAAATCGCCGACCCGATCGGCAGCGGCAGGTAGCTTTCGCCGGAAGTCAGGATCGGGAACTCCGCCACCGGCTGCTCCCACAGCTCGACGCACAGCCAGTAGCTGTACCAGCACATCAGACCGGAAATCAGCAGCATCAGCAGATCAACCACACGTACACACAGCTTTTGCAGCGACGCGGGCAGACGGTCGGTGAGCATATTGACCGCAATGTGCGACCCGGCGCGGTAGCTCACCGCCGCGCCGATGAAGGTGAACGTCACCATGCAGATAATGGCGACGGGCTCCGGCCAGGATTCGCCGCGGTTGAGCACGTAGCGTGAAAAGATGCCGATGGGGATGACAATCGTCATCACCAGCAGCGAGACACCCGCCACCGCCATGGCGAGCAGGTACAGACGGTCCATCCACTTCAGGTAGAGTTCGGACATACGTGCTCCGTATTACTGGACGTCAGCGATGGCTTTCATCAGATCCTGATGCTTGTCGCCATACTGGGCGCGCACCGGCTCTGTGGCCTTGATGAATACCGTCTTATCGATATCGTGGAACTGCACGCCGCCCGCCTTCATTTTCGCCAGCGCCTGGTCGTTATACGCATTCCACAGCTTGCGCTGTTCGAACTGCGCTTCACGGGCCAGGGTCAGGATTTTTTGCTGTTCATCAGCGCTCAGCTTGTCCCATTTCACTTTTGAATAGAGCAGCATTTCCGGAGTGATAAAGTGGCCGCTGAGGGTGTAGTTTTTAGCAACTGGCATGTAGTTGTGGGCGATAAAGGTGGGCGGGTTATTCTCCGCGCCGTCGATCACGCCGGTCTGCATGCCGCTGTATACCTCGCTTACGCCCATCGCCACCGAGTTCGCCCCCATGTCCTTCAGCGTGGCGAGTGCCACCGGGCTGCCCTGCACGCGGATTTTCTTCCCTTTCAGATCTTCAGGTTTGACGATCGGCTCTTTGGTGATCAGGTTGCGGGTGCCGGAATCCATCCAGCCGAGGAACACCAGGCGGGATTTCGGGTTCGCGGTCAGCTTGTCGCCGATCTGCTTGCCGATATCCCCGTCGATCACTTTATGCATATGATCCTCATCGCGGAAAACGTACGGCAGGGTGAAGACTTCGATATCCGGCAGGATGGCGGCAACCGGCGCCATGGAGACGCGGATCATGTCAATCGCCCCCATCTGCGCCTGCTCAATCATCTGCTTTTCATCCCCCAGCACGCCGCCGGGGAAGACCTTAATCTCCAGCTTGCCGTCGGTTTGTTGTTTGAGTTTTTCACCCATCTGCTGAACCGCGACCACGTTCGGGTAGCCTTCAGGATGCACATCGGCGGCTTTGATGGTTTGGGCAGAAACGGTGCAGGCAAAAGCAGACAGGCACAGCGCAGCCAGTAACGGCTTGAGGGTCGTTTTCATTGAGTCAGCTCCAGGGTAGCGATGTCAGCGTTAAAACAGTGTTTTATTTTTTTACGCTTAGAAAATAGACTAGCCCGGGAGAAGCGTAGGTGAAGCGCCTCACAAAAGCGCGAATTTATGAAACGATGGTTTAAATTTGTGAGGGCGGTAATGCCGGGTAACGACGCGGTCATACCCGGCGGGGCATGACCGCGCATCAATCAGGAAAAATAGCTCATGACCAGACCTAAAAACAGCACCAGACCGACATAGTTATTGTTCATAAACGCTTTAAAGCAGGCTTCACGTTCGCGTTTTGCAATCAGCTTTTGCTGGTAGGCAAACAGCAGCCCTGCCACCAGTATCGACCAGTAAAATTCCCAGTTCAGCCCGTTCAGGCGCGCAATCGCGACCATCAGCGCCAGTACCGCAACCTGCAGAATGCCAATGATAAGTTTGTCCTGGCGTCCAAAGAGAATGGCGGTGGATTTAATGCCAATTTTCAGGTCATCGTCGCGGTCAACCATCGCATATTGCGTGTCATACGCCACGGCCCAGAGAATGTTCGCCAGGAACATCAGCCAGCAGCTAAGCGGTAAGGACTCACTAACTGCCGCAAACGCCATCGGAATCGACCAGCCAAACGCCGCCCCCAGCACCACCTGAGGCAGATGGGTGTAGCGCTTCATAAAGGGATAAACCCAGGCCAGTGCGAGCGCCGCGACGGACAGCAGAATCGTCATGGTGTTAAGGGTTAATACCAGCAGGAAAGAGAGCAGCACCAGAACGATGAACAGTACGCGCGCTTCTTTCCCGGTCACCTGGCCGCTGGGTAGCGGGCGGTTGGCAGTGCGCTTTACGTGGCCGTCAAATTTACGATCGGCATAGTCATTCACCACGCAGCCCGCCGCGCGCATCAGCCAGACGCCGGCAACGAATACGCCCAGGATCCACAGTGGCGGCATGCCCGGCGTGGCCACCCACAGCGCCCATAAGGTCGGCCACAGCAGCAGCAACGCGCCAATGGGTTTATCGGTACGCATTAAGCGGTGATACGCCAACAGCTTATTCTGCGTCAGGGTCCACTCCATTTTTTCTTCCTCTTAGTACAACGGTGATGCCGGTAAAAATAGCTCCGTCAGGATTAACGGCTTACCGCTCAGGCGAAGGCGGGAACGGCGCCCCCACAGTTCGGCATCACGCCCAATTTCAATGAAATCCCTGGTCAGCTCAGATGAGGTGAAAAGATAACGTCCCAGCGGCGTTTTCCCCAGCCGCTGCAGCGCCAGCTCAGGCCCGGATAGGGTAGATTCGGGCACCACCGTCCGCCCGGCAAGCCAGGGTTCGCCATCGGCACAGAGTAAAATTTCACGCAGCCAGTAGCGTTCCTCTTGCGGCAACAGCGGCAGCTCGCTGGCGATCTCATCGCCGGAGACAAACCCTTCCTGTATCAGGGTTACCGTGACCGTTTTACCCTGTTGCTCAAAACGTTTTGTCATGGAATCTTCCAGCAGCAACCAGTCCAGCTGCTGCGGATCAAGCGCAGGTATTTGGTCGAAATAGCGCAGCGCACGCAGTTGCGTTAGCGCGGGGTGTGACATGCCAGACTCTCCGATACATAACGTAATGGCATTGTATCGCAGAAACGGGCAATGAGGGGGGGCCAAACGTTATTTAACGATCACTATCGCAACATGGGCGCAACAGCCTGGCGAATACGAAAAAAAGTGCGCCCACTCAGGCGCACTAAACTACTAACAAATCAGCACTGTGGGGAACAGTTACCCCTTGCCTTTTACACTGCTGATAAAGGTGGAACGGGCAGTGGTTGAACCTAAACGTTCGGCTTCATCAAGCAGTTTCAGCGCTTTATCGACATCGCCGCGCTTCACCGCCTGCTTAATGGCGTTGTTGAAGTACTCTTCGGTGTCGTTCAGTACGGGCTCGGCTTTCTTCGCCGGGGCTGGCGCTGCTGCGGCGACCGGTGCGGCTGCCGTGGCAGCAGGCGCGGTGTAAGCAGGTGCTGCGGTATTGCCCACGGTCACAGGGCCGTTACCGGAGGAGCCAAACAGCGGGCCGACCAGCACGCTGGAACCGCTGTTCGTTTTCACCTTCAGCTTTAACGTTCCGTCGGTGACGTGACGAGCAATAGGGTCCGGAATATCAGGAATCGCGTTACCGGTGCCTTTTGCGTAGGCTTTAGCCGGATCGAGCAGCGTGGTGGTCTTCTGGAGATCCTGCTCGGTGGTAAAGACCAGCACGTAGAGTTTTTGCTGGCCCAGCGCAGGGGTCAGGCGCATGACGCCTTCCAGACGATCGGCGCTCATCACGCCAGGCTCCTGGTAGGTAAAGTATTCGCTTGGGAAAAAGGCTGATGGCGTCATGTTCTGATCGAGAATCAGCACGTTAGGCGCAAATACGCTCGTCTGCTTGTTGACTTCACTGGTCAGGGTAATGGCCAGTTCACCGATATTGGCGGGTACGCTATACGCAGCGACCGGGCCGGTAATACCCGGAACATTAAGCGACTGGCCGCCCGTTGAGAGCTGGGTGGTCTGGGTTTTAGACTGATCGACAGGCGTCCAGACAAGCTGTTGCAGTGCCGCTGTCGGAATAGCTGGTGCAGATGTTGTGTTTTGCGGAACGAAATTGACGTTAGCGAGCGTCACGGCAGGCGCGCTTGCCAGCAGCCCTGCGGATAAACAAAGGGCAAGGAGAGTTTTGTTCATTTTCATTGTTATCACCTCAAAATGCACAGGTTCAGCGGTAGCCAGGCAATAGCGCGCCGTCCCAAGGATTGAGGGGCTTGCGCCCCTCAGTTTGGTCATTACGTCAGATTAAGACGGGATTACCACCAGATTTCCATCTGGGCGCCGAAGGACCACTCGTCGTTGTCGCCACGACCGAAGGAGCTTCCATTGAAACCATCTTTGAACGCTTTACCGTAGTTAGCGTTGTTAGATGGGTTACCGTTGTAGTCATAACCCCACTTCTCATCCCACTTGGCGTAGGTTGCGAATACACGGATTGCCGGGCGAGACCAAATGCTGTCGCCTGCCTGCCACTGTTGTGCCAGGGTGATTTTGTACTGGTTGTTGGTTTCGTCAGCGCTTTGTGATTTCACGTTGTCGTAACCCACTTCCAGTAAGGTGCTCATGATAGGCGTCCATTTGAACATCGGACGTACACCCACGGTCCACCACTTGGTCCCGTTGTTGTTATCCCAGTCGATGTCCTGGTACATACCGACATACATCAGGTCCCAGCGATCGCCCAGAGAGATTGCACCGTGGTCGAGAATACGCAACAGGCTACCGTTGTTGTTAATGTCGTAGGCATAACCCGAGTTAGAATCGATGCCTACACCAGAACCTTGAGACAAGCCTTTACCCTGAGACGTCATTGAGTCAGTGGCATACTGAACCACAAACTTGTTATAGCCCTTCAGCATGCTCTGGGTGTGCTCAGCGGTGAACATCCAACCATCTTTTGAAGCACCATCAACCAGGCGATAATCATCACGCGGGTTAGCACGACCGTAATCAACACCCAGTTCCAGAGTGCCACCTGGGTTGATTTCCATCTGTGCCAGGCGCACGTCAAAGACATCGTTCGCTGTACGAGTGGTGTAATCATAAATACTATTGCTGGCGAAAGAGGATGAACCGCCTGCTTCGGAAGAACGGGTTGCTGCCAGAGAGAGCTTACCAAAACCGACATCGATGTTTTCCAGACCCGCACCAGGACCAGAGATATCCCAGTAGTAGAAGTCGATCATGTGTACGTCATGGCGTTGATAGAAGCGCTTACCGGCCCAGATGGTAGAGCCTGGCAGCCATTCAATCAGGTTTTTACCCTGCACGTTAGCTTCGCGGAACGCCGGGTCAGTACCTTCCCAGTCATTCTGCTGCGCCACGGAGTACGCTACGTTGGTGTCGAAGTAGAAGCTCTTGTCGCCTTCTTTCCAAACTTCCTGGCCCAGCTTCAGTTCCGCATAGGTTTCACATTCGTTACCAAGACGGTATTTACTTTGGGCACCGGTTGCCTGGAAGCACTGTTGTTCGCCGCCACTACCCGTCCAGCCGATACCGGAACGAGCATAACCATGGAAATCCACGGCCAGCGCCTGAGCAGACATTACGCCCGCTGCGACGGCAACTGCCAGAGGAAGTTTGCGCAGAGTAATCATCATTCTATCTCCTGAGATCATTGCTTTTCTTTGAACACTTCACCTGTCGGTTTCGTGTCTTCTTTTGGGATTGCTTAAACGCCTGGCTCTTTGTGCAGCCGACGACATGCGGTGCCATCCTCACGGAACAGATGGCAACGCTCTGGCGGCAAGCCGATAGCGAATGTGGCACCCTCTTCTACCAACACCACGTCATTCTGGCGGTAGACCAGGTTCTGACGGATGGCGGGGATCTGGATATGAATCTGTGTTTCGTGACCAAGCTGTTCGACGACCTGAACTTCACCTTCCAGCGTCACATCCGCAATGTGGCTTGGCAGTAGATGCTCAGGACGGATACCGAGGGACATATTTGCCCCAACCTGTACGTTGGCGCTGTCGACCGGCAGCCAGACCTGCTGGCGGTTTGGCAGCTCCACCTGTACCTGTTCAATGGCTGTCGCCGTCACTTTGACGGGCAGGAAGTTCATCTTTGGCGAGCCAATGAAGCCCGCAACAAAGCGGTCTGCCGGGTAGTGATACAGCTCCAGCGGTTTGCCCACCTGCGCCACGCGACCGGCGTCCAGCACCACGATTTTGTCGGCGAGGGTCATCGCTTCGACCTGATCGTGGGTGACGTAAATCATCGTGCGGCCAAGGCGCTTATGCAGACGGGAGATTTCAATACGCATCTGGACGCGCAGGGCGGCATCCAGGTTAGAGAGAGGTTCATCAAGCAGGAACACGCGCGGCTCGGCCACCAGCGTACGGCCAATCGCCACACGCTGACGCTGACCGCCGGAAAGCGCTTTCGGTTTACGCTCCAGCAGGTGCGCCAGCTGCAACACTTCAGCCACCTGCGTGACGCGCTGGTTAATGACCTCTTTTTTCGCCCCGGCCAGCTTCAGGCCAAAGGACATGTTCTCGGCAACGGAAAGATGGGGATAAAGCGCATAAGACTGGAACACCATGCCTACGCCGCGTTCGGCTGGCGGGACGTCATTCATTCGGGTATCACCGATCAACAGGTCGCCGCTGGTGATAGTTTCAAGACCGGCAATCATACGCAGCAGAGTTGATTTACCACAGCCTGATGGGCCGACAAACACCACAAACTCGCCTTCAGTGATGTCCAGATTGATGTCTTTCGACACCACTACGTCGCCCCAGGCTTTCGTTACATTACGCAGCTGTACGCTCGCCATGCCCTTCTCCCTTCGTTACAACCTGTCACCGACAGAAACATTCAAGATAAGTTCACTATGGGGTATCCATTACTTTCGTGAATCCTCCACCCCCCGCCTTTTTTATGGGGGAGGAGGCGGGAGGATGAGAGAACAGGCTCTGCGACCGCAGCCGGGGGGCTGAGGCGAAATTCGTGAAGCCGCCTGCAAAATTCGGTGGGTTTTTATGTGCGCCAGCACTCATAACTTAAATTTATGCAACGGAGATCACACAAACGGGGGGTGGGGCGTAGGGGTTGGGAGGATGGAAAGAGGATGTCAAATAAGGAGACTGAGTCACGTTGAACCACCTTATGTATCCACGAGCACATCACCAAAAAGGATGGCAGATATGAATATCAAGACTGGCGCACGCGTTTTCGCATTGTCCGCCCTTGCAGCAATGATGGTTTCCGCCCCAGCGCTCGCCAAAATTGAAGAAGGCAAGCTGGTTATCTGGATTAACGGCGACAAGGGCTATAACGGCCTGGCCGAAGTGGGCAAAAAATTCGAGAAAGACACCGGTATCAAAGTCACCGTAGAGCACCCGGACAAACTGGAAGAGAAATTCCCGCAGGTTGCAGCAACCGGCGACGGCCCTGACATCATCTTCTGGGCACACGACCGTTTCGGCGGTTACGCGCAGTCTGGCCTGCTGGCTGAAGTCACGCCAGACAAAGCTTTCCAGGACAAACTGTTCCCGTTCACCTGGGACGCCGTTCGCTATAACGGCAAGCTGATCGCCTACCCAATCGCGGTTGAAGCCCTGTCACTGATTTACAACAAAGACCTGGTGCCAAACCCACCAAAAACCTGGGAAGAGATCCCGAAACTGGATAAAGAGCTGAAGGCGAAAGGTAAATCCGCCCTGATGTTCAACCTGCAAGAGCCGTACTTCACCTGGCCGCTGATTGCTGCTGACGGCGGCTACGCGTTCAAGTTTGAAAACGGCAAATATGACGTGAAAGACGTGGGCGTGGACAACGCGGGCGCGAAAAAAGGCCTGACCTTCCTGGTTGACCTGATTAAGAACAAACACATGAACGCGGATACCGACTACTCCATCGCGGAAGCGGCGTTCAACAAAGGCGAAACCGCGATGACCATCAACGGTCCGTGGGCCTGGACCAATATCGACAAGAGCAAAATCAACTACGGCGTGACCCTGCTGCCAACCTTCAACGGCAAGCCGTCTAAACCGTTCGTGGGCGTGCTGAGCGCGGGCATCAACGCCGCCAGCCCGAACAAAGAGCTGGCGAAAGAGTTCCTGGAAAACTACCTGCTGACCGATCAGGGTCTGGGTGAAGTGAACAAGGACAAACCGCTGGGCGCCGTGGCGCTGAAATCCTTCCAGGATCAGCTGGCAAAAGATCCACGCATCGCGGCAACCATGGATAACGCTCAGAAAGGCGAAATCATGCCGAACATCCCACAGATGGCCGCGTTCTGGTACGCCACCCGTACCGCCGTCATCAACGCTGCAAGCGGTCGCCAGACTGTCGATGCCGCGCTGAAGGATGCTCAGGGTCGTATTACTAAGTAAGAAGAAAAACGGCGGGTGGCGCGTGCGCTTACCCGCCCTACGACTACGGCACGATCCGTAGGTCAGGTAAGCGCAGCGCCACCTGACGAAAAGTTTCCACCGTTGTAGAGGAAGAACCCCATGGATGTCATTAAAAAGAAGCACTGGTGGCAAAGCGACGCGCTGAAGTGGTCAGCGATCGGTCTGCTGTGTCTGCTGGTGGGTTACCTTGTTGTTTTAATGTACGTACAAGGGGAATATCTGTTCGCCATCATGACGCTGATCTTAAGCTCTGCTGGCCTGTATATTTTCGCCAACCGTAAAGCCTATGCCTGGCGCTATGTCTACCCGGGCGTGGCCGGGATGGGGCTGTTTGTCCTGTTCCCGCTGATCTGCACCATCGCCATTGCGTTCACCAACTACAGCAGCACCAACCAGCTCGCGCAGGAACGCGCCACTCAGGTGCTTCTGGATCGCTCTTATCAGGCGGGTAAAACCTTCAACTTCGGCCTGTATCCTGCAGGTAACGAGTGGAAGTTAGCGCTCACTGACGGTGAGAGCGGCAAAAACTATCTTTCCGACGCGTTCAAATTTGGCGGCGAGCAGAAGCTGGTCTTAAAAGAGGCCGCGGCCCTGCCGGAGGGTGAACGTGCGAACCTGCGTATCATTACCCAGAATCGCCAGGCGCTGACCCAGCTCACCGCCGTGCTGCCCGATGACAGCAAAGTGTCCATGAGCTCGCTGCGCCAGTTTTCCGGCACGCAGCCGCTATATACCCTGGCGGACGACGGCACGCTGACCAACAACCAGAGCGGCGTGAAGTACCGTCCGAATAACGACATTGGTTTTTATCAGTCTGTAAATGCCGATGGCAAATGGGGTGATGACAAGCTCAGCCCTGGCTATACCGTCACCATCGGCTGGGACAACTTTACCCGCGTGTTTACCGACGAAGGTATCCAGAAACCGTTCTTCGCCATCTTCGTCTGGACGGTGGTCTTCTCGGTGCTGACGGTGATCCTGACCGTTGCCGTAGGCATGGTACTGGCCTGCCTCGTGCAGTGGGAGTCCCTGAAAGGCAAAGCGATTTACCGCGTGCTGCTGATTCTGCCTTACGCCGTGCCGTCGTTTATCTCGATTCTGATTTTCAAAGGGCTGTTTAACCAGAGCTTCGGTGAAATCAACATGATGCTGAGCGCGCTGTTCGGTATCAAACCGGCCTGGTTCAGCGACCCGACCACCGCCCGCTCGATGATTATCATCGTCAACACCTGGCTGGGCTATCCGTACATGATGATCCTGTGCATGGGGCTGCTGAAGGCGATTCCGGACGATCTGTATGAAGCCTCGGCGATGGACGGCGCGGGTCCGTTCCAGAACTTCTTTAAAATTACGCTGCCGCTGCTTATTAAGCCGCTGACGCCGCTGATGATTGCCAGCTTCGCCTTTAACTTTAACAACTTCGTGCTGATTCAGCTGTTGACCAACGGCGGCCCGGACCGCCTTGGCACCACCACGCCGGCAGGCTATACCGACCTGCTCGTGAGCTACACCTACCGTATCGCCTTTGAAGGCGGCGGCGGCCAGGACTTTGGTCTGGCGGCGGCGATTGCCACCCTGATCTTCCTGCTGGTTGGCGCACTGGCGATTGTGAACCTGAAAGCCACACGTATGAAATTTGATTAAGGAGGGCACTGAACATGGCAATGGTACAACCCAAATCTCAGAAGCTGCGCCTCCTCGCGACGCACTTAGGCCTGCTGATTTTCATCGCGGCCATCATGTTCCCGCTGCTGATGGTTATCGCCATCTCCCTGCGCTCGGGTAACTTTGCGACCGGGAGCCTGATCCCGGATGAAATCTCCTGGGAGCACTGGAAGCTCGCGCTGGGCTTCAGCGTGGAGCACGCCGATGGCCGCGTCACCCCGCCGCCGTTCCCGGTGCTGCTGTGGCTGTGGAACTCGGTGAAGGTAGCAACCATCACCGCGATCGGCATCGTGACGCTCTCCACCACCTGTGCTTATGCCTTCGCCCGCATGCGTTTCCCGGGCAAAGCAACGCTGCTGAAAGGCATGCTGATTTTTCAGATGTTCCCGGCGGTGCTGTCGCTGGTGGCGCTGTACGCCCTGTTTGACCGTCTGGGCCAGTACGTGCCGTTTATCGGTCTGAATACCCACGGCGGCGTGATCTTTGCCTATCTCGGCGGTATTGCCCTGCATGTGTGGACCATTAAAGGCTATTTCGAAACCATCGACGGCTCGCTGGAAGAGGCGGCGTCGCTGGATGGTGCTACCCCGTGGCAGGCGTTCCGTCTGGTGCTGCTGCCGCTGTCCGTGCCGATTCTGGCGGTGGTGTTTATCCTGTCGTTTATCGCGGCGATCACCGAAGTACCGGTCGCCTCACTGTTACTGCGCGATGTGAACAGCTACACCCTGGCCGTAGGTATGCAGCAATACCTCAACCCGCAAAACTACCTGTGGGGCGACTTTGCCGCGGCGGCCGTACTGTCCGCCATCCCGATTACCGTGGTGTTCCTGCTGGCCCAGCGCTGGCTGGTGAATGGCCTGACGGCGGGCGGCGTGAAAGGTTAAGTTTCATTTGTTATGCCACTGCAACCCTCAACTTTAGACGTATTGTATTGACCCAACTTGTGACTGTTGTTAGGCGGCCTCCGGGCCGCCATTTTTTTATTCCCGTTTCAGCCGCTTCGAGTTACACAGCCAGAGGGTGATCACCAGCAGCAGGATCGCCGCCGAGTAGATCAGCACGTCGAGCGGGGATTTATGATCGACGATGATCAGCCGCACAATGGCGGTGATGCCAATGTAAACAAAATAGCGTAGCGGGAAGTGAAAGCCGGACTGGAAGTACTTCACAATCAGGGCGATAAATTCAAAGTAGAGAAAGTAGACCACCAGGCCTTCCACCAGCGCATATTTGCTGGTTTGCTCAGGGGCAAATAGCACATCCGCCAGATGCACCGTCTCTTTGCCGAGAAAGACGACCAGGATCAGGCCAAGGCTCAGCAGACCGAGGTTCAGCACGGTCTGGAGTATCGTTGAGATAAACTCAACGCGCGGGCGAGTCAGGGATGTCATACAGCACCTCATTCTCCAGGACGAGATTCCTGTATAACGCAAAAATGTGACGGAGATCTATATTTTTTGTTTATGTTTGGCGCATTCGCCCGGTGGCGCTGCGCTTACCGAGCCTACAAAAACCGTAGGCCGGGCAAACGCAGTGCCACACGGCGTGAAGCATCAGCGGAAGTTAATGTTCTTATCGCTGGTCATGTCGTACAGCTGGAACTTACGCCCAAGCTGCTGACCACCGTCACGCGTCAGCGGCGTCCAGCCCACTGCCGCACGGCTGCGAGTCGGACCGGATGAGAAGAGATCCAGCGGAATCGACACGTAAACCCCTTTGGTGAAGTCCCCTTCCCCGTACTCGTCCGGCGAGACGTTGGTAATAGTGGCGTAGCCGCCCACCACGACGCCGCTGTCGAAGTGTTTGGAGATATCCAGCGTGCCGCCCTTGTCGCCCGCCAGATACTGGCCGACGCTGGCTTTCACCAGCACGTCCTGCGCGAACGAAGGCGTCCAGTAGGCGGTCAGGTGGCCGGTTTTGACGCTGTAGTCGGTGAACTTCATCATGTCCTGCGCGCTGCGCCAGTCACGCTGCTTAACGTAGTTGGCATCAATCCCGAACGCCCAGTTGCTGTCGACGGGACGATACAGCACCTCCGCCCCCGCGCCGCCGAACATAGTCTCCAGGTAGCCTCCGTAAACCTGGCCGTAGAAGCCGTTGCCGAAGTACTGGAAGTAGTTGGCCTGCAGGTTATTCACGTAGACATCGTTCTGCACGTATTCACGCACGCGGGTACGCACGCGCGGCAGCTTCGAGTCGTTCGGCGGGTTCGTGTAGTTAAACTTGTCGTAGTTGTTCGCAATGTTGCCGAACAGGCTGCCGGTGGTCAGCAGGTGGTCGGTGACCCACAGATCCGCCGTCGCCATCGCACCCAGCTGATACATGTAGAAGTTTTCCGGCCCGCCGACGGACTGGTTCAGTACCGGATCGATATGGAAATCAAAGCGCGATTTATCGATATACCAGCCCTGCTCGGTGGTTTCCGGCACGATCGGCTCTACGCGTTTTTGCACCAGCTCGGTTTCATGCCCGAGCGGTTCGCCTTCAAGATGGCGCTTGAGGCTGGCGACATCGGTTTCGGTGGTGACCTGCGGCAGATTCAGGCGATTCTCCGTCACGCGGATCGTGCGGATCCCGTCCGGGAGATCGTTCATCACGATCCGGTTGGCGCGTTCGATCCCTTCCCGCGAGTCGCGGTATTTCACCTGCTCGCCGGTGACGTACAGCGTATCGCCTTTCACCTGAATTTTCGGATCGGCCAGGCCGGCGTTGTATTTCAGCAGGGTCAGCTGGTTTGCCACCACGGAGTGCTGCAGAATCGCGTCCTGCGGCTCCGGCCGGTAGGCAGGCCGCGCGTTATCGTTGTAGTGCGGCCGCATGTCGTTGAAGTTGGTGCGCAGCGTGAAGCCAAACATCACCGTGTTGCCGCGCTCGTAGCTGAGGTTAACGTCGGCCCAGTCGGTGACGCGATAAATGGCGCCGACGTTAAACTTGCTCTTCTGCTCAATCTTCCCGGCGAAGTCCTGCGAGTAGTCGTTCCCTTCGTACTCCAGCTTCAGGCGCAGAGGCTGCCACGGCGTCTGGTATTCCACACCACCGAACAGCGAGGCCGGGCCGTGGAACATCTGGTCGCCGTTGATGGAACCGGCTTTCTTGTAGCTGTTATCGCGATAGCAGTATTTATCGCTGTAGGTACAGAACGGGTTTTTAACGTTGCCGCTGGTGCCGAGATAGCCCCAGCCAAGACCGAGAGAAAAATCAAACGGTCCCCAGGCCTTGCTGGCCACGATGTATTCCGCGTCGAACAGGCCGGTACCGCCGATATCTTTTGCACCCACGGAGACCTGCGGCATCCAGTAGCTCTCTTCCCACAGGCGCAGTTTGACGTCGAAGGCTTTATCTTTGTAGGTCTGATCGCCGGAGAAGGCGTCGACGCTGCTGTACTGTTTCGTACGCACGTCGGTATAGCGCAGCGTGGTTTCAAGCCACGGGAAAAGCTGTACGGAGGCGGAATAGTAGCGATACTGGTCGTTATCGCGGTAGTTAAGGCTAATTTCCCCTTCACGCGCCATGCGCGCGGTAGGCGTTTGCAGTAAACCGACGCCGCCGAAGTCTGACTGAGACGGGCCAACAGGTGCCGGATACGTTTCTGCATGGCAGGCGGCGCTTACGCAGAGCGCCAGCATGCTGTAGAGATAGGTTCTTTTCATTCTTCCGGTATCCGCTGTGTCAGGGAGTGAAGGATATCGGCGTTAAGCCCGTCATATGCCTTCGTCCAGAAATGGTCGGCAAAACCGACAAAAATGATGCTGCCCGGCATGGGTTCGATATGGCGTTTATTCCAGTACGCCACCGGCGCTTTTTGCGTATGCCCGTCTGGATAAATAATCCATGCGTAGCTGTTATCCGCGCCGCTCAGCAGGCTTTGTTCGTCGAGATAGCTCGCCACGTCGCGGCCGGGCGTAAAGGGCTTTTTACCGGGGCTGCTGATAAGCCCCATCACGGTCACCGTCGTCGGCTTCACCGGAAGCCAGAGGGTGTACTCCCCTTCAAGCGTGGGGTTGCCCTTTTCCGTGACGCGCACTTCATCTGGATCAAGATTAACTTTCTGGCGGCCTGTCACTTTCAGCGCCTGAAGCTGCTGGCGAACGCTGTTAATGGCCGCGGCATCGTCGCCGTCTTCCTGCTCCGCCAGGCTCGTCAGGCGGGCCAGCAGGGCACGGTGTTCCTGCTCCGCCTTAACCGTCGCCTGACGCTCGCCGATCACCGCTCCCGGCCACCAGCTGTTGGCAAGCCTTGGCTGCCCGACGAGATCGAGCAGATGCTCGGCGTTGGTTAAGGTTTTGGGTTTTTCACTGTCCGGCGTGTAGACCTTTACCGTTCCTGCAGACCACGCCAGCGGCGCGGCAAGGCTGGCGAGAAGCGCAGCGTGGATGAGCGTTTTCATGATTTCGCCGCCTTGATCAGGGTGGTTTTCACCGGGAAGAAACCGGCACCGAGATACTGCAAGGACTGACGGATCTGCCCATCCTCGTCGATCCAGAAGCGGTTATGCCAGGTGGCCTGGTCGGTGGTGACCTCTTCATCCAGCACGCGAACCTGCGTTTCGTCGCTGCCGACTTTCACGTTGTCCGTACCGTCCCAGCGGAAGGTGGAGCGGGCCGTGGCGTAGCGCACCTGCTTGTGCTCGGTCCAGCCCATCGTGCGCGTCCAGCTTGCGCCGTCGACGATCTGATTTGGCTTGATGAGCGGGTCTTCGGCGAGATTATTCACCTCGAGCAAGTTGTCGCCGCCGAGCAGCGTTTTCACGATTCGGGCATGCTGCGTGACGATGGTGGCCTGATCCTGCGTCACCCATTTCTGCTGCCCGTTTTCATCGAAAGCGAGCACCACAAACAGCTGCGGGCCATCGTTTAGCTGCATGTACTGGCTGGCGTACGGCATGTTCTGAAGTTCGTCATCGGTCAGATGAACGCCCGGCGTGCCGAACAGGCTTTCCCACAGTGAATGTCCCAGCCCTTTGGTGGTGGCTGAGCACGCCTGCAACAGCAGGCAAATCAGAATGATTGCAGGTCGCTTCACGACTCTTCTCCGAAGGGGCGAAATAACCACACCGAAGTGTGGTTATGATTAAAACACCCGGTATTACTGGGTGCTGGTTGTCGTAGTGGTCGTGGTTCCGGTATTGGAGCCATCACCGCCACCGGTTGCCGCCAGCGCGACACCCACGGCTGAACTTACGGTGCTGGTGCTGGCTGCGGTAGAACTTCCCGCAGACGCAGACGTCGCTGCCGACCCTGCTGCTTCCCCGACCTGGACCGGAGCTGCATAGACAGACGTCGCCGCAAGTGCAGATATGGCAAAAATGCCATACAGTACTTTCTTCATAACAATTTCCCTTCAATGAATGAATGGAGATTTGCCCGAAAAGAAATTCAGGCGGAATCGAGTATACACAACTACAGCAGAGGGTTTACCGTGGGGGGAAATAGGGGGATGGTTTTCGGACTAATGGATAAAACAGAAACGAAAAACAAATATTTGAAATAAATAATCGATAAGAATCAATAAATTATAATATAGCCTTATTATCTTAGCTCTACGTATTTTCTTAAAATAAACCGCAGCAATTAGCAGGTTAACCGCCTTTTTCAGATTAAACTCAGAGTCAGAATTTGAGTTAACTAACAGACATCAGGAATTATCCGATAAAAAAATGCCGGCATATCGCCGGCATTTTTCATGACATATTAATTACGCACGCCATGCTTTATAACGGTTAATCAAACCATTGGTGGAGCTGTCGTGGCTGTCGATGGCTTTATCGTCACCCAGCTCTGGCAGAATGCGGTTTGCCAGCTGTTTGCCCAGCTCAACGCCCCACTGGTCAAAGGTGAAGATGTTCAGGATCGCGCCCTGGGTGAAGATCTTGTGCTCGTACAGCGCAATCAGCGCGCCCAGGCTGAACGGGGTGATTTCGCGCAGCAGGATGGAGTTGGTTGGACGGTTGCCTTCGAACACTTTGAACGGCACAACGTGCTCCAGCGTGGCCGGATCTTTACCCTGGTCACGGTATTCCTGCTCAACCACTTCGCGGGATTTACCGAACGCCAGCGCTTCGGTCTGTGCGAAGAAGTTAGACAACAGCTTCGGATGGTGGTCGGACAGCGGGTTGTGCGTGATCGCCGGGGCGATGAAATCGCACGGTACCATTTTGGTACCCTGGTGAATAAGCTGGTAGAACGCATGCTGGCCGTTGGTGCCCGGCTCGCCCCAGATGATCGGGCCAGTCTGGTAGTCCACCGTGTTGCCGTTACGGTCAACGTACTTACCGTTGGATTCCATGTTGCCCTGCTGGAAGTAGGCCGCAAAACGGTGCATGTACTGGTCGTATGGCAGGATCGCTTCGGTTTCAGCGCCGAAGAAGTTGTTGTACCAGATACCGATCAGCGCCAGCAGCACCGGCAGGTTTTTCTCAGGCGCGGTGGTGGAGAAGTGTTTGTCCATCGCATGCGCGCCGGAGAGCAGCTCAACGAAGTTGTCAAAGCCCACGGACAGGATGATGGACAGACCGATTGCAGACCACAGAGAGTAGCGGCCGCCAACCCAGTCCCAGAACTCGAACATGTTCGCGGTGTCGATACCGAACTCGCCTACCGCTTTACCGTTGGTAGACAGCGCCGCGAAGTGTTTCGCCACGTGCTTTTCGTCGCCCGCGGTTTTCAGGAACCAGTCGCGCGCGCTGTGGGCGTTGGTCATGGTTTCCTGGGTGGTAAAGGTTTTAGACGCCACCAGGAACAGGGTGGTTTCCGGGTTCACGTTTTTCAGCACTTCGGCGATGTGGGTACCATCGACGTTAGAGACAAAGTGCATGTTGAGGTGGTTTTTGTACGGGCGCAGCGCTTCGGTCACCATGAACGGGCCGAGGTCAGAGCCGCCGATACCGATGTTCACCACGTCGGTGATTGCTTTGCCGGTGTAGCCTTTCCAACTGCCGGAGATGATCGCTTCAGAGAAGGTTTTCATCTTTTCCAGCACCGCGTTTACTTCCGGCATCACATCTTTGCCGTCAACGATGATTGGCGTATTGCTACGGTTGCGCAGCGCCACGTGAAGCACGGCACGGTCTTCGGTGCGGTTGATCTTCTCGCCGGAGAACATGGATTTGATGGCGTCGGCCAGCTCGGTCTCTTTCGCCAGATCCTGCAGTTTTGCCAGCGTCTCTTCGGTAATGCGGTTCTTGGAGAAATCCACCAGCATGAGGTCATCGAAGGTCGCGGAGAACTTAGTGAAACGATCGGCATCTTTCGCGAACAGATCCGCGATGGTGACGTCTTTCATTTCATCATAATGTTTCTGGAGTGCCTGCCAGGCAGCGGTCTGCGTTGGGTTGATGTTTTTCATTAGCAATACTCTTCTGATTTGAGAATTGTGACTGCGGTCGATTGTAGCGCCTGCAAATAAAAATTGTGATGGTTTTTATGCCATTGCCCTGGTCTGCATCAAACGCAGGTGAAAAGACCCGAAAAGTATAGCTGCTGTCGCGCCCTTCCGGCGTGGCGAAATGTCGGTCAAAAGGGGGTAAAAAGGAGCATAAAATATGGGCCTGTTATAAGTCCTGTTTCTCAGGGGTACCCCCCCATAAAAAATCCGCATAATCCCAGCATTGACAGGACCTCCCCCGCATTTTATTTATAGGGCCGTATTTTGCGCCTGCACCTGTTTTCGTTTCATTCTTGTGCCAAGGTCGCTTATTCATTCCCTGACACGAGGTTGTTATGACGAGTTTTGTGGTCGCCAAGTTTGGCGGCACCAGTGTGGCCGATTACGATGCCATGAACCGCAGCGCCGATGTGGTGCTGGCCGATCCGAATACCCGCCTGGTGGTGCTCTCTGCATCCGCCGGCGTGACGAACCTGCTGGTTTCTCTGTCTGAAGGACTGGAAGCGACAGAACGTTTCGTGAAGCTGGATGCACTGCGCAAAATTCAGTTCGACATTCTTGAACGTCTGCAAAACCCGAACGTGATCCGCGAAGAAGTGGAGCGTCTGCTGGAAAATATCACCACCCTGGCAGAAGCGGCGTCACTGGCAACCTCCACCGCCCTGACCGATGAACTGGTCAGCCACGGTGAATTGATGTCTACCCTGCTGTTCGTTGAAATTATGCGCGAGCGTAACGTTCAGGCGCAGTGGTTTGACGTGCGTAAAGTGATGCGCACCAGCGATCGTTTTGGGCGCGCTGAACCGGACGTTGAGATGCTGGCCGAGCTCACCAACCAGCAGCTGGCGCCGCGCCTGGCAGAAGGCATGGTGATCACCCAGGGCTTTATCGGCAGCGAAGCGAAAGGACGCACGACCACGCTTGGCCGTGGCGGCAGCGATTACACCGCCGCGCTGCTGGGCGAAGCCCTGCACGCAACGCGCGTGGATATCTGGACGGATGTGCCGGGTATTTACACCACCGATCCGCGCGTCGTTTCCGCGGCAAAACGTATTGATGTGATTGCCTTTGAAGAAGCGGCGGAAATGGCCACCTTCGGTGCAAAAGTGCTGCATCCGGCAACGCTGCTGCCCGCCGTGCGCAGCGATATTCCGGTCTTCGTTGGCTCCAGTAAAGATCCAAAAGCGGGCGGGACGCTGGTCTGCAAGAAAACCGAGAACCCGCCACTGTTCCGCGCGCTGGCCCTGCGCCGCCGCCAAACGCTGGTCACGCTGCACAGCCACAATATGCTGCACTCCCGCGGCTTCCTGGCGGAAGTGTTTGGCATCCTCGCGCGCCATAACATCTCTGTAGATTTGATTACCACCTCCGAGGTGAGCATTGCGCTGACGCTGGACACCACCGGCTCCACCTCCACCGGCGACACCCTGCTGACGCAGTCGCTGCTGATTGAGCTGTCTGAGCTGTGCCGCGTGGAGGTCGAAGAAGACCTGGCGCTGGTGGCCATCATCGGTAACAAGCTGTCTCGCGCCTGCGGCGTGGGCAAAGAGGTGTTCGGCGTGCTTGACCCGTTCAACATCCGCATGATCTGCTACGGTGCCTCCAGCTATAACCTTTGCTTCCTGGTCCCTGCCGATCAGGCCGAGCAGGTGGTGCAGAAACTTCATCAGAATTTGTTTGAATAAAATTCGTTAGCACGATAAACAATACCTATAAGCCGGGCACAGACCCGGCTTTTTCATAACTAAACAACACGACAATACTGCAAGGAATTCAATATGTTATCCGCTATCACCCGGCTGTTCCCGCTATGGGCGCTGCTGCTCTCCGTACTCGCGTATTACACCCCTACCACGTTCACGGGCATTGGTCCGTGGGTCACCACGCTGCTGATGCTGATTATGTTCGGCATGGGCGTGCACCTTAAAATCGACGATTTTAAACGCGTGCTGTCGCGCCCGGCGCCCGTCGCGGCAGGAATATTTTTGCACTACCTGGTGATGCCGCTCGCGGCCTGGCTGCTGGCGATGGCCTTTAAGATGCCGCCCGATCTCTCCGCCGGGATGGTGCTGGTGGGCAGCGTCGCCAGCGGTACGGCATCTAACGTAATGATCTATCTGGCGAAAGGTGACGTGGCGCTCTCCGTGACCATCTCTTCGGTATCCACGCTGGTGGGCGTGATTGCCACACCGCTGTTAACCCGCCTGTACGTGGACGCGCATATTCAGGTGGACGTGATGGGCATGTTGCTCAGCATTCTGCAGATTGTGGTGATCCCGATTGCGCTGGGGCTGGTCATTCACCATCTTTTCCCACGCGTGGTGAAAGCGGTTGAGCCGTACCTGCCCGCGTTTTCGATGGTCTGCATTCTGGCGATCATCAGCGCCGTGGTGGCTGGTTCCGCGTCGCACATTGCCTCCGTGGGCTTTGTGGTGATCGTCGCGGTGGTGCTGCATAACACCATTGGCCTGCTGGGCGGCTACTGGGGCGGGAAGCTGTTTGGCTTTGACGAGTCCACCTGCCGCACGCTGGCAATCGAGGTAGGGATGCAGAACTCCGGCCTGGCAGCGGCGCTGGGTAAAATTTACTTCTCACCGCTGGCGGCCCTGCCGGGCGCGCTGTTCTCCGTCTGGCACAATCTGTCCGGCTCGCTGCTGGCGGGCTACTGGTCCGGTAAACCGATTGATGAACAACCGAAAAAAGATGCGCTGAAGCAGGGTTAATTGACGCGGCTTGCTTTACACTGGAGCCTCCCCATCAGGAGGCTTCAGCAATGGCTACACCACGTTTGACCCAGAAAGACATGACGGAAGCCGAGCAGCGTGAACTTAAAACGCTTCTCGACCGCGCCCGCATCGCCCATGGCCGCACGCTGACGAACGCCGAAACCAATCAGGTTAAAAAAGAGTATATCGACAAGCTGATGGCGCAACGTCAGGCTGCGGCGAAAAAAGCCCGCAAGCTGAAAAAAGAGCAGGCTTATAAGCCGGATGCAGAGGCGACCTTTTCCTGGTCCGCCAATACATCAACCCGTGGAAGGCGCTAATCAGCGCCCTTTCTTTTTGCGCCCCGGCTGGGTAAAGCGTTTTCCGTTACCCGGCTTGCCCCGCCCTTTCTCTTCCGCCTGCGGTGCCTTAACCACCGGACGTTTAATCGCCTGCGTTTTCGGTTTGGCTTTGGCTTTCGGCTTCGCTTCGGACGAGGAGTTTTCGATAAGCTTGAACAGCTCGATCAGCTCGTCGTCCGTTAGGTCACGCCACTCGCCCAGCGGGATCCCGGACAGGCTGACGTTCATGATGCGCGTACGTTCCAGCTTCGTCACTTCATAACCAAAATACTCGCACATGCGACGGATCTGGCGGTTCAGGCCCTGCACCAGCGTGATACGGAACGCAAAGGGCGCTTCTTTTTTGACCTTGCACTTCTTCGTCACGGTGCCCAGAATCGGCACGCCTGCGCCCATCCCGCGAATGAACTCGTCCGTCACCGGCTTGTTCACCGTAACGATATACTCTTTCTCGTGGTCGTTACCGGCACGCAGAATTTTGTTGACCAGATCGCCGTGGTTGGTGAGGAAAATCAGCCCCTGAGAGTCTTTATCCAGACGGCCAATCGGGAAAATGCGGCTGCTGTGGTTAACGAAATCAACGATGTTGTCCCGTTCACCGTCTTCCGTGGTGCTGACAATCCCAACCGGTTTGTTCAACGCGATAAACACCAGGTCTTCAGCATCACGCGGTTCGATGACCTGACCATTCACTTTAACCACATCGCCAGGCACCACCTGGTCGCCGATAGTGGCGCGTTTGCCGTTAAGAAACACGTTGCCTTGTTCAATGTAACGGTCAGCCTCGCGACGTGAGCAGATACCGCTCTCGCTAATGTACTTGTTTAATCGGGTTGATTGAGTTGGCAGCATAGTTTCTCCTGTGAAGGGCGAAATATACCTTAGGTTTGGGCCGAAAAAAAAGATTAGCCGACGGTAACTGAGACGGGTTTTTTAGTTTGCGAGATGCTTTCAGGATTTAGCATCCTGTCATTTACCCATGTGTTCAAGCCTTTTAGTTTTGCTCTCCATGTAGAAGTGTTTGTAGTTTATAAATCACAGGGAGTAATATGAAGGAGATTGTTCAGACAGAATCCTTCCGACGCTGGGAGCAAAACTTAAAAGATCGACGAGCGAAGACCATTATCGCTTCCCGCCTCTTTCGGTTGGCAAATGGCTTAGCGGGCGACGTTAAACCCGTGGGAGAAGGTATAAGTGAGCTAAGGATCCACTTTGGTCCGGGCTACAGAATCTATTTTAAATACCAAAGCAATTGCATCATTGTGCTGTTATGTGGCGGTGACAAAAGCAGCCAGGACAGAGACATACTGATGGCAAAAATGCTGGGCAATGTATCCCAATGGCAGGAGTGAATGAGCATGCATAAATTAACACCTTACGATCCCGCCAACGCGTTGGAGGATGACGAGGAAATCGCCGTGTTTATCGCTGATGCACTAGAAACAGGCGACTCGACGTATATCGCTAAAGCCCTTGGTGTTGTCGCGCGAGCCAAAGGAATGTCGACCATTTCACAGCAAACCGGCTTATCACGTGAGCAGCTTTATCGTTCATTTAGTGATAAAGGAAACCCAACGCTCAAAACCACGCTCGCGGTCATGAAAGCATTGGGTTTTGGGTTAACACTCAAACACGCCGGGGATTAATACTCATCCCGCTCGTCGTCTTCATCCGGCTGTTCCATCACGCTATACGCCACTGCGCAGAACAGCGAGTTAAGACGCTTCATATCCCCCAGCAGCCCCAGGTGCAGGGAGCTGGTCTCGATGCTCTGCACGTTCTGCTGGTGCAGACGTTCAACGTGGGCGTGCGAGTAGCGACGGTTGAGAATGCGGAAACGATGCTTGTTGCGGCGCAGGCGGCGCGCGCTCGGTACGTCGCTGGAGAAGAAGACCGACATCGCCAGCTTCAGGTTGCTCACCAGCTTTTCGTGCAGCGCTTCCAGCTCCTTCAGCCCTTCCACGGAGAACGCCCGACGCGCGGCCAGGGATTTGTCCGCGATTTCGCTGCCCATACGCTCAACGATGTCCGAGGCCTGCTCAAGGTTAAGCGACATCTCAATGATTTCCGCCCAGCGGCGGGACTCCTCTTCCGCCAGTTCGTCCTGCGGGATACGCGCCAGATAGAGCTTGATGGCGGTATACAGCACGTTGATGTCGTCCGCCAGCCTGCGCAGCTCTTTTTCCTCGCGAGGCTCGCCGTGCATCACCTTTTTCAGCCCTTCGAGCATGGTTTCCATCGCGTCGCCCATGCGCAGCGTTTCGCGGGCGGCGTTGGCGATGGCCAGCGCGGGGGTGTCCAGCACGGAGGTATCCAGATGCTTCGGCTTAAGGCGCGCGTCCAGCTCCGGTTCATCACGGATAAGACGCTCGCAAAAGCGGGCCATCGGCGCGGCAAACGGCACCATCGCCAGGCAGCGCACCAGGTTATAGAAGACGTGGAAGTAGATCACCAGCTCCGCTTTCGGCAGCGGGAGGTTGTCCATCAGGTTTGCCAGCGGATGGACAAACGGCAGAATAATCAGGCTGCCCACCAGCTTAAACAGCAAACTCCCCAGCGCCACGCGGCGGGCGGCAGCATTGGCCGCGCTGTTGTTAAGCATCGCCAGCAGGCCAGAGCCGAGGTTAGCGCCGATCACCAGACACAGCGCCACCGGGAAGGAGATCGCGCCCGCGGCGGTGAGCGTGGCCGTCAGCAGCACGGCGGCCAGGCTGGAGTAGCTGATGATGGCAAACACTGCTCCGATCAGCGCATCCAGCATGATGTCACCGGTCAGCGAGGCGAAGATGACCTGCACGCCGTTCGCCTGGGTGATAGGCGTCACCGCCTGCACAATCAGTTCCAGCGCCAGCAGAATCAGTCCGAGGCCAATGCCCACGCGGCCAAGCTGCCCGGCCCGGGTCTGCTTGCGGCCAAGGAAAAAGATCACACCGATGAAAATCAGCAGCGGCGACAGCCAGGAGAGATCGAACGTCAGGATACGCGCCATCAGCGCGGTACCGACGTCAGCACCCAGCACGATCACCAGCGCCGGGGCGAGCGCGACCAGATCCTGCGCCACGAACGAGGTGACGAGCATGGTGGTGGCATTGCTGCTTTGCACCAGCGCCGTGACGCCAATCCCCGCGCAGAAGGCGAGCGGCTTCTTCTCAACGCTGCCGCTGAGGACGGTACGTAAGCGCGCGCCGAACACGCGCATCACGCCGGTGCGGACAATATGGGTGCCCCATACGAGCAGTGCGACTGCCGAAAGCAGATGTAACAACGTCAGCACGGAAGTGGGTTCTCCTTATCGTTTTAGATTTTATGATTGAGTATAAGGGTTTAAACGTAAGAAAGAGACAGGGCACCGTTGAGGTGCCCTGTTTGTTGTAAGGAAAAGTGACGTTAGTCCGCGTCGTAGCCTAAATTCGGCGCCAGCCAGCGCTCTACCTCAGACACGCTCATGCCTTTGCGCAGGGCGTAATCTTCGATCTGATCGCGCTGCAGCTGCGCCACGGCGAAGTACTTGCTGTCCGGATGACTGAAGTACCAGCCCGACACGGATGCGCCCGGCCACATGGCGAACGACTCGGTGAGCTTCATGCCGGTATGCGCTTCTACGTCCAGCAGTTTCCAGATAGTGCCTTTTTCGGTGTGTTCCGGACAGGCCGGATAGCCCGGCGCCGGACGAATCCCCTGGTAGTTTTCGCGGATCAGATCCTCGTTGCTGAGGTTCTCATTCGCCGCGTAACCCCAGTACACCTTACGTACGCGTTCGTGCAGGTATTCAGCAAAGGCTTCCGCCAGGCGGTCGGCAATCGCTTTCACCATGATCTTATTGTAATCATCGTGTTGCGCTTCAAACGCGTCTGCCAGGGCGTCTTCTTCCAGACCGCCGGTTACCGCAAAGGCGCCGATATAGTCAGCTTTCCCGCTCAGCTTCGGCGCAACGAAATCTGCCAGGCAGTAGTTGGCAAAGCCCACTTTTTCGGTTTGCTGCCGCAGGTGATGGCTCACGGCCAGCACGTGGGTACGGGTTTCATCGCGGTAGATTTCCACGTCGTCACCCACGCGGTTCGCCGGGAACAGCCCCACCACGCCGCGCGGGTTGAGGGTTTTCTCTGCGCTCAGCGTGTCCAGCATATCGTTGGCGTCTTTAAACAGGCGCTTCGCCTCTTCGCCTACGACTTCATCTTCGAGGATGCGCGGATATTTGCCCGCCAGCGACCAGGTCATAAAGAACGGCGTCCAGTCAATGTAGTTGCGCAGCGTCTCGATGCTGACCGTCACGTCCTGCACGCCCAGACGATGCGCGACCGGCGGCGTATAGCTTGCCCAGTCAAAGGCCAGGTCGTTATCGCGTGCGGCAGCGAGCGTCACCGGCGGCGTGCGCGGTTTTTTGCGCCCGTGCTGCACGCGAACGGTTTCGTACTCCTGGCGAGTGCGCGCCACAAAATCGTCGCGCTGAGTCTCGGAGAGCAGTGCCGAAACCACGCCCACCGTGCGCGAGGCGTTCTGCACGTAAACCGTCGGTCCGCTGTAGTTCTGCTCGATCTTCACTGCCGTGTGCGCTTTCGAGGTGGTCGCCCCGCCAATCAGCAGCGGAATGGTGAAGCCCTGACGCTCCATCTCTTTTGCCACGTTGACCATTTCGTCGAGCGACGGCGTAATCAGGCCGGAGAGGCCAATCAGATCGGCGTTCACTTCGCGCGCGGTCTTGAGGATTTTATCCGCCGGAACCATCACGCCAAGGTCGATAATTTCGTAGTTATTGCACTGCAACACCACGCCAACAATGTTTTTGCCGATGTCGTGTACGTCGCCCTTCACGGTGGCGATAACCATTTTACCGTTGCTGGAGCCCTTCTCTTTGCTGGCTTCGATGAAGGGTTCAAGATAAGCCACTGCCTGCTTCATGACGCGAGCGGATTTCACCACCTGCGGCAGGAACATCTTGCCCTCGCCGAACAGATCGCCGACCACGTTCATGCCGTCCATCAGCGGCCCTTCGATCACCTCAATCGGGCGGGTTGCCTGCTGACGCGCTTCCTCGGTGTCCTGCTCGATGAACTCGGTAATCCCTTTCACCAGCGAGTATTCCAGACGCTTTTTCACGTCCCAGGCGCGCCACTCGGCCTGCTGAACATTGGCCGATTCATCCGATTTACTGCCGCGGTATTTTTCCGCCAGGTCGAGCATGCGCTCGGTGGCGTCGTCGCGACGGTTGAGGATCACGTCCTCTACGGCATCGCGCAGTTCGGCAGGCAGATCGTCGTAAATCGCCAGCTGTCCGGCGTTGACGATGCCCATGTCCATCCCATTGCGGATGGCGTAGTAGAGGAACACGGCGTGGATCGCCTCACGCACCGGGTCGTTGCCGCGGAACGAGAACGAGACGTTCGACACGCCGCCGGAGATCAGCGCATGCGGCAGCTCGCGCTTGATGTCTTCACACGCGCCGATAAAGTCCTGGGCGTAGTTGTTGTGCTCTTCGATGCCGGTCGCGACGGCAAAGATGTTCGGGTCGAAAATAATGTCTTCCGGCGGGAAGCCCACCTCTTCGGTCAGAATTTTGTACGCGCGGCGGCATATCTCAATTTTGCGCTCGCGGGTGTCGGCCTGGCCCACCTCATCGAAGGCCATCACCACCACGGCCGCACCGTAGCGGCGTACCATCTTCGCGTGGTGGATAAAGATATCCACGCCCTCTTTCATCGAGATGGAGTTAACGATGCCTTTGCCCTGAATGCATTTCAGCCCTTTTTCGATGACCTCCCACTTCGAGGAGTCAATCATGATCGGCACGCGGGCGATATCCGGCTCACCGGCAATCAGGTTGAGGAAACGCACCATCGCCGCTTCGGCGTCAAGCATCCCCTCGTCCATGTTGATATCGATAATCTGCGCCCCGCTTTCCACCTGCTGGCGGGCGACGTCCAGCGCTTCGCTGTACTTCTCTTCTTTGATCAGGCGCTTGAATTTAGCGGAACCGGTAACGTTGGTACGTTCACCCACGTTCACAAACAGGCTGTCGTCGCCGATGGTCAACGGCTCCAGGCCGGAAAGGCGACAGGCAACCGGCAGCTCGGGCAGCTTGCGCGGCGGCAGCCCGTCCACGGCGCGGCTCATGGCGGCGATGTGCTCCGGCGTGGTGCCGCAGCAGCCGCCGACGATGTTCAGGAAGCCTGACTCGGCCCACTCGCGGATTTGCGCCGCCATGGTGTCAGCATCCAGATCGTACTCGCCAAACGCGTTCGGCAGACCGGCGTTCGGATGCGCGGTAACGTAGCATTCGGCGATGCGCGAAAGCTCCTGCACGTACTGGCGCAGTTCGTCTGGTCCCAGCGCGCAGTTCAGGCCGAAGGAGAGCGCGTCGGCGTGGCGCAGGGAGTTATAAAACGCTTCGGTTGTCTGGCCGGACAGGGTACGCCCGGAGGCGTCGGTGATGGTGCCGGAGATCATGATCGGCAGGTCAACGCCCAGCGCCTCAAACTCCTCTTTCACCGCGTATATCGCGGCTTTGGCGTTGAGGGTATCGAACACCGTTTCAATCAGGATCAGGTCGGAGCCACCTTCCACCAGCGCTTTGGTCGATTCACGATACGCCGTAACCAGCTGGTCAAAGGTGATATTACGAAACGCCGGGTCGTTGACGTCCGGTGAAATCGACGCGGTGCGGTTGGTCGGGCCAAGCACCCCGGCAACGTAGCGCGGCTTGTCCGGCGTGCGGGCCGTCCACTCGTCGGCACAGGCGCGGGCGAGCCTGGCCGCCTCATAGTTGATCTCCGCCGACAGGGATTCCATCTGGTAATCCGCCATGGCGATGGTTGTCGAGTTGAAGGTGTTGGTTTCAACGATATCCGCACCTGCTTCGAAGTAGGCGTTGTGGATATCCTTAATCACGGACGGCTTGCTGAGCACCAGCAGGTCGTTGTTCCCTTTCAGGTCGCAGGGCCAGTCGGCGAAGCGCTCGCCGCGGAAATCGTCTTCGCTCAGACGATAGCTCTGGATCATGGTGCCCATGCCGCCGTCCAGCACCAGAATTCGTTCATTTAACTGCGCACGCAGTTGCTCTACTTTGCTGCTCACACTTGCTCCCGACAACGCTCAACAAGGCCAAAAGGCTGCGTTCCATACTGGCACAATCTCGCAGGGTGGAAAAGTCACGCCGCGGTAACATGAGACATGTTCACCATCACTCCTCCGATCAGTCAGGAAAACGGTTGCAAATTCACCAAATAAAACGAAAATGATTTCCACGATACAGAAAAAGGAGATCGTCATGGTCGCGACCGTTCCCGCCAAACGCGGCAGAAAACCTGCCGCCACCGCCGCTGCACAACCCGGCGGACAGGTTCAATCCCTGACGCGCGGTCTGAAGCTGCTGGAGTGGATAGCCGAGTCGCACGGCAGCGTGGCCCTGACGGAGCTGGCCCAGCAGGCTGGCCTGCCGAACTCCACCACGCACCGCCTGCTGACCACCATGCAGCAGCTGGGCTTTGTCCGCCAGGTCGGCGAGCTGGGGCACTGGGCGGTGGGCGCGCATGCGTTTATCGTGGGCAGCAGCTTCCTTCAGAGCCGTAACCTGCTGGCGATTGTTCACCCGATCCTGCGCAAGCTGATGGAGGAGTCCGGCGAGACGGTGAACCTTGCGGTGCTCGACCAGAGCGACCACCAGGCGATTATCATCGACCAGGTGCAGTGCACGCAGCTGATGCGCATGTCCGCGCCGATTGGCGGCAAGCTGCCGATGCACGCCTCCGGAGCGGGGAAAGCGTTTCTCTCGCAGCTGAGCGAAGAGCAGGTGACGGGGCTGCTGCACCGAAAAGGGCTGCACGCCTACACCCACGCCACGCTGGTGTCGCCGGTGCATCTGAAAGAAGATCTGGCGTTGACCCGCAAGCGCGGCTATTCGTTTGATGACGAAGAACATGCGCTGGGGCTGCGCTGCCTCGCGTCCTGTATTTTCGACGAACATCGCGAGCCGTTTGCTGCGATCTCCATCTCTGGCCCCATCTCACGTATGACCGACGACCGGGTGACCGAGCTGGGCGCGCTGGTGATTAAGGCCGCGAAAGAGGTGACGCTGGCGTATGGTGGGATTCGTTAAACCGCACACAAAACCGCTGCTTGCGGCGGTAAGCGTACACATCCTCCACGTGCCCATTTTTGATCCGCGTTTGTAGCCCGCGCCAGTAGCTGGCGTGGAACAGATCTTCATGCATTTCTTCAAATAACGGCCCGATGCGTGGGTCCGCACACAGCCAGTGGCGAAACTCCTCGGGAAACACATCGCCCGGCGAAACGCTGTACCACGGCTCGCTGGAGAGCTCATCCTCAGGGTAACGGGGCGGCGGGATATCGCGAAAGTTCACCTCGGTCATGTAGCAAATTTCATCGTAATCGTAGAACACCACCCGCCCGTGCCGGGTGACGCCGAAGTTTTTAAACAGCATATCGCCAGGGAAGATATTGGCGGCGGCGAGCTGGCGGATGGCGTTGCCGTACTCTTCGATGGCATCACGCAAAGCCTGGCCCTCTGACTGTTCCAGCCAGATATTGAGCGGCACCATACGGCGCTCAATGTAGAGATGGCTAATCGCTATTTTATCGCCCAGATCGGTGATTTTCGTTGGCGCTTCCTGCATTAACAGCGACATGAGCGCCGGATCGATCTGCTGCTTATCCAGCACAAAGTTTTCAAACTCCTGGGTATCGGCCATTCGCCCGACGCGATCGTGCTCTTTTACCAGCTGATAGCAGGCGCGGACGTGGGCGGCGGTCATCTCTTTCTGCGGGGCGAATCTGTCTTTTATCACCTTAAAGACCCGGTCGAAGCCCGGCAGCGTGAAGACCAGCATCACCATGCCGCGGATACCTGGCGCTTCGATAAACTGCTTATCCGCCGCGGTGACATAGCGCAGATACTCCCGATAACTTTCCGTTTTGGCATGCTTCTGACAGCCAATCGCCATATACAGCTCGGCGGTGGTTTTGCCCGGCAGGATCTCGCGCAGCCACTCCACCAGGGCGGCAGGCAGCGGGGCGTACACCATGAAATAGGAGCGGGCGAAGCCAAACACGATGCTGGCCTCGGCGCTGGTGGTCAGGCAGGTATCGACAAACAGTTCGCCGTCGTCGGTACGGTGAATGGGCAACAGAAACGGCACAATGGCCGTCGGCGTAACCAGTTTGCCCACCAGCCAGGCGGCCTTATTCCGGTAGAACAGCTCGTTGGCCACCTGCAAATGGCTGCGGCTGAGCACCTCCTCGCCGTAGGTTTCACGAAGATGCGCATGAATATAGCCGATATCTCGGAGCTTGTTCTCCCACGGAAGGCGCAGCGGCAAATCCGTTAAGATGCGATGCAGGAGCTTTTCCCACCCGCGATCGGGAAAGAAATCTTTCGCCAGCGGACGCGGAATGGTACGGAAGCGGCGCTCAGGCTGGGAGCTGAAGATAAATAACCGCTCAGGAGATAATGAGCGGTGGTCAAATAACCGGCAATAGACGGAGTTGAAAAAGCTCTCCGCAATCTCGAAGCGAGGGTAGTCGGGTAACAGATGGGTGTAATGCTCTTTCACGCGCAGTAAAAATGCCGCGTCCGGGCTTTTACCGTCGGTAATACAGCGCAGCTGCTCCACCACCAGACCCACATGGTGGTCATAGAGATGAATACGCTGCTTCATGGCCTGCTGAACCGCATGCCAGTCTGCGTGTTCGAAGCGCTGCTGCGCGCCGGAGGTCACTTCAAGAAAACGACCATACTGGGCATCGAAGCCCTGCAGAATGGTTTGGGCAATCAGTAATTCCAGGCCACGCGACATATATTCCCCCTCACCACCAACCCTCTCCCCAGGGGGGAGAGGGGGAAAAGATTAGAACTGTGCTTCTTCCGTTGAACCCGTCAAGGCGGTGACGGAGGAGGTGCCGCCCTGAATAATCGTGGTCACATTATCAAAGTAGCCGGTGCCCACTTCCTGCTGGTGAGAGACGAAGGTATAACCATCTTTGCCCGCCGCAAACTCCGGCTGCTGCACCTTCTCAACGTAGTGCTTCATGCCCTCCCCCTGCGCGTAAGCGTGCGCCAGGTCGAACATGTTGAACCACATGCTGTGGATGCCTGCCAGGGTGATGAACTGGTACTTGTAGCCCATATCCGACAGCTGCTGCTGGAAGCTGGCGATGGTTTTGTCATCCAGCTTTTTCTGCCAGTTGAAGGACGGCGAACAGTTGTAGGCCAGCAGCTTGCCCGGATATTTCGCATGAATCGCATCGGCAAAGCGCTTCGCCAGCGCCAGATCCGGCGTGGACGTTTCACACCAGACCAGGTCGGCGTAAGGGGCATAGGCCAGGCCGCGGCTGATGGCCTGTTCGATACCGGCATGCGTGCGATAGAACCCCTCGCTGGTGCGCTCGCCGGTAATAAATTCGCTATCGTACGGATCGCAGTCAGAGGTGATCAGGTCTGCCGCATCCGCATCGGTACGGGCAATCACCAGCGTCGGCACGCCGAGCACGTCAGCAGCCAGACGCGCGGCAACCAGCTTCTGGATCGCTTCCTGGGTTGGCACCAGCACTTTCCCGCCCATATGCCCGCACTTCTTCACCGACGCCAGCTGATCTTCAAAGTGAACGGCCGCTGCACCGGCCTCAATCATGGATTTCATCAGCTCAAAGGCGTTCAGCACGCCGCCGAAACCGGCTTCCGCATCGGCGACGATCGGCAGGAAATAGTCGATAAAACGCGGATCGTGGGGTTCGATACCCGCAGCCCACTGGATCTGATCCGCGCGGCGGAAGGTATTGTTGATCCGATCCACCACCGACGGTACCGAGTTGGCCGGATAAAGAGATTGATCCGGATACATGCTGGAGGCCAGGTTGGCGTCCGCCGCGACCTGCCAGCCGGAAAGGTAAATGGCTTCTATGCCGGCCTTCGCCTGCTGCAATGCCTGACCGCCGGTCAGCGCACCGAGGCTGTTGATATAACCCTTTTTGGAACCACCGTGCAGCAGCTTCCACATTTTCGCCGCACCGTTCTGTGCCAGCGTGCATTCCGGGTTGACCGAGCCGCGTAATTTCACCACATCCTCCGCGCTGTAAGGACGGCGGATGCCTTCCCAGCGCGGTTGAGTCCACTCTTTCTTTAATTCTTCGATTTGTTGGGTACGGGTTTTCATGTGCAGATGCTCCATATTGTTATGTGGTGAGTTACGCCAGGAAGCGGTAGCCCGGCAGGGTCAGGAAGTCGATTAAGTCATCTGATGTGGTGATTTGCTCCATCAGGCGCGCTGCGTCGTCAAAGCGTCCGCTGCTGAAGCGGTGTTCGCCCAGCTCGTCCTGGATGACCCGCATCTCTTCGGCCAGCATCTGACGGAACAGGGCTTTGGTGACCGGCTTGCCGTTGCTGAGCGTTTTTTGATGGTGGATCCACTGCCAGATAGAGGTGCGCGAAATTTCCGCCGTGGCAGCATCTTCCATCAGGCCGTAGATAGGCACGCAGCCGTTGCCGGAGATCCACGCTTCGATGTACTGGACCGCGACGCGAATATTGGCACGCATCCCCTCTTCCGTTCGCTCGCCCGCACACGATGCCAGCAGCTGTTCTTCAGCCGTTGGGGCATCTTCTTCGCGCGTGACAAACAGCTGATTTTTGTTATCGCCGAGTACGCGATTGAAGACCTCCATCGCCGTATCGGCCAGGCCCGGATGGGCAATCCACGTGCCGTCGTGACCGTTACGGGCTTCCAGCTCTTTATCGGCTTTCACCTTGTTGAGCACCTGATTATTGCGCTCCGCGTCTTTGCTCGGAATAAAGGCCGCCATGCCGCCCATCGCAAAGGCACCGCGCTTGTGGCAGGTTTTAATCAGCAGACGCGAATAGGCGCTCAGGAAGGGTTTATCCATGGTCACGACCTGGCGGTCCGGCAGCACGCGGTCGGGATAATTTTTCAGGGTTTTGATGTAGCTGAAAATATAGTCCCAGCGTCCGCAGTTCAGGCCGACAATGTGGTCGCGCAGGGCATGCAGAATTTCATTCATCTGGAACACGGCGGGCAGCGTTTCAATCAGCAGCGTGGCCTTGATCGTGCCGCGCGGCAGGTTGAAGCGATCTTCCGCGTAGCTAAATACTTCGCTCCACCAGGCGGCTTCCTGCCAGGCCTGCGTTTTTGGCAGATAGAAATAGGGACCGCTACCTTTTGCCAGCAGGTTTTTGTAGTTATGGAAAAAATAGAGTGCGAAATCAAACAGGCTGCCCGGAATGGCTTCTCCACGCCATGTGACATGTTTTTCAGGCAGGTGCAGACCTCGTACGCGACAGATCAGCACCGCCGGATTCGGTTTGAGCTGGTAGATTTTCCCGGCTTCGTTGGTGTAGCTGATGGTGCCGTTGACGGCATCGCGCAGGTTGATTTGCCCGTCGATAACTTTGTTCCAGTCCGGGGCCAGCGAGTCTTCAAAATCGGCCATAAAGACTTTAACGTTGGCGTTCATGGCGTTGATCACCATTTTGCGCTCTACCGGACCAGTGATCTCAACGCGACGATCCTGTAAATCTTCAGGAATGCCGCGGATTTTCCATTCACCACGACGAATGGAAGCAGTTTCCGAAATAAATCCTGGCAACTTGCCGTTATCGATTTCCTGCTGTTGGTGAATGCGTGCCGCCAGCAGCTTATTGCGCTGCGGCGTAAAGCGGGTCACCAGCTCAGTCAGAAACTCTACCGCTTCGGCCGTCAAAACCTGCTGTTCTTGCTCACCATTCGGCTGGGTAAAGGTCAATTCATCGACCGTGGTTGCCTGTTGAGTCATCGTTCTGCTCCTCATCAAAGATCCAAAATCACGCCCCCAATGCGAACGAAAGATCGTTGTGTAGTTTTCGCTCAGCAGAATTAAGACTATCTATAATTTTTCCAAAATCAAAAACAATTTCCATTTTAATTTTAATTACAACGCAACATGATGATTAATATGGAGTTAAAGTTTGCTGGCATGTTGAACGGGATTTCGGAAATAAAAAAGGCACCCGAAGGTGCCTGATCTGAATAGCTGAAACGCTTTAGGATCGTTTAATGCAGACGATTACTCCAGCGTCGGATTCATGTGGCGAAGATCGTACGGCGTAATCTGGTAGACGTAATAGTTGAGCCAGTTAGTGAACAGCAGATTTCCGTGGCTGCGCCAGGTCGCTCCTGGTTTGTTTTGCGGATCGTTTTTCGGGAAATAGTTGTACGGGATATCCGGATTAAGACCCGCTTCGACATCACGGAAATACTCTGATGCGAGAGTATCGGGATCATACTCAGGATGGCCGGTAACGAACGCGATACGTTTGTCTTTACTGGCAAACAGGTAGGCATCCCCGTCTTCCGTTTCGGCCAGGATCTCCAGATCGGTGTAATCACGAATCAGCTGGGCCGGAAAATCGGCGTAGCGAGAATGTGGGGCCAGGAAGGTGTCATCAAAACCACGCGTCAGCAGCGCGTGTGGATGAAGAATGTGGTGTTCGTATACGCCGGAGAGCTTTTGAGTGCGGGTTTGCTTGGGAATACCGTAGAGAATGTTGAGTGCGGCCTGTACCGCCCAGCAGACAAACAGCGTTGACGTGACGTGATCTTTTGCCCACTCCAGCACCTGTTTGATCTGCGGCCAGTAAGCAACATCGTTAAATTCAACCAGACCGAGCGGCGCGCCTGTCACAATCAGTCCGTCGAAGTTTTCCCCCCGAATATCTTCGAAGTTACAGTAGAAGTTATTCAGATGCTCAGAGGGCGTGTTACGTGACTCGCGGGCATCAATACGCAGCAGTTGAATATCGACCTGCAGCGGGGAGTTCGACAGCAGACGCAGAAACTGATTCTCCGTCTCAATCTTTTTCGGCATCAGGTTGAGGATGAGAACCTTCAGCGGGCGAATTTCCTGACCTGTCGCGCGTGAAGCCGTCATCACGAAGACGTTCTCTTCACGTAAGAAATTGACGGCTGGTAGCTCGTCCTGCACCCGAATCGGCATAACCTTACTTCCTCACAATATACGTATAAACGTTTAGACATCCAGACAGCTAACGATACCCAGAAATGGTATGAATGTCGAGCCTGCAAGTCGAAGGTGAGAAAGTTTCAGGGAGAGGGAGAAAAACAAAAGCAAAAAACCCCGCACCTTACGGTACGGGGTTCTTCTTAATTGATGCCTGGCAGTTCCCTACTCTCACATGGGGAGACCCCACACTACCATCGGCGCTACGGCGTTTCACTTCTGAGTTCGGCATGGGGTCAGGTGGGACCACCGCGCTAAAGCCGCCAGGCAAATT